>CP131056.1:575000-1317500 GCA_030657355.1 Radicibacter daui
CGAGCGAACGCGGACCAGGCCAGTGGCTTGTGGTTAAGAACCGGAACGACATGGAAAGGTCGGCCAAAGCGGGTGATAGCCCCGTACGGGTAGAAATTCCACAAGTCCTTGAGTAGGGCGGGGCACGTGAAACCCTGTCTGAACATGGGGGGACCATCCTCCAAGCCTAAGTACTCCTCGACGACCGATAGTGAACCAGTACCGTGAGGGAAAGGTGAAAAGCACCCCGATAAGGGGGGTGAAACAGACCCTGAAACTGGATGCCTACAATCAGTGGGAGCCCGCAAGGGTGACCGCGTACCTTTTGTATAATGGGTCAGCGACTTAATCTGTGCGGCAAGCTTAAGCCGATAGGCGAAGGCGAAGCGAAAGCGAGTGTGAACAGCGCGATCAGTCGTACGGATTAGACCCGAAACCGGGTGATCTAGCCATGGACAGGTTGAAGATGCAGTAACATGCATTGGAGGACCGAACCCACGTCTGTTGAAAAAGACGGGGATGATCTGTGGCTAGGGGTGAAAGGCCAATCAAACTCGGAAATAGCTGGTTCTCCGCGAAAGCTATTTAGGTAGCGCGTCGTGTATTGCCGCCGGGGGTAGAGCACTGGATGGGCTAGGGGGCCGCGAGGCTTACCAAACCTAACCAAACTCCGAATACCGGTGAGTAGAGCACGGCAGACAGACGGCGGGTGATAAGGTCCGTCGTCAAGAGGGAAACAGCCCAGACCACCAGCTAAGGTCCCCAAATTATGGCTAAGTGGGAAAGGATGTGGGAAGGCCAAGACAATCAGGAGGTTGGCTTAGAAGCAGCCATCCTTTAAAGAAAGCGTAATAGCTCACTGATCTAGTTAAGCAATCCTGCGCCGAAGATGTACCGGGGCTCAAGCCATATACCGAAGCTGTGGATGTGATCTTTTAGATCACGTGGTAGCGGAGCGTTCTGTAGGCCTGTGAAGGGATACCCGTGAGGGGTCCTGGAGGTATCAGAAGTGAGAATGCTGACATGAGTAGCGACAAGGAGTGTGAGAAACACTCCCGCCGAAAGCCCAAGGGTTCCTGCGCAAGGCTAATCCGCGCAGGGTCAGTCGGCCCCTAAGACGAGGGCGAAAGCCGTAGTCGATGGGAACACGGTTAATATTCCGTGACCTGATGGAGGTGACGAAGGCTGGACGTTGTCAGACCTTATTGGATTGGTCTGGCAGCCAAGGACTTCCGGGAAATAGCCCCATCATCAAGACCGTACCCCAAACCGACACAGGTGGGCTGGTAGAGTATACCAAGGCGCTTGAGAGAATGGTGTTGAAGGAACTCGGCAAAATACCTCCGTAACTTCGGGAGAAGGAGGCCCGGTTCTTGCGCAAGCAGGGGCCGGGGGCACAAACCAGGGGGTGGCGACTGTTTAGCAAAAACACAGGGCTCTGCGAAGTCGACAAGACGACGTATAGGGTCTGACGCCTGCCCGGTGCCGGAAGGTTAAGAGGAGAGGTGAGAGCTTTGAATCGAAGCCCCGGTAAACGGCGGCCGTAACTATAACGGTCCTAAGGTAGCGAAATTCCTTGTCGGGTAAGTTCCGACCTGCACGAATGGCGTAACGACTGCCCCGCTGTCTCCAACACCAACTCAGCGAAATTGAATTCGCCGTGAAGATGCGGCGTACCCGCGGTCAGACGGAAAGACCCCGTGCACCTTTACTACAGCTTTGCAGTGGTATCAGGGTTCTCATGTGTAGGATAGGTGGGAGGCTTTGAAGTTCGGGCGCCAGCTCGGATGGAGCCATCCTTGAAATACCACCCTTGAGTATCCTGATATCTAACCGCGGCCCGTTATCCGGGTCCGGGACCCTGCATGGTGGGTAGTTTGACTGGGGCGGTCGCCTCCCAAAGAGTAACGGAGGCGTGCGAAGGTAGGCTCAGGCTGGTCGGAAATCAGCCGTCGAGTGCAATGGCATAAGCCTGCCTGACTGTGAGACAGACAAGTCGAACAGAGACGAAAGTCGGTCATAGTGATCCGGTGGTTCCGCATGGAAGGGCCATCGCTCAACGGATAAAAGGTACGCCGGGGATAACAGGCTGATACCCCCCAAGAGTCCACATCGACGGGGGTGTTTGGCACCTCGATGTCGGCTCATCTCATCCTGGGGCTGGAGCAGGTCCCAAGGGTATGGCTGTTCGCCATTTAAAGAGGTACGTGAGCTGGGTTCAGAACGTCGTGAGACAGTTCGGTCCCTATCTGCCGTGGGTGTAGGAGTTTTGAGAGGAGCTGTCCCTAGTACGAGAGGACCGGGATGGACGCACCTCTGGTGTACCGGTTGTCGCGCCAGCGGCATCGCCGGGTAGCTAAGTGCGGAACGGATAACCGCTGAAAGCATCTAAGCGGGAAGCCGACCTCAAAACCAGAACTCCCTATCAGGGCCGTGGAAGACCACCACGTTGATAGGACGGATGTGGAAGCGCAGTAATGCGTGAAGCTTACCGTTACTAATTGCCCGACCGGCTTGTTCACTCCACTCCGTTATACATGCAAGTCCTCCACCAAGAGGCACCCCGCACGGGTTACTCGGATCAAGAAACAACCCTGTTTGCCAGCAAGCGCGCTTGCAAACATCTGTTTGATTAATCGACCTGGTGGTCCTGGCGAAGGCGAAACACCCGATCCCTTTCCGAACTCGGCCGTGAAATCCTTCAGCGCCAATGGTACTGCGTCGTCAGGACGTGGGAGAGTAGGTCATCGCCAGGTCTATCAATCAAACAGAACAAAGCTTCCCTCTTCATACTCTGCACCCAACCGGCCCCTCCCCAGCACAAATCGCACCCCTGCGGGGTGGAGCAGCCCGGTAGCTCGTCAGGCTCATAACCTGAAGGCCGCAGGTTCAAATCCTGCCCCCGCACCCATAAAAGCAAAGACCCCAGTGCCCAAAGCGCTGGGGTCTTTGCTTTTACGGGCTCGGTGGACAGATGAGAGAAGCCGGCTCCAGGTTCGGCCCGGAGCAGCACCGCTGCGCAGGGCAACGCAGCAGCCACCGCAAGGTGGATGAGGCGGTAAATCCTGCCCCCAAGCCCAAATATCAAACCCCACCGCTCGTATTGACGGTGGGGTTTTTACTTTTACGGGCTCGGCTGGGGGACAGGGGAAAGTTGCTTAGGTTCGAGCCAGTCCGGACGAGCGCCAGCGGATGTGCCATGTAAGCGCCAGCTTCTCGCCCGAGCCGTGAACGGCGGCAAACAGTAGGCCGGCGATATAGGTGAAGTGATCGACGAAGAAGCCGAATTCCATCGGGTTTGCCTCCCAGCGGGAGGGGCCATGGAAGGCGAGGCCGAGAAACAGCACATAGGCCGCGGCCAGCACCGCCGCTTCGGAGAAAAATGCCCCGGATAAGAAAGCCAGGGCCAGTGCGATTTCAAAGAAGGCGGCGACCCATGCGAAAAAGAGCGGGAAGGGGAAGCCGATGGCCGCGATGTATTGCGCCGTGTCTTCCATGCCGGAAAACTTGAACGAGGCCGCCATCAGGAAAGCGCCGCCGAAGATCAGGCGGGCGATGAGGATTGCGACTGTCTTTATCATCTCGGATGGTCCTTTTGGTTGCGCTCTTGCGAGCATCTATCCCTAGGACGAACCGCAAGGCCGTGCGCCGACATCGACCTGATCTGTTTTACGCATTTCCCCTGATCGCCGGGCTCACCCGCATGTCTACACCTCCAGGGAAACGCCGAGCTCAGACCCCGATCTGCGCCCGGATCGCGGCGATATCGATGACCGACCAGACGCCGGCGACCTTGCCATCCTCGAAGCGGTAGAAGACGTTTTCGGTGAAGTGCACTCGCCTGCCATTGACCGGCAGGCCAAACAGCTCTCCCCGGGGTGTGCAGTCGAAGAGTAGCCTCGCGCCGATCATGGGAGGATCGGCTATGAGGAAATCGATGTGAAAATGGAGGTCAGGGATCGCGGCGACGTCGCCTTCAAGCATCCTGCGGTAACCGCCAAGGCCGAATTTGCGTCCGTTATGTTCGGCGCTCTCGACAACATGATCTCCCAGACGGGACCAGTCCCGCCGGTTCAGGCAGTCGATATAGGCGCGGTATTTTTCTGACAGCTCGTCTTTCGTCATCCCTGATCCTCCCTTTTGGGCATTTTACCGAAGCGCCCGATGTCCTGGCGGAAGCAATCAGGGTTTCTTGTCTTTGAGGCGATCCGGCGGCCATGTCGTCGAATTGAGGCGTAATCCTTTCCCAACGGCACTCAGGACGGCTTTCCCGCATTTTGTCCTTTCCTTCCGATCGCTCCCATGACGATGCTGGATGGACAAAGGCTGTTGGCTCTCGAGGAGGGGCGAGCAGGCGATCATGATCCGTTTCGATACCGATGACATTGCCCCGCAGGATCGCTTCGACCATTGGCGCGAAGTGCGCGGGCGCAGCCTGTTTGGCGTCACCATTGAACTGCCGTCCGAGCGCCGCCCCGCTTTCAGCGGCTTCTTTCGTGCCCATGCCGTCGGCAGTGCCATTGCCTCTGAAATGCGGGCCTCGGCCTATCATGTCAGCCGCACCGAAGCGGATATCGGGCGCATTGCCGGCGACAGCCTGTGCATCGCGCTGCAGGTGAAGGGGGGCGGCCTGCTGCGCTCGGGCCGCGACCACACCGACATAGTGCGGGAGGGTGATCTGGTCGTCACCCATTCCGATCTGCCGCACCAAGGGTTGCCGGGCAGTCATGAGAGCTTTCACTGCCTCATGCTCAAGATACCGCTCGATGACAGGCTGACGCTTGGCCAGCCGGCCCATGATCTCTTCGCGACCCGTTATCTGGAGAGGCCGGTTTTCGCCCGGCCGTTCCGCGCCCTGTTCAATGCCCTTGTTGCTGACGGCAGCAAGCTGGCCGATCCGGCCGGGGAGGTCAGCGGGCTTGCCCGGCTGGCTCTTGCGGCCCGCGGACGCCTTTCCGTCGCCCTGCCGGAGGTAAGGGCGGCCCTGCGGGCAGGCCTGCGTTATGCCGCGCTTGAGATCCTGCAGCGTGACCGGCGCCGCTGGGAGGTAACCCCGGCTGCCGTTGCCGCCGAGCTGGGCATCTCGCTGCGCCAGCTGCATCTGGTGTTCGAGGGGGCGGAGCAGACTTTTGCCCGCACGCTTGCGGGCTTGCGCCTTGAGGATGCCCGTGCGCTGCTGCTGCAGGACCCGGCCTTGCCGGTAACCGAAGTCGCCTATGCCTGCGGCTTTGAAAGTCTCGCCACCTTCTACAGGCTGTTCGGCGCCCAGTTTGGTCTGGCGCCGGGCGAATTGCGGGAGCAGGCAAGCCTGCACTAGCGCCGCCTGTTCTCCCGCGCGATCTGACGCACCTCCCGGAAAATCACTTGCTTTGCACCCGTTGAGAAGACGGCGCCGATGCCCTCGCGGTACGGCGGTAGTCAGTTGGGTGTGCCTTCGCCGGTATCGGTCAGGCGCGCTCCCCGTATTTTTGAGGGGCGGCTCATGGGCGTGATCGTGGAGTTGCCGGTATCCCGGCGGTTGCGGACGGCTCTTGCACAGTTGGAGCCGTCGCAGGATGAGGCTGTTCGGCGGCTTCTCGCCGCTCCGGGATTTTCCGTGGCCATCCGGCAACTGGCCCAGGGCTTTGTCGCTATTCATGAGGCGGCCCCGCGCACGGCCGCGCTTTTTGCCACCCAGCAGCGCTGGCTCCTCTGCCATGCCGCGCTTGCGCTCTATTTCCGCATGGACGACCCGGCCCGGCCGGGGCTTGGCCGGCGGGATCTCGGCCAACTGGCGCTGCGGCATGCCATTGCCAGCCGCAATACCGCCTATGCCTTTTTTGATGAGGCGTTGAAATACGGCGTCATCCGCCCGGTCCCGGGCAGCGCCGCCGGCGAGGGCTGCCTGGCCGCCCCGTCACCGGCAACCCTCACCATGCTGGCCCACTGGTTTGCCGCGCATCTGCAGGCGCTTGATCTGATCGACAAGGCAGAGCGTACAGGCCGGTTTCAGGAAGCCCCCGAGGCCCTTCTTGCTCTGGCCGAGCCGGAGATCGCCCGTGCCTTGCTGGCCGACCCCGGTATCCGCCAGCCCGGCCCGCTCTATTCCATCTTCACCTGGGCCGATGCCGGCGGGCTGATCATGGACCGGCTGATTGCCGGCATCGGCCCGGAAGTGTCACCGGAGCGCGACAAGTTCCTGACCGATGTCAGCGCCATCTCGCATCTGGCCGAGGCTTTCGGCCTTTCCCGCGCCCATACCAGCCGCAAGTTTGCAGCCGCTGAGTCCATTGGCGGTGTCGGCTGGAGCGGGCGGCGCGGGCGCTCGCGCATCTGGATTTCACGGGCGTTTCATGACGAGTACGCCCGTGCCCAGGCGCAAAAGCTTGCCATTATCGAGCGGGCCTTTGTGGATGCGCTGGCCCGGCTTTCCGCCGGGGCCGGAAAACCACCGGTCTCTACCCGGACCTGAGGGGCGGCGGTGCGCCCGCCCCGCGCATCAAAAATGGACGCTGACGCTACCCCGGCCCTTTCATAGGCTGGATGTCGGGTTCAGGGTCGCGGGGAGCGGGATCCGCAGGGCGGGCCAATGCTTCGGGGGAAGTGGGGGCGCGCTCCGGCGGAGCCTGTTGCCCGCGGCCCGGCCTGCCGGTGGGCACTGCTGCTGCCCGGCTATTGCTGCCGCTCAGCCGGCCGCGACCTCCCGCGCTACCTCGGCGATCAGCGTGCGCAGCCAGCGATGGGCCGGATCGTGCCGGTAGCGCACATGCCAGGCCATCTCCACCGGAAAGGTGCCGAGATCGACCGGCGAGGGCAGCACCTTTAGCCGCTTGTCGCGGGCAAGGAAGCGGCAGATCAGCTTCGGCAATGTCGAACAATAATCCGTCACGGCGATGAGTTCCGGGATGGCAAGGAAGTGGGTGACGGAAACCGCCACATCCCGCCTAAGCCCCTGCCGATCCAGCGCCTGGAACAGACCGGCACGCAGGCGGCCCGGCGGCAGCATGTTGACGTGGCGCATCTGCTCATATTGCTGGCGCGTGAGGCTCTCCTTCACCTGCGGGTGGTCTGCCCGCACCACGCAGGCGAGCCCGTCTTCCATCATGTGCTGCACCACCAGATTGTCAGGCGGGTCGACGATGCGCCCCAGCACCATTGCTGTGGAGCCGGAAACCACGCCGGTCTCGGCAAGATCGCTGCCGAAGGGGGTAAGGCGCAGCTTGATGTTGGGTGCCACCTCGCGCAGCTTCGCCACCACCGCCGGCATCAGCACGAACTCGACATAGCTGTTGGGGGCGACGGTAAAGAGTAGCTCGGCCTTTGACGGGTCGAACGCCTGCTGGCCCAGCACTACATCATCCAGCGAGGCGAGTGCTGCCGCGATAACCGGCGCCAGCTCCAGTGCTTTCTGCGTCGGCTGCATGCCGTAGCGCTCGCGGATAAAAAGCGGGTCCTGCAGCGTGGTGCGCAGCCGTGTCAGCGCGTTGGAAAGGGCGGGCTGGGTAATGCCCAGCCGCTCGGCGGCGCGGGTTACGTTGCGCTCCTCCATCAAGGCAATGAAGGTCGGCAGCAGATTCAGGTCATAACGCATGAGTTATAATCTCATGTGAATATCTGAAATCACAGTAATAAATTTCCGGAATGTATCGGTGCGGGACATGATCCGGGCATCCCAAACAGCGCGCCCGGCAAGAAGGCGGGCGCCAGCAAGGAGCCAGCCGATGTCCCGCATCCTCTTCATCCTCACCAGCCACGAGCGCATGCTGAATAATGAGCTCACCGGCCTCTGGGCCGAGGAGCACGCTGTGCCATACCTCGCCCTGACCGCTGCTGGTCACGAGGTCGTGGTTTCTTCCATTGCCGGCGGCCGGGTCCCGGTTGACCCCAAGAGCAACCCGACTCCCGAACAGGCTCTCGCCTGGAACCGCCCCCTCGCCTTGCTCGCGGACACTCCCGCCTTCGACACTCTGGAGACGGATGGGTTTGATGCCGTCCACATGCCGGGTGGCCACGGGGCCGTCTTCGACATGCCCTATAACAGGAAGCTGCATGACCTGCTCTTCCGCTTTGACGAAACCGGCCGGGTGATTTCCAGCCTCTGCCATGCGCCGGCCGTCTTTGCCGGCATGCGTCGCCCGGATGGCACGCCCTTTATCGCTGGCCGCCATGTCGCCGCCTTTACCGATGCCGAGGAACGCGCCGTGGGCGGAGTGGAAAAGGTGCCGTTCCTGCTGGAAACGCGCCTCAAGGAGCTGGGCGCCATCCATCACCCCGCCGCGGACTGGGCATCACACGCCATCAAGGATGGCCGCCTTGTCACCGGGCAGAACCCGCAATCCTCGGCCGCCGCGGCAGCGCTGATCCTCGGCCTGCTCTAGGGAAACAACCACGGCTTCTGGACGACAAGTGTTCAATCATCCGCATTGTTTTCGTGAGACGGATGTTGGCCGTCGTTCAGATGCCTTGCCCTTATTGTCATTCGCTCAAAGCTGACGGCCCTGCCGCGCCAGACAGCCCCCCACACTTTGCTCCGAAAGGGTTTTAAAATGGCTCTCAAGGATATTCTCCCCAGCCGCCTCGGTTTCGGCGCGGCCCCGCTTGGCAACATGTTCCGCGCCATTCCCGAGGAGGAAGCGCTGGAAACCGTGAATGCCGCCTGGAACGATGGCATCCGCTATTTCGACAACGCCCCCTTCTATGGCGCCGGCCTTGCCGAAATCCGCATGGGCGAGGCGCTCGTCGGCCGGCCGCGGGATGAGTACGTCATCAGCACCAAGGTTGGCCGCGTGATCCTCGACGAGGTTGAGGATGTGAGCGCCCGCGACAATGGCGAAAAAGGCGATGTCTTCAAGCATGGCCGCCCGAACCGGATCGTGAATGACTATTCGGAAGACGCCACGCTGCGCTCCATTGAGGACAGCCTGAAGCGCCTCGATACGGACCGTATCGAAATTGCTTTCGTCCATGATGTCGCCCAGGATTTTTATGGTGATGAGTGGCTCGATGTGTTCGAGACCGCCCGCAAGGGGGCCTTCAAGGCGCTCGACCGGTTGCGGGATGAGGGCGTGATCAAGGCCTGGGGCCTGGGCGTCAACCGTGTCGAGCCCATCGAGCTGCTGCTGGGGTTGGAGAACAATCGCCCCGATGGTTTCCTGCTGGCCGGGCGCTACACGCTGCTCGACCATGACCGGGCGCTGCAGCGCGTGATGCCGCTGGTGGCCGAACGGGGCCTCGGCATCGTGGTTGGCGGCCCCTACAGCTCCGGCGCCCTCGTCGGCGGGCCCAATTTCGAATATGCTCCTGCCACCCCGGCCATTCTCAGGAAGGTGGCTGACATCAAGGCGATTGCCGATCGTTATGGCGTGAGCATGAAGGCCGCAGGCCTCCAGTTCTCGCTCGCCAACCCTGCCGTTGCGGCGGTCATCCCCGGCGCAAGCCGTCCCGGCCGTATCGCCGAGGATAGCGCCGCGCTTCAGGAAAAAGTGCCGACCGACTTCTGGTGGGAACTGCGTAATGCCGGCCTCGTGAACCCGGCTGCCCCGCTGCCGCTCGGCGACTGACCTCTCTCTGACCGCATCCGCGAAAGACTGCCCTTCTCCCCCGGCTGCCGTGACGGCGCCGGGGGAGGGACGGCCCCGCTTTGCCCGAAAGGATCCCTTGAAATGACCACCCCTCATAAGGCCGATCTTTTTGCGCCCGGCCATATCGGCGCCATCCCTGTCGCCAACCGCATCGCCATGGCCCCGCTCACCCGCTCGCGGGCCGACATGGAAGGTGTGCCGTCGCCTTTCGCCGCAGAATATTACCACCAGCGCGCCAGCGCCGGCCTCATCGTGGCGGAGGCAACCAACATCTCCCGCGCCGGGCGTGGTTATGCGCTGACCCCCGGCATCTATGAGGGCGCCCATGTCGCAGGTTGGGCCGAGGTGACAAAGGCCGTGCATGAGGCGGGTGGGCGCATCGTGCTCCAGCTCTGGCATGTCGGCCGTATCTCGCATGTCAGCCTGCAGGAAAAGGGCGTGGCGCCGGTCGCCCCGTCGGCAATCCAGGCCGGTGGCACCGTCTTTACGCTGGAGGGCATGCTGCAGCCATCGATGCCCCGCGCGCTGGCGCTGGAAGAAATCCCGGCCCTTATCGAGGATTACCGCCGTGCCGCCCGAAACGCGCTGAAGGCGGGTTTCGATGGCGTGGAAGTGCATATCGCCAATGGTTATCTGCTGGAGCAGTTCCTGCGCGACAGCACCAACAAGCGCACGGACCGGTATGGCGGCTCCATCCAGAACCGCGCCCGCCTGCCCATCGAGGTGGTGACGGCGGTGGCGGAAATCTGGGGCGCGGACCGGGTCGGCGTCAGGCTCTCCCCGCTCTCCACCGCCATCGGCGATACCCCGCTCGATAGCACCCCGCAGGCAACCTACGGCTATCTGGCCCGCGAGCTTGGCAAACTGGGCCTTGCCTGGCTGCATGCCATCGAGGGGCAGACCCGTGGTGACAATGCCGCCGGTGCCTTTGACTTCAAGGCCCTGCACGCGGCCTTTGGCGGCAGTTACATCGCCAACAACAGCTATGACCGCGGCATGGCCCTCAAGGCCGTCGCCTCCGGCCATGCCGATATGGTCTCTTTCGGCCGGCCCTTCATCGGCAACCCCGATCTGGTCGAGCGCCTGCGCCGCGAAGCGCCGCTCACTGAAGCGCCGGCGGCTGCCTATTATGGCGGCGGGGCGGAGGGCTATATCGACTTTCCGGCGCTGGAAACGGTCTGAGAGAAATGTGCCCCGGCCTCACCCGCCGGGGCTTCGTTTATCCTGTCAAAAATGGACGCAGACAGCCGCGCCGCCACCGCCTAGGGGTTAAGGCAGTTCAGGTTTCACGAGATGCAGCCTTGTCCGTGACTGCCGCGTTCCAAAAGAGAGCCGGCACATGGAAGGAGGCTGCCTTTCTGGTGGACCCGGCCCCTGAAGGAAGGATGGCGGGTGGCGGCGATGGCGTGGCTCTACATAAAGCTCCCGGGCGGCACGTTGAAGGTCAAGCCGCGTTCCCACCTGCGCTCGCTGGAACTTAACCATCTGGTGCCGATGCTCGATCTGGGCTTCGTCATCTTCTCCTGGTGGTCCCGGGAGCAGGTAAAGGCGGACAGGCAGCGTTAGTCCCCCGCAATCCGATCGTCAGCGCGACACCTGCCCCAGCAGCCAGTCCTGGAACTGGCGGGTGATGGCGGTGCCCTGTTTGCCTTCGGGCGTCACGATATAATAACTGTTGGCCGTGGTGATCGGCCGGTCGAGCGTGATGCCCAGGCGGCCGGAGGCCAGCTCATCCTCGATCAGATAACGCGGCAGCAAGGCGAAGCCGAGCCCTTGCAGGGCCGCCTCGATGATCATGCTGAACTGGTCGAACCGGTGGCCCTGGAAGGCACCGGCGCCCTCGTGGGCATTGGCCTGAAACCAGTCGGACCACAGCCGGGGCCGGGTGGTGAGGTGGAGCAGCGGCGCTTTTTCAAAATCCGCCGGGCCGTTCACCGGCAGTTTTTCCAGCAGAGCCGGGCTTGCCACCGGCAGGATGATTTCGCTGCAAAGGTAAGTGCAGGTGGCATGCGCCCAGACCGGTTGGCCATAGTGGATGGCAATATCGAAATCTTCCGCCATCAGGTCGAACGGCTCTGAGCGGGAGGCGACGGTGAGCACCGTGCCCGGATGGCCGGCGAGAAAAGCCGGCAGGCGCTTCATGAGCCAGCGATTGCCGAACGTGGGCAGGGTGGCAACCGTCAGCGTGTCCTTGCCATCCGGCGCGGCCATGGCGCGCAGCACCATCTCTTCCGTCTGGCCGAGCAGGCGCACCACATCGGGTAAAAGCGCCTTGCCGGCGGCCGACAGCACCACACGTTTGCGGATACGCTCGAAGAGGGTGACATGCAGCTGGTCTTCCAGCGCGCGGATTTGCCGGCTGACGGCGCTTTGCGTCAGGTTCAACTCGGCGGCGGCCTGGGTGAAGCTGCCATGCCGCGCCGCACATTCGAAAGCCTGCAGCACGGAAAGGTCGGGAAGGGCGTTTCGGGCCAGCTTCATTCCAAACTCGCATGAAGTCGTTCAGATCGGTCGCTGTAACCGGTCAAATCTTCCCGCTAGTATGAAAAACAAGAATGATTGGCGCCAGCCTTCTGAGAGGCGGGTGCTCCTTGAGATGAGAGTGCGAGTGCGATGACGGCCCGGAATTTTGTGAGTGCCGACCATATCCGTGCGGAATTCTCCCGCGCCATGTCAGCGATGTACCGCGACGAAGTGCCCGCCTACGGCACGCTGATGTCGCTCGTCGCCCGGGTGAATGACGCGGTTCTGGCCGGCGATGCCACACTCGCCGCGCGGCTGGAAGCGACCGGATCGCTGGAGCGCATCTCCGAAGAACGTCACGGGGCCATCCGTCTCGGCACCACGGCGGAGCTTGCCATGATGCGCCGTGCCTTTGCCGTCATGGGCATGTTTCCGGTCGGGTATTACGACCTGACGGAAGCCGGCGTTCCGGTGCACTCCACCGCCTTCCGCCCGGTGGCGGAAGAAAGCCTGAAGCTCAATCCGTTCCGTGTCTTTACCTCGCTGCTCCGGCTGGACCTCATTGCGGATGAGAAGCTGCGCCAGGAAGCCGCCGATGTGCTGGCAAGGCGCCGCATCTTTACCGACGAGGCGGTGCGCCTTGTTGAAAAGGCGGAGGCAGAAGGCGGGCTTGATGTTGCCGATGCCGCGCGTTTCGTGCGCGAGGTGCTGGAGACGTTCCGCTGGCATGATCGTGCGCTGGTCAGCGCCGGTATGTACAAGCGCCTGCATGATGCCCATCGCCTGATTGCCGATGTTGTCTCCTTCAAGGGGCCGCACATTAACCATCTGACGCCGCGCACACTTGATATCGACAAGGTGCAGGCGCTGATGCCGGCGCAAGGCATTGCCCCCAAGGCCGTGGTCGAAGGTCCGCCGACGCGCAGCTGCGCCATCCTCCTGCGCCAGACCTCGTTCAAGGCGCTGGAGGAGGCTGTTTCCTTCATCGGCGCCGACGGCGCCTGGCATGAGGGCTCCCACACCGCCCGCTTCGGCGAGATCGAGCAGCGTGGCGTGGCACTGACGCCCAAGGGCCGCGCGCTTTATGACCAGTTGCTGGATGCCTCCCGCGCCCGGGTGCGTCCTGCCGCCGACGGATCCAACGCCGCCGAGTATGAAGCGGCGCTGGCGGACGTCTTCGCCGCCTTCCCGGATGACTGGGACGCGATGCGCAAGGCCGGCCTTGCCTATTTCAGCTACTCGCTGACGGAAAGGGGCAAGCTTGCCACCGGCCGCGCGCTTGATCTGGAAACGGCGATTGCCGAAGGGCTCGTGCAGTTTGACCCGATCATCTACGAGGACTTCCTGCCGGTCAGCGCTGCCGGTATCTTCCAGTCCAACCTCGGCGACGAGGCGGCGCAGGATTTTGCGGCAAGCCCCAATCAGGTGATGTTCGAGCGTGATCTCGGCGCTTCGGTGCTGGATGAGTTCGCCCATTATGCCGGTATCGAGCGGGCTTCGCTGGAAGGTTGCCTTGGCGTCGTCTCCCGCGCCGTTGCTGCGGAATGATGATCACAGGGCACCGAGCATGATTGATCCGACCCATCTGGACGCGCTGCGCGGCCTGCTTGGCGACAAGGGGCTGCTGACGGGGGCGGACATGGTCGCCTACGAAACGGGCGCCCGTTACGACAAGGGCAGCGCTGCCTTTGTCGCTCGCCCGGCCTCGACGGCGGAAGTGTCCGCCGTTGTTGCCTATTGCGTGAAGCAGGGCATCGCCCTCGTGGCGCAGTCCGGCAATACCGGCCTCGTCTCCGGCTCCACGCCGGATGGCAGCGGCAAGCAGGGCGTGCTGAGCCTTGACCGCCTGACCGGCACCTTCGATCTCGACCGGGTAAACCGCACGGTAAAGGCCGGTGCGGGCCTGCGCCTCAGCGATCTCAATGGCCGCCTGGAAGAGCATGGCCTGTTTTTCCCCATCGACCTCGGCGCCGATCCGCGCCTTGGCGGCATGATCGCCACCAACACCGGCGGCTCGCGGTTCCTGCGTTATGGCGATGTGCGCCACAACACGCTGGGCCTCACCGTCGTGCTGGCGGATGAGGCGGGAACGGTGCTCGATCTTTCCTCTGGTTTGCGCAAGAACAATACCGGCGTCGACTGGAAGCAATTCTTCATCGGCACCTCCGGCGCCTTCGGCATCATCACCGAATGTGTGCTCAATCTGGAGCCGGCACCGCGCCAGTCCGCCACCGCCTTGCTGGTGCCCGCCGCGCCGGAGCAGGTGCCGGCGCTCCTGCTGGCGATGGAAGAGGCGGTCGGCAGCACGCTTTCCGCCTTTGAGGGCATGTCCGGCAATGCCGTGCGGGCGGCGCTGGATCACGTGCCCTCGCTGCGCAATCCTTTCCAGGGCGGGGTGGTGCCGGAATTCGTCATTCTGGCCGAGCTGTCACGCTCCAACGGCCCGCGTGAGGGCGAGCAGCCGCTGGATGCGATGCTCGAAGAGGTGCTGGGCGCCATCTGGGAGCGGGAGGATGCGCCGCTCGCCGATGCCTTTGTTGGCCCGCCGCATGAAATCTGGGCGCTGCGCCACGCCCTTTCCGAAGGGGTGAAGCACAAGGGCCGGCTGATCGCCTTCGATCTCGCCTTCCGCCGCGGCGACATCATGCGCTTTCTGGAGCAGATGAAGGCTGACCTGCCGGGCAAGTTCCCCGGCGTCACCGTCTGCGATTTCGGCCATATCGGCGATGGCGGCGTGCACTTCAACCTCGTGGTGGCCAAAGACGATCCGCGCCTTGCCGGGCCGGCGTTTGAAGACGCGCTGCGCAGCTGGGTGTTCGAGGTGGCGGTGGAAGGGTTCGCCGGCAGCTTCAGCGCCGAACACGCTATCGGCCGCAAGAACCAGACCTTCTACGACAAATATACCCCCCGGGAGCTGCGCCGGCTGGCGGCAGGGCTCAAGGACATCACCTCGCCGGGCCCGCTCGGTGCGATGAGTTTCTGACATCAGGACAAGGCGGCACCAGCCCGCCCCGGAATTTGGAAAAAAGGAAAGACCGATGACCAAGAGCGTTGATGTGAAGCAGGAAACCGCCGCCCTTCTCGACAAGCTGGGCGTGCCGCGTGCCGCCTGGACGGGTGGGGACATGGCTTCCTTCAGCCCGGTCAGCGGGGAGGGAATCGCCAAACTCAAGACGGTGTCAGCGGCGGAGACGGCAAAGGTCATCGACGGCGCGCACGAAGCCTTCAAGGAATGGCGCCTCGTGCCGGCCCCGCGCCGCGGCGAGCTGGTGCGCCTGCTGGGTGAAGAGCTGCGCGCTTCCAAGGCCGATCTCGGCCGCCTCGTTTCCATCGAGGCCGGCAAGATCACCTCCGAGGGTCTCGGTGAAGTGCAGGAGATGATCGACATCTGCGATTTCGCCGTCGGTCTCTCCCGTCAGCTTTACGGCCTCACCATTGCCACCGAGCGCGCCGGCCACCGCATGATGGAAACCTGGCACCCGCTGGGCGTCGTCGGCATCATCTCCGCCTTCAACTTCCCGGTCGCCGTCTGGTCGTGGAATGCAGCGCTCGCGCTAGTGTGCGGCGATGCCACAGTGTGGAAGCCGTCGGAAAAGACGCCGCTGACCGCGCTTGCCTGCCAGGCCATCTTCGAGCGTGCGGCGGCCCGCTTCGGTTCCGCGCCGAAAAACCTCTCCCAGGTGCTGATCGGCGCGCGCGATGTGGGCGAGGCGCTGGTGGATAACCCCAGGGTCGCGCTCGTTTCCGCCACCGGCTCCACCCGCATGGGCAAGGAAGTCGCTCCGCGTCTGGCCAAGCGGTTCGCCCGCTCGATCCTTGAGCTCGGCGGCAACAATGCCGGCATCGTCTGCCCCACGGCCGATCTCGACATGGCGCTGCGCGCCATCGCCTTCGGCGCCATGGGCACCGCCGGTCAGCGCTGCACCACGCTGCGCCGCCTCTTTGTGCATGAGAGCGTTTACGACCAGCTCGTGCCGCGCCTCAAGAAGGCCTATCTCAGCGTCTCCGTCGGCAACCCGCTGGAAACCACGGCGCTTGTCGGTCCGCTGATCGACAAGCCGGCTTTCGACAATATGCAGAAGGCGCTTGCCGCGGCGAAGGCCGAGGGCGGCAGCATCACCGGCGGCGAGCGGGTGGCCGAGGCCGGCAAGGACAGCGCCTATTATGTGCGCCCGGCCATCGTCGAGATGCCGAAGCAGGCCGGCCCGGTGCTGGAAGAGACTTTCGCCCCCATCCTCTACGTCATGAAGTATTCGGACTTCGACAAGGCGCTTGAGGATCACAATGCGGTGGCGGCGGGCCTTTCCTCCTCCATCTTCACCCTCAATGTGCAGGAGGCCGAGCGCTTCCTGGCAGCCGACGGGTCCGATTGTGGCATCGCCAACGTCAATATCGGCACCTCCGGCGCCGAGATCGGCGGGGCCTTCGGCGGCGAGAAGGAAACCGGCGGCGGCCGTGAATCCGGCTCCGATGCCTGGAAAGCCTATATGCGTCGTGCCACCAATACGGTGAACTACTCCAAGGCCCTGCCGCTGGCGCAGGGTGTCTCCTTCGACATCGAGTAAACCCTTCATGCCCCTTGAGCCTCAGGCTTTGGAGGCGGGCTTCCGGCCCGCCTCCCGTATCGCCTCCATCGGCGTCTCGAAGATCCTGCAGATTGGCGCGCGTGCCGGCGCCATGAAGAAGCAGGGCCTGCCGGTCATCATTCTTGGTGCCGGCGAGCCCGATTTCGATACGCCCGATACCATCAAGGCGGCGGCCAAGGCGGCCATCGATCGCGGGGAGACCAAATACACCGCGCTCGATGGCACGCCGGAGCTCAAGGCGGCGATTGCCGCCAAGTTTGCCCGCGAAAACGGCGTCGAGTATGCGCTCGACGAAATCACCGTTGCCACCGGCGCCAAGCAGATCCTCTTCAACGCCTTCATGGCGAGCCTCAATCCCGGCGATGAGGTCATCATCCCGACGCCCTACTGGACGTCCTATTCCGACATTGTGGAGCTGTGTGGCGGCGTGCCGGTGCTGCTGCCCTGCGACGGCAAGGCCGGTTTCCGGCTGAAGGCGGAGCAGCTGCAGCGCGCGATCAGCCCCAAAACCCGCTGGGTGCTGCTCAACTCCCCCTCCAACCCATCGGGTGCGGCCTATAGTGAGGCGGATTACCGCCCGCTGCTGGATGTGCTGCTGACCCAGCGCCATGTGTGGCTGATGGTCGACGATATGTACGAGCATATCGTCTATGACGGCTTCCGTTTCGTGACGCCGGCGGCGCTGGAGCCGAAGCTCAAGCCCCGCACGCTCACCATCAACGGCGTTTCCAAGGCCTATGCCATGACCGGCTGGCGCATCGGCTATGCCGGCGGGCCGAAGGCACTCATCAAGGCCATGGCCGTTATCCAGAGCCAGGCAACCTCCTGCCCCTCTTCCGTCAGCCAGGCGGCGGCGGTCGAGGCGCTTAACGGCCCGCAGGATTTCCTCGCCCCCCGGCAGGAGAGTTTCAAGCGCCGGCGCGATCTGGTCGTGGCTGCGCTTAATGCCATCGACGGGCTTGAGTGCCGGGTGCCGGAAGGGGCGTTCTACACCTTTGCCAGCTGCGCCGGGCTGATGGGGCGCATCAGCCCCAAGGGCAAGCGCATCGCCACTGATAGCGATTTTACCGACTATCTGCTGGAAGAGGCGCATGTGGCGGTGGTGCCGGGCTCGGCCTTCGGCCTCTCGCCCTATTTCCGCATCTCCTACGCCACTTCCGAGGCCGAGTTACAGGAGGCGCTGAAGCGCATTGCTGCCGCTTGCGCGGCCTTGCGCGCGGCCCCCGAGGTAATAAAGCCCGCAGGCGCTCCCGCCATTTCCGGCGATGCCGGCATTTTGTGGCGGGCAAGCGCGGAAGAACATTCTCTGGCAACGCCGCTTGCCGGCGACAAGACCGTCGACCTGCTGATCGTGGGCGGCGGCTTTACCGGCAATGCCGCGGCGCTGGAAGCAGCGCGACGCGGCGCCACGGTATGCCTGCTGGAGGCCGAGATCATCGGCCATGGCGGCTCGGGGCGGAATGTCGGCCTCGTCAATGCCGGCCTGTGGCTGCCGCCGGAAACCGTCATCGCCCAGATGGGCGAGGCGGCAGGCCGGCGCCTGATCGACGAGCTGGGGCAGGGCCCGGGCCGGGTTTTCTCGATCATCGAGAGGGAAGGCATTGCCTGTGAGCCGATCCGTAACGGCACGCTTCACCTCGCCCACTCGCCTGCCGGCCTCAAGGATCTGCAAGAGCGTCACCGTCAGGGCAACCGCTATGGCGCCCCGCTGGAGCTCTTCGATGGTTTCGAGACGGCCCGCCGCACCGGTGTTCACGACACCTTCTTCGGCTCGCTCTTCGATCCGCGCGCCGGCACCATCCAGCCGCTGGCCTATTGCCGGGGTCTTGCCCGGGCGGCGGCGGCCAACGGCGCGGCCATCCATGACCGCTCGCCGGTGACCTCGCTCACCCGGCAGGGGGATGTGTGGGTTGCCCGTGCCAACGGACATGAGGTGAAGGCAAGGCATCTGCTGGTTGCCACCAATGCCTACCAGCTCGGCATCGAAACCCCGTTCAAGGCCGAATATACGGCCGTCAGCTACTGCCAGTTTGCTACCGAGCCGATGCCGGAAGCCGCGCGCCAGCGCATCCTGACGGGCGGCGAGGGCTGCTGGGATACGGCGGAAGTCATGTCTTCCTTCCGCACCGACCTTGCCGGCCGCATGATCATCGGCGGTATCGGCAACAGCGACGGGCCTGGCGCTGCCATCCACAAATCATGGGCGCGGCGCAAGCTCAGCAGCCTGTTCCCGGCCCTGCGCAAGCTGAAGTTCGAATATGGCTGGCGGGGCCGTATCGCCATGCCGGCGGACCATATCCCCAAGGTGGTCGCCTTCGGTCCCAACGCCTATGCCGCCTTTGGTTATTCCGGCCGCGGCATTTCGCCAGGCACCGTGTTCGGCACCCAGTCGGCGGTGGCGCTGCTGGAAGGCAACCCGGATGCCCTGCCGGTTGCGCCGATCGAGCGCTATAGCGAACGCTTTACCGCGCTGAAGGCCGCCTATTACGAAACCGGCGCTGCGCTAACCCATCTGGTGTCTCCGGCACTGCGCTGAGCAGTGCCGGTCCGGCTCAGGGTTCTCAGCCGGCGGCCAGGGCTGCTTCGATCTGCTCCTCGAAGGACGAAAGCAGGATCTCGATTTCACTGGTCAGTTTTTGCCCGAGCGGGCGGACCACCGCGCAGGAAAATTGTTCCTTGAGAGTAACCGGCCGGGAAACGCCGCCGGTGCGGGCAAATTCCTGTGCCGTGAAGGGATCGACAATGCCGGCCCCCATGCCCCGCGCGACCAGAGCGCTGATGACCGGGGAGAGATGGGACCGGACGGTCACGACCGGCGGCTTTTGCCGCCCGGCGAAAA
The DNA here is from genome assembly GCA_030657355.1 of Radicibacter daui. Classification (GTDB taxonomy): domain Bacteria; phylum Pseudomonadota; class Alphaproteobacteria; order Radicibacterales; family Radicibacteraceae; genus Radicibacter; species Radicibacter daui. Next base: position 594,428 of record CP131056.1, read on the forward strand.
TGCGGTCGAGCATCTGGCCGGTTGCGGTGCTGGCATTGAAGGAGACGAAATCGCGGCCATCGAGGTCGGAAATCTCGATGACGTCCTTCTCCGCCAATTCGTGCCCCGCGGGCAGGATGCACCGGTAGGGCAGGTCGAATTTCTGCAGCAAATCGACTTCAAACTGCTGGCGTGTCGGCGAGGTAAAGCCGATCTGGCACTGCCGCGAGGCCACCTGCCGGATCACGTCCTGGGTCTGCATGGCCATGAGTTCGATCTGGACCGTCGGCATCTTGCGCCGCAGGGCAATCAGGACATCCGGCAGGATCGTCTGGGAGAGGGCGGGCATCGCCGCGACCGAGATGGCCGCGCGGCGGCCGCGCCGGATTTCCATGGCGGCCCGTTCGATGGTGGTCAGGCCGATAAAGGCACGTTCGACCTCAAGGGCCAGCTCCCGCGCCTCCGGGGTCGGGACAACCTTGCCCCCCATGCGCAGGAAAAGGTCGATCTGCAGCGCCTGCTCCAGATCGCGGATCAACCGGCTGACGGCAGGTTGGGAGACATTCAGCATATCGGCTGCGCCCGACACCGAGCCGGTGATGATCGTGGCGTGAAACGCCTCAAGCGAACGTTGGCTGAGCATATAACAAATCCAGATGCAGTCCGGTATTAATGTTATTTGAATTATAAGGAGGCCTGCAAGACAAAGTTCCTGAAACAAAAGCGGATCGGGTGATGCTGAAGCGTCTGGAGCCAGTGCCTGCGGGCGGTGCCGACAAGGAAGACGAGGGTCTCGAATTCGATTTTGAGGGAACCCGGATTTCCGCTGCACCGGGGGACACTGTTGCCGCCGCGCTCATGCTTGCCGGCATCCGCACCACACGATCGACACCCGCAAGCGGCGCTTCCCGGGCCCCTTATTGCCTGATGGGAAGCTGCTTTGAGTGCCTCATGGAGATCGACGGCGTTCCAAACCGGCAGGCCTGCATGGTTGCCGTCCGCCCCGGCATGGTTGTGCGCCGGCAGGCCGGTGCCGCGAGGCTTGCCCTCACGGGCGGCCCGGAGGGGGGCTTGTGAAACAGTACCAGCTTGCAGTGATCGGTGCCGGCCCGGCCGGCATGGCCGCGGCGACGGAAGCTTCGCGGCAGGGCCTTTCGGTCATTGTGCTCGACGAGCAGGCCCAACCGGGTGGCCAGATCTACCGGGCAATTGAACAGGCATCGCCGCAGCGTCTCGCTGTCCTTGGTGCCGATTACGCAAAAGGGTCGGCACTGGCGGCCGGCTTCCGGGCCAGCGGGGCTGACTACCTGCCCTCGACATTGTTGTGGAATGCCGAGCGCAAGGACGGGCATTTCCTGCTCGACCTTTCAACAGGTGCAGGCAGCCGGCGCATAAGCGCCAGTCGCCTTCTGGTGGCGACGGGCGCCGTGGAGCGGCCAGTGCCTGTGCCGGGCTGGACATTGCCCGGGGTCACGACGGCGGGCGCCTTGCAGATTTTGCTGAAGGCACATGGCGGCGTGGCGCAGAGCGCCGTCCTTGCCGGGGCCGGGCCGCTGCTGCTGCTGCTTGCCCAGCAGATGATCGCAGCCGGTGTGGCCCCCCGCGCGGTGGTGGAGATCGGCCCGGCCAACCGGTTGCGCCGGGCCCTGCCGTTTCTGCCGCGCGCGCTCGCAGGCTGGCGCTATCTGGTAAAGGGCGCCGGCATGCTGCGGGCGCTTCGTCAGGCGGGTGTGGCCTGGTACCAGGGGGCATCGGGGTTCTGGATCGAAGGGAGTGGGGAGGCTACGGCCGTGCACTTCGAGATCGCCGGAGAGGCGCATCGGATCGAATGCAGCCAGGTTGCTCTCCATATGGGGGTGGTCCCCAACCCGCAGCTCACCCGGATGCTGCGCTGTGAGCATGACTGGCATCCCACCCAGCAGGCCTTTGTTCCGCGCACCGATGTCTTTTTTGAAACCAGCGAAGCTGGCGTTTTTGTCGCCGGTGACGGTGCCGGGATTGGCGGTGCCGCGTCGGCGGTCCTGCGCGGACAGCTTGTGGCCCTGCGCATTGCCGCGCTGGAAGGCGTCCGGGGCGCAGAGGCCCGTATCCCCGCCATTCGCCGGCGGCTGAAGCGCGATGCTGCCGTAAGGCCGTTTCTGGAAGCGCTCTATGCGCCGGCGGAAGAGGTTCTGAACCCGACCGATACGACGCTTGTGTGCCGCTGCGAGGAAGTTACGGCCGGCGCCATCCGGCAGGCCGTAGCGGGTGGGGCACCGGGCCCGAACCAGCTCAAGGCCTTTCTGCGCTGCGGCATGGGGCCGTGCCAGGGCAGAACTTGCGGCCCGGCGGTTACCGCCCTTGTCGCCCGCACGCGCGGCGTGTCAGAGGCCGAGGCCGGTTATTTCCGTGTCCGCCCGCCGCTGAAGCCGCTTCCGCTGAGCGAGCTCGCCGACATCGCCGAGGACTGAACCATCCGCGTGGCTCCGGCGGGACGGCCCTGCCGGGCCGGGGCCACTGTTTTCCTGTCTTCAATCAAGGAGAATGACGAATGATAACGCGCCACGTGCAAAGCAAGATCAACCATCGCGCCGTTGAGCATAACGGTGTGATCTATCTTGGCGGCATGGTCGCCGATGACAAGACGCTGGATGCCAGGGGGCAGGCCGGGCAGGCCTGCGCCAAGATTGAAAAGCTGCTGCTCGATCTGGGTTCGTCGAAGGAAAAGCTCCTGACGGCGACCGTCTATCTGGCCGATTTTTCGACCAAGCAGCAGATGAACGAGGCCTGGTGTGCCTGGCTCTCGCCCGACATCTTCCCGACCCGTACCTGTGTCGGCGCGGTGCTGGAGAAGGGCACGCTGGTCGAGATCACGGTGTCCGCCGCCAAATAAGGGCGCTTGCCTCACCCGGTGCGTCAGGGGGATGTGCCGGGGCGTAAAATGAAGAAGGGGGCCGCGAGGCCCCCTTCTCTGCCTCTGGCTCCTCCCCGGTTCAGGAGAGGGCCTTGGCGACCAGTGCCGGACCGTAGGAGGCTTCGGCTTCGGCACGGGTAAGGCGGCCATCCCGGATATCGCGCGCCAGCGCTGCCGGCTTGCGGTCGGCAGGCTTGCCGAAACCGCCACCGCCAGGCGTCTCCAGCCGCACGGACTGGCCTTTGCCCAGTCTGAGGTTGGTGGTCATGGCCTTCAGTTCCTGCTCCTGCGGCGTTCCGGCATCGAGCTTCAGATGGGCGACACGGCCGGGCAGGCCGCCATTGATGCCCGGTGCTCCTTCCCGGTGGCCGTCGGAGCGGGAGGTAAAGATGACGCCGCCGTTGGGAGCGGATATCTGCCGGGCGATGCCCATGCCGCCCCGGTGCTGACCGGCGCCGGCAGACCCGTTGACGAGCGCGTACTCGTCAACCAGCAGGTCGTATTCGACCTCAAGCGGTTCGATTGGAAGGTTGGAGGAGTTGGTGACGTGCACATGGATGCCATCCATGCCGTCGCCATCGAAGCGCGCGCCGCTGCCCCCGCCGATCGATTCAAGATAGACATACCCGCCGTCCCGGCCCCGGCGCTTGCCGGCAAATACCATGACGGGAACGATATCCTGGCCCGCGGCCTGTGCCTTTTCCGGCGGCAGCAACTGGGCAAAAGCACCGATCAGGGCGCGCACCACCTTGTTACAGGTGATGGAGCGAGCGCCAACGGCTGCCGGGGCGACCGGATTGAGCAGCGAGCCCTTCGGCGCGGAAATCTCGATCCCTTCGAACATGCCGGAGTTCGGCAGCAGATAGGGGTCGAGCAGTGTCTTGACGACATAATAGACCGAGGCGTTAAGCGCGCTGGCCACCACGTTTAGGCCGCCCTTGGCCTGCGGCCCCGTACCCTCGAAATCGACGATCAGCCGGTCGCCCTTCACCGTAACGTTGGCCTGGATCGGAACCGCGGTATCGTCTACGCCATCTCCCTCGATCATTGCGGAAAAGGAGGCGGTACCGTCTTTCATTTCGGCGATGCGGTTGCGCAGGCGGGCACCGGTATAGGCAAAGAGATCCTCGATGGCCCGGGAGACGTTTGCCACCCCGAGCGCCTCGTTCAGCTCCTTCATGAGCCGCGCGCCACGCTCGTTGGCTGCCGCCTGCACCTTGATGTCCAGCCAGCGTTCTTCCGGTGAGCGTGAGTTCAGCGAGATCAGGGACAGGAGATCTTCATCAAGTGCCCCCGCCCGGGCGAGCTTCATCACCGGCAGGCGCAGCCCTTCCTCGAAAATCGAGGTTGCCCCGCCATGGATCGAGCCCGGAACCGTACCGCCGACATCCGAATGGTGACCGATATTGGCGGTGAAATAGGCCGCCTTGCCGCCAATGAAGACCGGGGTGATGACCGAGATGTCTGGCGTGTGCGTGCCGCCGGCTACATAGGGGTCGGAGCAGATGAACACATCGCCGTCGACCATCTGCTCCGGCCGGTAGCGACCGAGCACGGCGTGCACGGACCCCATCAGGGAGCCGAGATGCAGCGGAATATGGCTTGCCTGGGCGATCAGCCGGCCGTCGGCAGAGAATAGGGCGACCGAACAGTCCTTGCGTTCCTTGATGTTGGAAGAAAAGGACGCGCGGATCATCGACGAGCCGATTTCGTCGGCAATCGCCAGCAGGCGGTTGGTGAAAACCTCCATGGCGATCGGGTCGCTCAGCTGGAAGCTTTCGGTCTTCGTGGCGGCGGTCATTTGCTTACCTCGAGGATCATCGTGCCGGTGCTGTCGATGCGGGCAGTAAAGCCGGGCTCGATGATGGTGGTGGAGGACATTTCCTGGATGATGGCGGGGCCGGCGATGGCGACACCGATGGGCAGCCGGGCGCGCTCGTAGAGCGCCGTCTCAAACCAGCCGCCGTCGAAATAGACCTGCCGGGTGCCGAGCGACGGTTCGCCGGCATCGGCCTTGTGGGCACTTTCCGGCTTGAGGGCGGAGGCGCCCTTCACCGACAGGCGCAGGTTGACGATCTCGACCGGCCGGCCGTCGATGTCATAGCCATATTCCTGCCGGTGGGAGGCCCGGAAGCCGGTCATGAAGGTGGCAAAATCGGTCTCGGGCCCCTGGGGCAGATCAACCTGCACCTCATGGTTCTGGCCGTCATAGCGGGCATCGGCGACATAGCTGAAGCGGCGGTCGGCTTCGCCGACACCTTCGCCGGCCAGCCAGTCGGCGCCTTCCTGCGTCATGCCGGCAAAAGTGCCCTGTATTTCCGCCCAGCCCTGCTGCGTGGCGGTCACCACGCCGGTGCGCACGAAGTCGAAGCCGACATCGGAGAGCAGGATGCCGCGGGCGCACATGGTCCCCGGTTGCGCTGGCACGATAACGGTGTCGATGCCGGTTTCTTTCGCCACGGCGGTGGCGAACAGCGGGCCGGCGCCGCCATAGGCGAAGAGCGCGAAATCGGCGAGCCGGTGGCCCTTTTCGGTCGAAACCGCACGGATGGCGCGGCCCATATTGGCAACGGCGATGCGCAGGATACCGAGCGCCGCTTCCTCGACGGAAAGGCCGAGCGGCCGGGCGATCTGCTCTTCGATGGCCCGGCGCGAGGCATCGGCATCAACCGTCATGCGGCCGGAAAGCAGCGTGTCGGAAGAAAGCCGCCCGAGAACGAGATTGGCATCCGTCGTGGTGGGTTCGGTACCGCCCCGGCCATAGGCGACCGGGCCGGGATGGGCGCCGGCCGAGCGCGGGCCGACTTTCAGCGCCCCGGCATCGTCGAGCCCGGCGATTGAACCGCCGCCGGCACCGATGACGTTGATGTCCAGCATCGGCGTGCGCACTGGATAATCGGCCACCAGCCGCGAGGTGGTAAAGGCCGGGCGCCCATCCAGCACCAGCGAAACGTCGGTGGAGGTGCCGCCGACATCGAAGGTCACGATGTTGGGGTAGTTCGACACGCCGGCAACCTGCGCGGCGCCGACCACGCCGGCAGCGGGGCCGGAAAGGCAGGTCCGCACCGGGAAGGCCCGCACGGTGTCGACTGACATCAGCCCGCCATTGGAGTGGATGGTGCGCGGCGCGGTGGTCATGCCGATGGCCTGCAGCCGGGTGACGAACTGCGCCAGATAGCGGTCCATGCGCGGGCCGACATAGGCATTGATGACGGTGGTGGAGAAACGCTCGTACTCCCGGTACTCCGGCAGCACTTCACTCGACAACGACACATAGGCCTCCGGCATTACCTCCCGCACGATCTGCGCGGCGCGCATCTCATGGCGGGCATCCCGGTAGGCGTGCAGGAAACAGACGGCGACCGCCTGCATGCCCGCAGCCTTCATGGCTTCGGCGGCCGCCCGCACCTCATCCTCGTTCAGCGGGACCAGCACGTTGCCATCGGCATCCAGCCGTTCGTTCACCTCGATCGACATGTAGCGCTCGACCAGCGGGGCCGGCTTGGTGATGGCATAGTCATAGAGATGCGGGCGGGTCTGGCGGCCGATCTCCAGCACATCGCGGCATCCGCGGGTGGTGATGAGGCCGGTGGGCACGCCGCGCCGCTCGATCACCATGTTGGTGGCGACCGTGGTGCCATGGCCGATGAATTCGAACAGCGCCGGATCCAGCCCTTCCTGCTCGACGAAATAGCGCAGGCCGGTCTCGATCGCTTCCGACGGGTCATGCGGGGTGGACGAGGTCTTGAAGTGGCGGGTGAAGCCGCTGCCCATCTCGATGGCGGTAAAGTCGGTGAAAGTGCCGCCGACATCGAAGCTGATACGGTACATGACGTTAAATCTCCAGGGGGCGACGCCTTAACGCGCCACCGGCATCAACAGGTCGGGAAGGAAGAGGGTGATCGAGGGGAAGAAGGCGACCAGCAGCGCCACCACCACCATCGCGAAGTAGAAGGGCAGCAAGGCCCTGGTCAGTGTGCCCATGCCGATCTTTGCCACCGACATCACGGTGTAGAGCACCAGCCCCACCGGCGGGGTGATGGTGCCGATCATCATGGTGACGACGATCATCACGCCCATGTGCACGGTATCGATGTGGAAGCTGTGGGCGAGCGCCAGGAAGGTGGGGACCAGCAGCACCAGTGCCGCCAGCACCTCCATGAACATGCCGACGATCAGCAGCACGATCACCATCACCAGGATAACGGCCGACGGGCTCACCAGCAGGCCCTGCATGGCGTCCACCAGTTGTACCGGCAGGCGCTGGATCGAGATGATCCAGCCGAAGACGGCAGAGGCAGCGATGATCAGCAGGGTGGAGGCGGTGGTGCGCACCGCGCCGGCCAGCGCCGCCCAGATCTGCCGGGCGTCGAAGCCGAAGGTGAAGCAGCCCACCACCATGATGTAGAGCACCACCACCACGGAGGCTTCTGTCGGGGTAAAGATGCCGGCCAGGATCCCGCCCAGCAGGATAACCGGCGCCATCAGCGCCGGCAGCGCCCGCCAGAAGCAGGAGATCACCTCGGGCATCGTCGCGCGGGGCATCTTCGGTGCCGGTTCACGGCCGGTTTTGACCAGAACCCAGACGATGACCATCAGCGCGAAGGCAACGAGCAGGCCCGGGATGGCGCCGCCGAGGAACAGCCGTCCGACGCTTTCTTCCGCAAGGAAGCCATAGACGACGAGCGTGATCGACGGCGGGATGATGGGCCCGATGGTGGCCGAGGCGGCGGTGACGGCGGCGGAGAAGCGCTCGGTATAGCCCGCTTGCTTCATGGCCTTGATTTCAACGGCACCCAGCCCGCCCGCATCGGCCACGGCCGACCCGGACATGCCGGCAAAGATGACCGACGCCACAACATTCACGTGGCCAAGGCCGCCGGTAATGTGGCGCACCAGCACACCGGCGAAGGCGAAGATCCGCTCGGTCACGCCCATGCCGTTCATCAGGTTGCCCGCCAGCAGGAACATGGGGATGGCCAGCAGGGAGAAGCTGTCGATGCCGCCGGAGGCGCGCATGGTCAACTGCACTTCAGGCAGGCCCGTCACCAGGATGTAGACGGCGGAGGAGGCCAGCATCGTGTAGGCCACCGGCATTCCCAGGATCAGCAGTCCGAAGAACAGGGCGGCGAAAAGCAGCGGCGTCATGTCAGATGATCTCCTGGACTTCGGTCTGGACCGGAGCCTGCCCCGTCAGATCGCGCCAGATCGCCTCGAGCGCGAAAATGATGGTCAGGCCGGCGCCGAGGGCGAACGGCAGGAGCACGAAGACGAATTTTGAGGTGTAGGGGCTGTGCGGCACCGTGCCGAACTGCACACGCGCCATCAGCGGCTGCAGCTTGCCGACCTGGGTCAGCACATAGGCCAGCACGGCGATCACCACGAGGTGGATGATGATGCGCACGGCTTTCTGGATGACCGGTGGCGTGGTTGCCTCGATCAGCCCCACAGCGATATGGCCGCGCTCGCGATAGACCATCGCGGCGCCGATAAAGGTCATCCAGACCAGGGCAGCCTCGGCGATGGCATCGGTTGAGTCGATCGGCGCGTTGAAGACGTATCGCGATATGATCTGTGCCGAGAGCGCCGCGAAGATCACGAAAGCCATCAGGACGCAGAAGATGAGGACCAGACGTGAGGTCCAGTCGAGGAGGCGGACCATGGTCGCTCCTTGCAGAAGCAGCGGCAGAGGCTGCCATGATATCAGGAGGCCAGCGCCGCCACAGGCGGCGCTGGCAAACGCGAAACGGTCAGTCCGCCAGGGCCTGGATCTTGTCCCACCAGCCGGCGGGGATCAGCTTCTGCGCTTCGAAATCGGCCTTCTTGCTGGCGATCATGGCGGAGAACTGGGCCCGGGCCTCCGGGGTCATGTCGCAGAAGGTAACGCCGGCCGCCTTCATGGCGTCGCGGTTCGGTGCTTCTTCATCCTTGACCAGCTGGGTGAAGTAGTCGCCGGCCTCGTTCGCCGCGTCGACGACGATCTTCTGGTCTTCCGGGCTGATGGCCTGGAAGGCCGATTCAGCGACATAGACCGAATTCTGCGGATACATCATCTGGGCGTCGGTGATGTAGGGCAGCACTTCGTAGAGCTTTGACGAATAGACCTGTTCGCCGGCGGATTCAGTCATGTCGACGAGGCGTTGCTTGAGCGCCATGTAGGTTTCGCCATAGGCGATGGTGGCCGGCACGGTCCCGAGTGCCTTCCAGCCGGCGACGAACATCGGCAGGTTCGGGGCACGGGTACGCTTGCCGGCGATATCCGCCGGTGAGGCGATGCAGCTTTCGCGGCTCAGGAACACGCGCGGCAGGCGGAACCAGTTGGTCGCGATGATGCGGACGTTGAAACCGTCGCGCAGCTTCTTGTCCAGCTCGGCGGCCATGTCCGACTTCATGAAGTTCAGGAAGTGCTGCTCGCTCCTGAACACGAAGGGCATGTCGATGACGCCATATTCGGACACCAGGTTCGAGGCGTTGGAGCCGGAGGAGATGTAACCTTCCTGGCCTCCGGCGGCCATGGCCTCGATCTGGGACGGGCCGTCGCCGAGCTGCGAGCCTTCATAGAAATTCACGGTCACCCGGCCCTTGGTGCGTTCGGTCACCAGTTCCGCAAACTTCTTCGAGGCGACGGTGACCGGCGCATTGGGCGGGTTGATGCCGCCGAACGTCCAGGTCACGTCGGCCAGTGCCGGGGTGCTGAGCAAGCTGATGGCGGCGATGGAAGCCATTGTGCGGAGCACAGAAAAACGGATCGTCATGAAGTCATTCCCTGCTGCTGTTCGGTTTGTTCGTTTTTGCAGATGTCGGTCTGCCGGCCGTCTCAGGTGAAACGTCTCGCAGAAAAGGCTGCGAATTCGGGGGGGCGCTGCCCGCCCATCAACCAGTGGGCCAGCGGTCCGCGGTGCGCGGAGGCAAGCGTGACGCCGCTATGGGTCGAGGCGACAAAAATGCCGGGATGGGTTGGGGATTCGTCATAAACAGGATCGCCGTCGGGCGTTAGCACCCGTAACGCAGCCCAGGCCCGCACCACGCGCGCATGGGCGATGGCCGGGAAGGCCCGCGCCGCGCGGCGCGCCAGATAACTGATGCCGGAGGAGGTTGCGCGGTCATGCTCGCCCTCTTCCTTTGTGTCGCCGATCAGTACCGTTCCTTCCGGCAACTGGCGCAGGCCGGATGTCACGACATCCAGAAAGGGCTGGAGCCGTTCGGTGACCAGGATTTGTCCGCGCTGGCCGATCACGACATCGGGAAAGCCGAACGGACGCGCCAGGGCATTGGTGCCGAGGCCTGCGGCGATCAGCACTCTGGGTGACCACACACTGAACTCCGGTGTGGTCACCCGGTAGCCACTGCCGCTCGGAGTAATTCCCAGGACGGGCTGCGCCGTCTTCAAGGCCCCCCCGAGCCTTGAATAGGCCTCCGCCAGCCCCCGGTAGAGAGCCAGGGAATGGCAGTCCCCGTCCTGGGTCGAGAACGAGGCGCCGACCACATCCGGCCCGATACCGGGCAGGAGGGACCGCACCTCGTCGCGACGGATCATCCGCGCGTCGTTATCGGGAAAACCATACCCGGCGATCTTCTGGATGAGCCGGGAACGGGCGTCGAATTCTTCTTCGGAAAGGCACAGATGCAGCCCGGCGCCGGTGCGAAGGCCGGTATCGATGCCGGTGAGCTCGCGGATCTCATCCTGGAACGCGGGCCAGGCGGCGATGGCGCGCTGGGTCCAGGCGGCATAATCCCGCCCGCGGGCACCTTTGCTCTGGCCCCAGATCAGGCCGAAATTGCCGCGTGAGGCGCGCAGGGAGGTATCGCCGGCATCGAAGGCCAGCACGCTTGCACCAAGGGACAGGGCGCCGACGCCGACAGCCATGCCGACAAGGCCGCCGCCTGCGATTACCAGTTCCCGGGTGCCAAGGTCTTCCATGCGTCGCGCTGCTCACTGACGTAACCGTGAGATATCAGGCGGCAATGGTTGGTATAATTCAAATAACAATATCGGGCACTGAATTCCGATTTTGTTATGATTTGGGCATCTCGTGGGCTTTTTTGACCGGCCCGGACGGGGCTCTGCCGGAGGGCCTCAATAAACCGGCGGGCAGACCACCCAGATCACCACGGCGGGCTCGTCCCCGTCATTGCGCCAGGAATATTCGGTCCCGGAAAACTGGAAGCTGTCGCCGGGCTGCAGCGCGACCTCAAGGCTGCCGATGGTCATTTTCAGCGTGCCGGATATCAGCACACCGCCATCTTCCTTCGGGCGAATAGCCATCATGCCGCCGCTGTCCGAATGCGGGGCAAAGACGGATTTGATCATCTCGAAACCGCCGCTCAGGGTCGGCGACAGCAATTCCTCGACGAGGCCGGTTTCGTGCGAGCCGATCGGCATGCGGTCGGCGGCACGCAGGATGATGCCCTGTTCTTCCGGCCGGCGGCTGGAGGAGCGGAAGAAAAACGAGATGGTGATGCCGAAATGCTCGGCGATGCGCCCGAGGTCGTGGACGGAGGGCGCGGCATTGCCGCGCTCGATCTGACTCAGCCAGCCGGTCGAACGCCCCACCACATCGGCAACATCCTTGAGGGTCATGCCCCGTGCCTTGCGCAGGGCGCGGATGTCGGCACCGACCTGTTTGTTCATGAAATTCAGGCTCTTTAACGGTTTTCGGGACCTGTAAGGCGCCGTTGGGCCAAGCCTAGACGGGGTGTTCCCTCGGTTCAATAAACTATAAAAAACGCACGAAAATTTATTTTGGTAAAAAAATTCCACAAAATTATAGTCTGTTTTTTCCCGAAGCGGCGCCCGGTACGGGCGTATACCCCCCGACCCAGTGAGTTGAAGATGAGCGCAGTTCCCCCCAGAGCGCGTGTTGTGATCATCGGTGGCGGCATTTCCGGATGTTCGGTGGCGTATCATCTGGCGAAACTCGGCTGGAGCGACATTGTCCTGCTGGAGAGAAAGCAGCTGACCTGTGGTACCACCTGGCACGCCGCCGGCCTGATCGGCCAGTTGCGCCCGAGCCAGAACATGACGCGGCTCGCCAAATATTCAGCGGACCTTTATGCCCGGCTTGAGGCCGAGACCGGTCTTGCCACCGGACTCCGGCAATGCGGCTCCATCACTGTTGCCCTGACGGCGGAGCGGCATGAGGAGATCCTGCGTCAGGCCGGTGTTGCGCGCGCCTATGGCGTGGAAGTCAACGAACTGAGCCCGGCCGAAGTGCTGGAGCGTTACCCCCATCTCGATCTTTCCGGTGTTGTTGCCGGCGTTCACCTGCCGGGGGACGGGCAGGCCGATCCGGGCAACATTGCCCTCGCCCTTGCCAAGGGCGCGCGGCTGCACGGCGCGCGCATCATCGAACAGGTCAAGGTCACGCGGGTCCGGAGCGCGGGCGGGCGGGTAACCGGCGTCGATTACATGCAGGATGATGAGCCGGGCCATATCGCCGCGGACATGGTGGTCAATTGCGGCGGCATGTGGGGCCGGGACCTTGCGGCGCAGAACGGCGTCACTCTGCCCCTCCATGCCTGCGAGCACTTCTATGTGGTGACGGAGAGCATTCCGGGCCTGACGCAGTTGCCGGTGCTGCGGGTGCCGGACGAGTGCGCCTATTACAAGGAAGATGCCGGCAAGCTTCTCATCGGTGCCTTCGAGCCGGTGGCCAAGCCCTGGGGCATGGAGGGCATCGGGGAGGATTTCTGTTTCGACCAGTTGCCCGAGGATTTCGACCATTTCGTGCCGATCCTTGAGCAGGCCATCGCCCGCATGCCGCTGCTGACGCAGACCGGCATTCATACCTTCTTCAACGGGCCGGAGAGTTTCACGCCCGACGGGCGCTACTATCTGGGTGAGGCACCGGAGCTCAAGGGGTACTGGGTTGCCGCCGGCTATAACTCCATCGGCATCGTTTCCTCCGGCGGGGCCGGCATGGCGCTTGCCCACTGGATGAATGACGGCGAGGCCCCGTTCGACCTGTGGGAGGTGGATATCCGCCGTGCCCAGCCCTTCCAGAAGAACCGCAGCTATCTGCAGGCCCGCGTGAAGGAAACGCTCGGCCTGCTTTATGCCGATCATTTTCCCTACCGGCAGATGGCCACGGCGCGCGGCGTACGCCGTTCGCCGCTGCATGCGCAGTTGAAGGCGCGCGGGGCGGTGTTTGGCGAACTGGCGGGCTGGGAGCGGGCCAACTGGTTTGCACTGCCGGGCGGAGAGACGGAGTACCGCTATAGCTGGAAACGCCAGAACTGGTTTGAAAACTCCCGCGCCGAGCATCTGGCACTGCGGCAGGGTGTCGGGCTGCTCGACATGAGTTCCTTCGGCAAGATCAGGGTCGAGGGCCGCGACGCCCTGGCTTTCCTCCAGCAGATGTGCGCCAACGATCTCGACGTTCCTGTCGGGGCGATTGCCTACACGCAAATGCTGAATGTCCGTGGGGGCATTGAAAGTGACCTGACGGTTACTCGCCTCGGGGAGACGGCCTTCTTTCTCACCGTCCCGGCGGCAACGGTGCAGCGGGATCTTGCCTGGCTGCGGCGCCATCTGGGGGATGCCTTTGTCGTTATGACCGATGTGACGGCAGCCGAGGCAGTCATCCCGGTCATGGGGCCGCGCTCGCGTGAGCTTCTGCGGCGGGTCAGTCCCGACAGTTTTTCAAATGCGGTGCACCCCTTCGGCACGGCGCGGGAGGTCGAGATCGGCATGGGGCTCGTCCGTGCGCACCGGGTCAGTTATGTCGGCGAGCTGGGGTGGGAGCTTTTTGTCAGTGCCGACCAGGCCGCGCATGTGCTGGAGGTACTCCTTGACGCCGGCGGCGACATGGGGCTGCGCCTGTGCGGATTGCATGCGATGGATAGCTGCCGGCTTGAAAAGGCGTTCCGCCATTTCGGCCATGATATTTCCAGCGAAGATCATGTGCTGGAGGCCGGGCTCGGCTTTGCCGTGCGGACCCGCAAGAACAGTGGCTTTATCGGCAGGGAAGCTGTCCTGAGGCGGCGCGACGAGGGGATGCGGCGGCGCTTGATGCAATTCCGCCTCAAGGACCCGGAGCCGCTGCTCTATCACAACGAGCCTGTGCTGCGGGATGGCCGCCTTGTCGGCCATCTGACCTCAGGCGGTTACGGCCACGCGCTCGGGAGTGCCGTGGGCCTGGGCTATGTGCCTTGCAGCCACACCGGTGAGGGCGCGGAGGAAATGCTCGCCTCGGACTATGTCGTCGAAATCGCTGGCAAGAGACACGAGGCGGAGGTCTCCCTCCGGCCGATGTATGATCCTGAGGGGCTGCGGGTGCGAGGGTGAGCGAGCGTGCCAATTCATCACCCCGCTGCCGACAGGCGGCAGCGGGGCGTGTATTTCAGGCAGTCCGGCGTCTGCGCTGCATCCAGATGATCAGCGCAAACAGGGCGAAAGCCGGCAGCATGAACCAGTTGCGTGACGGCCGGTTGGCACTGGCGAGGATGCCGGTGATCCGGTCGCCGAATTGCAGACGGAACTTGTCGGCCTGGCTGCCTGGCCGCACCGCGCCAATCGACACATCGCCGCCGAAGTCGGAAACCATCAGGCCGGCGGCATCCAGCCTTTGTGCGGCCGTTCCCTCCTTGCCGATATCGAGCCGGACGATCTTGTCGACGTCATCGCCATTGTAGTTGGTGCTGGCCAGCTTGAGGCGAAGGGGCGTGCCGGCGGGCACAGTGTCTACATATTGCTCAAAGCCCGTCGCCGGCTTTTCCACATAGGGCTTGTCGATCATGTTGAGCCAGAAGCCGGGGCGGAACAGGGTGAAGGTGATGAGCAGCAGCGCGAGTGTCTCGTACCAGCGGTTTTTGGTCAGCAGCCAGTTCTGCGTAGCGGCCACGAAGGCCACCATGGCGGCAACGGATGCCAGGATGACGATGGCGGTATCGAGCGGCCCCTTGAGGTCAATCAGCAGCAGCCCGCTGTTGAAGATGAAGATGAAGGGCAGAAGGCCGGTCCGGACTTCGTATTTGAAGCCCTGGAAGCCCGTCTTCACCGGATCGGCGCCGGAAATGGCAGCGGCCGCATAGGCGGCAAGGCCGACGGGCGGCGTCACATCGGCCATCAGGCCGAAATAGAAGACGAAGAGATGCACGGCGATGAGCGGCACGGCGAGATCGTTCTGGGCAGCGATATCCACCATCACCGGGGCCATCAGCGTGGCGACAACCACATAGCTTGCCGTCGTCGGCATGCCCATGCCCAGTACCAGGCAGATGAGCGCGGTGAAGACGAGCATGATCAGGAAACTGCCGCCGGAGATAAGCTCCACCAGCTCCGTCATCACCAGGCCCACGCCGGTCAGCAGCACGGTGCCGACGATGATGCCGGCTGCCGCTGTTGCTATGCCCACTGTCGACATGTTGCGGGCGGAAGAGGCAAGCCCGTCGACAAGGTCATGAACACCCTGCTTCCAGGGGGTAATCAGGTCCTTTTCCTTGCGGAAGAAGGCAGTTAGCGGCCTTTGGGTTACCAGCAGGGCCATCAGCGCTACCGCTCCCCAGAAGGCGGAGAGCCCGGGCGAAAGCTCCTTCACCATCAGGCACCATATAAGCAGCACGACCGGCAGCAGGAAATGCAGGCCGGTGCGGGCCGTCTCGCCGAAATGCGGTACGGAGAGGATGTCGCTCTGCATATCTTCCAGCGGCAGGTCGGGATGGCGGGCGCGGTGGGCGATGAGGCCGATATAAACGGCCACCATGACGGCGCTGACGATCCAGCTTGCCGCCGCACCGAAGGCCGCCTCTGTCCAGCCGATGCCGTAATAGACGAGGCCGCACAGGATAATGAAGCCGGCAATGCCCATCAGCGCCCGGGCAATGCCCTGCAGGCGCGAGGCATGGCGGGCAGCAGGCAGGCCCTTGAGGCCCATCTTCATCGCCTCGATATCGACGATGTAGAACAGCGAGCCATAGGTCAGGATCGCCGGCAGGAAGGCGTGCTTGATCACTTCCGAATAGGGGATGCCGACATATTCGGCGATCAGGAAGGCCGCTGCGCCCATCACCGGTGGCATGATCTGGCCGTTGACGCCGGCCGCGCACTCGATGGCGCCGGCCTTGACCGGCGAGTAGCCCACCTTTTTCATCAGGGGGATGGTGAAGGTACCGGTGGTCACCACATTGGCGATAGAAGAGCCGGAGATCATGCCGGTAAGGCCGGAGGCGACGACCCCCGCCTTGGCTGGCCCGCCGCGATAGCGCCCGAGCATGGAGAAGGCGAGCTGGATGAAATAACCGCCAGCTCCTGCCTTCTCCAGCAAGGTGCCGAACAGCACGAACATGAAGACGACGTTGGTGGAAACGCCGAGCGCCACACCGAACACCCCTTCGGAGGTGAGCCACATCTGCGAGGACGCGCGCGACAGGCTTGCGCCCTTATGGCCGAGCAGGCCGGGCATCCAGGGGCCGACGAAGATATAGACCAGCATCAGCCCGGCGATGACGGTGATCGCCGGACCCACGGCGCGGCGCGCGGCTTCCAGCAGCACAAGCACACCGATGATGGAGACGACGAGGTCTGCTGTTGTCGGCAGGCCGGGGCGCTGCGCGATATCGCGGTAGAAGACCACGAGATAGAGCGCGCAGGCTGCGCCTGCCACTGCCAGCGCCCAGTCGGCAAGCGGAATGCGTTCGCGCGAGGAGGATTTAAAGGCCGGGAAGGTCAACAGCGCCAGAAACAGCGCAAAGGCGAGGTGGATGAAGCGGGCAATTCCGTCCGACACCACGCCCATATTGATGATGAAGGGAATGGGGGAGGCGTACCAGAGCTGGAAGAGCGACCAGGCAAGGGCGGTCAGGAAGACAAGCTTGCCCGCGAGGCCCACCGGTTTGCGCCCGCCCGTGTCGGCTTCGGCGACAATCTCGTGCAGCTTGTCGACGTCGAAATCGCCGGAAGCGGCCGGCCCGTTCAAATCCGCCATCCCAGTATCCCCAATGGCTTGTGCCTGGGCCCGCCCTCGGGCCGGCCCAGCATTATTTTTAAATGAAACTACCTGCTGAAAAGGAAGTCAGGGGCGCTCCGGAAAGAGCGCCCCTGTTGCCGGATCAGATCACATCCAGCCCTTTTCCTTGTAGTACTTCACGGCGCCCGGATGCAGCGGGGCGGAGAGGCCGGCCTTGACCATCTCCTTGGGGTCCAGGTTGGCGAAAGCCGGGTGCAGCTTCTTGAAGTCGTCGAAATTCTCGAACACCGCCTTCACCAGATTGTAGACGACATCATCCGGCGTCTCGGAGCTGGTGACGACCGTGGCGCGCACGCCATAGGTCTCGGTCGGGTCCGGGGTGCCGGCATACATGCCGCCCGGAATGGTCGCCTTGGAGTAGTAGGGATGGGCGGCGACCAGCGCGTCGACGGCGGGGCCGGTCAGCGAAATCAGCTTGGCGCCGCAGGCGGTTGTCGGGCTCTGGATGGCGGCCGAAGGGTGACCGACACCGTAGAAGAAGCCGTCGATCTTGTTGTCGCACAGCGCCGTGCCCTGCTCGTCAGCCTTGAGCTCGCCGGCAAGGGAGAAGTCGCTCAGCGACCAGCCCATCTGCTTCAGCAGCTCTTCCATCGAGGCGCGGGTGCCGGAGCCGGGATTGCCGACATTGAAGCGCTTGCCCTTGAAATCCTCGAACTTGGAAACGCCGACATCCGGGCGTGCCAGAACGGTAAAGGGTTCCGGATGCACCGCAAACACGGCGCGCAGCCCCTTGAAGGCCTTGCCGTCGAAATTGCCGGTACCGTTATAGGCCTGGTACTGCACATCCGACTGGGCGAGGCCGAAGTCGAGGTCGCCGGTCTGGATGGCGTTGACGTTGAAGACGGAGCCGCCGGTGGATTCGGTCGAGCAGCGGATATGGGTGGTAGAACGGCTCTGGTTCATCAGGCGGCAGACGGCGCCGCCCACGGCGTAATAAACGCCGGTTACGCCGCCGGTGCCGATGGTCACGAACTTGTCGGCGGCATGGGACGCCTGCGGCACGACCACGGCGGTTGCCGCCGCGAACAGAAGCGTCGTGATGGATTTCCCGAAACGTATCATTTTCTGCCTCTTCTCTGTTTTGGTTTCCCTGGCCGGCCGTTGGTTCGCCCGGTTCTTGTGCCTGTGGCCGTGATCCCCTACGGGCGCACGGCCTGGAGGGCCGCATCCACGGCCTCTCCCAGACGCTCCGCAATCGCATCGACGTGCGATGGTTCGACGATAAAGGGCGGGGCAATCAGCACATGATCGCCGCGGACCCCGTCGATGGTGCCCCCCATCGGATAGACCATGAGGCCGCGGGCCATCGCCTCGCGCTTCACCAGCGCATGGAGTTTCAACGCCGGGTCGAAGGGGGTTTTGCCTGTGCGGTCGGCAACCAGCTCGACAGCCTGGAACAGGCCGCGGCCGCGAATATCGCCGACATGATGATGGTTGCCGAAACGCTCGGTCAGGCGGGTTGTCAGCAACTGGCCCATGGCGCGGACATTGGCGAGCAGATTGCTGCGCTGGATGATTTCCTGCACGGCAAGGCCGGCGGCGGCAGCCATCGGGTGGCCCATATAGGTGTGGCCGTGCTGGAAAAAGCCGGAGCCTTTGGAAAAGGCCTCGAAGATCTTGCCCTGAAGCAGCACCGCGCCAACCGGCTGGTAACCACCGCCAAGGCCCTTGGCGATGGTCATCAGATCCGGGGACACGCCATCCTGCTCGCAGGCATGCAGCGTTCCGGTGCGCCCCATGCCGCACATCACCTCATCGAGGATCAGCAGCACGCCGTAGCGGTCGCAAATCTCGCGGATACGCTTGAGGTAATCGCCAACGGGCGGCACCGCGCCGGCCGTTGCGCCGACCACGGTTTCGGCAACAAAAGCGATAACCCCGTCGCCGCCCAGTTCCAGAATCTTGTCTTCAAGCGCCTGCGCTGCCCGGGCGGCATAGGCGGCGTCGCTCTCGCCCTCGGCCTGGAAGCGATAGGCAAAACACGGGTCGATATGGTGGGTTTCGATCAGCAGCGGGCGAAACTGGCTGCGGCGCCACTCATTGCCGCCGGTAGCAAGCGCCCCCAGCGTATTGCCATGATAGCTCTGGCGCCGGGCGATGATGTGACGGCGCTTCGTTTCGCCCTTCTCGACAAAATACTGCCGCGCCATCTTGAGCGCGGCTTCCACCGCCTCCGAGCCGCCGCTTACCAGATAGACATGGTCAAGCCCGGCAGGCGCATGGGCGACCAGATTGTCGGCCAGTTTTTCGGCCACCTCGGTGGTGAAGAAACCGGTATGGGCATAGGCAAGCTGGTCAAGCTGGCGGTGCAGCACGGCCAGTACTTCCGGATGGCCGTGGCCAAGGCAGGAAACCGCGGCGCCGCCGGAGGCATCCAGATAGGCTTTGCCGGTGCTGTCAAACAGCTCCACGCCCTTGCCGGAGACGGCAATCGGCATCTTCGCGTTGGCATTGCGATGGAGCAGGTGGGTCATGTCGGTCTCTTGGTGGAACGGGGCTGATTGGGGCGGGGCTGGATATGGCTGCCGAGCGCAACATGGTGCGCATCGACATGGGCAAGGCTGGTGAGCGTGTCGTCGCCGCCGCGCCCGGCGATAATCGCGGCGAGCATCTCGGCGACGGCAAATCCGGGCGAGACGGTGTGAAAGAAAGAGGGGCTGTCCGTCGGCACCAGCACTGTGTGCCGGGCGATATGCGCCAGCGGGGCAACGGTGCTGTCGGTAATCGCCACCACCGGCACGCCGCGTGCAGCCATGTGCTCGGCAAGTTCGACAGTCAGGCGCGTGTAGGGCGAGACGCTGACCGCCAGCAGGATGTCTTCCGGGCCGGCATGGGCAAGGCTGTCGGTGCCGGTGGCGGCAAGCCCGTCCACATGGACGGAATGCCGGCCGATCAGCGTCAGCTGGTAATGCAGGTGCCAGGCAACGGCATGGCTGGAGCGCAGGCCAAGACAGTAGATGCGCCGGGCGCGGGCAAGCGCGTCTGCCGCCGCCACGATGCTGTCCAGCGTCTCCGGGCTTGCCAGGTGCTCGACCTGCCGGTGCAGCGACGAAAGCATGTCAGCGGCAATAGCCCGGTCACCCTTCAGGCGCTGGGTCGTCTGCTGGCTGGTGGCCTTGTCAACAAAACCAAGCCCGCCGCCGCGCACCGCCTCGGCATAACGCTCGCGAATCTCGTCATAGCCGTTGAGGCCAAGATGCTTGGCAAGGCGCGTCATCGTGGCCGGCTGCACCCCGGCCTGACGGGCCTGTTCGCGCATGGATAGCAGGGCGACCTCGTGCGGCCGGTCGAGCACGAACCGCGCTGCTGCCTGCAGCTGGGCGGACATCGTGTCGTAGGCGTCGAGGATTTCGCTCTTCAGGGGACCGTGTTGCATGGGAAAGACGCTATGCCAGCGACAGGGCGTTTGCAACACTTGGATCAAAGTGATTATTTGTGATTCATATGAATCATATCGGGATGCCTCCTGCCATGACCGCCACCGGGTTGCCTTTGCCTACAGCTGTCGCCGTCGCCCCTAACGGGGGGCGGCTGACCAGGGCCGATCATCCGGCCCTGCCGCTGGGCGCGCCGGAACTGGCGCGCACGGCCGCCGAATGTCTTGAGGCCGGCGCCTCGATGATCCATGTGCATGTCCGCAATGGCGAAGACCGCCATCTGCTTGATGCCGATGCCTACCGGCAGGTAATCGCGGCCATCCGGGCGGAAGTGGGGGAGCGGCTGGTTATCCAGATCACCAGCGAGGCGCTGGGCCTCTATTCTCCTGCCGAGCAAAGGGCGGTCGTGCGGGCAACAAGGCCGGAGGCAGTTTCGCTGGCGCTACGCGAACTGGTACCCGATGCTGCGGAAGAGCCGGCGTTCGCCGACCTCCTGGTGTGGATGAAGCAGGAAAATGTGCTGCCGCAGATCATCCTTTATGCGCCGGAGGAGGCGGAGCGGCTGGCCGGGTTGAAAAAGCGGGGCCTTATTCCTTGGGACGATATCCCGGTGCTTTATGTGCTTGGGCGCTATGTGGCCGGCCAGACGTCGAGCCCGGCGGATCTCTTGCCCTTCCTTGCTTCCGGAGGCAGCCCGTTCAGCCACTGGAGCACCTGTGCTTTCGGGCGGCATGAGACAGCCTGCGTTACGGCGGCCGCCCTGCTGGGCGGGCATGTGCGTGTAGGGTTCGAGAATAACCGCCTGCTGCCTGACGGGCAGGTGGCGGCGAACAATCAGGCTCTTGTGGCCGCAACGGTCGGGGCGCTTCGGGCCTGCGGGCTGGAGACGGCCGACGCCGGTTCCTGGCGGGCGCGGGCTTTCGGCTGATCTCGCTCCCGGCCTTTGGCGGGGCTTCCCGCCGCAGCCTTGCGCACCCGATTTACCCCGGTGCCAAAACCGCTAAGCTGCGGCGTTTGTTGCCGGTAATCCGCAGGGGCCCGCTCCATCATGAAACTGCTTGGCCGTCACTCCTCCATGAATGTCCGCAAGGTGCTGTGGCTGGCCGAGGAGCTTGGCCTTGCCCTGGAGAGCGAGGAATGGGGCGGCGACATTCGCTCCACCCGCACGCCCGAATTCCTGGCGCTCAATCCCAACGGGCTGGTGCCGGTGCTGGTGGATGGCGACGAGGTGCTGTGGGAATCGAACACCATCTGCCGCTACCTCACTGCCCGCACGGGCCGCGAAGATCTGCTGCCGGCCAGTCCTGCCGCGCGGGCCCATGTCGAGCAGTGGATGGACTGGCAGGCGGGCGAGCTTAACAACAGCTGGCGCTATGTCTTCATGGCGCGGGTGCGTCAGAGCCCGGCGCATCAGGACCCGGCAGCCATCGCCGCAGGGATCGACGGCTGGGCAAAACACATGCGCATCCTTGAAGAACAGCTTGGCAAGACTGGCGGTTATGTTGCCGGCCCGCACTTCGCGCTGGCCGATATCGTCATCGGGCTTTCGACCAATCGCTGGATGCTGACGCCGATGGAGCGCCCGGACCTTCCGCTGGTGGCGGCCTATTACAGGGCGCTCGGCGAACGTCCGGGCTTCCGTCGCTTTGGTCCGGGTCTCGGGGCCTGAGGCTCAGTTTTCCCGGTGCCGGCGTCCGTCCGCCAGCAGGGCAGCAAGGGCAAGGCCAACCAGCCCCAGTCCGGCCAGAAAAGTAAGGCGTGTGCCGGCGGCAACCGCTGCCGGTGCCGCCGTGCTGATGGCTTCCGTGCCCGCGGCGAGGGCAAACAGGGCGCCCATCGCCGTGGCGCCGGTGATGAGGCCGAGATTGCGCGACAGGGTCAGCAGTCCGGAGACCGCGCCTTTTTCCGATGGCCCGATGCCGGCCATCACGCCGGTGTTGTTGGCAGCCTGGAACAGCGCATAGCCGGCCGTCAGTAAGGCGAGCGGGCAGAGATAACCGGCTGTCCCCAGGCTTTGCGGAATGAAGCCGAGGCCGCCGGTACCCGCGATCATGACTGTCAGGCCGGCAAGGCTCATCCGCCGGCTGCCGAACCGGTCCACCAGCCGCCCCGCCGGCACGCCCGCGAGAGCCGCAACAACGGGCCCGGTGGACAGGGCGATACCGGTCAGGGCCGCGGAAAGTCCCAGCGCGCGGGCGAGATGGAAGGGGCCAACCACCAGCGTTGCCATCATCACCGCCGAGACGAGGAAGCTGGCGACGAGCCCGCTGCCAATGACGGGGCGCCCGATTGCCTCCAGCCGGATCAATGGCGCCTCCGTCCGGGATTCGATGAAAAGGAACAGCCCTGCGCCTGCCAGCGCCGCTGCGAGCAACGGCAGGGCCGTGCCGGTAAAATCATGCCGCCCGAGGGTCATGGCCAGCGCGTAGGCTGCAAGGCTGCCTGCCAGCACGGCAGTCCCGGCCCGGTCAAAGCGGGGGCGCGCCTTGCCGGCGGCCAGCGCTTTCCCCGGCACCCGCCGCCACACCAGTACCAGCGTCAGCAGTGCTGCCGGCACCATAACGATGAAGAGGCCGCGCCAGCCGGCGCTGCTCGCCAGCAGCAGCCCGCCGGCTGAAGGGCCAAGTGCGGTGCCGACAGCCGACAAGGTTCCCAGCAGGCCCATGGCGCTGCCGGTACGCCCGGCTGGCACTGTCTCGCTGACCAGCGCCATCGCCAATGCCATCATCACGGCGGCGCCCAGTCCCTGCAGGGCGCGGGCAACAACCAGCAGCGGCAGCGTTGGCGCCGCGGCGCAGAGCAAGGACGCCAGCGCGAAAAGGAAGATGCCCGCCAGCAGCAGGCGCCGGTGGCCCAGCATGTCTCCCAGCCGCCCGGCGCTCACCACCAGCGTCGTCATCGCCAGCAGATAGGACAGCACCACCCACTGCACGGCGGCGAAGGGGGCGGCAAAGGCAGTCTGGAATGCGGGCAGGCCGACATTGGCGATGCTGGTGCCCAGTGCGGCCAGCAGGCTGGAAAGACCGAGGCTGGCAAGTGCCCAGCCGGTGCTGCCAGATTTTTGCCGGGCCGGGTGGGCTGTTCTTTCAAAATCGGGGGGCATGGTAACGGCGCTCTCCTGGAAGGGCCGGCATAAGCCGGCATGCAACCGGGAGCGTAGTTACAACGCCATAAAGTGCAGAAGACGCAGCATTTGCATTGAATTGCTGCACCAAACGCCATCTCATGAGGTAAAAGGGTCTTCACTGCGGGCGGATATGATGGCCTATCCCGACTTTAACCTGCTGATCACACTGGATGTCCTGCTGCAGGAAGGCAGCGTGGCGCGGGCGGCGAAGCGGCTGCAACTCAGCCCTTCGGCCATGAGCAGGGCGCTGGCACGTCTTCGCGCCGTCACCGGAGACCCGCTGCTGGTAAGAGCCGGGCGAGGCCTCGTGGCGACCCCGCGGGCGCTGGAGCTGCGCGGCCGGATCAGCCCCTTGGTGGAAGAAGCCGGTGCCGTGCTGCGCCCGGTAGAGGTGCTGGATCCGGCACGCCTGCGCCGCACCTTCTCCCTACGCTGCCATGAAGGCTTCGTGCAGAATTTCGGCGCGCCATTGATGGCCCGCCTGTCGGCACAGGCGCCGGCCGTCCGGCTGCATTTCCTCTCCAAGCCCGCCAAGGAAAGCGGGCCGCTGCGGGATGGCTCCGCCGATATGGAAGTCGGCGTTGTCGGCGGCTCCACCGGGCCGGAGATCAAGACACAGGCGCTGTTCCGCGATCGTTTCGTTGGTGTGGCGCGGGCCGGCCATCCGCTGGTTGCGCGCGAGGTTACGCCGCAGCGTTACGCTGCCGCCCGCCACATCCTTGTCTCGCGCCGGGCTTCCGGTGGCGGGCCGATTGATGAGGCACTGGGCGGGCTGGGCCTTAGACGGCAGATTGCGACGATCGTCAGCGGCTTTTCCATCGCGGTGGCGCTGGCGGCCGAAAGTGACCTTGTGGCCTCCGTGCCGGCGCGCCACACGCTGCGCCAGCGTGAGGGGCTCGTCAGTTTTGCCCTGCCGCTCGACCTGCCGGAGCTTGCAGTCTCGTTATTGTGGCATCCGCGCCTCGACGCCGACCCTGCGCATCGCTGGCTGCGGGCTCTCGTGCGGGAGGTTTGTCTGGCCGAAGCGAAGAAGGCCGGCCCGCTTGACCCGGCAGAGGGCGAAGCCGCACTTTAAGAAATACTAAAAAGCGGTGTCAGGGAGCTGGATTGACCGGGGCGAGCGAGCAGGACGTCAGCGGGAAGGTGGGGGAAAAGGGGCTTGGGCCTCTTGGGGAGCGGCTGCGTGCGCGCCGCAAGCAGCTGAAACTCACCCTCAAGGAGGTGGCGGATGGCGCCGGTTTTTCCGTCGGCTTCATCTCGCAGATCGAGCGCGGCATTACCATACCCTCGCTGACGTCATTGGTGGCGGTGTGCCGGGTGCTGCGGGTCGAGGTCGGCACTTTCTTCGCGCCGGCGCCCGCGCCGACCGTCTCGCGCCACCAGCAACGGCCTGTTTTCGGTCTGGCCGGCATCGGCGGCGATGCCGCAACCTATGAGCGGCTTTCGGCGCGCTTTCCCGGCAATGTGCTGCGCAGCACCCTCATCCACGAACCGCCCGGTGTGCGCAGCGAGCCGATGGCGCATGACGGCGAAGAGATCTTCTATGTCATCGACGGTGCGCTGACACTGGAGATCGAAGGGGAGCGCACGATCCTGGAGGCGGGCGATTCCGCTCATTTCCCGTCCACCCTGCGCCATGTCAGCTGGAATCACACCCGGCAGCCAGCTACCATCTTCCATACCTGCACCATGGATGTGTTCGGTGACGCGCTTACGCCCGCGCCGGCGACCGGCCCGGCCATTTCGCGGGCCATCCACCGGCGTGGCGGGGCCGGTTGAAAAGCCGTGTTTCTGGTACCAGATGACGCAGGGCAACTACCGTCTTCTGCGCGCCATATTGCCTCTGGTATAATCACTCTGCGTCCATAAGAAATTCAGGGGTGGAAATGGGATCGGCAGCGGATGTTCTGACCTTTTTCTGGGGCTGGCTGCGCCGGCCGTCCAAGGTTGGTTCCGTGATCCCGTCGAGCAAGAGCCTTGCCCGGCTTATCACCCGCGAAATTTCCGCGACCACCGGACCGGTCATCGAGCTTGGGCCGGGTACCGGTGTGTTTACGGCCGAACTGCTGGCCCGCGGCGTGGCGCCTAAAGATATTGCGCTTTATGAGATCAACCCGCTGTTCGCCGATCTCATTGCCAAACGTTTCCCGCATCTGCGCCTAGAGCGCGTCAATGCCGGCCTGCTCGCCACCATTGATGTTTTTCCCGGCCGCAAGGCGGGTGCCGTCGTCAGTGGCCTGCCGTTCCTCTCGCTGCCCGACCCGCTCGTTGAACGCATCATTGCCGGTGTTTTCCGCCAGCTGGGGGCGGAGGCGGCGCTTTATCAGTTCACTTATGGCCTGACCTGTCCGGTGAAGCCGGAAATCCTGGCGCATCATGGCCTGAAGGCCGAGCGCATGGGTTTTGCGCTGCTCAATTTCCCGCCGGCCAGCGTCTATCGCATCAGCCGCAAGGTGCCGCCGCCCGCTCTGGCCGCACCGGCCGGGAACCCGGCAGCCTGAGAGGTTTTTGCCTCTCCTTTGGGCATCCGGGGCCTCTCGTTCTTTTCTGTTTAATTTCTTGCCATTTCCTCCGCCTCCGGGCCTTGACGGGGCGCGGCTGGCGGCGCAGCCTCCTTCCATAAAACTTGACCAAATGGACAGGAAAACGGGGCGATGATCAGCAATCTCACCATCAATCCGCAGCGTCTCTGGGACATGCTGATGGAAACCGCGGCGTTCGGCGGTACGGCCAAGGGCGGTATCAAGCGCCTGACGCTGACCGATGAGGACAAGGCGGTGCGCGATTGGTTCCGCAAGGAATGCGAGGCGCTGGGTTGCACGGTCACGCTGGATGAGGTCGGCAACATGTTCGCCCGCCGCCCCGGCAAACGCAGCGATCTGCCGCCCATCGCGCTTGGCAGCCACCTCGACACCCAGCCGACCGGCGGCAAGTTCGATGGCGTTCTGGGCGTGCTCGGTGCGCTGGAAGCGCTCAAGACGCTGCATGAAGCGGGGTATGAGACCAACGCCCCCATCGAGCTGATCAACTGGACCAACGAGGAAGGCTCGCGTTACGCCCCGGCCATGCTGGCCTCCGGTGTTTTTGCCGGTGTCTTTACCCGTGAGTTTGCTGACAGCCGCGAGGACCGTGAGGGCATCAGCTTCGGCAGCGAGCTGGACCGGATTGGCTATCGTGGCACCGAAAAGGCCGGTGGCCACAAGCTCGGTGCGTTCTTTGAGCTGCACATCGAGCAGGGGCCGATCCTGGAGGCCGAAGAAAAAATGATTGGTGTCGTCCAGGGTGTGCAGGGCATGCGCTGGTACGAGGTCGTGGTGACGGGCCGTGATGCCCACACCGGCTCCACCCCGATGACCATGCGCAAGAATGCGCTCCTGGGCGCTACCCGCCTCATCGACGCCATCGACGCCATTGCCTTCGACAATCTGCCCGGTGTCGGCACCGTCGGCCTTGTCGAGGTCAAGCCCAACTCGCGCAACGTCATCCCCGGCGAAGTCTTCTTCACCGTCGATTTCCGCCACCCTGACGATGCCGTGCTGGATGTGATGGAAGCCGCGCTCAAGGAAAAGGTTGCCGCTGTGGCCGCCGAACGCGGGCTCGAGATCGTGCTGACGCCGGTTTGGAACAGCCCGGCGGTGAAGTTCGATCCGGACTGTATCGCGGCCGTGCGGGCCGGTGCCGAAAAGGCCGGTTTCGCCTCCCGCGATATCGTCTCTGGCGCAGGCCATGACGCCGCCTACATCGCCCGCATCGCGCCGACGACGATGATCTTCGTGCCCTGCAAGGATGGCCTCAGCCACAATGAAGCGGAGAGCTCGACGCTGGAAGAATGCGCCGCCGGTGCGCAGGTGCTGCTGAGTGCCGTGCTCGCTTATGACGAGCGGTTCGCCGGGGTGTGAGAAGGGTCAGTCAAAGCCTTCGCCGGCTTACGGTCATTACCCTCATCCGCCGCTTCGCGGCACCTTCTCCACTGGCGTGGAGAAGGAATAAAGCGCTGGAATCCTTACCCAATTTTTGGGGAAGGTGCTGCGGAGCAGCGGATGGGGATGTGGGCCGCAGTGGTTTCGCAGCAGATTACTGATGCCTCCTACTGCGCCGCCACGCTTGCTACGGTGCGATAGGGCTGGGCCGTTGCCGCCGGCAGCTTCTGGCCGCGCACGAAGTCGGCGCCGCGTTCGCCGATCATGATGCTCGGGGCGTTGAGATTGCCGTTGGTGATGCGCGGCATGATCGAGCTGTCGACGACGCGCAGGCCCTCAATGCCATGCACCCGCAGTTCGCCATCCACGACCGCCATCTTGTCCGAACCCATCTTGCACGAGCAGGAGGGGTGATAGGCGCTCTGGGCATTGGCGCGCACGAAGGCATCGATGTCGCTGTCGCTGCTTGCATCCGGGCCGGGGCTGAGCTCGCCGGCATCCAGCTTCTCGAAGGCTTTCTGGGCAAAAATCTCGCGGGCAAGGCGGATGGCCTTGCGCCAGTCCTGCCAGTCGCTCTCGCGGCTCATATAGTTGCAGTCGATGAGCGGTGCCGCCTTCGGGTCGGCGCTCGCCAGACGAATGGTTCCCCGGCTTTCCGAACGCATCGGGCCGGTGTGGACCTGATAACCATGTTCCTTCACGGCGTTGGAGCCGTCGTAATTCACTGCCAGCGGCAGGAAGTGGCACTGGATGTCCGGATAGGAAACATCGCTGTCCGAGCGGTAGAAGGCGCCGGCCTCGAAATGATTGGTCGCGCCCTTGCCGCTATGGGTCAGCAGCCAACGTGCGCCGATCATCGCCTTGGCGAGCGGGTTCATCACCGAATAGAGGCTAACGGGTTGGCGGCAGCCATGCTGGAGATAGATTTCCAGATGGTCCTGCAGGTTTTCGCCTACGCCCGGCAGGTCCAGCACCACATCGACGCCCTTTGCCCGCAACTGGTCGGCCGGGCCGATGCCGGAGAGCATGAGCAGGTGCGGGGATCCGATGGAACCGGCGGAAAGGATAACCTCGCGCTCGGCGCGCACGCTGCGGCGTTCCCCGCCGGCGATGAAGGCAACGCCCTCCGCCCGGTTGCCGCTGGTCAGCACACGTTCGGTCAGTGCGCCGGTGACCACCTTGAGGTTCGGCCGGCTCATCGCCGGATGCAGGAAGGCCTGCGCGCTGGACCAGCGCTTGCCGTCCTTCACCGTCATGTCGAAGCGGCAGACACCCTCCTGCCGCCAGCCGTTATAATCCTCGGTAAAGGCATGGCCGGCCTGCTGGCCGGCTTCCAGCCAGGCTTCGAACAGTGCACCCTCGGCGGCGCCGGTCGCCACATGCAGCGGCCCGTCACCGCCGCGCCAGTCATCCGCGCCGCGCGCCGCCGTTTCCATGCGCCGGAAATAGGGCAGGCAATGTGCGTAATCCCAGTGCTGGTAGCCGCTGTCCTCGGCCCAGAAGTCGAAATCCCCGGCATTGCCGCGCACAAACACCATGCCGTTGATGGAGCTGGAGCCGCCCAGCACCCGGCCGCGCGGGCAGTGCAGGCTGCGCCCGTCCATATGCGGCTGCGGGGTGGTGTGGAAATCCCAGTTATAGGTGGTGCCGTTCATGGGATAGCTGAGGGCGGCCGGCATATGGATGCGCCAGTCCCAGGCCCGGTCGCGCGGGCCGGCTTCCAGCAGCAGAACCTTGACGGACGGGTCCTCGCTCAGCCGGTTGGCCAGCACGCAGCCGGCCGACCCGGCGCCGATGATGATGTAGTCGTAGCTCTCGGCGTCATAGCGGGCAGCGGTCGTCGTCATCGGGCGGCAACTCCCTTTTCTGGCTCAGTAAGGCGGATCAGAGCGGATAGCCGGTGGCGACGTCGCCCAGCTCGACATAAACCGACTTCAGCTGGCTGTAGTGGTTGATGGCGGCAAGGCCGTTCTCGCGCCCGATACCGGACTGCTTGACCCCGCCGAACGGCACTTCGATGGGGGTGATGTTGTAGTTGTTGATCCAGCAGGTGCCGGCTTCCAGCTTCGCCACCACCCGGTGGGCGCGGGCGAGATCGCGGGTAAAGACACCGGCGGCAAGGCCGAATTCGGTGTCGTTGGCGCGGGCCACCACCTCCTCCTCGCTCTCGAACTCCAGCAGCGACAGCACCGGCCCGAAAATCTCCTCCGCCACGATGCTCATATCGTCACGGCAGGCGGCAAAGATGGTGGGTTCGACGAAATAGCCGGCATCGAGCCCGGCGCCGCTGGCACGGTTTCCGCCGCACACCAGTGTCGCACCCTCGGCCTTGCCCTTCTCGATATAGCCCAGCACCTTGTGCATATGGCCTTCGCTGATAAGCGCGCCTACATGCGTTTCCGGATCCAGCGGGTCGCCGATCTTCAGCTTGGCCGTGCGCTCGGCCAGCCGCTTCTGGAAGGCCGCGCTGATGCTCTTTTCCACGAACACGCGGGTGCCGTTGGAGCAGATTTCGCCCTGGGTGTAGAAATTGGCGTTCAGCGTCGCCGAAACGGCGTTTTCGATGTCGGCATCGGCAAAGACGATGAGCGGGGATTTGCCGCCCAGCTCCATCGTCACATGCTTCAGCGTGCGGGCGGCATCGCCCATGATGATGCGGCCGGTGCCCACTTCGCCGGTGAGCGAGACCTTGGCAACATCCGGATGGCGCACCAGCATCTGCCCGGCCCGGCGGTCACCCTGGATGACGTTGAAGACGCCCGGAGGGGCGCCGGCTTCGGTCAGCGCCTCGGCAAGGCAAATGGCTGTCGCCGGGGTCATCTCCGAGGGTTTGAAGACCATGGTGTTGCCGCAGGCAAGCGCCGGCGCCGCCTTCCAGCAGGCGATCTGCACCGGATAGTTCCAGGCGCCAATGCCGACGCACACCCCCAGCGCCTCGCGCCGCGTATAGGCAAAGGCCTGTCCGCCAAGGTCGACATGTTCGCCATGGATGGCAGCGGCAATGCCGCCGAAATATTCAAGGCAATCCGCGCCGGAGGCGACGTCCACCACCAGCGCTTCTGAAATCGGCTTGCCGGTGTCCAGCACTTCCAGCCGGGCAATCTCGTCATTATTGGCCCGCAGGATGTCGGCGGCCTTGCGCAGGATGCGGCCGCGCTGGGCGCCGGTCATGCCAGACCATTCCTTGAAGGCGGCCTTCGCGGCGGCCACGGCAATCTCCACGTCGGCGGCGCTTGCCTGCTCCACCTCGGCAATGGTCTCGCCGGTGGCCGGGTTGATATCGGCAAAAACCTCGCCGCTGGTCGCCGTATAATCGGCACCATTGATGTAGGAGCGGATGATGCGGGGCTGGACCATTCAGTCCCTTCCTTCTTCGGCAGCGTGGGGTGTGGGTTTTGTAGCGGCGGGTGCGGCCGCGAGCGCATCGGCAATGGCAAGGTCAGCGGTACGGCGTGCCAGTTCCAGCACCAGATCGGGTTTGATGTCGGCGTCGCCGAGGGCGGCGCGCAGCCAGAACCCGTCGATCAGTGCCACCAGTGTAATGGCGATGTGCCGCGCAGCGTCCCGCGGGACCAGCCGGCCCAGCGGGGCGGCAAGGTTGGAGAGGGCGCGGCGGGTGTAGATATTGCGCAGGCGGGCAAGAGGCGGCGTATAGGAAGCTTGCGACCACAGCGACAACCAGGCGGCCAGCACGTCCGGACGGAACTGTACCGGGTCGAAGTTGGCGCTCAGCACCGCATCCACCCGCTGGCGCGGGCTGGCGGCGCCTTCCAGCCGCTGCTTCAGGTCAAGGCGCAGCTCTTCCAGTAACCAGCGCATGGTGGCTTCCAGCAGCGCTTCCTTGCCGCCGAAATAATGATGGATGATGCCCGGGCTAAGACCGGCCTCCGCCCCGATGCGCTGCACCGTGGTTTCCTGGAATCCGTGCCGGTGGATCGAGCTGATGGTGGCATCTATCAGCTGTTGCCGGCGGATCGGCTGCATGCCGACCTTGGGCATGGGGCCAAAACTCCGAAGCTTGTGACAATCTGCCGCGAAGGGCTCCGTCCCGCGCCGGCAAGGCCGGCTGCGCTTTCGGTCGATCGGGTGATTTCACGTAACCTGCCGTTTTTTAGTTGAACGGTCAATCAACAAAAGGCTATCGTCTTACCGTAATCCCGGCAGCCCGCCACGGATGGCGGTTGTGAGCCGATTTAAGAGTAGGGCGCTCGGGGTTCGGGGAATCGGCAAGAAGCGCCTCCGTCATGAAATGAGCACGAGCGGCATCGTATCGCTCGGCCTTTGAACAGCAGGAGCCTTCTCAGAATGAAGAAACTTTTGATGATTCCGCTGGCGGCGGCTCTTTTTGCTGCCACGGCAACCTCCCAGGCCTCGGCCGCCGAAGCCGACAGCTGCATCGTCGTGCGTTTTTCCGACGTCGGCTGGACAGACATCACCGCCACCACGGCGCTCACCTCCGTCGTGCTGCAGGGTCTTGGTTACCAGACCACGTCCGACGTGCTTTCGGTGCCGGTCACCTATACCAGCCTCAAGAACGGCGATATCGACGTCTTCCTCGGCAACTGGATGCCGACCATGGAAGCCGACATCCGCCCGTATCTGGATGATGGCAGCGTCGTGTCTCTCGGGGCCAACCTTGAGGGCGCCAAATACACCATGGCGGTGCCGAGCTACACCTTCGACAAGGGTCTCAAGTCCTTTGCCGATATCGCCAAGTTCAAGGACAGCCTCGACGGCGAAATCTACGGCATTGAGCCCGGCAATGACGGCAACCGCCTCATCCAGGGCATGATCGATGCCGACACGTTCGGCCTCAAGGACTTCAAGCTCGTCGAATCCTCCGAGCAGGGCATGCTGGCGCAGGTTGCCCGCGCGACCCGCCAGAACAAGGACATCGTGTTCCTTGGCTGGGCGCCGCACCCGATGAACGTCAAGTTCGACATGAAGTACCTGTCGGGCGGCGACGACATCTTCGGCCCGGACTATGGCGGTGCCACCGTCTACACCAACGTGCGCAAGGGCTACACCGAAGCCTGCCCGAATGTTGGCAAGCTGCTGGCCAACCTGAAGTTTGACCTCAAGATGGAAAGCGAGGTCATGGGTGGCATTCTGGATGACAGCAAGGCACCGGAAGTGGCGGCCAAGGACTGGCTGAAGGCCAATCCGGCGGCGCTCGACGGCTGGCTTGCCGGCGTTACCACCTTCGCCGGTGAGCCCGGCGAAGCGGCAGTGAAGAAGAGCCTCGGCCTCTAAGGAGCGATTCCGAGGAAAGAGAGGCGGTTCCCGGTATCCGGCGGCCACAAGAGGTCGGGCCTGATGCCGGGGCAGCCCCTGAAATACCCGCATCCCAAAAAGAAACGGCCCCGCCCTGCCGCCATGGCGGGCGGGGCCGACCCAAAAAGAGGGCGCGATGATCGACTGGCTGGCGAGCAACAAGATACCGCTGGGGCGGTGGCTGCAATATTTCATCGATTACCTGACCAACCATGGCCAGGCCTTCTTCGATGTTGTGGCTCTCGTTCTCGGGGCAACGATTGACGGTCTCACCCATCTGCTGATGCTGGTGCCGGCCCTGGTACTCATCGCCCTGATTGCCGGCCTTGCCTGGTTCATGCACCGCTCGGCCTGGCTGGTCGTCTTCGTCGTGCTGTCGCTCCTGCTGGTGGCCAATCTCGGATACTGGGAAGCGACGATCGAGACGCTCTCGCTCGTTACCTGCTCCACCATCGTGTGCATCCTCATCGGCGTGCCCATCGGTATCCTGGCTGCCCACCGGCCCTGGCTCTATATCGGCATCCGCCCGGTGCTCGACCTGATGCAGACGATTCCCACCTTCGTCTACCTGATCCCGACGCTGGTGCTGTTTGGCCTTGGCACCGTGCCGGGCCTCATCTCCACCGTTATCTTCGCCATTCCCGCGCCGATCCGTCTCACGCATCTGGGCGTCTCCTCCGTGCCCAAGCAGCTTTACGAGGCGGGGCTTGCCTTTGGCGCCACGCGCCGCCAGCTCCTGTTCAAGGTCGAGCTGCCGCATGCGCTGCCCACCATCATGGCCGGCGTGACCCAGTGCATCATGCTCAGCCTCTCCATGGTGGTGATCTCGGCACTGGTTGGTGCCGGCGGCCTTGGCAAACCGGTCGTGCGCGCGCTCAATACCGTCAACATCTCCATGGGCTTTGAAGCCGGCCTTGCCATCGTCATCCTCGCCATCGTGCTGGATCGCCTGTGCAAGCGCCCCGCTCCTGCGAAGAGGAAGTAAGTGATGGAAACCGTCTCTTCTACTTCTGCTGCCGCCGTCGAATTCCGCGATGTCGACATCATCTTCGGCAAGAGCCGTGAGGCGCTGGCCATGCTGGATGCCGGCGCCACCCGTTCGGAGATCTTTGACAAGACCGGCAGTGTGCTGGGCGCGGCGGGCGTCAATCTCACGGTGCGCCGGGGTGAAATTTGCGTGCTGATGGGGCTCTCCGGTTCCGGCAAGTCCACCCTGCTGCGTGCGGTCAATGGCCTTAATAAGGTCTCCCGCGGCGCGGTGGAAGTGACCCATCAGGGCGCTGCCGTCGATGTTGCGAGCTGCTCGGAAACCGCGCTGCGCGAAGTCCGTACCACCGGCGTCGCCATGGTCTTCCAGCATTTTGCGCTGCTGCCCTGGCGCACAGTGCGCGAGAATGTCGGCTTCGGGCTTGAGCTGCGCGGCGTCACTACCGCCGAGCGCAAGCGCATCGTCGATGAGAAACTCGCCATGGTCGGCCTTGCGCCCTGGGGCGATAAATACGCGCACGAGCTTTCGGGCGGCATGCAGCAGCGTGTCGGCCTTGCCCGCGCCTTTGCCACCGACGCTGACATCCTGCTGATGGACGAGCCGTTCTCCGCACTCGACCCGCTGATCCGCGACAAGCTGCAGGATGAGCTGCTGGAGCTGCAGGCGCGCCTGCACAAGACCATCATCTTCGTCAGCCACGATCTTGATGAGGCGATGAAGCTCGGCAACACCATCGCCATCATGCAGGACGGGCGCATCGTCCAGGCCGGTACGGCCGAGGATATCCTGCTGCGTCCCTCCAACGACTATGTCGCCGAGTTCGTGCGCCACGTTAATCCGCTCAACGTGCTGCGCGGCCATTCGGTGATGACACCGGTGGGGGCGCTGCCGCGCGAGGGCAACGCCGTGGTTCTGGATGCCGGCGGCAAGGTGCATCTGACGCTCGATGCCGAGGGGCGCCCGCAAGGCGTGCTGCTGGATGGCCGTCCCGGTCAGCTGGTGGTTGCCGATGGCGAAACCGGCCTTGCCGGTACCGATCCGGCCGCCTGCGATGTTGTCGTAGCGCCGTTGGATCTCAAGCTGCGGGCCGCCATTGCCCTGCGCCAGTATTCAGGATCCCCGGTGGTTCTGGTCGACCAGCTCGGCCGTCTGGCGGGGCTTTGCGGGGACGAGGAAATCTATCGCGGCCTCTTGCGCAGCGACGACATGGTGGCTGCGCAATGAGCATTTACGGCCTTGCCATAACCAGTTTGTTGGCCGGCTCTTCCGCGCGTCGCATTTGTACAAGCGGCTGGGCGCAGCCCTTCTCGCCGCAACCGCGGGCCCGCGTGAGGATCGTGGGTATCGATCCCCTTCCGCCGCACTGAGGAGCAGCCCGCCATGGCTACCGTTTCCGCACTCAAATCCGCTCCCACCGGTAGCTTCTTTACCGCGTCGCTCGCCGCTTCCGATCCGGCCGTCGCCGCCGGTATCCAGGCGGAACTCTCCCGCCAGCAGGAAAAGCTGGAACTCATCGCCTCGGAGAACATCGTCTCCCGGGCAGTGCTGGAAGCCCAGGGCTCCGTTCTTACCAACAAGTACGCGGAAGGTTATCCCGGCCGGCGCTATTATGGCGGCTGCGAGCATGTAGATGTGACGGAGCAGTTGGCGATTGACCGCGCGAAGGAACTTTTCGGCGCCGGTTTCGCCAACGTCCAGCCGCACTCCGGTGCGCAGGCCAACATGACGGTGCTGTTTGCCTTGCTGCAGCCGGGCGACACCATCCTCGGCATGGGCCTCGCCCATGGCGGGCATCTGACCCACGGCGCCGCGCCGACGGTCTCCGGCCGCTGGTTCAAGCCGGTCGCCTATGGCGTCGATCCCGAAACCCAGCTGATCGACTACGACGCCGTTGCTGCGCTGGCGCGTGAATATCAGCCCAAGCTCATCATCGCCGGCGGGTCAGCCTATCCGCGGGTCATCGATTTTGCCCGCTTCCGCGCCATCGCCGATGAGGTCGGGGCGTATCTGATGGTGGATATGGCGCATTTCGCCGGCCTTGTTGCCGGCGGCGTGCATCCGAGCCCGGTGCCGCATGCCCATGTGGTGACCTCCACCACCCACAAGACGCTGCGCGGTCCGCGCGGCGGCCTTGTGCTGACCAATGACGAAGCGCTCGCCAAGAAATTCAATTCCGCCGTTTTCCCCGGCATTCAGGGCGGCCCGCTCGAGCATGTCATCGCCGCCAAGGCCGTTGCCTTCGGCGAAGCGCTCAGGCCGGACTTTGCGGCCTATGCCGCAAGCGTGGTGGAAAATGCCCGCACGCTGGCTGCCGGCCTCGTGGCGCGCGGCTGCGCCATCGTCTCGGGCGGCACCGATACCCATCTGATGCTGGTCGATCTGCGTCCCAAGGGTCTCACCGGCAAGGCAACCGAGCATGCGCTCGATCGCGCCGGCATCACCTGCAACAAGAACGGCATTCCCTTCGACCCGGAAAAGCCGGCCATTACCTCCGGTATCCGTCTTGGTACGCCCGCGCTCACCACGCGCGGCTTCGGCACGGCGGAATTTGCCCGTGTCGCCGATCTCATCGGCGACGTGCTGGATGCGCTGGCCAGCGGGCAGGAGGACGGACCGGCCTACGACGCAGTGCGTGCCGGGGTCGCGGATCTGTGCCACCGTTTCCCCATCTATCCGGGGTTCTAGGTTTCAACCACGCGCCGCTCCGGGGCTGGCCGGAGCGGTATTCACCGCCCGCTGGAGGCACCGACAAAATGCTCGACATGGTCAATCCCGCCCCGTCCGAGGGGCCCTCGCTCGAGGAACTGCTGAAACGCCGCCGCCCCGGCTACAGCCTGGAGGCGCCGTTCTACACCAGCCCGGAGATCTTCCAGGCGGATATCGAGCACATCTTCAAGCGCCACTGGCTCTATGTCGGCGTTGAGCCCGACATCCCCGAGCCGGGCGACTGCGTGACCATCGATATCGGCACCAACTCCGTCATCATCGCCCGGGATGACGATATGTCGGTGCGCGCCTGGCACAATGTCTGCCGTCATCGCGGTGCGCGCCTGATCACGGAAGAGAAGACCAGCGTCGGCAATATCGTGTGCCGCTATCATCACTGGACTTACAATCTCTCCGGCGATCTGGTGTTTGCCGAGCATATGGGGCCGAGTTTCGACCACAAGTGCCACAGCCTGAAGCCGGTTCATCTGCGCAATGTCGCCG
The DNA here is from genome assembly GCA_030657355.1 of Radicibacter daui. Lineage (GTDB taxonomy): Bacteria > Pseudomonadota > Alphaproteobacteria > Radicibacterales > Radicibacteraceae > Radicibacter > Radicibacter daui. The sequence continues at coordinate 631,163 of CP131056.1, forward strand.
GCCTGCTCTTCATCTGCCTTGCCGACGAGCCGCCGGCCGATTTTGACGAGATGGCAAAGGTGATGGAGGGCTATATCGCCCCGCACCAGATCGCCAACTGCAAGATCGCCCACCAGAGCGACCTGATCGAGCCGGGCAACTGGAAGCTCACGATGGAAAATAATCGTGAGTGTTATCACTGCACCGGCAACCATCCCGAACTCACCATTCCGCTCTTTGCCTACAGCTACGGCTTCGCGCCGGAAGAGATGGACGATATCCAGCGCGAGCAGGCTGCCCGCTACGACAAGCTGGTGGCCGACATGACCGCCGAGTGGGAGAGCAAGGGCATCCCCGCGCGAGAGGTCGATCATCTCGATGACATCGTCAGCGGTTACCGCACCCAGCGTATGCCGCTCGATGGCGATGGCGAAAGCCAGACCATGGATACCAAGGTTGCCTGCAAGAAGCTGCTGGGCGACCTCACGGAAGCCAAGCTCGGCGGCCTGTCCTTCTGGACCCAGCCCAATTCCTGGCACCATTTCATGAGCGACCATGTGGTGACCTTCACCGCCATTCCGCTTGATGCCGGGCGCACGCTCGTGCGTACCAAGTGGCTGGTGCACAAGGATGCGGTCGAGGGCGTGGACTATAATGTCGAGGATCTGACCTCGGTGTGGCGGGCCACCAACCAGCAGGACAGCGACCTTGTCGGCCTCTGCCAGCTGGGCGCCACCAGCGTTGCCTATGAGCCGGGGCCCTATTCGCCCAATACCGAGACGCTCGTGGAAAAATTCATCAACTGGTACGTCGGCCGCATGCGGACGCACCTCCACATCGCCGCAGAGTAAGCACGCCGATGGCCGAAGCCCCGTCCTCCTCCTCCACTGCTTCTTCCGCTGCTGCGGGGTCCGGCCATCTTGTGGATGCCGCAGCCCCGCTGTGGAACCCGGATGAGGATGAAATTCTTGTCTGCCGGCAAATCCGGGCGGAAACCGCGGATGTGAAGACCTTCGTCTTCACCCCGCGCGAGCCGCGCCGTTTTGCCTATGAGGCCGGCCAGTTCATCACGCTGGAGCTGGAGATCGCGGGCGAGGTCATCAACCGCTGCTACACGCTCTCCTCCTCCCCGGCGCGCCCGCACGCCATCTCCATCACGGTCAAGCGCGTGCCGGGCGGCCCGGTTTCCAACTGGCTGCATGACAACCTCCAGGTTGGCAGCGAGATCAAGGCCGTCGGGCCGATGGGGGAATTCACCTCCTGGCGCCATCCGGCGGGAAAATATCTTTTCCTTTCCGGCGGCAGCGGCATCACCCCGCTCATGTCGATGGCGCGCAGCCACTTCGACATGGGGACGGGGGCTGATATCACCTTCGTCCATGCTGCGCGCTCTCCGCTCGACATCATTTTCCGGCGCGAGCTGGAGACGATGGCCGAAGTGGTGCCGGCCTTCAATTTCGTACCGGTATGCGAGGCGGAAAGTCCCGGCGTGCGCTGGTCCGGTTATCGTGGCCGGCTCTCCCTGGCCATGCTGCACCTCATCGCACCGGATTTTGCCGAGCGGGAAGTCTTTGTCTGCGGCCCGGCGCCCTTCATGGCGGCCGTGCGCACCATGCTGGCCGAAGCCGGCTTCGATATGGCGCACCATCATGAGGAAAGCTTCGATTTCGCCGCTCTCAGCGCGGACGAAAAGCAGGAAGTGGCAGCCGCTGAAGCGGTGATGGAGGCGACCCCGCCCGCCCAGAATGTGCCAGTGTTCCGGGTGGAGTTTACCCGCTCGCGCAAGGTCATCGAGTGCCCGGCCGACATGTCGGTGCTGGATGCCTCCCGCAAGGCCGGCATGCGCCTGCCGTCCTCCTGCTCCAAGGGCCTGTGCGGTACCTGCAAGAGCAAGAAGATCTCGGGCGAGGTGGAGATGCACCATGGCGGCGGCATCCGCCAGCGCGAGATCGACCAGGGCATGGTGCTGATCTGCTGCTCCAAACCGCTCAGCGATCTCGTGATCGAGCGCTGAAGCACCACAATAACAAAGACAGACCCGACTGAACGACCAGCCGCCGGAGCCCGTTTTCCATGATCGCCAATGCCGAAGCGCTGCTGAAGCCGCTGAAGATCAAGGGCCTCACCATCCGCAACCGCGTGATGGGTACCAGCCATGCGCCCGGCTATGGCAAGGATGGCAAGCCGCAGGAACGTTACCAGCTCTATCACGAGGAAAAGGCGAAGGGCGGCATCGGCCTTACCATGTTCGGCGGCTCCAGCTCGGTCGCCATCGACAGCCCGGCCACGCCCTGGAACCAGATTTCGGTGGCGGATGACAGCGTCGTTCCGTTTTTCCAGAGCTTTTCCGAGCGCATCCACCGCCATGGCGCCAAGCTGATGATCCAGCTGACCCATATGGGCCGCCGCACGCGCTGGGATACCGATAACTGGATGCCCACCGTCTCTGCCTCCCCGCGCAGGGAGCCGGCCAGCCGCTCCATCCCCAAGGAGATCGAGGATTTCGATATCGCCCGCATCGTGGCGGATTTTGCCGCGGCAGCGGTGCGCTGCAAGGTCGGCGGGCTCGACGGGCTGGAGGTCTCCGCCGCCCATGGCCATCTGATCGACCAGTTCTGGAGCCCGGACGTTAACAAGCGCACTGACAAATATGGCGGCAGCCTTGAAAACCGCATGCGCTTCGGCATCGAGGTGCTGGAGGCGATCCGTGCTGCCGTGGGCGATGATTATGTCGTCGGCATGCGTATGTCGGCGGACGAGATGTTTGCGGCTGGCCTCAGCCATGAAGATTGCCTGACCATCGCCAGCGAGTACGCAAGGCGCGGGCTGGTCGATTTTCTCAATATCCTAGGCGGGCAGGCGCGGGACGATATGGCCCATGCCGTCATCCTGCCCAACATGTCCTTCCCGGTGGCGCCCTTCCTCTTCCTGCCCAGCGCTGTGAAGCGGGAGGTGGATGTGCCGGTCTTCCATGCCCAGCGCGTGACCGACCTCGCCACCGCTGCCCGCGCCGTGGCGGAAGGCCATGTCGACATGGTGGCGATGACGCGCGCCCATATCGCCGACCCGCATCTGGTCAAGAAACTCAGCGAAGGCCGGGTGGATGATATCCGCCAGTGTGTCGGCGCCGGTTATTGCATCGACCGCATCTATGTCGGCGGCGACGCGCTCTGCCTGCAAAATGCCGCCACGGGGCGTGAGGCAACCATGCCGCATGTCATTCCGAAGGCGGAAGTGAAGCGTAAGGCCGTGGTGGTCGGCGCCGGCCCCGCCGGGCTGGAAGCAGCGCGTGTGCTGGCCGAGCGCGGCCACAGCGTGGTGCTGTTTGAAAAGCAGGCCCTTGTCGGCGGCCAGATCAACATCGCCTCAAAGGCCGGCTGGCGCGAGGCGCTGTCGGGCATTCCGCGCTGGCTCCTCGGCCAGGTGCAGAAGCTGGGCGTCGATCTGCGTCTCGGCACAGAGGCGACGGAGGCCCTGATCCGGGCCGAGGCGCCGGATGTTGTCATCGTCGCCACCGGCGGCACACCCAATCCGGGCGAAATCCCCGGCCATGAGCTGGCGACCTCCACCTGGGATGTGCTGACCGGCAAGGCCGACCTCAGCGGCAGCGTGCTGCTGTTTGACGAAACCGGCCAGCATCAGGGCTCCTCCACCGCCGAGTTCATCGCCCGCAAGGGCAGCCTCGTCGAGCTGGTGACGCATGACCGCTACGTGGCGCAGGAAGTGGGCACCACCAACCAGCCCATCCATCTGCGCGAGCTCTACAAGCTCGGTGTCGTGATGACGCCGAATATGGAGCTGTTCGAGATATACCGGGAGGATAACCGGCTGGTCGCCGCCCTGCGCAACACCATGACCGGGGCGGAGGAAGAGCGCGTGGTCGACCATGTGGTGGTCGAGCACGGCACCCTGCCGGTGGATGCGCTTTATTTCAGCCTCAAGGAAGGTGCGGTCAATCGCGGCCAGATGGATCAGGCGGCGCTGGTAGCAGGCACGGCCCAGCCGGCCATCGCGGCGGCCGAGGCTGCCGGACAGGGTGCCTATGCGCTCTTCCGCATCGGCGATGCCGTTGCCGGCCGCAACATCCATGCGGCGCTTTATGACGCGCTGCGCCTTACCAAGGATATCTGAGCATCATGGCCGGCGCTTCTGCGCCCCTGCTGGGCCTTGCCGTGCTGGTTGCCGGGCTGCTGGCGGCAGCGCTGGCTGCCCATCGGCTTGCCGGCTGGCGGACAGGGCGCCCGGCGGCGGTTGACTGGTTTGGCGGCCTCGCCGCGCTGCCCCGGCGCTATCTGCATGATGTGCACGCCGTCGTCGCCCGCGATCCCTTCACGGCGCGTATGCATGCGCTGGCGGCAGGTGGTCTGCTGGCCGCCACGCTGCTGGCGTTGCTCGGCGCCATCCCGGCCCTCGGCGGCCTGAAGCTCTGGTGGGCGCTCGTTTTCCTGGCCTTCACTGCCATGCTGGCCGGCAGCCTGATGGTGGCGCGGCGCCGCCTGCCGCAGACGCCGCGCCGGCTCTCGCGGGGTCGCTTCTCGCTGCTGCCTTTTCTGCTCCTGGCCTATGCCGTGGGCGGCCTCGTCGTCAGTGGCGATGCCGCGCTGGGTGGGGTGTTGCCGCAGGTCGTTGCCCTTGCAGCTCTTGTGCTTGCGGCGGCCGGCCTTCTCGGTCTTGCCTTGCAGATTGCCTCCGGCCCCCTGCGTCACGCGCTGGCGGGGGCGCTGTATCTGGTGGTGCATCCGCGCCCGGCCCGTTTTGCCAGTGTGCGGGATACCGGCCTGCGCCCGCTCGATCTGGCGGCACCCAAACTGGGGGCAGAGTTGCCGGCCGATTTCGCGTGGAACCGGCTTGCCGGCTTCGATGCCTGCGTCCAGTGCGGTCGCTGTGAGACGGCGTGCCCGGCTTTCGCCGCCGGCCAGCCGCTGAACCCCAAGCGCTTGATCCAGGATCTGGCCGCTGCGGCCAGCACCGGCAGTAACGCCGCCTATGCCGGCAGTCCTTACCCCGGCGCGCCGGCTGTCGCCGGCCTCGGCGGGCCGCTGAAGCCGGTTATCGGCGCCGGCGCCATGATCCATCCCGACACGCTCTGGTCCTGCACCACCTGCCGCGCCTGCGTGGAGGAGTGCCCGATGATGATCGAGCATGTCGATGCCATCATCGATCTGCGGCGCTATCAGACGCTGGAACAAGGCGCGGTGCCGGAAAAGGCCTCCGCCGCCCTGTCCGAGCTGCGCCTTGCCGATGATGCCGGCGGGCGTTCCCCCGCCGCCCGCGCTGATTTTGCCGCTGGCCAGCCGCTGCCGGTACTGCCCTTCGAAGGCGGGGAGACCGACATCCTGCTCTGGCTGGGCGAAGGGGCCTATGATCTGCGTTATGGCCGCACGCTGCGCGCGCTCCTTGCCCTGCTGACCCGTGCCGGTGTCGATTTCGCCATTCTGGGCGAGGTCGAGAAGGATTGCGGCGACCTTGCCCGCCGCCTTGGCGATGAAGCCACCTTCCAGCGTCTGGCTCATGAAAATATCGCCACGCTCGCCCGCCACCGTTTCCGCCGCATCGTCACTGCCGATCCTCACGCCTTCCATGTGCTGAAGCAGGAATATCCGGCGTTTGGCGGCAGCTTCGAAGTGTTGCATCATAGCCAGTTTCTGGACGCTCTGGTTACCGAAGGGCGGCTCGCTCCCGCAGCTCTCGCCCTGCCGGGTGGCAAGCCGGTCGCGTATCACGATCCCTGCTATCTCGGCCGCTATAATGGCGAGGTGGAAGCCCCGCGCCGCCTGCTGGACCGGCTCGGCCTGCCACGCGTGGAGATGGAGCGGCACGGTCTGCGCTCCATGTGCTGTGGCGGCGGGGGCGGTGCGCCCGTCAGCGACATTCCCGGCAAGGCGCGTATCGCCGACATCCGCATGAGCCAGGCGGTTGCCGCCGGCGCCGGCACCGTTGCTGTCGGCTGCCCGCAATGCACCGCCATGCTGGAAGGTGTGACTGGCGAGCGGCCGGAAGTGCTCGATATCGCCGAACTCCTGCTGCGGGCGGTGGAAGCCGCCGGGGACGGACAGGAGCAGGCAGCATGAGCCGGTTGCGCCGCGATCCCCGCAGCGAATGGCAGGCCCGGCGTGTGCCGGCTGCCGGCAGTTCTGCTACCCGGCTGCGTTATGCGCTGGGCGTCGAGGCTATCCCGGCAACAGAGGTGGCAGTTGGCCCCACCGGGCGCCCCCGGCGTGATCCCCGCACTGCTGTCGCACGTCTTGCCGTGCCCGGTACCGCCCGGCTCCGGCTGGACCGCTCCGGCCTTTCCCGCAGCGTGACTGGCGCTGGTGCCGTCTCCGCTGCTCCGCAGGAAAAGCTGGTCATCGTCGAGGCGCCGGATTTCTGGGTGCTAGCCCTTGTCGAGGCGCCGGGCGGCCAGCCCACCCCGCATGACCGGCAGGTGCTGGGCGCAGCCCGATTGCTGGCCGGTCCCGGCGCGCGTGAAGGTGGCGGCGGGGTGATACTCGTGTCGGCGGAGCCCGTCACCGGTGCCGGCCGTCTGGGCGCCGACCGGGTCGTTACCCTGCCGGTGCTCGCGGGCGATCCGGTGGCAGCGGCAGAGGCGCTTGCCGTGCTTGCCGGGCATTTTTCCGCCCGCCACCTGCTGGCGCCCGAGAGCCCGCTGGCAGGTGACCTTGCCCGCCGGACGGCCGCGTTGCTGGAAGAAAGCCTGTTTGCCGAGGCCGAGCTGGTGAGCGCCGACCAGGTGGCGCGCCGCCGGGGTGCCGGACGGCTGGAGGAGCGGCGCCGCCCGCCCCGTTGCCTCACCATCGGGCTCGACCGGGTCGCCATGCATGGCGGCAGCCTGCATGAAGCACGAGAACTGGCGTTTTCTGCTTCGGCATCGACCGCATCGGCGAGTGCCGGTTCCATCCTTTCCATCGGCCCCGTCGAGCGTGATGCGGCGACCGTGCCGCTGGCCGAGGCTGAATTTGTTGTCTCCGCCGGCAATGGCGTCACGGATTTCGACCTGTTTCGCCAGCTGGCCAGCGCACTGGGCGGCGTGCCGGGGGCAAGCCGCGTGGTCTGCGATGCCGGCCTCATGCCGCGTGACCGTCAGGTGGGCGCGTCCGGTACGGTGTTGACGGCGGCGGGTTATTTCGCGCTCGGCATTGCCGGCGCTCCGCAGCATCTGCAGGGCATTGCCGGGGTGGAACATGTGGTGGCGGTCAACACCGACCTGCATGCCAAGATGATCGAGCGGGCAAGCCTTGCCGTGGTCGCCGATGCGCAGGCCGTCATGCCGGCGCTGCTGGCCTTGCTGGAGGCCGGGGAATGAAGGCGGTTGTTCTGCTCTCCGCCGGCCTGCATCCGGTCTCCGCCCGTCCGGCCCCTGTGCCGGTTGAAATGCAGGCTATCGCTCTTGCCCGGACGCTTGGCGCGGCGGCGGCGGGGCTGCACGCCGGCCCCGGTGGACCGGGTGTGGCCGACGCGCTCGGGCATGGTCTTGCCCGTATCGGCCATCTGCCGCTGGCCCGTGGGGCCGATCCGCTGGAGGCCCTTGTCAACCATCTGGCGGCGCATCCGCCGGAACTGGTGCTGGCCGGCCGCTGTGGGCAGGGTGGGGAAGACAGCGGCCTGCTCCCTTATGCCCTCGCAGCACGCCTCGGCTGGCCGCTGATCGCCGACGCCGTGGCGCTGGAGATGCAGGGTCCGGGTGTGCTCGCCGTACGTCAGGCGCTGGAGCGAGGCGGGCGCCGCACGATTACCGTACGGCTTCCGGCGGTGGTCACCGTACACCCGGCAGCCCCTGCCGCCGCTGCCTTCGCCTGGGGGCAGGCCCGGCGCGGAGTTTTGGAGGTGCTGCCGGTCCCGTCCGGCTTTGCGGGAGATGCGGTCCCGGCGCCGGAACTGCGCCCCTATCGCCCGCGCCCCCGTCTCATCCGTGGCGCCGCCTCGGGTGGCTCGGCGGCGGACCGGTTGAAGGCGGCAACGGAAAGTGCGGCAGCGGATGGCAAGCTGATGGTGGGCCCGTCGCCGGAAGAGGCAGCGCGGGAGATCCTGGCCCATCTGCGCAAGCTTGGACTGGTGCCGCCGCGCCAGCCGCGCTGAAAATCTTGGCTAAAATCTCTGCGAGCGTGCTTGCAGCAGTTTTATGTCCGTGCCGCCCATGATATGGCCGAAGGCTCTTGTCGCCGGCCTTCAAGGATTGGACACGGGGTTATGGAACGTAGCGGGCTTTCCGGCCAGATGATTGCCGCGGTGGCTGCCACCAATGGCACGCCGGTGTGGATTTACGATGCCGCCACCATCGAGGGGCAGATCGCGAAGCTGAAGAGCTTCGACACCATCCGCTATGCCCAGAAAGCCAACAGCAATCTCTCGATCCTGAAGCTCATGCGCCGCAATGGCGTAAAGGTCGACAGCGTCTCCAATGGCGAACTCGACCGCGCCCTTGCCGCCGGCTACAGCCCGGAAGCGGAAAAGGGCGAGGTCGTCTTTACCGCCGATGTGATGGACCGCGCGACGCTGGAGCGTGTGGTGGCCCAGCGCATCGCCGTCAACTGCGGTTCGCCCGACATGGTGCGCCAGCTGGCGGAGAAGAATCCCGGCCATCCGGTCTGGCTGCGCATCAATCCCGGCTTCGGCCACGGTCATTCCGCCAAGACCAATACCGGTGGCCCCAGCAGCAAGCACGGCATCTGGCACGAATATCTCGACGAGGTGCTGTCCATCCTCGATGCCGGCAACCTGCAGCTCGAAGGGCTGCACATGCATATCGGCTCGGGCGTCGATTACCAGCACCTGTCGCGGGTGTGCGATGCCATGGTGGCGCTCACCCAGCGGGTGCGCCGCCCGGTACCCAACATCTCGGCCGGCGGCGGGCTTTCCACCCCCTACCGTGCCGGCGAAAAGCCGCTCGACACCGAGCATTATTTCCGCCTGTGGGACGAGGCGCGCAACGCCATCGGCAACATGACCGGCACGGTGCCGAAGCTGGAGATCGAGCCGGGGCGTTTCCTCGTTTCCCATTCCGGCGTGCTGGTGGGCGAGGTACGGGCGGTCAAGAAGGTGGCGGACAAGTGGTACGTCATCCTCGATACCGGCTTTAACGAACTCGCCCGTCCGGCCATCTACGGCGCTTACCATGAGGTCTCCTTCCTCACGCCGGCCGGCGAGCCGGTGAAAGGCCCGGCCCACCCGATTGCCGTTGCCGGTCCGCTGTGCGAATCCGGCGACGTGTTCACGCAAGGCGAAGGCGGGGTGGTGGATTTCCGCCCGCTGCCGCTGCCGAAGGTGGGCGATCTTGCCGTCTTCGGCGATGCCGGCGCTTACGGCGCCAGCATGTCCTCCAACTACAACACCCGCCCGCTGGCCGCCGAAGTGATGGTGGAAGGCGGTGAGCCCCGCCTCATCCGCCGCCGCCAGACGGTTGCCGACCTGCTGGCGCTGGAGGGCTGAGCATTTCTGAGGGGTGCCGTGTACTGGTTATTCTCGATCATGCCTACGGTGAACGGCTGCGGGCGATAGGGATGCATCGGCCAGTGTGGATAGAGCGCAGCCCTGACAACGAGGCGACTGTGCGAATTTTATGGGCCGAGCAGGCGGCGCTCGACCTGCCGCGCGAGGTTACGTTGATGGAGACGATTCCGCAGGCAACTGCAGAAGAGCGTTTCTTGTCAAAGCTTGCCAGCATAGACCTTCACCATGGACCCTGTTCCACGGCAATGCCCTATACCGAGCTGGAGGTCATCGGGTGCGAACTTACGCCACCGGTTCGAGGCGCGCTGGAGAATCTGGGTTTCCGCGACTTTGCAAAATCAATGGGGTTCTTTGTCGCGAGACGATCGCTAGACGCTGCAATCGGCGCCTATTGATCGCACCTTCTTGATTGTAGTTTTCGCATAGTTAACTCCGCCTCTATGGCAACATCAGTTGCGGTCGCCTTCGATCGAGGTCGTTCGAGGTTGCTAGCCATGATCGCGCTGTCCAAGTGGGTTGATGATGCCTGATTTCAGCCGCCGGTCTCCGGACAGCGAGTTGATGGATGAAGACGGCATTTCCTATGCCGAATTCCATCACTGCCTGGGAGAGCTTGAGGTCATCAATGGCCTGACGCTTGCCTATCGCCCGACACTCTCCTGGCTCAGGGGGGTGATGAAGGTGAGCGATGCCCGGTCGCTTTGTGTGCTTGATGCCGGCAGCGGCGGCGGCGACATGCTGCGCCGGGTGGAACGGCTGGCCCGGCACCTTGGCCGGACCGTCCGGCTGATCGGCGTCGATCTCAACCCGTGGTCAAAGCGGGCGGCGGAGCAGATCGCGCCGGGTGTTGGCATCCGCTACGAGACGGCCGATATCTTTGCCTTCGAGCCGGAGACGCAGGTGGATGTCATCCTCTGTTCGCTCTTTACCCACCATCTCACCAATGAGCAGATCGTGCAGTATCTGCGCTGGGTGGATGGCCGGGCAAACCGCGGCTGGTTCATCAACGATCTACACCGCCATCCGCTGCCCTACTATTTCATCAAGCTGATGACGCGGCTCTTCAGTCGCAACCGGCTCATCTGCAACGATGCGGCTGTTTCGGTCTCCCGCTCCTTCACCGTAACCGAGTGGCAGGAGCTGCTGCGGCAGGCCGGGCTTGAGGGGCGTGCCCGCGTGCGCTGGATGTTTCCCTTCCGGATATGCGTATCATGCCGCAAGGACTAGGCGCGGCCAACGCCGTCATCATCGGCGGCGGTCCGGCGGGGGCTGCCGCAGCCATTTTGCTGGCCCGAGCCGGAAAACAGGTGGTGCTTGCCGAGCGGGCGCCCGGCCCTCATCACAAGGTGTGCGGCGAATTCATCAGCTGGGAAGCCCGGCCGATGCTGGAGGCCCTTGGCGTCGATGTCTCCGCTCTTGGCGGCCCGGCAATCGGGCATCTGCGCCTCACGGCGGGCGCCGGCATTATCGAAGCTCCGCTGCTGCACCCGGCACGCAGCCTGTCGCGCTACGCGATGGATGACGCCCTGCTGCAACAGGCGCAGGCCGCCGGGGTCCAGCTGCTGCGCGGCACAGCCGTAACCGGGCTGGAGCGACGGCAGGGAAAGGCGATCGACTGGTCCGTTACCTTCGCTGGCAGCGACAGGATCACCGTGCCGGCAGTCTTTCTGGCGACGGGAAAACATGAGCTGCGCGGCTGGCCGCGCCCGCGGGAAGCGGCCAACGACCTCATCGGCTTCAAGATGCATCTGGAGCTGACACCCCCGCAGCAGGCTGCGCTTGCCGGAACTGTCGAGATTTCGCTTTTCGATGGCGGTTATGCCGGTCTGGAGCCGGTAGAAGGTAGCGTCAGCAATCTTTGTTTCCTTGTCGACAAGGCGGTTTATGCCGCTTGCGGGAAGGATTGGCCGGCGCTGCTGCGCTGGCTCGCCCTGAAGGCGCCGCTGCTGGGCGAGCGTCTTGCCGGTGCACGCGAACTCTGGCCCCGGGCACTTGCCGTCTACGGCATCCCCTATGGTCACCTTGCCGCCCCGGTGCCGGAGGAAGAGGGGCTTTACCGGCTGGGCGACCAGATGGCCGTCATCCCTTCCTTTGCCGGGGACGGCATGGCGATTGCGCTGCGCAGCGGCTTTCTCGCTGCCGGGAGTTATCTCGGCGCCCAAGGGGCTCTGCACTATCACCGCGCCGCCCGCCGGGAGTTTCGCCGGCCCGTCCGTTTTGCCAGCTGGCTTGCCCGCGCCGCAGCCGCACCGGCCGGGCGCCGGGCAGTCTTTGCGCTCGCCCGTATGGCGCCTGCCCTGCTGCCTGTACTGATGGGGGCGACCCGCGTTCCCGGGCGCTGATGCGGTCTCCGTTGACTGGAGAGAATATGAATCATATATGTTTCATATATAAATCGTGCGGTTGGAGTTCCCATGGGTATCGTGAAGGTCGATGATGCGCTGCATGAGGAAGCCCGCCGTGTCAGCACGGTGATGTGCCGCTCCATCAATGCCCAGGCCGAGTTCTGGATGAAGATCGGCATGCTGGCCGAGGCCAATCCGACCCTATCCTTCAACGACATCGTGCAGGGGCAACTGGCAGCCGCGCAGGCGGGTGACCAGGACGAGGCTGCCGCCTGACATGGTCAAGACGGCGGACGAGCTGGCGCTGATGCGGATATCGGGCCGGCTGCTGGCCTCGGTGTTCGAAATGCTGGACGGGCTGGAGCTTGCCGGCCTTTCGACCTTGCAGATCAACGACCTCGTCGAGGATTTCATTACCGTCGACCTCGCTGCCCGCCCGGCAAGCAAGGGGCAGTATGGCTTCGAGCATGTGCTGAACTGCTCGATCAACCATGTCGTCTGCCACGGTGTGCCGGACCCCGGGCAGATCATCCGGGACGGCGACATCATCAATCTCGACATCACGCTGGAAAAGAACGGCTTCATCGCCGATTCCAGCAAGACCTACCTTGTCGGCAATGCGCCGCTCGCGGCCCGCCGGCTGGTCCGGGTAGCGAGGGAGGCGATGTGGCAGGGTATCCGGCAGGTGCGCCCGGGCGCACATCTGGGCGATATCGGCTTTGCCATCGAGCGCCATGCCAGACGCAACGGCTACTCGGTGGTGCGGGATTATTGCGGTCACGGCATCGGCCGCGAGATGCATGAGGAACCGCAGGTGCTCAATTTCGGCAAGCCGGGCACCGGCCTGCGCCTGCGGGAGGGCATGGTCTTTACCATCGAGCCGATGGTCAATCAGGGCACCCGCAAGGTGGTGACGGGCGAGGACGGGTGGACGGTCGTCACCAGCGACCGCAAGCTCTCAGCCCAGTTCGAGCATACCGTTGCCGTGACCGCCAGAGGCGTGGAGGTGCTGACCTTGCGCCGGGACGAAACACCGCTGCCGGGGCGCAGCGCATAATCTGGCGCCGGTTCAGTTGCGGGCATGCACCACATGAAAGAGCGGGCCGGGAGACAGCCCGTCCTGCCGGCCTGCGAAATATTCAGCCGCAAGGGCGCCCGATCCCCTGTCTTCGATCTGCCGGAAACCGAGGCCGGTAAGCGCGGCGTGCAAATCGGCCGGTTCGAAGGCGGTCACCCACGGCTCGCCCTTGGCTGCCGCTGCTTCTGCCATCGCGCGGTAGGCGCGGCGAACGGGCTCCGCCGCATTCTCATGCGGCTCGCCATAGTCAAAGACGATCTCGCCCGCCCCTGCCGGCAGGCTGGCGACGAAGGCAAAGGTCTGCATCAGGGCGTCGCGCGCCACATAGGGCACGATGCCCAGCAGGGTGAAGCAGGCAGCCTTTCCCGTCTCCAGTCCGGCTTCCGCCAGCGCCTCGCCGAGCACGCGTGTTTCAAAATCCAGCGCCAGGAATTTGAGGCTGGCGGGCGGGGTGATGCCCACCGCGGCCAGCTGCTGGCGTTTCCAGTCCTGCGTTGCCGGATGATCGACTTCGAAGAAACGCACGTCTGGAAAGTCCGGGGCCAGCCGGCAGGCCAGCGTGTCGAGCCCGGCGCCGAGGGTTACGATCTGGCGCACGCCGCGGGCAAGCGCCGCCCGCACCGCAGCCTCGGCGATCGCGGCGCGGACAACCACCGAGCCGCGCAGGCGGCGGCGCTCGCCGGGATCGGCCAGTTGCCGCCCCAGCGCCTCCGCACCCACGGTGCCCAGAATGGCCTCGGCCAGCGGGTCGGGGAAGACCACCGGCACGTCGATCCGCTGGTGGGCGGCGCGCAGTACAGCGACGGAGAGAGCCGTTACGCTCGGCCTTGTTTCCAGCATTTCGGCGTTCCTTCCTTGCAAATTGTCAGGAGACTATCCGTCTCTTCCCACCGCATCATCCGGCAGCCTATAGAGATTGCACACAAATGAAGCGGAAATAGGGGAGGGCGGCCGGCATGGCTGAAGGCGGTATCACGGCACCGGGCGGCTTTTCGCCCGAAGCGCGCCGCAACCTGCTGATCCTTGTTCTCGCCCAGGCGCTGGGCGGGGCAAGCGCGCCGATCGTCATTTCGCTTGGCGGCGTTGTGGGCAAGATTCTCGCGCCCGGCGGCGCGCTGGTGACGCTGCCGGTCAGCGTCTACAATCTCGGCCTTGCCCTCGGCACCATTCCCGCCGCGCTCATCATGCGCAAGCTCGGGCGCCAGACCGGTTATTTCGTCGGCGCCCTCGTCAGCATCCTTGCCGGCATGACGGCGGCCGGCGGCATCTGGCTCGGCAGTTTTGCCCTTTTCTGCACCGGCACGCTGATGGCAGGGCTCTATGCCTCCTATGTGCAGAGCTACCGTTTCGCCGCCGCTGACGCGGTGGGGCCGGAGGCGCGGGCCCGCGCCATCTCCTGGGTCATGATCGGCGGGCTCTTTGCCGCCATCATCGGTCCGCAGATGGTGATCTGGACCCGTGATGCCATTCATGGCGTGCCTTATGCCGGCGGTTTTCTCGGTCAGGCGATGCTCGCGGTGCTGGCCTTGCCGGTTCTCGCGCAGCTGCGTCTGCCGCGCGGTGCGGCAACGCCGGGTCCGGGCGCGCCGGCGGCGCCGGCGGGCCGGCCGCTCTCTGAAATCGCCCGCCAGCCGCGTTTCCTGCTGGCGGTTGCCTCCGGTGTCGTCAGCTACGGCCTCATGAGCTTCGTCATGACCGCCGCACCCGTCGCCATCGTCGGCTGCGGGTTCAGCGTCGGGCAGGCGGCGCTGGGTATCCAGTGGCATGTGCTGGCTATGTTCGCCCCCAGCTTCGTGACCGGGCGCCTCGTGACCCGTTTCGGCAAGGAGAAGGTAACGGCGACCGGCCTGCTGCTCATCGCCGTTTCGGCCATCGTTGCGCTCAGCGGGCTGGAGCTTGGCCATTTCTGGGTCTCGCTCATCCTGCTCGGCGTCGGGTGGAATTTCGGCTTCATCGGCGCCACCGCGATGGTGACAGACTGCCACTCGCCCGAAGAGCGCACCCGCGTTCAGGGCCTTAATGACTTTCTTGTCTTCGGCTCCACCGCTGCGGCCTCTTTTCTCTCCGGCACGCTGCTGACGGCGGGCGGATGGGCGCTCATCAACACCGTGGTTTTCCCGGTGGTGGCGATCATCCTGATGCCGCTTCTCTGGCGTATGGCGCGTGGCAGGGGCATGCGGCCGGCCTGAGGCCCGGATAGCCGACCTTCTGCTTTAGTCGAAGACCCGGTTCGCCGCCCGGCGGCTCAGTTGGTCGGGAACGGCGGCAGCCACTTCCTCCGCTGCCAGCATTTCCAGCGGAGCGGCGGCGTCGGCATAGAGCGCCTCGGCCCGGGCGCCGGTGGGGGATTTGCCGTAGAGCGCCTTGAACTGGCGCGAGAAATGGGCGCCGTCGGAAAAACCGGCATCGAGCGCGATGTCGGTGATGGAGCGCGGGGTGTTGTCCAGGAGCCAGGCCGCGTAGCGCAGGCGCAGATTGCGATAGAAGATCGCCGGTCGCTGCCCCATCTCGGCCAGAAACAGCCGCTCGAGCTGCCGGGTGGAAAGGTTGAGCCGTCCGGCGATATCGGCAATCGGCAGCGGGGCCGCGATATGCTGCTCCATGAGCAGCAGCGCCCGGCGCACATGCTGGTTATCGACGGCCACGGAAACCGGCGGATGCGGCTGGGCATCGCTGCCGGGGCGCACGCGCTCCAGCAGCAGCACATGGCGTGCCTTCTGCGCCACGGAGCGGCCGATATGGCGCTCGATGAGATGCGCAGCAAGATCCGCCGCGCCGCCGCCGCCCGAGCAGGTGATGCGCTTGCCGTCGATGAGATAAAGCCGGTCCGCCACCGCGTTGTGGTCGGGGAATTCCTCGGCAAAATCCTGGAAGTGATACCAGCTGACGCACACGCGCCGGCCCTTCATCAGCCCGGCGCGGCACAGGATGAAGCTGCCGGTGCAGATGCCCACCAGCGTTACGCCAGCGGCAGCCGCCTGCTTCAGATAGGCCTCCGTCTCGTCGTCAATCTGCCGGCCGGCATGCAGGATGCCGCCCACCACCACGATGTAGTCGAAGGCTGCCGGGTCGGTGAGAGAGGACGTCCGGGCAATCGCCGTGCCGCAAGAGGCACGCACCGGCTCCGCCGTCGAACTCATGATCTGCCAGCGCGCCAGAATGGGGCGGCTGAGGTCGCCTTCATCGGCGGCAAGGCGCAGATGATCGACGAAGAGAGAGAAGGCGGAGAGGGTAAAGTTGCGCGCCAGAATGAAGCCGACGCTGAGCGGCTTGCGACCGGACGGCGTCTTGCCGTTGGTGCCGGAGCCGGTCAGGACGGAAGGCAGCGCGATTGCCATCTTCTCAGCACTCGACATAGTTGACGGCAAGGCCGCCCTGGGAGGTTTCACGGTATTTGGACTGCATGTCCTCGCCGGTCTCGCGCATGGTGGCGATCACCTGATCGAGCGTGACCAGATGCGTGCCATCGCCCAGCATGGCCAGCGAAGCGGCGTTGATGGCCTTTACCGCGCCAAAGGCGTTGCGCTCGATGCAGGGGATCTGCACGAGCCCGCCAATGGGGTCGCAGGTCATGCCCAGATGATGCTCCATGCCGATCTCGGCGGCATTTTCCACCTGCCTGGGCGTGCCGCCCAGCGCGGCGGCAAGGCCGGCAGCGGCCATGGAGCAGGCAGAGCCAACCTCGCCCTGGCAGCCGACCTCGGCGCCGGAGATGGAGGCGTTCATCTTGCAAAGGCTGCCGATGGCGGTTGCGGTCAGAAGGAAGGTGCGCATGCCTTCAGCCGAAGCCGGCGGGCAATGGTCGCGGTAATAACGCAGCACCGCCGGCACCACGCCGGCCGCGCCGTTGGTCGGTGCCGTGACCACCCGGCCGCCGGCAGCGTTTTCTTCATTCACGGCAATGGCATAGAGGCTGATCCAGTCCATCACCTCATGCTGGGCCTTGCTGTTGGAATGGCGGTTGGCTTCCAGCGTCTCGAATATCTTGGCGGCACGCCGCTTGACCTTGAGGCCCCCCGGCAGCTCGCCATGGGTGCGCATGCCGCGGTCGATGCAGGCCATCATCACATCGATGACGGCATCCATATGCGCATTGACCTCTGTTGCCGGGCGCAGGGCGCTTTCATTGGCGAGTACGATGTCGGCGATGGAAAGACCGTGTTTCTGGCACAGCGACAGCAGGCCCTTGCCGGTGCGGAAGGCATAAGGCAGCTTCGGCGGGGCCGCTGGCGGGCGTGCCACTTCGCTTTCGCGCGCCACGAAGCCGCCGCCCACCGAACACCAGCGCTCGACGCGGATGACATTGCCGCCCGCATCATAGGCGGTAAAGGCCATGGTGTTGGGGTGCTGCGGGGTTGGGGAGAGCGTGTCGAGGATCAGGTCCTCTTCCAGGGTAAAGGAGATGTGCCGGTAGCCGCCCAGCAGCAGCTGGCCCCCGGCTACCGCCTCGCTCCACAAAACCTCGGCCCGGTCCGCGTCCACCGTATCCGGCATCTCACCGCACAAACCCAGCACCGCGGCACGGTCGCTGCCATGGCCTTTGCCGGTCCAGGCCAGCGAGCCGAACAGCTCCGTGCGCACACGGGAGACAAGGTCGATCTCGCGCGCCTCGGTGAGGGTGGAGAGGAACGATGCGGCAGCACGCATCGGCCCCACTGTATGAGAGGAGGACGGGCCAATACCGATCTTGAAGAGCTCAAAAACGCTGATCATCCCGTCCGCCGATATCCCTAAATCAGGTCACGCGCCATATTCGCGCCGCGCCTCTTCCAGCTGCGCCCACACATAGGCCGCAAAAGAACGCCAAACCTCAAGCCTGAACCTGTTTTCAGCAATCCGCCAGAGCACGATTTCAGCCTTGTGGAAGATCGTGCGTGTGCACATGCCCACCGGAAATGCCTTGGCCGACAGGTCCAGCGGGCAGCCGGAATTGATCACATCAGCGGCGTGCGAGCCTTCGATTTCCAGCGCGGTGTTGCGGTGGCTCACCTCCACGAGGGAGTGCGGCAGACCGGCAAGCGCGCTTTCCATCTTCGCTGCAATCTCCGCCGCCTCGCCGTCACCGGCGATCAGCAGCCACTCATCCGGCCCCAGCCACAAGGCATGGCGCCCGCTTTCACTCGCTGCCCGGCAGGCAGTTTGCGGCAAGGCCACGCCAAAGGCCTCTCCCGCCGGGCCAAAGGCTTCCGGCCGGCCGCGAAAGTTGAAGCGGCTTGCCGGCGGGCAGGTCCGAAGGGAAGCGGCGGCGATGGCCGGAGCCCGGGCCGACAGGGCATCAAGCGCCCCGGTTCTGATGGCGGTCTCAACCATTGAGGCGCACCCCTTCCTTGTCGAAGAATATCGGCTCCACCACCTTCACCGGAATGGCACGGCCCGGCATCGGCACATAAAGCGTCTCGCCCAGGCGCGCCCGCCCGCCCTTGACCATGGCAAGCGCAATGGAGTGGCCGAGCACCGAGCTCATATAGGAGGAGGTGACCTGGCCCAGCACCGTCATGGGCGCTGGCTGCTTCGGGTCGGCCACGATCTGCGCGCCTTCCTCCAGCACCTCGGCGGGCACGTCGGTCAGCAGACCGACCATCTGCTTGCGGTCCGGCTTCTGGAACTCGTCGCGGACGATCGAGCGTTTGCCGACGAAATCCTTCTTGGCCTTGCCCACCGCCCAGCCAAGGCCGACATCGTCCGGCACCGCCGTGCCGTCGGTTTCCTGGCCGACGATGATGTAGCCCTTCTCTGCCCGTAGCACATGCATGGTCTCGGTGCCGTAGGGGGTGATGTCATAGGCCTTGCCGGCAGCAAACACCGCTTCCCACACCGCGCGGCCATAATCGGCCGGCACGTTGATCTCGAAGCCCAGTTCGCCGGTAAAGCTCACGCGGAAAAGCCGGGTCGGCACGCCGCAGATCTTGCCGACGGCGACGCTCATATGCGGCATGGCTTCCGGCGACAGGTCGATGCCTTCCACCAGCGGTTCGATCACCTTGCGGGCGTTGGGGCCCTGTACGGCAATCACCGCCCATTCTTCGGTGGTGGAGGTCAGCCACACCTCAAGGTCGGCCCATTCGGTCTGCAGATAATCTTCCATATGGGCGAGCACACGCGGCGCGCCGCCGGTCGTGGTCGTCACGTGGAAGCGGTCATCCGCCATGCGTCCCACCACGCCGTCATCCATCACGAAGCCGTCTTCGCGCAGCATGACGCCGTAACGCAGCCGCCCCGGCTCCAGCTTGGTCCAGGCATTGGTGTAGATGCGGTTCATGAAGGTGGCGGCATCCTTGCCCACCACCTCGATCTTGCCGAGCGTGGAGGCATCGAAGATGCCCACGCTGTCGCGCACCGCCTTGCATTCCCGCTCCACGGCGGCGTGCATGTCCTCGCCAGCCTTTGGGAAATAATGCGCACGCTTCCAGATGCCCACATCCTCGAAGGCCGCGCCCTGCTCCGCTGCCCAGCCATGGATCGGCGTGGTGCGCACGGGGTCGAACAGGTCGCCGCGCGAGGCGCCGGCAAAGGCGCCGAAGCTCACGGGCGTATAAGGCGGGCGGAAGGTGGTGAGGCCGATCTCCGGAATGTCCCGCTCCAGCGCTTCCGACACGATGCCGAGGGCATTCATGTTGGAGGTCTTGCCCTGGTCGGTCGCCATGCCGGTGGTGGTATAGCGCTTTACATGCTCGATGGAGCGGAAGCCCTCCCGGGTGGCAAGGCGGATATCCTTGGCCGTGACATCATTCTGGAAGTCGACAAAGGCCTTCACCCGCGAGGCATCGCGCCCGTGGGGCGCGGCGCCCAGGAAGCTGCCGGGGTCGCTTTCCAGCGTACCGGCCACGGCGAAGGTCCGTGCCGTCACACCGCCAAAACCGGCGGACTTCGCCGCGCCCTCGCCCTGGGCAAAACCATCGGCGATTACGGCGGAGAGCGCATAGAGCCCCCGGCACGCACCCGCCGAGCGTTCCCGCTCCGCCGGGCGGCCCGGCACATAGGCCTTGAGATGCTCGTCAAACCGCAGCTTGCCCTTGGACTGGGAGAAGAGATGCACGCTGGGCGTAATGCCACCCGACATCAGCACCAGGTCGCACTCCACCTGCCGCTCATCCATCGCGCTGCCATCGGCACCGATGCGGGCGAGCGTGGCGCTTTTGACGCGCAGGCGACCGGCGGTACCGGTCACGCTGGTGCCCGGCAGTACATCGATACCGGCAGCCTTCGCCGCTTCCACCAGCGGCCCTTCCGGGTGGTGGCGCAGATCGGCAATGGCGGCAATCTCGATGCCGGCCTTCTTGAGGTCCAGCGCAGCGCGGTAGGCACCGTCATGGGCGGTAAAGACCACGGCGCGTTTGCCGGGCTTCACGCCATAGCGGTTCACATAAATGCGGGCGGAATCCGCCAGCATCACGCCTGGCCGGTCATTCTCCGGGAACACCATCGGGCGCTCCAGGCTGCCGGCGGCGATCACGACCTCACCGGCATGCACGGTCCAGAAGCGCTCGCGCGGCAGATGGGCCGGCGGATTGGCGAGATGGTCGGTCAGCCGTTCGCTGAGGCCGATGGAATTGTGCGGGTAATAACCGAAAGCCTGCGTGCGGGAGAGCAGGGTGACGTTGGCACGGGCTTTCAGCGCCGCCACCATCTCCGCCACCCAGTCGATGGCGCTCTTGCCGTCAATGGTCGCTTCCGTCTCGGCCAGCAGGGAGCCGCCGAATTCCGGCTGGTCATCCGCCAGCATGACCCTGGCGCCGCTTTCCGCCGCCGCCAGCGCGGCGGCCAGGCCCGCCGGGCCACCTCCGATCACCAGCACATCGCAATGGGCATAACGCTGGCTGTAGCGGTCGGCGTCGGCTTCCGTCGGCGCCTTGCCGAGGCCGGCCATGGAGCGGATCTTGGGCTCGTAAAAAGCGTCCCATGCCTTTCGCGGCCACATGAAGGTCTTGTAGTAAAAGCCCGCCGGAAAGAAGGGCGAGAGCATGTCGTTGATGGCGCCGACATCGAACATCAGCGACGGCCAGCGGTTCTGGCTTTCCGCCACCAGCCCGTCATAGAGCTCCTGCATCGTCATGCGCACATTGGGCGTGTAATGCGCCTGATCGCGGCCCACCCCCACCAGCGCATTCGGCTCATCCGCTCCGGCTGAGAGGATGCCGCGCGGGCGATGATATTTGAACGAGCGTCCGGCCAGCAGCACGCCATTGGCAATCAGCGCCGAAGCGAGCGTGTCGCCCTCAAAGCCCTGATACTTCTTGCCGTCGAAGGTAAAGGAGATGGGTTTCTGCCGGTTGATGCGGCCGCCGGAAGGAAGACGATAGGCGCCGCTCATTTGCTCTTCTCCTCACCCGCAGCCGCACGCGGGCCGCCCGCCAGAATTCTGGCAAGCGCGTCCATGTCGGGCTTCGCCTCTCCCACCTTGTAGGAGGCAAGGATGGTGTCGCTGATGGTATCGCGCACCACATTGAAATAACGCGCGCAGCCATGGATATGGCGCCAGCGCTCGGCATGCAGCCCCTTGGGGTTGCTGCGCAGATAGAGAAAGGCGCCCCACGCCTCGTCATCGAGGGTGGAAGGGTCTTCTGGCCGTGCGATATGCGCTTCGCCGCCATAACGGAACTCCAGTTCCGGGCGCGGACCGCAATAGGGGCAGGGGATGACAAGCATTTGAGATCCGGCTCCTTTGCGGGGGTCAGTGCGCGACGGCCGCGGCCGCGGCCTCGTCGATAAGGCGGCCTTCGCGGAAACGCTCCAGCGTGAAGGGCGCGTTGATCGGGTGCGGCTCATCCTTGGCGATGGTCCAGGCCAGCAGGTTGCCGGCGCCGGGCGTTGCCTTGAAGCCGCCGGTGCCCCAGCCGCAATTGACATAGAGGCCCTTGACCGGCGTCTTGCCGAGGATAGGCGAGCGGTCGGGTGTCACATCCACGATGCCGCCCCACATGCGCAGCATGCGCAGGCGGCGGAACATCGGCACCAGCTCGCAGATGGCGTCCAGCGTATGGGTGGCAATGTGCAGCGCCCCGCGCTGGCTGTAGCTGGTATAGGCGTCGGTGCCGGCGCCGATCACCATCTCGCCCTTGTCGGACTGGCTGATATAGGCGTGGATGGTGTTGGACATGACCACGCAGTTAAAGGCGGGCTTCACCGGTTCGGAGACCAGCGCCTGCAGCGGGTAACTTTCCAGCGGCATGCGCACGCCCGCCATATCCAGCACCATGCTGGTATGGCCGGCAGCCGAAACGCCCACCTTCTTGGTCTTGATCGTCCCGCGCGTGGTCTCCACCGCTTCAACCGCGCCCGAAGCGTCGCGGCGGATGGCGGTAACCTCGCAGTTCTGGATGATATCGACGCCCAGCGCATCGGCGGCGCGGGCAAAACCCCAGGCCACGGCGTCATGGCGGGCCGTGCCGCCGCGCCGTTGCAGGGCGCCGCCCAGGATCGGGTAGCGCATGTCCTTGCCGCCGACATTGATCGCGGGGCAGAACTCCTTCACCTCTTCCGGTGTCAGCCATTCATTGTCCACGCCATTGGCGCGGTTGGCATGCACATGCCGTTTGAAGGACTGGATGTCGTGGATGTTGTGCGCCAGCATCAGGACGCCGCGCTGGGAGAACATGGTGTTGTAGTTGAGGTCCTGAGACAGGCCCTCCCACAGCTTCACCGCATGGTCGTAAAGCGCTGCGCTCTCATCGAACAGATAGTTGGAGCGGATGATGGTGGTGTTGCGCCCGGTATTGCCGCCGCCGATCCAGCCCTTTTCCAGCACGGCGATGTTGCGCATGCCGTGTTCCTTGGCGAGGTAATAGGCAGCGCCAAGCCCATGGCCGCCGCCGCCTACGATCACCGCGTCATAGGACTGTTTGGGCTCTGGGTCGCGCCACTGCGCCTGCCAGCTCTTGTGAGCGCCGAAAGCGCGCGCGATGAGGCCGAAGCCTGAAAATTTCTGCATGACCGGATAGCGCTCCCGCCGGAGTGAGCCGCCATGATGGGGTTTCACACTCTGGCGCCGCGAGAACGGACACGGCAAGAAATTTGTCTATTTGCGACATGTCGCTTTATGGGCTGACGGACAGGCCTGTCAGGGCGAAACCTGCACCTCCCCTTCGAAACGCACCTGTTTGAAGTCGCTGATGAGGGCGGCGGCTTTTACCTGCCAGAGGCCCGGTACCGGCAACTGCAGGTCGGAGAGCTGCCACATGCCGTCGCTTGAGGGCGCCAGCGCCCGGCTGAGTGCCCCGATTCCCGCAGCCGGGCTGGCAAATTCCAGCCGGATTTCCATCGGGTCGAGCATCACGTCATCGGCATCATGCAGCATGGCGGAAACGGGCATCGGCGCGGTCGTCACCCCTTCGTCGAAGGTGATGTAGAGCGTGTACCCCTCGGCCTTGAGCGCAATCTGTTTCGGGGCCTGCGCGGTCAGCCGGGCGGCGGTTGTGGCCGCCTCGGCGGCGGCCAGCGCGCGCGGCGGCGGGGTAAAGCGCCAGCCGGCGACGACCGTCAGCAATGCCGCCACCAGCAGCAGTTCCAGCCCGATGATCCGCTTAAGGGTTTGCCGGGCCCCGCAGGCTTCGGCGTTGCCGCCGCCAAGGGCGGGGGATGTCAGCCGCCAGCGGTTGAAGGCGGCAATGGCCAGCAGCACAAGGACGAGAACCAGCTTTGCCGATAGAAGCCGGCCGTACCCGGTCCGCCACAGATCGGCAGGGCTTGCCAGTTGCAGCAGCGTCAGCGTTGCCCCGCCGGCAATCAGCACGGCAATCGCCGGGGCAATGCGGCGTGAGAAGAAAGCCAGCAGCCGGCGCGCCTCATCCGCCGGCCCCTTGAGGGCTGCCAGCAACACCACAAGGCCGCCAACCCAGAAGGCGGCCGCCCCTGAATGCAGGAAAACGGCAGGGCGGGAGAGCCATTGCGGCGGGGCGCTGGCCGCATGGCCGCTGACAGCCAGCGCAAGGGCGCCTGCTGCCAGTGCGGCAAGGCCGAGCAGGCGGCTTTGCGGGGCGAGGCTGAGGAGGCCCATGGCCTGGGCAATCAGGGCGATGATGACGGTGCGGCCATAACTGGTGGCAAGGCCGGCCTGCCAGGTTGTCTTGTGTGCCAGCGCGCCAAAACCGGCTCCCAGCGCGTCCAGACCCTGAAGGCCGAGCGCCAGAATGGTGGCGGCAAAACCGGTCATCAGCAGCACGGCGGTGAGGCTCCTTGTGCCTGCGCCGAGTTTGCTGTCGGCTGCGGCCGCAAAGGCCAGAATGCCAAGGCCGGCAACAAGGCCGCCATAGATCAGGATGCGGCAGGCCCAGAGGGTTATCATCAAGGCCGGGGGTGGCCCTCCGCCAGCCTTTGCCAGCAATGCCGCTTCTCCTGTGCTGGCGGCAGCATCGCTGCCGAGATGGAAGAGAACGGCCCCGCCGACCGGGTGCCCGTCTTCGGATGTCACCCGCCAGCTCAGCACATAGGGCCCGTGCGCCCAGCCAGCGGCCGGGGCTGGCGGAGCGTCGATGACCAGCCGGTTTCCCTCCAGCCGGGAGCCGGCGAGGGCTGTTGCAGCACCGTCCGGCCCGGTCAGCGTCAGCGTGGTCGGGGCGACAGGTTCGGTAAAGGTTACGGAGAAGCCATGGGGCATTGCCTCCAGCGCCCCGCCGTCCGCCGGGTCGGTGGCGATCAGCCCGGCATGGGCCAGGGCTGTGGTGGGGGCAAGGCCCGGCGCCAGCGCGAAGAGCGCAAGCAGCAGCAGGCCGGCAAGGCGGCGAGGCGCGGTCATGGCCGGATCTCCGGAAACGCAAAAAAAAGAGGCAGGGCCTGCCGTCGGGAAAACCTGCAGGCCCCGCACTTCGCAGCGTCAGTTCTTCGGCGTCAGCTTCAGGCCCGGAGCCGGCGTCTCATAATCATCGGCATCCTTGCCGTCAGCCGGGATGTCGATCCAGCGCTCAGCCTTGTCACCGCATTGCTGAACCACCGGGAAATAGAGCTTCTTGCCCGCTTCCAGGCTGTCGGTCAGGAAAGCGCGGAAGACGAACTCGTCATAAAACTCGTCCGGCAGAGTGCCGCCGGCCCAGCTGAGCTCGGTCACGCCTTCGCTTACCGCCTCGCCATAATAGCTGTAGCCCCTGGCGTACTTGCCCTTGGTGGTGGTGAGTGTCCAGCCGGCCTTCGGCATCGGCTTCACGGCAATCACACCTTCTGGGATCTGCACCTTGATGGCGGTGGTTGCTGCACCGTCGCAGCCATGGGGTACGCGCAGCACGGCCTTGTAGGTGCTGCCGACAGCAGCCTGCTGCGTCTCCAGCGTGATGTGGGCAAAAGCAGGCAGGGAAAGGGTCATCGCGCCGGCCAGAATGGCGGCGCCGAAAAGAGTCTTGGGCATCGGTTGGTTCCTTGCAGAACAAGCCTTCCGGAGCGCCCTTGTTTGAAGGGCGGCACACGGGGTCAGGCGGTCAGATCGCGGAGTTGAGGCGGGCTCGTCCTCGTGGACGAGCCCCTGGTGTCAGGCCGCGAGGGCTGGCGGGGCACGCGGCTCTGCCGGGTGCTGCCTTGGATCCGCTGCAAGGAAAAGGAGGCGCGGCTGCGGCAGGATCGGTGCCGCTTCGCTGGTGAATTCTGCCGGATGAAGCGTAAAGCTGACCGTCGCCGGCTCACCCAGTGCGCCGGCACTGTGCGCCGCCACAAGGCAGAACGGGCAGCCCTGCTTCATGGCGCCTGAGGGCACCTTGCCGGAGGCGGCATCGCCGGCCGGCAGGGTGATGAGGCGCGTTCCGTCCGGGGTGCAGATGAGGATCAGTTGGCCGGCTTCGCCGGCACCGTCGGGACTTGTCGCCGAAAGTCCGGCGGCGGCACCGGCCATAGCCGGGGCCATGCCGAAACCGACGCCGGCGCCGAGCACCTGCAGGAACAAGGCAAGCCCCAGCAGCGCGCGTATCAGCCCGCCGCCCAGGGTTTGTTCTGCCAGATGCCGCATCCGCTTCATGGGGATATCGCTCTAACAGAGCGCCGGCGGCCTGTCATGGCTTGCCGTCTTTTGCGGCCCATGGACAAAACGCCCAAGGACAAAAGGCCGGCTCCCTTTGGCGGGAGCCGGCCTTTAGCCGGATGGCAGATGCCCGGATCAGATCGGGTAATGGCCGTGTTCGGTCTCGATGGTGATCCAGCGCAGTTCGGTGAATTCGGCGATGCCGGCCTTGCCGCCAAAGCGGCCATAACCGCTGTCCTTCACGCCGCCGAACGGCATCTGCGCCTCGTCATGCACGGTAGGGCCGTTTATGTGGCACATGCCGGATTCGATGCGTTTGGCCACCTTGAGCGCGCGCGGAATATCGCGGCTGAAGACGGCGGCGGAAAGGCCGTATTCGGTATCGTTCGCGACCCGGATTGCCTCTTCATCTCCGCGCACCCGCACCACGGAGACGACGGGGCCGAAGGATTCCTCGTTATAGATGCGCATGGCGGGGGTCACCCGGTCGAGCACTGCTGCCGTCATGATGGTACCGGTGCGCTCGCCGCCGGCCACCAGCTTCGCCCCTTTGGCCACGGCATCCTTGATCAGCGCTTCCACCCGGTCGGCCGCTTCCGTGCCGACAAGGGAGCCGAGCGGCACATCGCCCTCGCGCGGGTCGCCGGCCTTCAGCGAGGCGGCCTTGATCGCCAGCTTCTGCACGAAGCTGTCGGCAACTGCCTCGTCCACCACCAGCCGCTCGGTGGACATACAAATCTGCCCCTGGTTCATGAAGGCGCTGAAGGCGGCGGCCTTCACCGCTTCTTCAAGGTCCGCATCGTCCAGCACCAGCAGCGGGGCCTTGCCACCCAGCTCCAGCAGGGCGGGCTTCAGATGTTTGGCGGCAACCTGAGCGATGATGCGGCCCACCCGGGTTGAACCGGTGAAGTTAACGCGCCGCACCGCCGGGTGGGCAATCAGCGCCTCCACTACCTGCGGCGCGGCTTCTGGCGCGTTGGTCACCACATTGACAACGCCCTGGCCAAGGCCGGCATCGCGCATCACCTCGCCGATCAGCCGGTGGGTGGCCGGGCAGATTTCAGAGGCTTTCAGCACCACGGTGTTGCCGCAGGCAAGCGGCAGGGCAATGGCGCGCACACCGAGGATGACCGGCGCGTTCCACGGGGCGATGCCCAGCACCACACCGGCCGGCTGGCGCACCGCCATGGCAATGCAGCCCGGCTTGTCGGAAGGGATGACCTCGCCGGCCACCTGTGTCGTCATCGCGGCCGCTTCGCGCAGCATGCCGGCGGCAAGATAGACATTGAAGCCGGCCCAGCCAGCCGTCGCGCCGATCTCGTTCGCCATCGCGGTGATGAAATCCTTGGTGCGGGCCTGCAAGAGGTCCGCCGCCTTCATCAGCCGCGCTCGGCGCTCATTAGGGCCAAGGGCAGACCAGGCGGGAAAAGCCGCGGCGGCGGCATCCGCCGCCTTTCGCGCATCGCTGGTGGTGGCCGCGGCCGCTTCGGTCGCCGGCTCCCCGCTTACCGGGTTGCGGCGCTGGTAGGTCGCCCCCTCGCTGGCGGCGATATCCTCGTCATTGATGAGCAGCTTGGTGGTCAGCATGGCGATTTTCCTCCCGGGGATTTTTTCCGGGGATGTGCCCCGGCTTTTGTGGGAAGCAGTGTAGGGGCAGCAGGCCGTCGGCTGAAAATGGATGAAACTGGCGAAATATTGTATTTTTCTGGTCAGGTTCCCACCGCTGTCTGCGCTGCCGATGTCCGTTTCACCTGCCCTCTCCGGTTCCTCCTCCTCCCGCCGCAATCAGGTGGCGGCAGTGGAGCTGTTGTCTGTCGAGCCGATACAGCCGGCGCTTTCGAGGCGGGAATGGGTGCTGGCCGATCACGGTGCCCGGCGGACTGTCCATGCCGTGCTGCTGACCGGGGGAGAGGGTCGCCTTAAGGGGAGGGATGGGGTGCTGGCCCTTACCGCGCCCGGCCTCGTCTGGTTGCCGGCGGGGGAAGCGGAGCGCTTGCAGGTCGATGCCGCCGGCAGCGGCTATCTGCTGAAGGCGAGCGAAGATCTGCTGATGCGCTGTGTAGCCGACAGTGCTGAAGCTCCCTCCTTGCGCCACCTCGCCGCCCGTACCCTGCTGCTGGAAGGGGAGCGTCTTGCCCCTGCACTTCCCGAGCTGCCCGCTGCCTTCGAAGCCATCCGGCAGGAACTTCGGGCGCTGGAGCCCGGAGCGATGGCCGCCCTTCGGGCCCGGTTTACCCTTCTCCTGCTGCTGCTCTGGCGCCGTGCCGGCCTTGCGGCGGAGACTGAATCGGAGCGGGCTGCCGGCTCTGAAGTAATGGAGCGGTTCGCCCATCTGATCGAGCGGCACTACCGTGAGCACTGGCGGGTCGGCGATTATGCCCGGGCCCTCGGTATTACTACCGACCATCTTCATGCGCTGTGCCAGCGCGAGGCGGCTGCCGGACCGCTGGTGCTGGTGCATAGGCGCCTTGTGGCGGAAGCCTGTTTACGGCTGGTACAGACAGGCCAGCCGGTAGAGCAGATCGCCTACAGTCTCGGCTTTCGCGATGCTGCGTATTTCAACCGCTTTTTCCGCCGCCTGACCGGTTCGGCGCCGGGTGCCTGGCGGCGGCGCCAGCAGGAACTGGCGCCGCAGGAGGCCAGCACCTATGCCGCCTGGCCCTGACGAATCTTCAATGATTTCATTGGTTTTTGCTCCGGTTTCGTTCGCACGGCGCACAGTTGCGCTTTTTGCGTCTTGAGGGCTTGACCGCCGGGGCGGCTGGGCCGCATAGCGGCGGGAGTGCCGGGAATAACCCGGCCAACCGGGAGGCCGTACGCATGGCTTTTTCGTCGCTTGATTCCGCGCTGGTCGGCCCGCTGTTTGTGACGCCGCAGATGGCGGAGGTCTTCAGCGAGCGCACGCAGATCGCCGCCATGCTGCGCATGGAAACGGCGCTTGCCCGCGCCGAGGCTGCACTCGGCATCGTTCCGGCGGAACTCGCTGCGGCACTCGGCGCCATCACCCCGGATCACCTCGATATCGCCGCGCTGGGGCAGGCGACCGGCGTTGCCGGCGTTCCCGTCATCCCCTTCGTCAAGGCGGTGCAGGCCCTGCTGCCGAAGGAACTGGAACCGGCCTTCCATAAAGGCGCCACCACGCAGGATGTGGTCGATACCGCCCTTGCCCTGCAAATGGCCGCCGCCTTCCCGCTGCTGGCGCAGGATCTGGCCGCTACCCTCACCGGGCTTACCGCGCTGGCGGACAGGCACCGCGCCACCGCCTGCGCCGGGCGCACCTATGGCCAGCACGCCGCGCCCGTCAGCTTCGGCTACAAGGCTGCCGTCTGGCTGGCCGGGCTCAGCGATGTCGCGGCCGCGCTGCCGGTGCTCAAATCCCGCGTCTGTGCCGTATCGCTGGGCGGGCCGGTCGGCACGCTTTCCGGCCTTGGTGCCCATGGTGTGGCGGTGATGGAAGCCGTGGCTGCCGATCTTGGCCTTTCTGCCCCCGTCATCACCTGGCACACGCTGCGCGGGCGGGTGGTGGAGGCGGGCTCCTGGCTTAGCCAGCTCATCGGCGCGCTCGCAAAATTTGCCGGCGACGTTGCCCACCTTGCCTCCACCGAAGTGGGGGAGGTGGCGGAACCGTTCATGCCCGGGCGTGGCGGCTCTTCCGCCATGCCGCACAAGCGCAACCCGGTGGGGGCGACCGTCATTCTGGCCGCGCAGGCTGCCGCAAAGGGGCACCTCATCACGCTCTTCGATGCCATGGCGGCCGCGCATGAGCGCCCGGCCGGCCTCTGGCATGGCGAATGGCACGCCCTGCCGCAGCTTTTTGGCCTCGCCTCTGGCGCACTCGCCGAAGCCCGGCGCCTTGCCGAGGGGCTGGTGGTGGATGGGGGGCGCATGCGGCGCAATCTCGATCTGACGCAGGGCCTCCTCTTCACCGACGCCGTTGCCGCCCGTCTGGCCCCCAGCCTTGGGCGCGGCGCCGCCCATCATCGGGTGGAGGAATTTGCCGCTGCCGTGCGCGATACCGGTCGCTCGCTGAAACAGGTGCTGGAGGCAGCCCCCGGCCTGCCACCGGAGCTGACCGGCGAGGCGCTTGCCACCCTGTTTGATCCATCCCCGGCGCTGAAGCGCGCCGAGCCGCTGATTGACCGTGCGCTGGTCGAAGCCCGGCGCGTCGCTCAAGCCCTTCAGGAGTTCTGATCCCATGCCGCTCATCAATGCCGGCGCCGCCACGCTCCATTATGACCTGACCGGCCCGGAAGGCGCGCCGGTCATCCTTTTTTCCAACTCTCTCGGCACCAAGCTCGAGATGTGGGACGGGGTGGTGGCGAAGCTTGCCGGGCGCTGGCGCTGCCTGCGGTACGATACGCGCGGCCATGGCCGCTCCCCGGTGGTGGAAAACGGGGCGGTGGCGACCCATCGCCTTGAAGATCTGGCCGATGATATGGCCGGGCTGTTGAAGGCGCTCGATATTCAAAGTGCGCATATCGCCGGCCTGTCGCTGGGCGGCATGACGGCGCAGGCTTTCGGCGCCCGCCATCCGGCCATGACCCGCACGCTCACCCTGATGGCAACCGGCGCCCGGCTGGAGCCGGTATCCGCCTGGGTGGACAGGGCAGCAAAGGTGCGGGCATCCGGTATGGATTGGCTGGTCGAGCCGACCATGAGCCGCTGGTTTACCCCCAGCTTCCACACCAGCCATCCCGAAGCGGTTGCTGAATGCCGGCGCATTTTTGCCGCCAATAATCCGGCAGGTTATGCTGCCTGCTGCGATGCCATCTCGGTGATGGATCTGCGGGAGAGCAACAAGGCAATTACGGCGCCGACCCTTATCATCGCCGGTGCCAATGATGAAGCAACGCCCCCGGCGCTGAGTGTCGAGATGCAAGGCCGCATTCCGGGCAGCGAGCTCGTCATCCTGAGCGACGCCGCCCATCTGCTGGCAAGCCAGCATCCGGCACTGGTGGCGGAGTATCTCGAAAGCTTCCTGCTGCGCCATGAGCCGCAGCCGGCGCAAAAGCGTGCGGGCGGCCCTAGTTTTGAGGAAGGGCTCGCCAACCGCAAATCGGTGCTGGGGGCAGAGCATGTAGAGCGCTCGCTGGCCAAGGCCGGCGACTTCGCCATGCCGTGGCAGGATTTTATCACCCGCACCGCCTGGGGCGAGATCTGGGGCGATGAAACGCTGCCGCGAAAGACACGCTCCATCATCACCCTTGCCATGATGGTCGCCCTGCACCGGGAGGAGGAGTTCAAGCTCCATGTCCGCCCGGCGCTAAAGAACGGCGTGACCATTTCCGAGCTACAATCGCTCCTCATGCAAACCGCCATCTATGGCGGCGTGCCGGCGGCCAATGCGGCTTTCCGCTGGGTGCGTGAGGTGCTGGGGGACGAGCTGGATTAATCGGCCGGTGGCGGGGCTCAGCCCCCGCCCAGCACCGCCGAAACTTCCTGCGCCGTCGCGCGCAGCGTCTCCAGAATGGGCCCGGTCAGGCGGTCGAGGTCTACACGGCCGGCCTGGGTGCCGATATTCATTGCCGCCACCACCTGCCCGCCGGGGCCGAGAACGGGCACGGCGATGGAGCGCAGGCCAAGCTCCAGCTCCTGATCCATCAGCGCATAACCCTGCTGGCGTACCCTCGTCAGTTCCTCGCGCAGCGAGTCCGGCGTCACGCGGGTAAAGGGCGTGTGCGGCGTGCGGTCCATGTTCGGCAGGCGCCGCTCCATCTCCGCTTCCGGCAGGGCGGCCAGCAGCACCCGGCCCATCGAGGTGTGGAAGGCCGGCAGGCGGGAGCCGACAGAAAGCCCGATGGACATGATGCGCCGCGTGGCCGCACGGGCCACATAGACGATCTCGTCGCCATCCAGAATCGAGAGCGAGCAGCTTTCATTCAGCGTTTCGCTCACCCGCTCGAGGAAGGGTTGGGCAATACGCGGCAGTGGCATGGATGAGAGATAGGAGTAGCCGATGGTCAGCACGCGCGGCGTCAGGCTGAAATAACGCCCGTCATTTTCGGCATAACCCAGCTCCACCAGCGTCAGCAGCGAGCGGCGCACGGTGGCGCGCGTCAGGCCGGTGGCCTTGGCGGCATCGGCCAGTGTCATGCGCGGACGCCCGGCGCCGAAGGCGCGCATCACCGCAAGGCCGCGCGCCAGCGCGGTGACGAAGGTGCCGTCGCCACCCTCGGGTGCCGATACCTCATTATGCACTGATAAGGCTTGGTTTTCTGCCTTTTTTGTCCCCGGCGTTTCCATCTGCGGCCTGTTGTTTTGGTTCGCTATACGAACAACGTATCAGATTTCGAACATTTCTTGACAGCGATATTTCCCGCTTCCATGCTTTTTGCCGAGAAGAGCCGGCCTCTGGCCCCTCCCGTTTTCCGGCTGCCAAGGGCGGCGGGGAGCAGCGGAGACGGGGCGAGGGAAGAGCCGGCGCCCGGCGCGGCCAGTCGGTCCGGCGGGACAAAATATTTCCGGGAGTAAACGGGCCTTGGCAGAGTTTCTGTCCCTTGCCGATGCCGTTGCCGCCAATGTGCGCGACGGTGATCTGGTCGCCATGGAAGGGTTCACCCACCTCATCCCTTACGCCGCCGGCCATGAGGTCATCCGCCAGAAGCGCAAGCATTTGACGCTGGTGCGCATGACGCCGGACATCATCTATGACCAGTTGATCGGCGTCGGCGCGGTCGACAAGCTGATCTTCTCCTGGGGCGGCAATCCGGGCGTCGGCTCCCTCCACCGCATGCGCGATGCGGTGGAGAAGGGCTGGCCGGTGCCGCTGGCGGTGGAAGAACATTCCCACGCCGCCATGGCCAACGCCTACGAGGCCGGCGCCGCCAACCTGCCTTTTGCCGTGCTGCGCGGTTACAAGGGCGTCGACCTGCCGAAGGTCAATCCCAACATCCGCTCCGTTACCTGCCCCTATACCGGTGAAGTGCTGGCAACCGTTCCCGCCATCCGGCCGGATGTCACCATCATCCATGCCCAACGGGCGGACCGGCGCGGCAATGTGCTGCTGGAAGGTATCGTCGGCGTGCAGAAGGAAGCGGTGCTGGCGGCCAAGCGCTCCATCGTCACGGTGGAGGAGATCGTGGACGATCTCGCTGCCCCCAGCCCCAATTCGGTGGTGCTGCCTTCCTGGACGGTAGGCGCCATCGCGGCTGTGCCGGGCGGGGCCTATCCGTCCTACGCCCATGGCTACTATCCGCGCGCCAATGATTTCTACAAGGCGTGGGATGCCATTGCCCGCGAGCGGGACAGCTTCAATGCCTGGATCGAGGAAAACGTCATGGCCCGAACGGCGGACGATTTTGCGGTCCATGCCAGCCGCGCTGCGTAAGGAAGGCAAGCCATGAGCGATTATACGCCCACCGAGATCATGACCGTGGTCGCGGCCCGTGCCCTCAGCAGCAAGGATGTCTGCTTCGTCGGCATCGGCGCGCCGTCGGCCGCTTGCAACCTTGCCCGCCTCACCCATGCGCCGGGCATTACCCTTATCTATGAATCCGGCACCATCGATACCAAACCCGAGGTGTTGCCGCTGTCCATCGGCGATGGCGAGCTGTGCGAAACGGCGCTTACCACCGTGTCGGTGCCGGAGATGTTCCGCTACTGGCTGCAGGGCGGGCGCATCACCGTCGGTTTCCTCGGCGGTGCGCAGATCGACCGCTTCGCCAACCTCAATACCACCGTGGTCGGGCCTTACGATCATCCGAAGGTGCGCCTGCCGGGCGGCGGCGGGGCGCCGGAAATCGCCACCAATTGCGGCGAGATTTTTATCACCATGGCGCTCTCCCCGCGCGCCTTTGTGGAAAAGCTGCCCTTCATCACCTCGCTTGGTCACGGCACCGGCCCCGGCAGCCGCGCGGCGCTGGGCGTGACGACAAAGGGGCCGACCCGCGTCATTACCGACATGTGCGTGATGGAGCCGGACCCGGAGAGCCGCGAGCTCACCGTTGTTTCCCTGCATCCGGGCGTCACGGCCGATCAGGTGAAGGAAGCCTGCGGCTGGCCGCTCAAATTTGCTGCCGATCTCAAGGAAACACCGGCCCCGACGGCTGAAGAGATCAAGGTTCTGCGCGAGCTGCAGGAGCGCACGCGCCTCAAGCATGGCGGCAAGCAGGGAGAAGCAGCATGAGCGAGGCTTTTGTCTGCGACTTCGTGCGCACGCCGGTTGGCCGTTTTGGCGGCGCGCTCGCGCGCCTTCGCACCGACGATATGGCTGCCGCGCCGCTGGCCGAGTTGCTGAAGCGCCACCCGTTTCTGGCTCAGGGCACCGAGGAGGTTTATTTCGGCTGCGCCAACCAGGCCGGCGAGGATAACCGCAACGTTGCCCGCATGGCCCTGCTGCTTGCCGGCCTGCCGGAGACGGTGCCGGGCGTAACCCTCAACCGCCTCTGCGCTTCCGGTCTTGATGCCGTGGCGGCTGCCGCCCGTGCCGTGCGCGCCGGGGAGAGCGAGCTGGTAATTGCCGGCGGTGTTGAATCCATGAGCCGGGCGCCTTTCGTCATGGGTAAGGCCGAAGGGGCCTTCCAGCGCTCGGCTGAACTTTATGACACCACCATCGGCTGGCGTTTCGTCAATCCGGCGATGAAGGCGGCCTACGGCGTCGATTCCATGCCGGAGACGGGCGAGAATGTCGCGACCGATTTTGGCGTGAGCCGCGCCGATCAAGACGCTTTTGCCGTGCGCTCCCAGCAGCGCGCCGCGGCGGCGGAAGCTGCCGGCGTGCTGGCTGCCGATATCGTGCCGGTCTCCGTGCCCGGCACGGGCAAGGCCGGGCCGGTACTGGTCAGCAAGGATGAGGGCTTGCGCCCCGACACCAGCCTTGAAGGGCTGGCGAAGCTGAAGCCCGTCGTGCGGCCGGATGGCACGGTGACGGCGGGCAACGCCTCCAGCATCAATGACGGTGCAGCGGCGATGATCATCGCCAGCGAAGCGGCGGTGAAGAAATGTGGCCTGACGCCGCGCGCGCGTATTCTGGGCGCGGCCTCAGGCGGCGTGCTGCCGCGGGTGATGGGCATGGGCCCGGTGCCGGCGGTGCAGAAGCTCTGTGCCCGCCTTGGCATCACGCCGGCGGATTTCGACGTAATCGAACTGAACGAGGCTTTCGCCTCGCAGGCGATTGCGGTGCTGCGCGAGCTTGGCATTGCCGAGGATGCGGAGCATGTGAACCCCAATGGCGGGGCGATTGCCATCGGCCATCCGCTCGGCATGTCCGGCGCGCGCATTCTGGGCGCCGCCGTGCAGGAGCTGTGGCGCCGGGGCGGCCGCTACGGGCTCGCCACCATGTGTGTCGGCGTCGGCCAGGGCATGGCCGTGGCGCTGGAACGGGTGGCCTGAGGAACAAGGGGCGGCCGGCTGGTGCCGCTCAAAAAAGCAACAAGGCCCTGAGGCCGGCAACAAGACCGGCAGGCCGAATGCGATGTTGGAGGAAACCGAGTTATGAGCCGCATTTACCCGATTGGCAGCCTGGCGGCGCACCCGCCGTCGCTGTCCCCCGGTTACAAGAGCACGGTGCTGCGCACCCCCAGCCGGCCGCTCATCCGTATTCCGCAGACGATGTCGGAGTTGAGCGGCCCGGTCTTCGGCCATGAGAGTGTCGGCGAGAAGGACAATGACCTGACGCTGCAGCATGCCGGCGAACCGCTGGGCGAGCGCATCATCGTCAGCGGCCGGGTCATGGATGAAGATGGCCGTCCGATCCCCAATACGCTGATCGAGGTCTGGCAGGCCAATGCCGCCGGCCGCTACGTCCATGTCGTGGACCAGCACCCGGCCCCGCTCGATCCCAATTTCTCCGGTGCCGGTCGCACGGTGACGGATGAAAACGGCTTTTACCGGTTCGTCACCGTCAAGCCGGGTGCCTATCCCTGGCGCAACCACCACAATGCCTGGCGCCCTGCCCATATCCATCTGTCGCTGTTCGGGCCGAGCTTCCTTACCCGCCTAATCACGCAGATGTATTTCCCGGGTGATCCGCTCTTTGCCTTCGACCCCATCTTCAACTCGATCACCGACGAAAAGGCGCGTGTTCGCCTGATCTCGAAGTTCGACCTGGCAACGACCGAGCCGGAATGGGCGCTCGGTTACAAGTTCGACATCGTGCTGCGCGGCCGCGAGCAGACGCCGTTCGAGGATCCGCATCATGACTGAGACCGCCACCCGCCCCGAGGGCATCACTCCGTCGCAAACGGTGGGGCCGTTCTTCGCCTATGCGCTTACCCCGCATGCTTATGATTTTCCCGAGCTGGTGACCGGCAACCTGCTGGCCGGTCCGGATGCGGGCGAGGTAAGCGGCGAGCGCATTACCATCACCGGGCGCCTGTTCGATGCAGAAGGCAACGTCATCCCCGATGCCATGATCGAGATCTGGCAGGCCGATGGCGAAGGGCGTTTTGCCGGCCATGATGCGGCGCTTTCCAATAGCGCCTTCCGCGGCTTCGGCCGGGTGGAGTGCGAAAAGGACGGGCGCTTTACCTTCACCACCGTCAAACCCGGCCCGCTGCCGGGGCCGGATGGCGGGCGCCAGGCGCCGCACGTCAATATCGGCCTCTTCGCCCGTGGCCTTTTGAACCGGCTCTTCACCCGCTTTTATTTCAGCGACGATGCCGCCGCCCATGGCGGGGACCCGGTGCTGGCGCTGGTGCCGGCTGACCAGCGCGCCACCCTCATCGCCACCCGTGGCAGTGACGGCGGCAAGACGGTTTACAATCTCGATATCCATCTCGGCGGCGGCGCCGAGACGGTGTTCTTCGAGGCGTGAGGCGAGACCTGCATCCGTTGACGGCAAAAAGGGGGACGGTTTCGTTCCCCTTTTTTATTGGCCTGCGGCAACGCCGCAGGCTGAGGCGAGGCGGATAAGGTTTGACAGCCGGAATGAGCCGTCTCATATTTTTTGTACATCAAGGTACAAAAAATAAACACAAGGGCAGGGAACAGGGAGACGGTCTTCCAGGATGTCGGACGCAGGCCCCATTGAGCGGGACCGTCCGGCCGGAAGACCACCCGGACGCTGGCATGGGCACATCGGAAAAACCCGAAGAACTGCGGCAGGCCACTGCCGTTGAACTCGCGCCTCGCGCCGGGCGCGGCCGGCGTCGGCATGACGATAATGTGGATGCCGAAGCGATATCGGCAGCGACGCGTGCCGATATCCTGCAGGTCGCTGAGGAGGAATTCGCGGCCCACGGCTATGACCGGGCGAACATTGTCGAGATTGCCCGGCGAACCCGCACCAGCAAGCGGATGATCTATTATTATTTCGAGAGCAAGCACGGCCTCTACAAGGCGGTGTTGAAGGGGGCCTACGCCTCCCTGCGGCAAGAAGGGGCCTTTGAGAACAAGGCCGGTCTGCCTCCGGTCGAGGCGCTACGCAAATATGCCGAAGCCATCTTCGACAGCCATCTGCGGCACCCCCGGCTCGTCCGGCTGTCGCTCTATGAAAATATCGGCCGGGCGGAAACGCTTAATGAGCTGCGCGATGCAATCGGCGACTACCCAAGCAATCTCGAGCCGCTGGAGGGCATTCTGGCTGCCGGAGAGGCTGACGGTTCCATCCGCCCGGGGCTGCGCCGGATGGACCTCTACCTGATGGCCACGGGCCTCAGCTTCCACACCATCTCAAACGCCCATTCCATCAAGTCCATCTTCGACCATGACATGCTGGCGGAAGAGGAGTCGCGAGCGCGTCGGCGGATGATCGGCGACATGATCTGCCGTTATGCGGCAACTCCGAAATGGCTGGCCGATCATGACGGGTGACGTCTGGAGGCACCTGTCATGATGACCTTGCGCCAGATCGAGGTCGTGCGCGCCATCATGGTTGCCGGCAGCATTGCCGGGGCCGCGCGGCTGCTCAACGTGGCGCAGCCGGGTGTCAGCCGCACGATGAAGCATCTGGATTCCACACTCGGCTTTCATCTCTTCGTGCGGCAGAACGGCCGCTACGTACCCTCTCCTGAGGCGCGGCGGGTGTTTGACCAGCTGCAGGAGATGCACAAGAAACTCGAGGACCTTCAATTTTCGATCGGGCAGCTAAACCGCGGCAAGGATGTCGAATGGTCCCTGGCCTCGGTTCCCAGCATCGCGAATGTCATGGTTCCGCGTGCCATTGCCGGCTTACGGGCTCGCTATCCTGATCTCGTGGTCGATTTTGACATCATCAAGCTTGAGGATGCGATCGACTATCTGCTGCTGGAGCGGGGTGAGCTGGCGGTCATGAGCTACCGGCTGGAGCATCCAGCGCTTACCTTCGAGCCACTGGCCATCGGGCATCTCGTTTGTATCTGCGCGCCCGATCATCCGCTTGCCGGGCTCGGTGAGGTGACTGTTGCGCAGATCGCAGCCTTCCCCCTCATCGGCATTGATCCCAATGACCCCTACGGCGGCATCATGGCCGGCCTGTTTCAGCGGGCAGGTCTTTCCTATGACATCTCGATCCGCGCTCGCTTCGGCACAACCGTCTGCGCATTGGTCAAACAGAACCTCGGTGTCGCCGTCATAGACATCTTTACGGTTGCCGACCGGCAGAACAGCGGGCTTGCCATCCTTCCGATCCGGGAGCCCACCGTCTTTCAGACCTATGTGGGCATGCGCAAGGATGCCGAACTTTCCAGCTATGCGGAAACTTTCGTCCGGCAATTGCGCCAGACCATGACGGCGACACTTGCGGCCGGAACCCCAGGTTCAGGGGCGAAAAGGGGGCATGTATAACATGATGATATGCCCCCTTGAGCCCTTGGTATTTGATTTTCCTCTCTTGCGGCCAGAAGCTGACCAAAAGGGAGGTGAAGTTGATTTCCGTTAGATTTTCGAATTTGCGTGGGTGTTGGAAGATATTTTGTGCAAAATCTGATCGATTTTGGCGAATGGTTTTGGTTCGTGGCGGGTGCTTTTACTTTAAAAATTCAAAATTAATTTTTTTTAATTTTGAATTTTGGTGTGAAATAT
Source organism: Radicibacter daui (assembly GCA_030657355.1). GTDB lineage: Bacteria > Pseudomonadota > Alphaproteobacteria > Radicibacterales > Radicibacteraceae > Radicibacter > Radicibacter daui. Next base: position 669,891 of record CP131056.1, read on the forward strand.
CGCTGCATCGATTTGGCTTGGTGACCCCGAATAATCTGGCCGGGGAGCTGTGCTGAAATGGCCATCTCTCTTTCTGGCGAAACCCGGCTGTTTCCTGTGGTGGGTGATCCCATCGCCCAGGTGAAGTCACCCGCCCTGCTATCTGCCCTGATGGCGGACAGAGCGCGGGATGCGATCGTACCGCCGGTACATGTCGCTCCTGCTGATCTCGCACCGGTCATCGGCGCATTCGGAATGCTCCGGAATCTCGACGGTGTTTTGGTTACCGTTCCGCACAAGATAGCGGCCTTTTCCTTGTGTTCCCGGGTAACGGACCGCGCCAGGTTTGCCGGGTCGGTCAACGTTATGCGCAAGGCGGCGGGAGGCTGGCTTGGCGACAACACCGACGGTCAGGGATTCGTCAACGGCATCGAGCTGGCCGGGCAGTCGGTGGCCGATAAAAAAGTGCTTCTGGTCGGGTGCGGCGGTGCCGGTTCCGCCATTGCGCTCGAATTCATGATAGGCGGCGCCGCGCAGCTTGCCCTTCACGATATCGATCAGGCCCGGCGCGACCGGGTGATCGACGCCCTTTCCTGGCGCTTTCCCGGCAAGGTCGTAACCGGCGGCACTGACCCCTCGGGTTTCGACATCATCGCCAATGCAACGCCCATGGGCATGCAGCCGGGCGACCCATTGCCTGTCGATGTGGCCGGTCTGTCATCCGGCCAGTTTGTCGCCTGCGTGATTACCAAGCCGGAAAATTCTCCGCTCGTTGAGGCAGCCCGGCAGCGTGGCTGCCGGACGATGAACGGGCTCGGGATGTTCATGGCGCAGGCCGACATCCTCGCGGATTTTCTGCTCTTCTCTGACAAAACGGCCCGGGAGGACTGACAGAAGAGAGGAGTGTCTCCAGCTGAAAAATCGGGGCGATGGTGCTTGGGAGACGGCGCCTCAAATCGGCCCGGCTAACAGGGAGGGAATGATGAAACTGGTAAAACTGCTGGCCATTTCTGCTACGGCAATGGCGATTGCGGGTGCGGCGCATGCGGCCGATACAGTCAAGGTCGGCATGATCGCCGAACTGTCCGGTCCCGGTGCCCCGTCCGGTACCAACTGGCGGGACGGAACGCGTCTTGCCACCGAAGAAATCAATGCGGATGGCGGCATTCTCGGCAAGCAGGTCGAGGTCAGCGAATTTGATACCCAGACCGACCCGCAGACCTCGCGCGCCCTTGTCCAGAAAGCCATCGACGATGGCGCCTATGCCATCTGGGGGACGGTCTATTCCGGTTCAACGATGGTCAACATGCTGGTCGCCCAGCAGAACAGTGTGCCGCAATTCGTCGGTTCCGAAGCCCCGGCCATCGTGCAGAAGGGCAACCCTTTCGTCTTCCGCACCTCTTCCGGCGCACAGAAGGGTATTCCCGACCTCACCTCCTATTTCAAGCGCACGCTTGATGCCAAGACGGTCGGCATTGCCTGGGTCAATAATGAGTTCGGCAAGGGCGGCCATGATGTCTTTGCCGCGCAAATGGAAAAGCTGGGCATCAAGGTCGTGGCAGATGTCGCCTCCGAGCAGGGCCAGACCGACTATGCTGCCGACGTCTCCAAGCTCAAGGAAGCCGCTCCGGCGGCCATCTTCGTCTACATGAACCAGGAAGAATCCGCGCGTTTCCTGATTGAGGCGAAAAAGCAGGGCCTGACCATGCCGCTGATCGGCGAGGTTACCCTGACCGAGGCCAAGGTGGTTGAGCTGGCCGGTGATGCTGCCGAAGGCGCTATCGCCCATGTCGGCCTGACCGCCAGCGCCACCAGTGTGCCGGGTATCGCCGAGTTCGTGACGAAGTTCGAGGCCAAGTTCAATCGCCACCCGACACATGATGCCATCAAGGGTTATATCGGGGCCTGGGCGACGAAATACGTCACCGAAATGGTCGGCAAGTTTGACGGGGAGGCGTTCTCCAACGTCATGCACGGGCTCTGCCTCGATGCGAAAAGCTATCCGCACATGCTTCTCGACACCTGCTGGGATGAGCATGGCGAGATGTCCCGCCCGAGCTTCATGGTTCAGGTGACGGGCGGCAAGGCGGAAGTGATCGGGATCGTCAACTCGAACTGATCCGGGCCCTTCGTTGCAGCGGCGGCTCCCCTGCGAGCCGCCGCTGTGCTCCCGCTACTCGAGAGCAGAAAACACCGACATGTCCCAGTTTCTCCAGGTAATGCTGTCCGGCCTGGCGACCGGCTCGATCTACGCCCTTGTGGCGATTGGCTTCACGCTCATCTGGCAATCGGCGAAAACCGTCAATTTTGCCCAGGGCGAGTTCGTGATGCTGCCCGCCTTTTTTGTCCTTGTCTGCACCAAGGTACTGGCCCTGCCACTATGGCTGGCCCTGATCGTTGCCCTCGCGGTCACGGTCGTCGTGCTGGGTGTACTGTTCAAGAAACTGGTCGTAGAGCCAATCCTGCCCTCGGGCGGCATCCCGCTCACCATCGCGACCATGGCTCTCGCCATCTTTTTGAAAGAGAGCGTGAAGGAATTTTATGGCGCCGAGGCCCAACCCTTTCCGCCGCTGTTTCCTTCCCAGACGCTCAATGTCTTCGGCGCGGTCATCTCGTTGCAGGACATTTGCAATCTCGTGGTTGCGCTGGCGATCGTGGTGGTGCTGACCCTGTTCCTCAATCGCACCCGAACAGGTCGCTGCATGCAGGCCGCGGCCCAGAACCCGGCAGTGGCGGAAATTCTCGGCATCAACGTGAGGCGCATGGTGCTCTACGCCTTCCTCATCAATGGTGCGCTGGCGGCTCTCGCTTCGTTTCTCATTACCCCGGTTTATCTGGCCAAATTCTCCAATGGCGAGGTCCTGGGCCTCATCGCCTTCATTGCCGCCATTGTCGGCGGCTTCAACCAGATCAGGGGTGCGCTTGCCGGCGGCTTGCTGATCGGCGTGCTCGATAACCTGACCGCGACCTATGTCACGGCTGAGTATCGCGCCGCCCTGCCGCTCGTCCTGCTGATCGTCGTCATTCTGGTGCGCCCGCAGGGACTGCTCGGCACCTCGGAAGGGAGGGCCGTTTGATGACCCGCCTCAACAAGCGCCCGGCGCTTTTGCTTTTCTTGCTGGTGCTGGCTATTCTCGCACCGCTGGGTCACGGCAATTACATCATCTATGTGCTGACTTCGTGGCTGATTTTTTCCATTGCTGCCATGGGGCTCAATCTCACGCTTGGATATGCTGGCCAGATCTCGCTGGCCCAGGCCTCCTTCATGGCCATTGGCGCCTATACGACGGCGATCATGACCCTGGCGGGTTGGCACTGGCTCATTGCTGCCCCGGTGGGCATGGTTCTGTGTTTTCTGGTTGGCCTGGTGCTGGGTTATCCAGCGCTCAGGGTCAAAGGCCACTTCCTTGCCTTCGTCACGCTGGCCTTCAACACGCTGGTCTTCCTTGTCCTGCGTAATGAGGACTGGCTGACCGGCGGTTCCTATGGCCTCTCCAGCATGCCGCGCCCGGATTTCTATCTGTTCAAGACGCTCAAGCAGTTGCCCTTCTACTATTTCACGCTCGCGGTAACGGTCGTTGCCGCGCTGGTGCTGTGGGGCATCGTGCGGTCTCCCTGGGGGCGTGCCTTCAAGGCTCTGCGGGAAAACCCGGTCCGGGCGGAAAGTCTTGGGGTCGATACGCGGCGCATCACCCTGCTGGCCTTTGCCATCGGCTCTGCCTATGCGGGGCTTGCCGGGGCGCTGGTCTCGCCGCTGGTGCAATATATCGACCCGGGCTCCTTCGGCCTGTCGCAGTCGCTGCGCATCCTGCTGATGGTCGTGGTGGGGGGCTCCGGCTTCTTTTTCGGGCCCTTTGTCGGCGCTGCGGTGGTCATCCTGCTGCCAGAGATGCTGCGCTTCACCGCGGGCTACTACCTCATCATCTATTCGGCTCTGGTCATCGTCATGCTGGCTTACGTGCCGAACGGCCTGATTGGCATCGGCACGCGGCTGCGCGAGCGGTTCTGGCCGCAGCACCGGGCCCGTGGTGACCTTGCAAAAGGAGCACAGCTCAAGTGACCGCTCCCGCTCTTTCAGTCCGCAACATCTCCAAGACTTTTGGCACGATCCGGGCCGTCAACGATGTGAGCTTTGATGTTCGCACCGGTGAAATTCTGGGCCTCATCGGGCCCAATGGCTCGGGAAAATCCACGCTCTTCAACTGCATTCTCGGCCAGTTACCACCCGATGGCGGCGCTGTGCATGTCGCAGGACAGCAGGTTTCAGGCAGTCGGGCCTGCGACCTCAGCAAGCTCGGGGTGGGCCGCACCTTCCAGCAGCTCTCGGTTTTTCCGCAGATGAGCGTGCTCGATAACGTGATCCTCGCCGGGCAGGAGCATCATGGCTCCATGCTCTCCCGCCTCTTCGGTAAACCGGACGCCGGCCTGACTGCAGATGCGGAGAAGATGATTTCCTTCTTCCGCCTTGAACATCTGCGCGATGAACTGGCGGGCTCCCTTTCCTACGGTCAGCAGAAGTTGCTCGATGCGGCGATGGCCTTCATGGCGGGGCCGGGGCTGGTGCTGCTGGATGAGCCTGCGGGCGGGGTCAATCTCACCATGCTCGCTCACCTCAAGGAGCGGCTGCAGACCTACAACGCCGAACACGGGACGACTTTCGTGGTCATCGAGCACAACATGGAGTTCGTCATGTCCTTGTGCTCGCGCATCATCGTGCTGGCGGAGGGGGCCATCATCGCTGAAGGAACGCCGGACGAGATCCGCTCCAACCAGCAGGTCATCGACGCGTATCTGGGAGGCTGATGATGCTTGAGCTCAGGAACATCTACGGCGGCTACGGCAACATCACGATCCTGAACGGTACGTCCTTCAGGATTCCGCCGGCCTCCATCACCACGGTCATCGGGCCGAACGGCGCCGGAAAATCCACCGTCTTCAAGGCGATCTTCGGTCTCCTCAACATTCACTCGGGAGAAATCCTGTTCGACGGGCAGGATGTCACCGGCCTCAGCCCGGCCCGGATGCTGGCGCAGGGCGTTACCTATGTGCCGCAAGGGCGCAACGTCATTCCGCAGCTCTCGGTCTTCCACAATCTGGAGCTCGGCGGCATCACGGCCCCGGATCAGGACCGGGTCAGGGCTCGCATGGAAGAGGTCATGGACCAGTTCCCGATGCTGCGCCAGCGCCGCAACCAGAAAGCCATCGAGCTTTCCGGCGGTCAGCAGAAGCAGCTCGAGATTGCCCGAGCCCTGCTGCTGGACCCGCGGCTTATCCTCATCGACGAGCCTTCCATCGGTCTGTCGCCCAATCTGGTGCAGGAGGTGTTTCGTACTCTGCAAAGGCTGCGCGACCAGGGGGTAACCATCCTGATGGTCGAGCAGAATGCCAAGGCGGCTCTCGCCATGTCCGATTACGGACTGGTGCTGGAACTGGGCCAGACCCGCCTGCACGACCGGGCAGACAAGCTGCTGGCCGACCCCCGGGTGGGGCAGCTGTTTCTTGGCGGCCATGTGGAAGAGACCACGTCCGCAGATGCGCATTGAACAGATCTCGGCCGAGCCGTGCCAGCTCGGTGAGTGTCCGCTCTGGTGCGAGCGCACTGCCAGGCTCTGGTGGGTGGATGTCCTGCAGGGGCACCTGTGGTCCGTCGAACCGGGGGGCGACATTCCCCGGCGTCACCGGGTCAGGGCGCGCCGTCTCGGCTCCATCGCGCTTTACGAGGACGGCGCTCTGTTGCTGGCCTGTGATGACGGGCTCTACCGTTTCGATCCGGAAACCGGGGAACAGCAGTTCCTGCTAGACCCCAAGCCGGATCGGCCGGCTCATCGCCTGAATGACGGTCGCACGGACCCTTATGGCAGCTTCTGGGTCGGTTGCCTGCAGGAGGATGATTACCGGCCGGGCGGGCGGCTCTATCGTATTGCGCCCGATGGCACGTGCCATGTCGAGGCGCAGGGGCTTTCAATTCCCAATGCCCTTGCTTTCGATCCCGGACGGGGGCGGATGTATTTCGGAGATACCCGCGCCTACACGATCTGGGCCTGCGATCAGTTGCCAGGTGGAGGGCTCGCCAACCGGCGGGTGTTTGCCACCCTGCCGCCGCCGGCACGGCCTGACGGCAGCTGCCTCGACCGTGATGGCAATTTGTGGAACGCCATCTATGCCGGCGGGCGCCTTCATCAGTATTCCCCGGCCGGCGAGCTGCTTCAGCAGATAACACTGCCAGTCAGCCATCCTACCTGCCTTGCCTTTGGCGGGCCGGACCTGGGGACGCTTTTCGTAACCAGTGCCGCCCGGCCGCTCTCTGCGGAAGAACGTCATCGCGAGCCGCTGGCCGGGCAGGTTCTGGCTCTCAGGCCCGGTGCCGTGGGCCGGCCCGAATACCGGCTGCACCCGGCCTCTACCCTTTAAGGAACCAGCCGCCATGAAGACCTCGATCGCGACAGTCTCCATATCGGGGAATTTTGAAGAGAAGCTGGCTGCTATCCGTGAGGCCGGATATGACGGGCTTGAGATTTTCGAGCAGGATTTTCTGGCCGATGCGGCAGGTCCGGCTGAAATCGGACGCATGATCCGCGACCAGGGGCTGGAGATCCTGCTCTTTCAGCCATTCCGTGATTTTGAAGGCATGCCTGCCGCCGAGCGGGTCAGGGCTTTTGACCGGGCGGAACGCAAGTTCGATCTGATGCAGGCGCTGGGCACTGATCTTATGCTGGTGTGTTCCAGCGTTTCGCCGCTGGCGCTCGGCGGGATCGACCGTGCGGCCGATGATCTGGCGGAGCTGGGGGAACGGGCGCGGGCGCGGGGCCTCCGGGTCGGGTATGAAGCGCTGGCCTGGGGGCGGCATGTGAATGACCATCGCGACGCATGGGAAATCGTGCGCCGGGCGGATCATCCCAATATCGGCCTTATCCTCGACAGCTTCCACTCGCTGGCCCGCAAGATCGATCCGGATACCATCCGGCGCATTCCGGGCGACCGCATTTTCTTCGTCCAGCTTGCCGATGCGCCAGTGATCGAGATGGATCTGCTCTACTGGTCGCGCCACTTCCGTAACATGCCGGGCGAAGGCGATCTGCCAGTGGCCGACTTCATGGCGGCGGTAATGTCCACCGGCTATCGCGGCCCCATCAGCCTTGAGATTTTTAACGACCAGTTCCGGGGCGGCGATACCAAGCTGGTTGCCCGCGATGGTTATCGCTCACTCATTTCCCTCATGGACACTGTCCGCCGGCAGGAGCCGGAGCTGAAGATCGACCTGCCTCCGCTGCCGCCCCCTGCAACCCTGGAAGGGGCGGCGTTTCTGGAGTTCTGCAGCCGTGGGGCGGAGGCGGAAAATCTGGAACGCCTGCTGGCGACCCTCGGTTTCAGCCGTGCCGGTCATCACGTCTCCAAGCAGGTGGCACTCTGGCGGCAGGGTGACGTCCATTTGCTGGTCAATCGGCAGACGGAGGGATATGCGGCAAGTGCCTATGCGATGCATGGCACAACGGTGTGCGATATCGGCCTTTCGGTGAGCAATGCCAGGGCGACCATCGAGCGGGCGACGCGGCTCGGGTCGCGGCCATTTCATCAGCCTGCCGGGCCGGGTGAACTCGATATTCCGGCGATCCGCGGCCTCAGCGGCAGCCTGCTGCATTTCATCGACAAGGCCTCCGGCCTTTCTTCCTTGTGGGAGGTCGATTTCCGGCCAGAGGAGGATGGAGAAGCTGCGGCGGGCGCCGGCTTGCTGCGGGTCGACCATATCGCCCAGACCATGTCCTATCAGGACATGCTCAGCTGGACGTTGTTCTACACCGCGCTTTTCCGCATGAAGAAATCGCCGATGATCGACGTGATCGATCCGGACGGGATCGTGCGCAGCCAGGCCGTCGAGGCGGAAGATTGCAGCCTGCGCATTACCCTGAATGGCGCGGATACTCACAGGACCCTTGCCGGCGAGTTTCTCTCGGGCAGTTTCGGCGCCAGCGTCCAGCATGTGGCCATGGCGACGGATGACATCTTCTCGACCGCTTCCCGGTTGCAGCAGCTGGGGTTCCTGCCCCTGCCGATCACGCCCAACTATTACGGCGACCTTGCTGCCCGCTTCGATATTGCTCCGGAACTTCTGGAGCGGATGCAGGCGGCAAATATCCTTTATGACCGGGATGCCGGTGGAGAGTTTTTCCAGCTTTATTCCCCGCCACTCGAAAACGGCATGTTCTTCGAGATTGTCGAACGGCGGGGGGGCTATGCCGGCTATGGCGCTCCCAATGCCCCGTTCCGCATTGCCGCGCAGAAACGGTTTTTGCGTCCCAAGGGTGTGCCGCGGCGGTAGCGGGCGTCGCAATCGCTTCAGGCTATCGCGCCGGTCTCTCTCAGGGCTGTAAGCTCTGCTGCCCCCAGTCCCAGCCAGCGGGCAAGTGCCTCGTTTGTCTGTTCGCCCAGAAGCGGCGGGGCGGTGCGGTAATCGACGGGCGTTTCTGACAACCGCAGCGGGTTGGCAACCGAGGGCACCGGGCCAAGCGCAGGGTGCGGTAGTCCCAGCGCCAGCTGATGGTCCTTCACATGCGCGTCGTCGAACACCCGGTCGAGCGTATTGATCGGGCCGCAGGGCACGCCGGCGACCTCCAGGCTGGAGCGCCAGTCATCGAGCGGGCGGGTCAGCATGACGGGGCGGATCAGGTCGATGAGGGTGGCGCGGTTGGCAACGCGCGCGGCATTGGTGGCAAAGCGTTGGTCGGCCGCCCAGCCCGGCGCGCCAGCGATGGTGGCAAAACGGCGGAACTGCTCGTCATTGCCCACCGCCACCACGATATGCCCGTCCGCCACGGCAAAAGCCTGATAGGGCACGATGTTGGGGTGGGCATTGCCCATGCGCCCGGGCGCGATGCCGCTGACGAGGAAGTTGAGCGCCTGGTTGGCAAGGGTTGCCACCTGCACATCCATCAGCGCGATATCGATCTGCTGGCCGGTGCCGGTTTTGTCGCGCGCCGAAAGCGCGGCAAGGCAGCCGATGGTGGCGTAAAGCCCGGTCATGATGTCGGCAAGCGCCACGCCCACCTTCACCGGCCCGCCACCCGCGGCATCCGGCTCTCCGGTCAGCGACATCAGGCCGCCCATGGCCTGGATCATGAAGTCGTAACCCGCGCGCTCGGCATAAGGCCCGTCCTGGCCGAAACCGGTGATGGAGCAGTAAATGAGGCGCGGATTGATGGCCTTCAGGCTCTGGTAATCGAGCCCGTAGCGCGCCAGCCCGCCGACCTTGAAATTCTCCAGCACGATGTCGGCTTCTGCGGCCAGGCGCCTTATGAGCGTCGCGCCGGCCGGGTTTGCCATGTCGATGGCGACGGACTGCTTGTTGCGGTTGGCGCTGAGGAAATAGGCGCTCTGCTTTGCGCCATCTTCGCCCTCCACGAAGGGCGGCCCCCAGCCGCGTGTGTCGTCGCCGCTACCGGGCTTTTCCACCTTCAGCACGTCGGCGCCCAGATCGCCGAGCGTCTGGCTGGCCCAGGGGCCGGCCAGCACGCGGCTCAGATCGAGCACCTTGATATGCGACAAGGCGCCGCTCATGGCGCGCACCCGGAAGGCGAAAGCGGAAGGCAAGCGGGCATCATGGGCGTTTCCTGCAGCCGATCTCTTGTTTTTTCAATGCATAGCCGCTTGGCGCGGAGGGCGCAAACCGGTGCCGTCACGTGTCTGAAACGAAACCGTTATATTTCGAATTAAAGTTTCGTTTCTTTCGTTTGTTATTGACAAATGCCGGACGCGGGCGCGTTATCCGCCCCGGTGGTTGCCCCCCATGCTCGGGCATGGCGAGGGGCGGCCTTTCGGCTCCAGGGAAAGCAGCAGGACATGGTTGAGGCTGGTCAGCCGGCGGCAGGCGTCGGGCAGCAGGTTTTCGATCTCGCCATCATTGGCGGCGGCATCAATGGCTGCGGTATCGCCCGCGACGCCGCAGGGCGCGGGCTCAGCGTCTTTCTGGCCGAGCAGGATGATCTGGCAAGCGCCACCTCGTCAGCCAGTACCAAGCTCATCCATGGCGGCCTGCGTTATCTGGAATATTACGAGTTTCGCCTTGTGCGCGAGGCACTGATGGAGCGCGAAGTGCTGCTGAAGGCGGCGCCGCACATCATCTGGCCGCTGCGTTTCGTGCTGCCGCATCACAAGGGGCTGCGCCCGTTCTGGCTGCTGCGCCTCGGCCTTTTCCTTTACGACCACCTGGGCGGTCGCAAGCTGCTGCCGGCAACCCGCGTGCTGGATCTCAAGAAGGCCGAGCCCGGCGAGCCGCTGAAGCCACTGTTCGACCGCGCCTTCGAATATTCGGACTGCTGGGTGCAGGACAGCCGGCTTGTTGCGCTCAACGCCGTCGATGCCGCCGCGCGCGGCGCCGAAATCGCCGTGCGCACCCGCGTGACCTCGGCCCGCCGCGAAGGGGCGCTATGGCGGGTAAGCGTACGCGATCTCGTTAGCGGGGAAGAGCGGCAGGTGATGGCCCGTGCGCTGATCAACGCCGCCGGCCCCTGGGTGTCGAAAGTGATTTCCGAGACGGTCGGCAGCAATTCGGCCGAGAAAGTGCGCCTTGTGAAGGGCAGCCATATCGTGACGAAGAAGCTCTTCGATCATGATCGCTGCTACATCTTCCAGAATGCGGATGGCCGCATCATCTTCGCCATCCCCTACGAGCAGGATTTCACCCTCATCGGCACCACCGATGTGGATTTCGGCTCCGAGCCGGGCATGGCGAAAATCACCGATGCCGAGGTCGATTACCTGCTGGCAGCCGCCGGCGAGTATTTCGTCCAGCCGCTTGGCCGCAGCGATGTGGTGTGGACCTATTCGGGCGTGCGTCCGCTTTATGATGATGGCGCCTCGAAAGCGCAGGCCGCTACCCGCGACTATGTGCTGAAGCTGGAAGGCGGGGAGGGAGAAGCACCGCTCCTCAACATCTTCGGCGGCAAGATCACCACCTATCGCCGCCTTGCCGAACATGCGCTGGAAAAGCTGGCCCCGGCACTTGCCGGCATGGGCAAGCCCTGGACGGTGGGCGGCACGCTGCCGGGTGGTGATTTCGCTCCCGGCGATGCCGGCAAACTCGCGGGCAATCTGCGGGCCCGGCATCCCTACCTCACCGATCGTCACGCCGCCCGCCTCGTGCGCCATTACGGCACGGGTGCCGCACGGATGCTGGAGGGTGTTACCGGCGCAGAAGGGCTCGGGCGTCTTTTCGGTGCCGATCTTTATGAGGTGGAGGCCGCCTGGCTGCTCGCCCATGAGTTTGCGCGCAGCGCTGCCGATATTCTCTGGCGCCGCACCAAGCTCGGCCTGCGGCTGACGGCGGCGGAGGCCGAGGAGCTCCAGCGCTGGATTGACGAGGCCGGCCAGCGGCTCGTCGCGGCCTGACTCGGGCTGGCCCTTCCCGCATGATCTGACCTGCCGGCGCCTTGTCCGGCCTGATGCCCCTGCCGCATTTTCTGATGCGGCGGGGGTATTTTGCATTGCCGGTTAGTCGTCGCCGCTGGGTATATAAAAATCGAGTCTCGTATATCATTTAGTCTTATCAATGACGTATAAACCTCAGAAGAATCGCAGGATTTCTGCGGATAAAATGCCATTTTAATTAAAATTGAGCAGATGAATTGAAAAATAATAATCCATATTGTATGACTTAATCCGCTCGGGATCAGCCCCGTGCCAGAGAAAAATAATCGCCCTATCGGGAGGGAGAGTTTCAACAATGCTGAACAAGACGCTCGCCGGGCTGGTGCTCGGCGCCGGGGTTGCTTTTGCCTGCGCACAGGCCAGCGCCCTGACTATCGGTTTTTCGCAGATCGGCTCGGAAAGCGGCTGGCGCACCTCCGAGACCGCCTCGATCAAGGCCGAAGCCGAAAAGCGCGGCATCGACCTTAAATTCTCCGACGCCCAGCAGAAGCAGGAGAACCAGATCAAGGCGCTGCGCTCCTTCATCGCCCAGGGCGTGGATGGCATCCTCCTCGCCCCGGTGGTGGAAACCGGCTGGGACCAGGTGCTGAAGGAAGCCAAGGACGCCAAGATTCCGGTGGTGCTGGTTGACCGCGGCGTGGCCGCAGACCCCTCGCTCTACCTCACCAAGGTCGCCTCCGACTTTGCCGAGGAAGGCTCGCTGGCTGCTTCCTGGCTTGCCGCCCATACCAATGGCAAGTGCGATATTGTCGAGCTGCAGGGCACCGTCGGCTCTTCCGCCGCGATTGACCGCAAGAAGGGTTTCGAAGCTGTCGTCAGCAACTTCCCCAACATGAAGATCATTCGCTCCCAGTCGGGTGACTTCACCCGCGCCGGCGGCAAGGAAGTGATGGAAAGCTTCCTCAAGGCCGAAAATGGCGGCAAGTCGATCTGCGCGCTTTATGCCCATAATGACGACATGGCCCTTGGTGCCATCCAGGCCATCAAGGAAGCCGGCCTCAAGCCGGGCAAGGACATCACCATCATCTCCATCGACGGTGTGCCGGACATCTTCAAGGCGATGGCCGATGGCGAAACCAACGCCACCATCGAGCTGAACCCGCATCTGGGCGGCCCCTCCTTCGACGCCATCAATGCCGCCAAGGAAGGCAAGGAAGTGCCGAAGTGGATCAAGGCCAACGGCCCGCTCTACCTGCCGGATACGGCAGCGGCGGAATACGCCAAGCGTACGGCCAAGTAAGGACCTCGCCGGCCCCCTCCGGGGCGGAACGAGAAATGGAAGGGCCGGCTCACGGCTGGCCCTTCCCCTCTGGTTTTATAGGGGAGTTTCCTTGATGGCTGAGCCTTCACCCGCCGCACTTCAGGGCGGGCTTCTGCTTTCCGGCGGTTTGCGGCCGGTCCAGCCCGGTGGTGTCGTTCTCGCCGCTCGCGGCGTTTCCAAGAATTTCCCTGCCGTGCGCGCGCTGGTCGCTGTCGATTTCGAGCTGAAAGCCGGCGAGATCCATGCGCTGCTGGGCGAAAATGGCGCCGGCAAATCCACCCTCATCAAGGTGATGACGGGGGTTTACGAGCGTGATGGCGGCGATGTGGTGCTGGCCGGCCGGATCATCCATCCCGCCCATGCCGGCGAGGCGCAGGCCCTTGGCATCTCCACCGTCTATCAGGAAGTAAACCTCATCCCCACCCTGTCGGTGGCGGAAAACCTGATGCTGGAGCGCCAGCCCGGGCGCTTTGGGTTCGTCAACTGGCGGCGCCTGCGTGCTGACGCCCGGCAGATGCTGGCACGCATGGGGCTCGACATCGATGTCAGCCGCCCGCTCGGTGGTTTTTCCGTCGCCGTGCAGCAGCTGGTTGCCATCGCCCGTGCCATCGCCCTCAATGCCCGCGTGCTCATTCTCGACGAGCCGACCGCCAGTCTGGACCGCGAGGAGATCGATCTCCTGTTCGCGGTGATGCGCGATCTGCGCGCCGCCGGCCTCGGCATCATCTTCGTCACCCATTTCCTTGATCAGGTCTACGAGATCACCGACCGCATCACCGTGCTGCGCAACGGCCAGCTCATCGGTACCTATGAGACGGCGGAGCTCAGCCAGATCGATCTCGTGCACCATATGCTGGGCCGCCAGCTGGAAAGTGCGAGCCACCGCCGCAAACGGCCGGCAACCGGCGCGCCTGCGGCCGATCTGGTCAGCGTACGCGGCCTTGGCCGTCGCCGCCTGATGGAGCCGCTTGATCTGGAGGTGCGCGCCGGGGAGCTTGTCGGCCTTGCCGGCCTGCTCGGCTCCGGCCGCACGGAAACGGCAAAGCTCATTTTCGGGGCGGAAAATGCCGATTGCGGCGAAGTGCGTGTTGCCGGCGCCGCCGTCGATACCAGCAGCCCGCGCCGGGCAATCCGCGCCGGTTTCGGCTTCTGCCCGGAGGACCGCAAGGTCGAGGGCATCGTGCCGGAGCTTTCGGTGCGGGAGAATATCATCCTTGCCCTGCAGGCCCGCCAGGGCTGGCACCGGCCCATCCCGCGCGCCGAGCAGCAGCGGCTTGCCGACCAGATGATCGAGGCGCTGGGCATCGCCACGCCCGATAGCGAAAAGCCGGTGGGCCAGCTGAGCGGCGGCAACCAGCAGAAATGCATCCTTGCCCGCTGGCTTGTCTCCAGCCCGCGTTTCCTCATCCTGGACGAGCCCACGCGCGGCATCGATGTCGGCGGTCATGCCGACATCATCACCCTGCTGCGCCAGCTCTGCGACGAGGGCATGGGGCTGCTGGTCGCTTCCTCCGAGCTGGAGGAGATCGTGGCGGTAGCCGACCGGGTCGCTGTGCTGCGCGACCGTCGCAAGGTGGCGGAACTGTCCGGCGAGGCGGTAACCCGCGCCGGCATCATCGAGGCGATTGCGCAATGAACGGGCTTTCCTCCTCCCGCAACAAGGCTGCCACTGCCGGCGAGCCGGGGCTCGTTGCCGGTTTCCTGCGCAGCCGGGCCTTCTGGCCGGTGCTGGTGCTGCTGCTCATCCTGATGGCCAATGCCTTCATCTCGCCCGGCTTCTTCGAGGTGACGATTGTCGACGGGCACCTGTTCGGCAGCCTTGTCGATGTGGTGCATCGCGGGGCGCCCACGGCGCTGGTCGCCGTCGGTATGGCCGTGGTGATCGGCACGCGCGGCATCGATCTTTCCGTCGGCGCTATCATCGCCATCTGCGGGGCAGTCATGGCCGTGCTCACCCGCGACACCGGGTTTTCACCGGCAGTGATCATGCTGGCGGTGATGGGCACCGGAGCCCTTTGCGGCTTGTGGAACGGGGTGCTGGTGGCCTTCCTCGGCATCCAGCCCATCATCGCCACGCTCATCCTGATGGTGGCCGGGCGCGGGATCGCCCAGATGATCACCGACGGGCAAATCGTCACCTTCCACAGTGCCTTCTTCGAGGCGCTGGGGGCGGGGCATTTCGCTTACATTCCTGTGCGGGTGGAGGTGGCGCTTGCCGCCGTTCTGCTGCTGGCGCTTCTCCTGCGCCGCACCGCGCTCGGCCTGTTTGTCGAGGCTGTCGGCGGCAATGCCGCCGCCAGCCGGCTTGCCGGTATCGAGGCGCGCGGCATCACCGTCTTTGCCTATGTCATCTCCGGCCTGTGTGCGGCGCTTGCCGGCATCATCATCGCTGCCGACATTCGCGGGGCGGATGCCAACAATGCCGGCCTGTGGCTGGAGCTGGATGCCATCCTGTCCGTCGTCATCGGCGGTGCCTCGCTGATGGGTGGGCGGTTCTATATCGGCCTTACCGTCATCGGCGCGCTTACCATCCAGTCGCTCACCACCGGCATTCTGGTGAGCGGCCTGCCGCCGCAATATAACCTCATCGTCAAGGCGGCCGCCGTGCTGGTCGTGCTGCTGTTGCAGGCGCCGCGCTCACGCGCGCTGCTGCGCGCCCGCCTTGGCGGTCTCTTCGGGGGCAAGCGTCATGTTTAAGTCTTTCTTCAGCGAGCGCACGCTGCCGCTGGCCGCCACCATCCTCGTGTGCCTGGCGCTCTATGGCTGGGGCATGATCCAGTATCGCGGTTTCCGCGATACGCTGGTGCTGGGTAACCTGCTGACGGATAACGCCTTCCTCATCATCACCGCCATCGGCATGACCTTCGTCATCCTCGCCGGCGGTATCGATCTCAGTGTCGGCTCGATGATCGCTTTTGTCGGCGTGCTGATTGCGGTGCTGACGCGCGATTTCGGCTTTCACCCGCTGGCTGCTGCTTTTGTCGCGCTGGTGATCGGTTCCCTGCTGGGCGGGGCGATGGGCTGGCTTATCCAGGCTTTCGACATCCAGCCCTTCATCATCACCCTTGCCGGCATGTTCTTCCTGCGCGGCATGGCTTTTCTCATCAATCTCGACAGCGTGCCCATCTCGCATCCCTTCGTGGATGCCTTTGCCGCCTTCCGCATTCCCCTGCCGGGCAAGGGCTGGCTCAGCGCCTCGGCGCTCGTCATGCTGGCGGCAGTGGCAGGCGGTATCGTCATCGCCCACTTCACCCGCTTTGGCCGCAACGTCTATGCCGTGGGCGGCGACCGTGCCTCGGCGGCGCTGATGGGCGTGCCGGTGGGGCGCACCACCGTTCGGGTCTATGCCCTCAGCGGCTTTTTCAGCGCGCTTGGCGGCGTCATCTACGCCTTCTATACCGCCTCTTCCTATCCGCTGGCGGCGGTGGGGGTGGAGCTGGATGCCATCGCTGCCGTGGTCATCGGCGGCACACTGCTGGCGGGCGGTATCGGCTTCATTGCCGGTACCTTCATCGGTGGCCTCATCCAGGGCATCATCCAGACGCTGATCGCCTTTGACGGCTCGCTCAACAGCTGGTGGACGAAGATCGTGATCGGCGGGCTGCTCTTCACCTTCATCGTCATGCAGCGCCTGCTCACCCGCTCCTTTGTCGGCCTGCGCAAGGCCGCCTGAAGGGCGGCCTTTCCGGTCGCCTCCTCTCAGCTCTGGGGCCCGAGATCGTCATTGTCGATGTCGGGC
The DNA here is from genome assembly GCA_030657355.1 of Radicibacter daui. Classification (GTDB taxonomy): domain Bacteria; phylum Pseudomonadota; class Alphaproteobacteria; order Radicibacterales; family Radicibacteraceae; genus Radicibacter; species Radicibacter daui. Next base: position 686,291 of record CP131056.1, read on the forward strand.
TTCAGCGCCTGCTGCGCTTCCTCGATCGGTTGGCGGGTAAAGCCCGTGATGCCCTCGCTCGTCGGCTCGAAGTCGCGCACGATGGCAACCTTGCTTTCGGCATAGGCGGTGATCAGCTCGGCGAGCGAGCGCAGCGCATGCATATGGATGCGTTCATAGCCGTGCGAGGCATCGACGCCGAAGGTGATCAGCGCCGTGCGCACATCGGCGCCCGCTTCCACGGCGCTCGCTGAATCCGAGCGGTAGTAACGGAAGATGTCCTTCTGGCAGCGGATGTCATTTTCCGCGCACAGGGCCGCCAGCTTCTTGGTCAGGTGATAGTCGAACGGGCCGGTCTGGTCGGCCATGGCGAGGGTAACGCCGAATTCGGACGAGTTCTGCCCCGGCGCGGAGGTGCCGTTATCCACTGCGATCATCGAGGCGACATCGGGGGTGAGGATCGATGCCGCGCCCACGCCAACCTCTTCCGTAATCGTGAAGAGGAAATGGATGTCTACCGGCGTGCGCATATTGTCGTCCTGCATCGCCTTCAGGGCGGCGAGCGCGATGGCAACGCCGGCCTTGTTGTCGAGATGGCGCGAGACGATGAAGCCGTTATCGATGAATTCCGGCTGTGGATCGATGGCGACGATATCGCCGATCTCGATACCCAGCCGCTCGAGGTCGGCAATGCTGCGCGCGAGCGCATCCACGCGCAGTTCCACATGCGGCCAGCCTACGGGCTGGGTATCGATCTCTTCATTATAGGTATGGCCGGAGGCCTTGAGCGGCAGGATGGTGCCGCGATAGGCGCCCTTGTCGGTAAAGAGCGTGGTGCGCGCACCTTCGGCAAACCGCGCTGACCAGTGGCCGATGGGCACCAGCGCCAGGCGCCCGTTTTCCTTCAGCAGCTTTACCTGCGCGCCGAGCGTGTCGAGATGGGTCACGATGGCACGCGCGCCCTTGCGCTGGGAGCCCTGGCGAATGGCACGGATGGCGCCGCGCCGCGTCAGCTCGGCGTCGAGCCCCAGCTTCTGCAGCTCCCGAGTGACGTAGCGCACGACCGTGTCCGTGTATCCCGTCGGGCTCGGGATCGACAGCAGCTTCGCCAGCACCTTCTGGAGATAGTCGGTGTCAATCTTGAGCCGGGCCATGCGCTCCCCCGTTCTGGTGTTCATGGGCGTGCAGCAGCTTGCGCACATTTGTGGGCATCGAGAGCGGGAACAGCAGGTCGACAAAGCGCTCGGCTGTCGGCTGCGGTTCGTGGTTGGCAAGCCCCGGCCGCTCGTTGGCCTCGATGAAGGCGTAAGTCTCCTCCAGCGGCGACTTCACCATGAAGTCGATGCCGACCACCGGAATGTCGATGGCGCGTGCTGCCTCGATGGCGGCCTGGACGAGGGTGGGGTGCACCACTTCCGTCACGTCATGAATGGTGCCGCCGGTGTGCAGGTTCGCCGTCTTGCGCACCAGCAGGGTCTCGCCTTCCGCCAGCACGCTTTCCAGCTGCTTGCCGCTGGCGGCGAGCGTGCGCTCGGTCTCGCCGTCAACGGGGATGGAGGATTCGCCGCCGGTGGCCGCCCGGCGGCGGCGGCTTTGCGCTTCGATCAGTTCAGCGATCGTGCTCCGGCCGTCGCCGATCACCATCGGCGGCTTGCGGATGGCGGCCGCCACCAGTTTGAAGTTGATAACGACCAGCCGCAGATCCTGCCCATCGATCATCTCCTCGATCAGCACATCATTGGAGACCTGCCGCGCATCCTCGATGGCTGCCTGCACCGCCTCGACACTGGTAAGGCCGATGGAGATGCCGCGGCCCTGTTCGCCGCGCGCCGGCTTGACGACAACGCTGCCATGTTTCTTGAGGAAGGAGGCAATCGCTCCGGGGGCTTCACCGGCGCCGATCTGCCGCGGCACCACCACGCCGGCCCGTTCGACAACCCGCCGGGTCACCGCCTTGTCGTCGCAAATCGACATGGCAACGGCCGTTGTGTACTCGCTGAGCGACTCCCGGCAGCGCACGAAGCTGCCGCCATAGGTCATGCGGAAAAAGCCGCCCTCGGCATCGATGATATCCACCTGGATGCCGCGCCGGCGCGCTTCCTTGACGATGATGCCGGCATAGGGGTTCAGCTCCTGTTCCACCTCCGGGGGGCCGGTAAAGAGCTTCTCATTGATAGAGTTCTTGCGCTTGACGGAGAACAGCGGCACCCGCTCGAAGCCCACCTTCTCGTAAAGCGCAATCGCCTGCTCGTTGTCATGCAGCACGGAAAGGTCGAGCCAGGCCGCGCCCCGTGCCTTGAAATACTCCGCCAGCCGGTGGACCAGCACCTCGCCAATACCGGGCTGGCGTGCCTGCGGGTCGGTTGCCAGGCACCAGAGCGAGGCACCCTTTTCCGGGTCGTTGAAGGCCCGGGCATGGTCAACGCCCGTCACCGTGCCGATGATCTCGCCGGTGCGCTCGTCTTCCGCCACGAAATAGATCAGCGAGCGTGCATCGCGCTTGGACCAGAAATATTCCGGCGGCACCTGCACCATGCCGCGGGAGGCATAGATGCGGTTCATGGCCACGGCATCGTCGCGCGAAGTGAGGCGCCGGACAAAAAAGCCGTGCGGCGTGCGGCCGGCAGGCTGATATCCGGCCAGATCGAGCCGGAAGGTATGCGAGGGGTCGAGGAATATTTCCTGCGGTGCTTTGGCCAGCAGCACGTGCGGGTCGGTCACGTAAACCGCGATATCCCGGCAGTCTGCCTTCTCCTCGCGCAGCGCGCCCGTCAGCTTTTCCACGCTGTCGAAGGTCTGGGTAAAGATCAGCCGCCCCCAGCCGCAATCGAGGGCGTAGTTGGCGGCGGCCTCACCCGGCGGCAACTCGTCGGCTGCCGTCTCCTGCATCCCGGCCTCTGTTTTCATCGACATGGCAGCGCCCCCTTCAGATCTGATGCGCCTGCAACCACATCTCCAGCAGGGCGGCCTGCCAGAGCTCGGAACCCCTCAGCGGCGTGATGTGCTCGGACGGGGCGGCAAAGAGCTTGTCCAGCCATTCCGGGCGGAAGAGCCCGCGCGATGTCGCGGCGCTGGAGGTCAGCGTGTCCTTCACCATGTCGAGGAACGGGCCCTCGATATATTTGAGCTGCGGAACCGGGAAATAACCCTTCTTGCGGTCGATCACCTCATGCGGGATGACCTGCCGCGCGGCATCCTTCAGGACGCCCTTGCCGCCATCGGCCAGCTTGAATTCCGGCGGGATAGTCGCCGCCAGCTCCACCAGTTCATGGTCGAGGAAGGGCACGCGCGCTTCCAGCCCCCAGGCCATGGTCATGTTGTCGACGCGCTTGACCGGGTCGTCGACCAGCATGATCTGGGAATCCAGCCTTAGCGCCCGGTCCACCGGCGTTGCCGCATCCGGCATCATCAGATGCGCGGCAACCAGTTCCAGGCTCTCATCCGCCTCCGGCATCCACTCGGCGCCAAGCTGGGTAGAAAGTGTGGCATGCGGCCGGTCGAAGAAGACTTTTGCATAGTCCCCGACCACGTCATTGGAGTTGCCGAGCGGCGGATACCAGTGATAACCGCCGAAAACCTCGTCCGCCCCCTGGCCCGACTGCACCACCTTGATGTGCTTCGAAACCTCGCGGGAGAGCAGGTAGAAGCCGATATTGTCATAGGAGACCATCGGCTCGGACTGCGCCTTGATGGTGCCGGGCAGGTTTTCCATCAGCTCGCTGCCGGGCACGAAGATCTTGTGATGGTCGGTGCCGTAGTGCCGGGCAATCAGGTCGGAATAGACGAACTCGTCACCCTTCTCGCCATTGGCTTCTTCAAAGCCGATGGAGAAGGTCTTGAGGTCATGCTGCCCCTCTTCGGCCAGCAGCCCGACGATCACGCTTGAATCGACGCCGCCGGAAAGCAGCACGCCCACCGGCACGTCTGCCACCATGCGTCGGCGCACGGCAAGGCGCAGCGCTTCCAGCACCCGGTCGCGCCAGTCCTCGCGCGTCAGCCCGGCATCTTCCGGCCGGCGCAGATAGGCGGGCTGCCAGTAGCGGTGTTCGCGCTCGCTGCCATCGGCCTCGTAACGGCGGATGGTGGCCGGCGGCAGCTTGCGGACGCCCTTCAGGATGGTGCGCGGCGGCGGCACCACGGCGTGGAAGCTCATGTAGTTGTGGAGCGCCGCCTTGTCGATGTCGCCATCTACGTCGCCCGCCGCCAGGATGGCCGGCAGGGAGGAGGCAAAGCGCAGCCGCGCCCCTTTGCGGGAATAATAGAACGGCTTGATGCCAAACCGGTCGCGCGCCACCGTCACCGCGCCGCTTTCGCGCTCATGGATGGCAAAGGCGAACATGCCGTGGAAGCGCTCCACGCACGCCTCGCCCCAGCAATGGAACGCCTTGAGGATCACCTCGGTGTCGCCGTGGGAAAAGAAGCTGTAGCCCTTTGCCACCAGTTCGGCCCTGAGCTCGGGATAGTTATAGATGCAGCCATTGAAGACGACGGTCAGGCCAAGCGCCGGGTCCGTCATCGGCTGGGCGGCATTTTCGGAGAGATCGATGATCCTGAGGCGCCGGTGGCCGAAGGCAACCGGCCCTCTTGCCAGAACCCCGCTGCCATCCGGCCCCCGCGGGGCCAGTACCGACACCATCCTGTCGACAGCGGAGGTATCGGCAAACGAACCATCGAAACGTATCTCTCCGGCAATTCCACACATAGGGCTCACACCTTCCTTTTCTTCAGGCCTTGCTCAGGGGTCCTTTCTGCCGACCAAATCCATGGCCGCCCGGAACGGGATAAAAGCAAAAGGCGCGGGTGTTATCCGCGCCTGTTGAATGAATATGTAGGGCAGTTGGTTCAAAATTTCAAATGCAGGGGCGATATATGGTGAGATCAAGATTGTATTCTGGTGCCGGAAATATCGCCTGACACCCTCATATTAAAAGGAATTTATGACCATTGCGCTTATGAGAATTTTCCTCATCATCCGCGGTGATTTTCTGAAAAGTTAGATTGATTTCAGGTGTGGGCGAAGGCCGCTGTCCGGGGTTCAGGCAAGTAGGGCCCGGGACACGGCTGGACAACACGGCCCGCCGGGCTACTCTTCCCCAAAAGGGGAGGCATCACTGGCCATGAAACTCTATTACGCGCCCGGCTCCTGCGCGCTTGCCGTGCATGTTGCGCTCGTTGAGGCAGGGCTGGATTTCGATCTGGAGCGGGTCAGCTTTGCCGGCAAGCGCACCGAAAGCGGTGCCGATTATCTGGCCATCAACCCCAAGGGCAAGGTGCCGGCGCTAGAACTCGATGACGGCGCGGTGCTGACCGAAGTGGCCGTGCTGCTGCAATATGTGGCGGACCATGCGCCGGAAAAGGCGCTGGCCCCGGCACCCGGCAGCCCGGCGCGCTACCGGCTGCAGGAGTGGCTCAATTTTATCGCCACCGAACTGCATGCCCTGCTGACGCCGCTTTTTTCCCGCTCCATGCCAGAAGATTATCGCCTCGTTGTCCGGTCGGCCGTGCAGGCCCGTTTCGGTTATGTGGCAAAAAAGCTGGCAGACGGGCGTCCCTGGCTCATGGGGCCGGACTTCACCGTGGCCGATGCCTATGCCGTCTCCATGCTCGGCTGGGCCGATACGCTCAATTTCAACTTCTCCGATTGGCCACAGATCGGGGACTATCACCGCCGCCTGCTGGCGCGCCCTGCGGTGCGCGCGGCGATGGAAGCGGAAGGGCTGATCCCCGGCTGACAAGGGCCGGCGGCAATCGAATAACGGGTGGGGAGGATCATAATGACGGAATTTCGCTGGGGTATTCTGGGGGCGGCCCGTATTGCCGAGCGTGCCTTTATCCCTGCCGTGCGTGCCGGCCGGGAAGGCGAAGTGGTGGCCGTTGCCGCCCGCTCGGGCGAGCGTGCCCGCTCCTATGCCCGTCAGCACGGCATTACCCGTTCTCATGAAGGCTACGAGGCGCTGCTGGCCGATCCGGAGGTGGATGGCGTCTATATCCCGCTGCCCAACGATGTGCATGTGCGGCTTGCCATCGCCGCGCTGGAAGCGGGCAAGCATGTGCTGGTGGAAAAGCCGGTCGGCCTTAATGCCGGCGAGGTGGAAAAGCTGATCGCCGCCCGCGATGCCACCGGCAAGCTGGCGCTTGACGGGCTGATGGTGCGCCATCACCCGCAGTGGCAGAAGGCGCGCGCGCTGATCCGCGATGGGCGTATCGGCGCGCTCAAGTCCGTGCAGGCGGCCTTCAGCTTCGGCCGGGTCTCGCCGGAGGATTACCGGCTCGATGCCAGCAAGGGCGGCGGCGCGCTGCTCGATATCGGCATCTACTGCATCACTGCCGCCCGTTATTTCTTCGGCGAGGAGCCGGAGGCGGTGATTGGCCAGCTGGCGCGCGGGCCGCTGGGCGCCGACCATGCCTTCGATGGCATGATGCGCTTTTCCGGGGGCCGGCAGGCCAGCTTTACCACCGCCATCGACCGGGTGAATTATCAGCGTGTCCATGCCTTCGGCGAAACCGGCCATATCCAGATCGCCATGCCGTTCAATGCTCCCAATGGCGGTTTGACGCGGCTTTATGTGAGCGATGGCGACGATCTGCCCGGGCTCGGCGAAGCCATCGCCATTCCGCCCGCCAACCAGTATGCCCTGCTGGTGGATGGTTTTGCCCGCGCCGCCCGCGGGCAGGAGGTGGCGCCCTGGCCGCTCGAGGATGCGCTCGCGACCGCCCGGATCATGGATGCCTTTTTCCGTTCGACGGAAAGCGGCAAGTGGGAAAGCCCCTGAAGACTGCGGACGAGCGTTTCAGGCTGCGGAGGGCCCCGGCTGATCGCCGGGGCTTTCTTTTTGGCCGTCGGTGCGATAAGAACAAAATAGGAACAAAAGCCTCATCTGAGGCCGTAGCCAGGAGCTGTCGATGGCTGAGCCGTTCAAGAATGTGTTTAACCGTGCCGTGGTGCGCGAGATGGCCCGCCATCTTCACCGGGCCGCCGGGCAGGTCGGCACCGGCTTCGATGCTGCCGGTTTCGTCGAGATGGCGGGAACGGGGCTGGAGGCGCTGGAGCTGAAACAGCGCGCCGCCCATATCGAGGAAGCGCTGGTCCGGTTTCTGCCGGCCGGCTTCGTGGTGACCGACGCACTGCTTCGCGCCAGCCTGCATCCGGATGCCGATGGCCCGCTTTCCGGCATGGCGTCGGATGAAGAAGGGATCAGGGGGTGGCCCATCATGCCGATGGGGGCCGCGGCCGTTCGGATCGGGGCCGGGCGGACAGCAGAGGTGCTCGATCTCCTCAAGGAAATGACCCGGCATTTTTCCAGTGAGTTCGCCATTCGTGCAGTGCTGCTGGCCGAACCGGAAGCCTCGCTTGCCATTCTTGCCGGCTGGCTCTCCCATCCCAGCGAGCATGTGCGCCGGCTGGTGAGCGAAGGCACGCGCCCGCGCCTGCCCTGGGCGCCGCAACTGCCGGGCTTCATTGCCGATCCGGCGCCGCTCCTGCCGCTTCTGGAAGCGCTCAAGGATGATCCGTCCGACTATGTGCGCCGGTCTGTTGCCAACAATCTCAACGATATCGCCCGCGACCATCCGGAGTTGGTGGTGGAACTTGCGCAGCGCTGGTCAGAGTGGGCATCGCGTGAGCGGGCGGCCCTGCTGCGCCATGCCTGCCGCGGCCTCATCAAGCGCGGCCATGCCGGGGCATTGGCGGTTCTGGGCTTTGGCGGGGAGGGAGCAGGGGCTGGCGACATCACCCTCGGCGCGCTGGAAGTGCTGACGCCGACCGTCACCCTTGGCGGAGCGCTGGAGTTTACGGCGACGCTGAACTCTGCCGCATCGGCGCCGGTCAAGGTGGCGGTCGATTATGTCGTCCATCACGTGACGGCGCGCGGCACGCTTTCGCCCAAGGTCTTCAAGGGCAAGGTGGTTACCCTGGCGCCGGGCGGAAGCATCATCTTCACGCGCCGGCATGCCGTGCGGCCCATCACCACGCGCACCTATTATGCCGGCGAGCACCGGCTGGAAGTTCAGATCAACGGCATCCGCCATGGCGATGGCCGTTTCCGGCTCGATCTTGGCTGAACGAAGGGCCGAAGGATTGCGGCCAAGTTCGCTCTTGGCGTGCGGGGCGGGGATGGCGCACAGTTCGCTCCATGAGCGGAAAAGACAAGAACATCGAACGCCTTGCGCGTTTGCAGGAAGAACTGGCCCTGCTTCAGCATGCCTACGGGCGGCAAGGGCTGAAAGGCATCATCGCCCTTGAAGGGTGGGATGCGGCTGGCAAGGGCGGCCTTATCCGCCGCATTGGCTGGGCGCTCGACCCGCGCCCGCTCAGGGTATGGCAAATCTCCGCCCCCAGCGCGCATGAGCGCCGGCAGCACTGGCTGCAGCGCTTCTGGGAACGGGTGCCGCTGACCGGCGAGATCGCCATCTTCGACCGCTCCTGGTACGGCCGCGTGCTGGTGGAGCGGATCGAAGGCTTCGCCACCGAGGTGGAGTGGAAGCGTGCCTATGACGAGATCAACGCCTTCGAGCGCACCCTGGTCGATAGTGGCATCCGCCTGTGCAAGCTCTTCCTCGATATCTCGCCGGAAGAGCAGATGAAGCGTTTCCTTGAACGCTATACCGAACCCGGCAAGCGGTGGAAGCTGACCGAGGACGATATCCGCAACCGCGCCCACTGGGACGCCTATGCGGACGCTTATCGCGACATGGTCAAGCTGACGAGCCAGCCCGGCGCCGAATGGTACCGGGTCGATGCCAATGACAAGCACGCCGCGCGCTGCGACGGCCTTTCCGAGATCCTGAAGGTGCTCGGCAAAGGCGTGGATGTGGCGCCGCCGGATGTGCCGCCGCTGGTCAAGGCCTTCATGGAAGAGCAGTTGCGGGGGGAGCGCGGCAGCAAGTAGCCGCGTCCGTCCCGGTCAGTCCTGTCGCAGAAGCCCGTGCCTGGGAAGGCCGGTGGTTCAGACCGCGCTGGCGAGCGTCATGGCGATGGTCATGGCGTCGGCGCGCGGGCCGGCAAGGCGAACGACTTCGGCTTGCAGCCAGTTGTCCTTCGTCAGGCGCTCGGCGATGCGCTGGGCCTGGTGGCGCGGGCGCCCGGCCAGGATCAGGCAGCCGACGGCAAGTTTGCTTGCCTCCAGCCAGTCCACATCGGCGGTGTAGGGGGCTTCGCCCTCGACATCCTCTTCCAGTAGCGAGCGACGGCGCGGCTTGCCCTTTGGCCAGCCATCGCGGCTGGTGGCAAGGCGATAGCCCGGATCCGTCTTCTGGACCGGCACTTCTTCGGTAAGGGCATTATAAAAGAACTGGGCCATGCGTCGGCCCACGCGGGTAAATGCTGCACTCATGACAACCTTCCTGGTTGAAATGCGCCGGTGCGCCGGCTGCGAGGGTGCCTACCCGTCTGCATGACGGGGATTTGGTAAATTTAAAGAAAATTTAGATAAAATGCGAGACAAATTTTATGAGAAATCGGCCTTGGGTATCCGGCTTGCGGACGATGACCGAATGACTCAGTGCCACCCGGTCGCGGGCGGTTTTAAAGGCCGGATTTTAAGGAAAAATCAGTCAGGCAGGAAGTGGTGGAGCTGAGGGGAATCGAACCCCTGACCTCCTCATTGCGAACGAGGCGCTCTCCCAACTGAGCTACAGCCCCTGCCTTGAAGTGTCGGACGTATAGGGCCCCGAAAGACCGCCTGTCAAGCCGGTTTCATGTGGCTGCGCGCGGGTTTGGGCCCGCGCGCAGCCACCATTTCAGGTGACGACATTCACCTTCGGCATCTTCACATCGCCCTCGCCCTTTTCGATGTCCTTCGGGGTTCCGAAGATCGGCACCGAGGCGTCGAGGCGCAGCGCCATATAGACGCCGTCGGAAGGCTGGCTGGTGGAATTTGCCATGGCGGTGACGTTGATCTGGCTTGCCAGCTTCGGGTCCTGCTGCGCCGCCTTTTTGGCAGCAGCCTGGAGCTGCTCCTGCTCGGCTTCCGCCTTGGCCTGACGGGCCTTTTCCAGTTCTTCCATCATCTTGCGCAGCTTCTTGACCAGCTCGGCCGGGTCGAGGCCCTTGCCCTCGTTCTGCGGGATGGAGAAGGTCGGCGTATAGACCGGCAGATTGTCGATGGTATTGCCGCTGCCGGCGCCGTCCGAAGACTGGCCGCTTGCAGCCTGCGTTTGCTCGGCGGCGACCTTCTGGATTTCCACCGACACTGCCTTGGCGGAGAAGGTGCCCGTTGCCGGGTCGACATAAAGCTCCAGCGACTTGGCCGAGAGCGTGCCCATATACATGGAGCCATTGGGCCCCTGGCTGTACTGCTCCAGCGTGTCGATGGCGACGGCGGAGATGGAGAAGGCATTGCCCTGGGCATAGGCTTTGCGCGCGGCATCCGTCAGCGCAGCGGCGCCTTGCGAGGCCTGGTCATCATTGTAGCCGACCATGCCGAGCATGGAGGTGAGGTCGCGTTGCAGCAGCTGGAACGCCGCCTCGATCGGGTCGGTTGTACTGTCCTTGGAGGTGCCGGTGGCGGTGACAGCGCCGCTGCCGGTCGCGGTGCCGTCGGCGGCATCGTCGCCGGCGCTGGACGCGCTGCGGCCGTTGGTGCCGGCCTGCAGGCGTCCGGAGAGGTCGAGCACGCTGGCTGCACCATGGCGTCCGCTGCCGGTACCGCTGTTGTCGGAGGAGGTGGAGTTGCCGCCGGCGTTGCTGCCATTGGCAATCTGCCCGGCGCTCGAAGCGCCGCCGGTCAGGGAATTGCCAAGGCCAAGGCTGTCATCCAGCCCGCGCCCGCTGCGGAAATTGTCGAAAAGAGACTGGCCGAGCCGTGTGAGGCTGCCGAAATTATCTGAAATCATGACACCCGTACCCCTGGCGAGGCCGGGCGCAGAAAAGCAAGGCACGTGCGTGTGCGAAGCGGGTCCTGCATGGTCCCAGACCTCTCATCCTGAGAGAAACTCCCCCCGCGCGGCGTCATGCCGCAGGGGGCGCCCCGGCTTCCTGCCGGTTGTGCTGCGGAAAATAGCGTATTTCCGGAAAAACAATAAATAAAATTTGATCTAATTGTCGCAGGCCGCAGGAATCCGGGCTTCCGGGATTCCTGCGGCCGGCAGTCAGGCTTTAATCTGCGCTGGAACGGGCCCAGAGATTGATGCCGGATTCGGTCGCGTGCCGGTCGATCTCGGCCAGCTCGTCGGCGGTGAAGTCCAGCTTGTCGAGGGCCTTCACGCAGTCCCTTACCTGTTCGGCGCGGCTGGCGCCGATAAGGGCGGAGGTCACGCGCTGGTCGCGCAGCACCCAGGCAAGGGCCATCTGCGCCAGCGTCTGGCCGCGCTTTGCCGCCATGTCGTTGAGCGCGCGGATCTTGCTGAGCGTCTGCTCGGTCAGTGCAGCTTCCTTGAGCGCACCGGTCGGGTTCGCCGCCCGGCTGTCGGCCGGCACCTCTTTGAGGTAGCGGTCAGTCAGCATGCCCTGCGCCAGCGGGGTAAAGGCAATGCAGCCGATGCCTTCGTCTCCCAGCGTGTCCATCAGGCCCTGTTCCACCCAGCGGTTCAGCATGTTGTAGCTGGGCTGGTGGATGAGGCAGGGCGTGCCCAGTTCCTTGAGGATGGCAGCGGCCTCAGCCGTGCGCTGGGCGGAGTAGGAGGAGATGCCGGCATAAAGCGCGCGGCCCGACCGCACGATGTGGTCCAGCGCCATCATCGTTTCTTCCAGCGGCGTATTCGGGTCGAAGCGGTGGGAATAGAAAATGTCGACATAGTCGAGCCCCATGCGCTTCAGGCTCTGGTCGCAGCTGGCGATCAGGTACTTGCGGCTGCCCCACTCGCCATAGGGGCCCGGCCACATGCGGTAGCCGGCCTTGCTGGAGACGATCAGTTCATCGCGCCAGGGCTTGAGGTCGCGTTTCAGAATCTCGCCGAAACACTCTTCCGCGCTGCCCGGGGGCGGGCCGTAATTGTTGGCGAGGTCGAAATGGGTGATGCCGAGGTCGAAGGCGGTCAGCACCATGTCGCGCGAGCGCTCATACTGGGTGATGTGGCCGAAATTGTGCCACAGGCCGAGCGAGATGGCGGGCAGGTGCAGGCCGGAGCGGCCGGTGCGGCGGTACTGCATCCGCTCGTAGCGCTCTTCTGCCGGACGATAGATGCTCATGGGGCGTGCCTCCTCGGGAACAAGTGTCTGATTTCTTTTTAAATCGATCTAATGACGCTTTTAGGTCAAGGCGCGGATGGCTGTAAAGCCACTCACGGAAAAGGGCATTTCCCGGGACCGGGGAACCGGGTTGCGGATCGTCCGTTTCCAACGGGGCGGAGCAGCCGAAAAGCAGGCGAACTGCCGCCTTTGCGGGCGGTGCGCGCCAGCGTCGCCCCCCGCCGACGTTGACAGTGCCCCTGCCCATCCTTATGTGGAACGTGCGGCAAGAAGGTTCGTCTTCCGGACGGGCATTTTGCTGTCACCCGAGTTTCCCGGTCCGGTCCTCATCCTGGGTATTTCGCGCAGTCATGCGCACCAGAGGGCCGGTCGCATAAAACAGGCCCCCGGTAAGGGGGACATTCGAGGAACGAGTATGATCGGTGCCCTCGCGCGTGCCTTGTTCGGCTCCGCCAACGACCGTGCAGTCAAGCGTCTTGCCAGTGTCGTCAAGGAAGTCTCCGCGCTTGAGCCGCAGATGAAGGCGATGTCGGACGACGAGTTGAAGGCGCAGACCCAGCGCTTCCGCGATCGTCTTGCCGCCGGCGAAACACTCGACCAGCTCATGCCCGAAGCCTTCGCCACCGTGCGCGAGGCCTCCGTTCGTGCCCTCGGCATGCGCCCCTTCGATGTCCAGCTTGTCGGCGGCGCTGTGCTGCATCAGGGCCGCATCGCCGAGATGAAGACCGGCGAAGGCAAGACGCTGGTTGCCACCCTCGCGGTCTATCTCAACGCTCTTGGCGGCAAGGGCGTGCATGTCGTCACCGTTAACGACTACCTCGCCAAGCGCGACGCCGAGACCATGTCCCGCCTTTACGGCTGGCTGGGGCTCACCACCGGCGTCATCGTGCATGGCAAGGACGATAACGAGCGCCGCGTCTCCTATGCGTGCGACGTTACCTACGGCACCAACAACGAATTCGGCTTCGACTACCTGCGCGACAATATGAAGTTCCGCCGCGCCGACATGGTGCAGCGTCCCTTCAACTTCGCCATCGTCGACGAAGTGGACTCGATCCTCATCGACGAGGCGCGCACCCCGCTCATCATCTCTGGCGCCGCGCAGGACAGCTCGGAGATGTATGTCGCCGTCGATACGCTGATGCGCGGCCTTGGCGCCGAGGATTTCGAGAAGGACGAGAAGCTGCGCTCCGTCACCCTCACGGAAGAGGGCATGGAGAAGGTGCAGAACCTTGCCCGCGAGCAGGGGCTGCTGCCGACCGGCGAGCTTTATGACGCCCACAACGTAAACCTTGTTGCCCACGTCACTGCCGCCCTCAAGGCGCACACGCTCTTCCGCCGCGATACCGATTACATCGTCAAGGACGGCAAGGTCGTCATCATCGACGAGTTCACCGGCCGCATGATGGAAGGCCGGCGTTATTCCGAGGGCCTGCACCAGGCGCTGGAAGCCAAGGAACATGTGAAGATCCAGCAGGAAAACCAGACGCTGGCATCCATCACCTTCCAGAACTACTTCCGCCTCTATCCCAAGCTGGCCGGCATGACCGGTACGGCCGCGACCGAGGCCGGCGAGTTCGCCGAGATCTACAATCTCGAAGTGGTCGAGATTCCGACCAACGTGCCGGTTGCGCGCATCGACAATAACGACGAGGTCTACAAGACCCGTGCCGCCAAGTACGACGCCATCGTCAAGCAGATCGAGGATTGCGCCACCCGTGGCCAGCCGGTTCTGGTCGGCACCGTCTCGATCGAGAAGTCCGAGCAGCTTTCCGCCGAGCTCACCCGCCGCAAGGTCAAGCACCAGGTGCTAAACGCGCGCCATCATGAGCGCGAGGCCTACATCATCGCCCAGGCCGGCGAGCCGTCTGCGGTGACCATCGCCACCAACATGGCGGGCCGCGGCACCGACATCAAACTCGGCGGCAATGCCGAGATGCGCATCGAGAGCGAACTGGCCAGCGTCACCGACGAAGCCGAGCGCAAGGCGAAGGCCGAGGCGATCACCGCCGAGGTTGCCGCCAACAAGGAAAAGGTGCTGGCCGCCGGCGGTCTCTACATCATCGGCACCGAACGGCATGAAAGCCGCCGCATCGACAACCAGCTGCGCGGCCGCTCCGGCCGTCAGGGCGACCCGGGCGCTTCCAAGTTCTTCCTGTCGCTGGAAGACGACCTGATGCGCATCTTCGGTTCCGACCGCATTGCCGGCATGCTGGACAAGCTGGGCCTCAAGGAAGACGAGGCTATCGACCATCCATGGCTCAACAAGGCTCTGGCCAAGGCGCAGTCCAAGGTCGAGGCCCAGCACTTCGACATGCGCAAGAACGTGCTGAAGTTCGACGACGTGATGAACGACCAGCGCAAGGTCGTTTACGAGCAGCGCCTCGAGATCATGGAAGCCGAGGATGTGTCGGAGACCATCGAGGATATGCGTCTTGCCACCATCAATGGACTGGTGACGGCCAATATCCCCGAAAACAGCTATGCCGAGCAGTGGAACGTCTCCGGCCTGCACGAGGAAGTGCGCCGTGTGCTGGCGCTCGATGCACCGGTGAGCGAGTGGGCGAAGGAAGAGGGTGTCGGCGGCGCCGAGATCGAGGAGCGCGTGCGGGCGCTGCACGACGCGCACATGGAAGGCCTGCGTGCCCAGTTCGAGAAAGTGGCCGCCGAGGCTGCCGCCCAGGGCTACAGCCTGCAGTTCTCCAGCTTCCGCGGTCTTGAGCGCGACATCCTGCTGACCCTGCTGGATCGTATCTGGAAGGAGCACCTGCTCGCTCTCGACCACCTGCGCCAGGGCATTTCCCTGCGTGCCTATGGCCAGCGCGATCCGCTCAATGAGTACAAGCGCGAGGCCTTCAACCTCTTCGAGGGCATGCTGGAGCGTCTGCGGGAGGAAGTGACCCTCTGGCTCTCCCGTGTGCAGATCCAGGCCGCTCCGCCGCCGCCCGCCGCGCCGGCCGGTCCGGCCGCGAATCCGGCGCTGGCGGACCTCAGCCCGCCCTACCTGCCGCCGGAATGGGCCAATACCAGCCGTAACGCCGATTGCCCCTGCGGCAGCGGCCAGAAGTTCAAGCACTGCCACGGCCGGGTAACGGCCTGAGGCTGGTTGTTTCTTCAAACAAAAAGGCCCCCTCCATCTGGAGGGGGCCTTTTTGTTTTTGTGCGTTCCGGGGGGCTTAGCCGGCCGGGCCGCCGAAATTGAAGCCGTAGGGCAGCAGGCGTTCGATATCCATCACCTCACACAGCACGCCGCTGTTATCGCCGGTATCGATAAAGATCAGCGCGTCGTCGGCACTGAAATCCTTTGCGGTGAATTCCTTGATCGCCTGCCGGCAGATGCCGCAGGGCGAGCGGTCGGCAAGCGGGGCGTCGAGCGCCGAGGCGCAGGAGACGGCGAGGTACTTGATGCGCCGGAAGCCGAGCCCGGCGGCATGGTTGAGCGCGGTGCGCTCGCCGCAGGAACACACGCCGTAAGAGCTGTTCTCGATATTGGCGCCGGCATGGATGCGCCCTTCCGGGTCGTCCGCCATTACGAGCGCAGCGCCGACATGGAAATGGGAGAAG
Source organism: Radicibacter daui (assembly GCA_030657355.1). GTDB lineage: Bacteria > Pseudomonadota > Alphaproteobacteria > Radicibacterales > Radicibacteraceae > Radicibacter > Radicibacter daui. The sequence continues at coordinate 701,961 of CP131056.1, forward strand.
GGGGCATAGGCGCGCCCCGCATTGGCGCGCGCCGCCTTCACCAGATCGGCGACCAGCGCCGGGTCCACCTCCACCTTCTTTTCCGGCAGCCGGTGCCCCGGCACGACGATGCGCCCGTGGGCGGTGTCGATCACGCTGTCGGGCAGGTCGCGGGCGGGAAGGGTGATGGTAACCATGGATATCCTCTTCGGGAGCCAGATGCCGGCTGTTGCCGGCGCCTAACATTGCCCTTCGCCTCACCGGCTACAAGCTCCCATTTGGGCACGCGGCAATGTAAGGCGCGTGAGGCTGTTGCCGTTGCGGCAATTTTCGGTTGTTATCCTGAAGATAAGGGGCCGAAGTGCGGGAGTTGACCAACTCGCCCATATAAAACGGCCCGCCTCGCGTTACGGGAACAGGGAGCCTGCCGTTATGACTTCTTCCACCGGCCCGGTCCGCATCGGCCGATCTGCCGCGCTGCATGCCGAACCGACGCTGCTGGCAACGCCGGCGCGGCTCGTCGCCGTCAAGGCTGCCATGGCGGCTGATCCGGCGGTGATGAAGCTCTATACCAAGATGATCGGCAAGGCGAACGACCTGCTGCAGCAACCGCCGCTCGATCCGGAATGGATCGATGTCGATAACGGCGCAACCGAGCCGATCCTGCTCTATACCGCCCGCGAGGCGGAACGCCGCACCACCATTCTCGGCCTCAGCTGGCTGTTGAGCGAGGACGAGCGTTATGCCGAACGGCTGGTGGACGAGCTGGACTCGCTCGTGTCCTTCCATGACTGGGAGCATCCGAGCGCCCCGCCGGAAGTCTTTCTGTCTGTCGCGCAGATGGGCGCCGCCGTGGCGCTCGGCACCGACTGGGCTGCCGGCTACATCAACCCCATCGAGCGCAAGCGGATGGAGGCGGGGCTGCACCGCCTCATCCTGAAGCCGGGCCTCGACCGGCTGCGCGTCGGCAACTTTACCCATTCCGGCTGGCCCTACTGGCCCAACAACTGGAACATCGTGTGCAACGGCGGCATTACCCTCGCCGCCCTGGTTGCCCGCGAGCATGATCCGGAAGCTGCCGAGGCGTTGGCTCTAGCGCTCGACAGCGTCAAGCTCGGTTTTGCCTTCTATGCGCCGGAAGGCGCGTGGAACGAAGGCCCCAGCTACTGGGCGCTTGCCACGCGCTATGCGGCGATGATGATCAGCGCGCTGGAGGATACCGCCACGCCCGATGGTGGCCTTTCCGCCTATGCCGGGTTTGCCACCACCGGCGATTTTGTGCTGCACACGGCCGGCCCCTCCGGCGTGCCGTTCAACTTCTCCGACTGCGACGACAGCATCGCCCTGGTGCCTCTCGGCTGGACGGGCACGCGCTTCAACCGTCCGCAGGATACCTGGCTTGGCTGGTACACCCTTACCAGCACGGGCTTTTCCAGCCCCAGCAGCAAGCGCCTTGCCTTTTCCCTTCTCTGGCAGAGCGGTCCCGGCCAGAGCCCGGCGGCGCTCGGCCTCAGCAACTGGGATTATTTCCCCTCGGTGGAGATGGTGGCCTGGCGCAGCCGCTGGGACGACAGCGATGCCGGCAAGGCGGTGCCGTTCTTTGCCTTCAAGGCCGGCACCATCCCCGGCCACCACACCCATTTCGATCTTGGCACCTTCGTCTATGAGGCGCTGGGGGAGCGCTGGGCCATTGATCTCGGCAACGACAATTATGGTCTGCCGGGGTATTTCGAGGACCTCTTGCGTGGGCGGTACTACAGGCTCTCCACCGCCGGCCACAACACGCTGGTGATCGGCGGGGTCAACCAGCTCGATACCGCCAGCACGCCGCTGGACGCTTCCGGTATGGATGATCCGCAGCCGCATGCCATCGCCGATCTTTCCGCCGCCTATTCCGCCCCCGCCGGCTCGGTGCGGCGCGGTCTGCGCGTGCTGGCGGATGCGGCGCTGATGGTGCGGGACGAGATCGCCCCCTGGGTTAGCGCCGATATCGGCTGGGGGCTCCACACGCGGGCAACGGTCACCATCGCGGCGGACGGGCGTTCGGCGCTCATGGAGCAGAACGGCAAGAAGCTGGTGGCAAAGCTGCTGCTGCCGGCTTCGGCGACCTTTACGGTTGCCTCCGCCTGGCAGCCGCCGCCGCAGGATGCCAATACCGGCGTCAGCAAGCTGGCCATTGCCCTGCCGGAATGTGTCGGGCACCCTCGGCAGCGCGTGATCGAAGTGCTGCTGCTGCCGGAAGGAACGGTGGCCGGGCCGGATGACAAGCCATTGGCGCACTGGCCGGTAGAGCGGCCGGTTACCTTCTCCGTCACCAGCCCCACCATCGCATCCTGAATCCCGGGCGGCGCAGCAGACACCAGCTAACGGAGTGACCATGAAGATCGATATCGGGATCAGCAAATCCGACCGCGAAGGCATTGCCGAAGGGCTCTCGCACCTGCTGGCCGACAGCTACACGCTTTACCTCAAGACGCATTATTTTCACTGGAACGTCACCGGGCCGATGTTCCAGACGCTGCACCTGCTGTTCGAGCAGCAATATACCGAGCTGGCGCTGGCTGTGGACACCGTTGCCGAGCGTATCCGCGCCCTCGGCTTCACGGCGCCGGGCTCCTACAAGCAATATGCGGCGCTGACCTCCATTGAGGAGGAAACCGGCGTACCGAAGGCGGAAGAAATGATCCGCCAGTTGGTGCAGGGCCAGGAGGCCGTTATCAAGACGGCGCGCGGCATGTTCAAGCTGGCGGAAAAGGCGAGCGACGAGCCGACCTGCGATCTGCTGACCCAGCGCATGCAGGTGCACGAGAAGGCGGCCTGGATGCTGCGCAGCCTGCTTGAGTAGGCCGGAAAACCCTTCAGGGAAGTAAAATAACGGCGCCCCGAAAGGGCGCCGTTATTTTTGGGCGGCTGCGAGGGTTGCCAGATAGGCGATGACATTCTGCCGGTCGGCTTCGTTGCCGAGGGCAAAGGTCATGCGCGAGCCGGGCAGGAAGTCGCGCGGGCTTGCCAGCCAGTGGTCGAGATGCGCGGCGTCCCAGTCGAAACCGGCGCCCTTGAGCGCAGGGGAATAGTTGAAGTCGCTTTCACTGCCGGCGGGCCGGCCGAGAATGCCGGCAAGGCTGGGGCCGACCTTGTTCTGTCCCGGTACCGGGCTGTGGCAGGCCGTGCAGCGGGTAAAGAACACACGCCTTCCCGCGGTTATATCGCCGGCCGTTGCGGCGTCATCTGCCCGTGCCGGGGTCAGCGTCCCGGCAAGCAGCCAGGTGGCACAGACCACGAGCGCCAGGCGGCGGGCGATAGGGGCGGGGTGGCTGTGCTGGGCTGATATGGACATCCTGCCGGCCCTCCCTTGCGTCCTTGAAAAAAGAAACGGGCGGCTGCCGGTGAGCAGCCGCCCGCCTCTGGCGGCAAAAGCGGGCAGCGATCAGACCTTGCCGATCGCGCGCGAGAAGCCGAGCAGCGAGAAATCGCCGATCACGATCTCGCCATTGATCATGTAAGCCAGCTGGCCTTCATTGGCCGGCTTCAGCTTGTCGACCAGATCCTGCGCCTTGGTCGGGTCGATCAGGATTTCGCACCAGTTCGGGAAGCACTTGGTGACCTTGAGCGGTGCCTGCCAGCCATTGCTGAGGCGCAGTGAGGCCGGGCCGCCTTCGGTGGCCTTCGGGTCGATGCGCATGATCACGCGCAGCGTATTGTCCTTGGCGCTGCGACCGATGATTACGGCCGCGCCGTTGCCTTCAGTGCCGGCAATGCAGTGGCTCTTGGGATCGCACTTGGATTCCCAGTCCTGGAATTTCTCGGTCTTGACGTTGGCCGCATCGGCCGGGGCGGGCTGGGAACCGGCAGACTGCTGGGCGGCGGCGGGCAGCACCTGGGAGGCCAGCGCCACGCCGGCGGCTGCGATCGCGACAGTCAGGAGCGGTAGAAGACGACGCATTACTGAAAGGGCTCCGGGTTGTTGGCACCGCTTCGGGTCCTTCGGCTGAAGGGGATGCGGCGGTGCGGCATGCAGCGATACTAGGGCAAGTCGGGCGCAGATCAATGTTCCGTGGCATCGCGGCATAAGGACGCGTTCAAGGAAATCGGGAGCTGCTTCCGCTCTGGATGGCCCGTTTCACCGGTCCGGTTTGGCAAGGGCCAGTATGCTGGTCCGGGTCTTGTCGTCAAAACCCAGGAGGAGCTTTCCGCCCACGTCGAACAAGGGCCTTTTGATCAGGGCCGGGTACGCGAGCAGGAGCGCGCGTGCCTTCTGCGCACTCATATCCGCCTTTTCAGCGTCCGGCAACTGCCGCCACGTCGTACCAGCCTTGTTCAAAAGTGCTTGCCAGCCAAGTGTGGCAATCCAGCGATCCAGATCGGCCTCATCGAGCCCGTCCTTGCGGTGATCGTGCGGTTGCCAGGCAAGCCCCTGCTCGCCGAGCCATGCCTGGGCCTTGCGGTAGGTGGTGCAGGTGTGGATGCCGTAGACCGTGATCATGCGTCTTGAATCCCTGTCCTGATTCGCGAAAATTTTTTAGAAAAAACTACCCTGAGGGGTGTCGATTTTTCGCTGTGCCACCGGGCTGTAGCGGGTCAGCCATATGGCAGGTTCAGCTTTTACCATGCAAAACAAGGCTTTGGGATACTTTTACCCAGCCCTTTATCAAAAATTGCTGATGTTTAAAAATTAATCTCTTCAGGGTTGTGGGTGTTGTCGGGAAAAACGGGAGGGCCAGCCCGAAGCGGGCGGTCGTGCCGGTCCGGAAGGCATGCCAAGCCGGGAATTGCCACCTCCGGCCGTTCCCCCGTCCAGTGACTAACGGAGAGCAATCAGATGAGCACCTACGTTCTCAATATCGATGTTGCCAGCAGCGACCTTGCTACCATTGTCGGTTCCGGCCAGCAGCTGAGCATCATCAAGTCCGCTGCCGGCGGCACGCCCGTATCCTGGGTCACCTTCACCCCGTTCGAGAACAACACCATTACCTGGACGGAGGACTACTACCTCTACGCCTCGCAGACCGAGGTGCAGGCCAGCGCCACCATCCAGAAGCTGTCGCAGACGGCCGGCATCGCCAATGAAAGTCAGGTCTACAGCTTCTCCAACAGCGTGTTCTCGCCGGGCTCGCCCTCCACGCTCGAGGGCTATCTCGTCCAGAACTCCATGACGATGTACAACAGCCTGACCTTTGGCCTGGCCCAGGGCCTGACGGTCAACGGCACCGCCCAGCCCACCTCGCCGATCAATGCGCAGGTACTGCCGCGCGGCTTCCAGGCCCAGTTCATCCCCTATGAGACCGTGTTCCTGGTGTTCAACAACACCATCGTCACCTCTCAGGTCTATACCCGCACCACCAGCGAGTCCGATGAGATCACCTTCGGACCGGGCACCTCGACGCAGACCGTGTCCTTCTCCGCCGGCAAGTGGCTCACCGGCCCGCTGCCGGCCTGAGCGCGGCCGCCCGCCCTCGGGCGGCCAGCCGGGAGCGGTACCCCTCCCCCCTGACCGGTCCCGGGCCTGATCGCCTGAGGCGACGCCGGGTCCTCAAAAGCCGTTGGCTTGGCGGATCCGGCGTCGTTGCAGGTGCTCTCACAACAGCGACTTTCATCCGGCGACGGGAGGCGCCTTCATCATGGATCAACCCTTCAGGCTGGACATCCGCATTGCTCCGGCCGAGGTGAGGCGCATCGCGGCAGCGGGGTACGAGCTTTGCCTGCTGGCACCGGATGCCGGTGCTGCCGCGACCGTCTGGCTGGCACTGCCGGTCGCCGAGCGGCAGGTCGTTCGCTGGGGGAGCGCGGCAGAACTCTTCGTCTCGCAGGTGGCTCCGCTGCCGGGCCGCGTCCTCGTCCCGCATTCCCGTACCCGCACCGGAGGCCTTGCCGAAGGGTCGCTCTGGCACTTGCGCAGCAGTGTTTTTTCTTGTGCGGGCAGCGTTGCCGCCGGCTTCGCCGTGCGCAACGAGATGGCCCGGTTCAGGGCGCTTACCTTCGGTCTTGCCCAGGCGGCGGAGGTCAATGGCCAGCCGCTTGGCCCCCGGCCACTGGCCGGCACGGTGCTGCCGCCGGGGTTTGGCAGCATCTTTCATCTGCCCGCCTCGGTCGTGGCTTTCTTTGCGCCACGGGGTAGCCAGTCAGCCGTTGGTGCCTTGCGTGCACCTGGCAGCCTGCGGCTTGATTTCTCACGCCGCTGTCCCGATCAGCGCCTCGTCTTCCAGGACGGGCGCTGGCTCGCCGGGTAACTAACGGGTAGCCGTCAGCCGCCGATATTTCCCGCCGCCCATTCCCGGATCAGCCAGTGGGCGATGGAGATGGTGGTCGGCACCTTGACCGGGGCTTCCGGATCACCGGCGAGCGCCGCCAGAATGTCCCGGCGATGATACCAGTGCGCGGCATCGATCTCTTCCGGATCGATGGTGAGGGCGCCGTCCTCGGCCGGATCCAGCGTCTCGGCGGTAAAACCCACCATCAACGACTGCGGAAATGGCCAGGGCTGGCTTGCCTGATAGACCGGCCGCGCCACCCGCACGCCCACCTCTTCCATCAGTTCGCGATGCACACAGTCTTCCAGCGTTTCGGCGGCCTCGACAAAGCCGGCCAGGGTGGAAAAGACACCTGCCGGCAGGCGGTGGCTGCGCCCGAGCAGGCACATATCGCCCTTGTGGACCAGCACGATGACGGCAGCGTCGTTGCGCGGATAGACAGTGTGGCCGCAGGGCTCGCCGGTAACAGCGTCCAGCCCGGTGCAGCGGCGGGCATTGCCGGCTTCCACCGGCTCCGTCGGTGCGCCGCAGCGCCCGCAAAAGCGGTGGGTCCGGTGAAACCAGGAAAGGGCACGGGCGTGCGCGGCAAGGCCGGCATCGCGGTCGCTGAGCGTCGCGGCGGCCGAGCGCAGGTCAAGTGCGGCGGCCCCTTGCCATGAGCTGAGAAGCGGCGCGCCGGCAGCGGCTTCCGCTGCAGCCTGGCCGAAGGCGGTGACATCGAGGCTGAAGAGGCGGGCGCCGGCCTCGTCCAGCCCGTGAAAGGCAAGCTGCGTCAGCAAATCTTCCGGCAGGGCGCTTGCCGGGCGCAGTGCCAGTTTCGGGTCGCTGTCGCCGGTATCCACCAGTACGCCGGTCTGGTCGACGATGAAGACCTTGTCGCTGCCGGCAAGCGGCAGGGTCGGGCGATGACGCAGATGGGCCGCGCGGTCGACGGCGGCGGACATGAAGGCGGGCAGGGACGGCATAGGATGGCCTTTTGAGCTCCGGGCGGCATCAAGCCGCCGGCCATCCCGTAAATGGGTCAATTCCCGGATCGGATCAAGTGGGTTGCAGGCGGGCGGTGGCCGCTTTGAGGCGCAGCCACCGCCGGCATATCCGCTGCTCAGGAAGCAGGTTCAGGCTCCTGCACCAGGCAGCCATACCAGCCAAGGCCGCGATAGGTCTCATATCCCGGCGTCAGCGAATAGCCGGTGAGCGTTCCGTCGGCAGAGGCGGTGAAGCCCTGCTGGTGGCGGCCCACTTCCAGCGGCACATGGTCGCTGAGGATGCCCTGCCCGTCGGAGGAGGCGATGACCCTGTGCTCGCGGTCCAGCAGCATCACGCGGGTGCGCTCGCGTTCTTCCGGCGTCAGCCTTACGCCGTCGACGATGGCACGGGCCTGCGGCTCCCAGTCGAAATGGATACCGAGCACGCCGATGATGCGCCCGTCGCGCCGTGCCCCCTCGCGGATGGCCGCAGCATAGGTTGCAGCCAGTGCGCCCTTGAGCGGCGGGCACGGGCTGATGTCGGCCACAACATAATCATCGCCGGTCTGGGTGCGCATCGCGTCGCGAAACCAGCTCTCGCGCGAGACGTCCTGGCCTTTGATCGGATAACGCTCCGGCCGGCCGTTGGCGATGATCCGGCCGTTGGTGTCGGCCACCCACAGGTCGAGATAGACGGTGTAGGCATCGAGGATGACGCCCAGCCGTTCGCAGGCATAGTCGCAGGCTGCCGTACTGGGGTTGGCGGCGGCTTCCACGATGGCACTGTCGGTTGCCCACCAGCGTACATCGCAGGTGCGCTCATAGAGATTGCGGTCAATGAGCTCGACGGCGTTGAGCGCCAGATCGGCAAGGCGCTGGCCCTGGATCTTGCTCACCTCGCTGATGAGCCGGCCGCCGACGGCTTCCAGCGCGCTGACGCGGGAGAGCAGCTCTTCCTCAAGATCGCCGACCACCTGAGCAATCTGGGCAGAGACATCCTTGACCTCGTTGGCAACAACCGAAAAACCGCGGCCGGCATCGCCGGCACGGGCACTTTCGATCATCGCATTAAGGGCGAGGATGCGGGTCCTGCTGGTGATGGTGCGGATGGACGCCGTGCGCTGGCGCACGGACTCACCCACACTCGCCGCCAGTTCGAAAACCAGCTCGGGGCTTGCCCTGTCGTCAGCAGGAAGGGCGGGCGGGGCCAGCCCGCCGATGGCGGCAGTCTGGGCCGTGGTCAAAGCAGAGATCGTCATGGATGTAAAACTCTCCGGGGGGCTGCGAGTTATCCATTCCGAGTGATCCAAACCATGTTTACGGGACTGTTTATGCCTCTGCCGCAAAAGGCAGGGCTCGCCCGCTTTTACAACACACCTCATGCCTCGTTGCGGGCACATTGGGTCAAATGCGTTGCTGTTAAGCCGAGGCTAGAGGCTGGGAATCCACCACCGCAAGCAGAATGCACTTGCAGGGGGAAACTTTTTAGATTGCATGCAATTTTTATATAAATTGGTATTCCTCGATCCGGGAAAATGCCGCGTTCGCGAACAGATGGATGAAGAAATAAGCACCCTTGGTAGTTGTCTATACTTATGGCCGCCCGTTTTGGCCGAAGTTCATACGTCTTTCGGGCGAATCACTTTGCACAAAAGGATAGGTCAGCCTGGCCGGTGTTTACGCAGTCGCGAAAGGATCCCCGGGTCGCCAGCTGCCTCAAAGTGAAATTGGTTACATAGAAAACCCGGCTTGCGGAGGTCCACAAGCCGGGTTTCGGTGCCCCGATGGCCCGGAGGGCTTACTTGTCGAGGTCGATCTGCTTTGAGTTGGTGAGCGCACCGGTGGCGGCACCCACGCCGCCGCCTACCAGGGCGCCGGTGACGGGATTTGCACCCATGACGGCAGAGCCGACAGCGCCAACGCCCGCGCCGATCCCGGCGCCGGTCAGGGCGCGGTGGCCGGTGCCTTCGCCGCATGCGGCAACCGCCAGAACCGCGGCGCCAAGAAAGAGAGCTCGGATAATCATTTTATGGGTCTCCTCCAGCAAAGCTCCGCCGTCACCGCCCGGGGTCGGGTGGCGCTTTATGCCGTTACTCGGGTTGTCCGATACGCCGTCCGCTCTTGACGCCGCTTTCCCGCCTGATCATGGCAAGGGGGGAAGGGCCGGCAGTGGGCGCTTCATGCAATCAAAACGCCGGGCATGGCGCCCGGGTTCCCGGTTTCTGGAAACCGGAGAGAGGCGCGGCGAAAACAAAACGCCTCCGGCTCATGGTCGAGGCCGGAGGCGTTCTGGAACTGATACAGAAACTGGAGCGGAGACCCTGGCTGTCTTCAGCCTGCCTTCGGCGGCGTATAGACAAGGCAGCCATACCAGCCGAGGCCCCGATAGGTCTCGTAACCCGGCGTCAGTGAATAGGCGACGATCTCGCCCTCCCGGCCTTCGTAGAAACCGCGGTCGCCGGCCGCCAGATCCAGCTGCACGCTCTGGCTCAGCACGCCCTTGCCGTCGGCCGAGGCGATGATCCGGTGGCGGCTGTCGAGCAGCATCACGCGGGTGCGGCTCCATTCCTCGTCGGAGAGGCGCACGCCGCCCACGATAGCCTTGGCCTGGGGTTCCCAGTCGAAGTGAATGCCGAGCACGCCGATGATCTTGCCGTCCCGCTCGCCGCCTTCACGGATGGCTGCGGCATAGGTTGCCACCAGGGCGCCGCCGAGTGTGGCGCTGGGGGCGATGTCGGCCGCGACGTAATCATCGCCGCTGGCTGTCTGCATGGCCTGCTGGAACCAGCTTTCCCGTGCGACATTGAGGCCCCGCGTGCTGAAGCGGTCGGGCCGGCCGTTGGAGATCACGTTACCGTCGGTATCCGCCACCCAAAGATCGAGATAGACGGTATAGGCATCGAGGATGACGCCGAGGCGCTGCGAGGCGTGGCGTGTGGTGGCTTCCGACGGTCCGGCTGCCGCTTCCACGATGGCGCTGTCAGTGGCCCACCAGCGCACGTCGCAGGTGCGCTCATAAAGATTGCGGTCGATGAGTTCCACGGCGTTGAGCGCCAGGTCGGCAAAACGCTGGCCGCGCACCTGGCTCACCAGCAGGCGTCCGATGGTCTCCAGCTCTTCCACCCGGCTCATCAGTTCGCGCTCAAGGTCGCTCACCACGCGGGCGATCTCGGAGGAGACGTCCTTCACCTCGTTGGCGACCACGGAAAAGCCGCGTCCGGCATCGCCGGCACGGGCGCTTTCGATCAGGGCGTTGAGCGCCAGGATACGGGTGCGGCTGGTAATCGCGCGGATCGCTGCGGTGCGCTCGCGGACGGACTCGCCGACATTGGCGGCAAGATTGAAGACCCGCTCGGGACTGGCATCGGCCTTGGCATTGGACTGGAGGTTCTGCTCGGAAGCAGGGGCCGGGGTGCGGGATTGATGCATCATATTTCCCTGAAGGCCAGCGGTCGCTGACATCAATGCAGATGAACCAGTCAAAAGCCGAAAGTTAGGCAGTGAAAGGTATAAGTCATTGTATGCAACTTGTCATACGAAATGATGAATCTTTGCTCATGGGGTGACAAAAATGATCTCTGACAACTATTTAGGTCTAGAGTCTTTTGCAGTTTCATGTCATTGAGTGCTTAAAATATATGCAGAGTTGCTTAAAAATATAGCTATCTAATTATTTTTAGTTGGATTTCATTTTTATTTTCGCCATAAATAAGTGTAAAATTAATCTTAAGGTTAAAGCGCCCTATCCTAAAAAGCCGATCAGGGGCCGCGTCACCCTGCCGCGCCAGGTGTTTTCAGGAGCGGCCGTGCTGAATTGATCTGCCCCAATAGTCATGGGCGGCAAGCCGCGCACCTTTACCGCCAGGACGCGGGCCAATATATCCAAGATCGAGGGCGGGCAGGCCGCCTTGCCTGTGGATTGCGTCAGGACGGTCACCGATGGACAAGCCAGCAGCTGAAAATGCAGCCGAGCAGAGCGATGTGATCGTTGCCGGTGCCGGTCCTGCCGGTTTGTCGCTGGCGGGTGCCCTTGCAGGCTGCGGCCTCAAGGTTACCGTCGTGGAGCGTCAGGGCGAGGCTGCGCTTGCCGATCCCGCCTTCGACGGCCGCGAGATCGCGCTGACCCACCCCTCGATCGACGAACTTGGCCGCCTTGGCGCCTGGCAGTTTATTGACGAGGGGGATGTCTCTGCGCTGGCCCATGCCCATGTCATGAATGGCCGCTCCCCAGCCCTTTTGCAGTTCGATCCACCGGCGGGCATGCCCGTTACGGGTGCTGCCGGCAGCGCGCTCGGAGCGCTGGTGCCCAATCATGTGATCCGCCGTGCCCTCTATCGCGCTGTTGCCGGCCTGCCCGGTGTCCGGCTGCTGACCGGTCGCAGTGTCGCTTCGGTGGAGGGCTCGGGTGATGCGGCCACGGCGCATCTCGATGATGGCAGTGTGCTGGTCTCCCGCCTTGTCGTGGCCGCCGATACGCGCTTTTCAAAGTTGCGCGAGCAGCAGGGCATCAAGACCGAGATCACCCGTTATCCCAGCACCATCCTTGTCTGCCGGCTGGCGCATGAGGCGGATCACGGCCATGTCGCGACCGAATGGTTCCGCTATGGCGAGACAATGGCGCTGCTGCCGGTCAATGGCCGCATCACCTCTATCGTGCTCACGGTTAAACCCGATGAGGCCGAGCGGCTGAAGGGGCTGGAGGAAAGCGCCTTCGAAGCGGAAATGGCGCGCCGGCTGGGGGGCAAGCTGGGGGCGGTGAAGCTGGCCAGCACCCGCCATACCTATCCGCTGGTCACCACCTTCGCCCGTCACTTTGCCGCGCCGCGTTTCCTGCTGGCCGGCGATGCCGCTGTCGGCATGCATCCCATGACGGCACATGGCTTCAATCTGGGCCTCAGCGCCGCCCGTATCCTCGGCTCGGTCATGACGACGGCGCTGGCGAAGGGGGAGGATATCGGCGCGCCGCCGGTGCTGAAACGCTATGAAAACCGCCTGCGGCTGGAGGCCGCCCCGCTTTATGGCGCAACCCGCCTTATCGCCGCGCTCTACACCAATGACAGCGCGCCGGCCCGCGTTGCCCGCCATGCCGTGCTCAGGCTGGGGCAGGTGCTCTCCCCGGTGCGCGGGGCCGTCTCCGCCACGCTCATGGGGCGCTCCCCGCTCGACGGCCTTGCCCCGCCCGTGCCGGGGCCGCTGAAGCGCCTGCTGCCGCGCTGAGCCTGTTCGTCAGCGGCGGGGGCGCCCGCGCCCCTTCGAACTGCCAGGTTTGCCGCCGACAGAGCGTCCGCGAACAGGTTTTTCGCTAAGGCTGTTGATGCCGATGGCCGGTCCGTCACCGGTATCGATACCGAGATCGAGGGCTTCCAGCCGCTTGATCTCGTCGCGCAGCCTTGCCGCTTCCTCGAATTCCAGATCGGCGGCGGCATCGCGCATGCGGCGCTCCAGTTCGGCGATGGTGGCCTTGAGGTTGTGGCCCACCAGCGCCTCGCCGCCATCCTTGCCAAGGCCGGTCTTGACCTGCACCCGGTCGCCGCGCTCGTAAACGCTCTCCAGCACATCGGAGATGTTCTTGCGGATGCTCTCCGGGGTAATGCCGTTGGCGAGGTTATATTCTTCCTGCTTCTCGCGGCGGCGGGCGGTCTCTTCCATCGCGCGCTGCATGCTGCCGGTAATCTTGTCGGCATAGAGAATGGCCTTGCCTTCCAGATGGCGTGCGGCGCGGCCAATGGTCTGGATGAGCGAGGTGGTGGAGCGCAGGTACCCTTCCTTGTCGGCGTCCAGAATGGCAACGCGCGAGCATTCGGGGATGTCGAGGCCCTCGCGCAGCAGGTTGATGCCCACCAGCACATCAAAGGCGCCAAGCCGCAGGTCGCGGATGATCTCGATGCGCTCCAGCGTCTCCACGTCGGAATGCATGTAACGCACCTTAAGCCCGTTTTCGGTCAGGTACTCGGTCAGCGCCTCGGCCATCTTCTTGGTCAGCACCGTCACCAGCACACGCTGGCCGCGTGCCACGCATTCGCGGCACTCATGCATCAGGTCGTCGACCTGGGTTTCCGTCGGGCGGATTTCCACGACCGGGTCGATAAGGCCGGTCGGGCGTACGACCTGCTCCACGAACACCCCGCCTGACTGCTCCAGCTCCCACGAGCCCGGCGTCGCCGACACGAAGACGGAAGAGGGGCGCATCGTGTCCCATTCCTCGAACTTCAGCGGGCGGTTATCGCGGCAGGAAGGCAGGCGGAAGCCATATTCGCTGAGCGTCGTCTTGCGCGCCCGGTCGCCATTATACATGGCGCCCAGCTGCGGGATCATGGCGTGGCTTTCATCCACGAACAAAAGCGCGTGCTCGGGCAGATATTCAAACAGGGTGGGCGGCGGCTCGCCCGGCTTGCGGCCGGTGAGATAGCGGGAATAGTTCTCGATGCCGGCGCAGGAGCCTGTCGCCTCGATCATCTCGAGGTCGAACTGGGTGCGTTGGCCAAGGCGCTGGGCTTCCAGCAGCTTGCCCTGTTCCTCCAGTTCCTTCAGGCGGTCCTTCAGCTCGACCTTGATATGCTCCACCGCCTGCCGGAGCGTGGGCTTGGGCGTCACATAGTGGCTGTTGGGGTAGACGCGCACCGCCTGCAGCGCCGCCACCTTCTCGCCGGTCAGCGGGTCGATCTCCCAGATGCCTTCCAGCTCGTCGCCGAAGAGGGAGAGGCGCCAGGCGCGGTCTTCAAGGTGGGCCGGGAACAGCTCGATGATGTCGCCGCGCACGCGGAAGCTGCCGCGGTCGAAGGCAATGTCGTTGCGCTTGTATTGCAGCTCGACCAGCGACTTCAGCAGTACATTGCGGTCGTAGCTCTTGCCCGTCTCCAGATCGACGGTCATCGCCGCATAACTCTCGGATGAGCCGATACCGTAAATGCACGACACCGAGGCGACGATGATCACGTCATCGCGCTCGAAGAGCGAGCGCGTGGCCGAGTGGCGCATGCGGTCGATCTGCTCGTTGATCGAGCTTTCCTTCTCGATATAGGTGTCGGTGCGCGGAACATAGGCTTCCGGCTGGTAGTAGTCGTAATAGCTGACGAAATACTCGACCGCGTTTTCGGGAAAGAAGCTCTTCATCTCGCCATAGAGCTGCGCCGCCAGCGTCTTGTTCGGAGCGAGTACAAGGGCAGGGCGCTGCGTCGTGGCGATGACATGCGCCATAGTGAAGGTCTTGCCCGATCCGGTCACGCCCAGCAGCACCTGGCTGCGCTCGCTGGCGTCGATGCCGGCGGTCAGGTCCCGGATCGCGGCCGGCTGGTCGCCCGCCGGCGTGAACTCGGAAACCAGTTCGAAGCGCTTGCCGCCTTCCAGCGGTTTGCGGGGCCTGTTGGGGACGATGAGCGTGTCGAGCATGATGAGAACAAAACTAGACCGCCGCCCTGCCGCTGGCAATCGCCCGTAAGCGGCGCTGTGAAGCGCGGCATAAGGCGCGGACATTTCCCGCACGCGTCTTTCACGAATGCCAGCTTTGCCTTCCGGGCAAGGGTGCGGCGGCTTCGCCGTCTTGCACCGTTGGCGGCCGGCTGATAGTGATTATGCGAATGACTGTCAGAATCGTTATCGATTCACCTGACATCGATCCAAAGCTTTGCCGCCTCAAGGATGCCGCTGCCAATGCTGGTGCTGAAAAGCCGCGTGGCTTCACCTTCTGCTTCGCACGCCGCGCAGGCCCCGTTCCTGCGGGATGAAGTGCTGTGTGCCCGCCGCCTGACCCACAGCCTCAAGGGCGGTCATCATAGTTTGCACGATCTGGTGGCCTGGCTCGCGGCGCGTTGCCACTACCCCGTCAGTCACGAGGCGGTTGGCGCGCCGGACTATCTGCACTCCGCTCAGGCGCCGGAACTTTCAACGGTGGCGGAGCCGCTTGACCATGGAGTGCTGGAGCGGGCCATGCGGGCGCTGCGCGGCGGGCTTGGCCGCCCGCTGCTCATTGCTGCCCTGTTGCTGCTCGCCCTTTCCTGGCCGTTCTGGCACTTGCTGCGGGCCGCCATGTCCGGTGCGCCCGAAATGCCGGAGACCGTCGCGGTCGAAATGGTGGTGCTGCCGCCCGAGCCGGCGCCGGAGGCCAAGCCGGATATCCCGACGATAGAAGAGCCGCAGCAACTGCAGGCGCAGCCGGAAGTGCCGCCGCCTCCGCTGCCGGAAGAGGTGCCACCGCCCCCCGAGACGGCGGTCGTCGAACCCACCCCTCCGGAGCCGCCGCCGATGGAAGAACTGGCGCCGCGTCCGCCGGAAGAGGTGGTGCAGACATACGAGCCGGTGGCCGCTCCCGAGCCTGAGCCCGAGCCGGTCCCTGAACCGGAACCGGTGGTGGCCAAACCCGAGCCGCCTCCCCCGCCTGTGGTGCCGGTACGCCGTCCGCCGCCGCAGCCGCAGAAAACCCCGCCCAAGGTGGTGCAGCAGGCCCGTCCGGCACCGCCGCAAGCCCAACCTGTCACCGCTCCGCCGGTGGTTGCCGCTGTTCCCGTACGTCCTGCTCCGCCAGCCACGACGGCTGCTCCGCAGATCGGCAGTGCCGGCACGCGGGCTGCCACAATCCAAGAGCAGTACGAGGCGCGGATCCAGGCATGGGTAGCGCGCTACAAGCGTTATCCTGCCCGCGCCAAGATACGAAACATCGAAGGCGAAGTTTGGCTGAGGTTGGTCATCGGTTCAGACGGAACCGTGCTCTCTGCTGAAGTCAGGAAGGGTTCCGGTTCTTCAATACTTGATGAGGGCGCGTTAGGAATGGTGGAACGTGCCGGAAAGGCGCCGAGTATTCCCGATGAATTGAACCGAGAGACTTTCCTGGTAGATTTACCAATTCCCTTCCGGTTGAACTGAACCGCAACTATCGGGTGGGCCGGCGGCGCAGAAGTCGCTTTTCTTGAGATCGGACCGGGGCTTCTCCTTACGCCCCGGCGATTTCAGGAAAGAGCCCCCGAAATGTCACCCGATGCCCTCGATCTGGTTGAAACGCTGCCGGCGCGTGGTGCCGGCCTTTCTGCGCTGCGTTATGTCGCCCTTTCCACGGCGGCGGTACGGGCCGTACAGGCGGGCGGGCCGGATGCCCATGGCCAGCCGGCGGAGCACCATATCAGCGATGGTGGCGGCAACCCCTGCCGCCACTGCCTTGAAGATATTGCGGCCGGGGAGGAGATGCTGATCCTTGCCTGGCGCCCGTTCGACGGCGCGCAGCCCTATGCCGAAACCGGGCCGATCTTCCTGCATGCCCGGCCCTGCAGGCGGCATGACGAAAAGGCCGGCACGCCGCCCGTCGTCAAAAGCCGCCCGGCCTTCATGATGCGGGCCTATGGCGCGGACGGACGCATCCGCTACGGCACGGGTGGCCTTGTGGAAACGCCCGCGCTGGAGGCGCGGGCGCTTGACCTGCTGGCAGACCGGGAGACGGCGTGGGTCGATCTGCGCTCACGCGGTTATGGTTGTTTCCAGTGCCGTCTTGAGCGGGCCTGAGCCGGCCGTCAGGGGCCGCACCTTGCCAGTGGGGACACCGGCGGGTGCCGGCGCCCGCGGCGCTTCAACGAGCGGCCGGCCGGCGGTGCGGCGGGCGCGGTTGGCTTCGGCCAGCGTCTTTTTCACCGCCGGTCGGTCAGCAAGGCGGCGGGCGTAGCGGTCCAGCCGCTCGAAGCCGCTAAAAGGGTGCAGCAGGGCCAGATGGCCGAGTGCCGGTGCCGCCGCGCAATCTGCCAGAGAGAACATGTCACCGGCCAGCCAGGGGCCGCCATGGACCGTCAGCTTCTCCTCGAACACGGCATAGGCGCGGTGGATGAGATCGAGCGCCTGCTCGTCGCGCAGGGCGGCGCGTTTCTCGGCCGTGGTGCCACTGCCGTAGAGAATGTCATCCAGCGTATCGTTCAGATAGAAGTCGGCGATACGGTCAAGCATGCGCACCCGGCGGGCGACTGTGCTATCGGCCGGCAGCAGGCGGGTGCCGGCATCGGCGTGGTATTCCT
Organism: Radicibacter daui; assembly: GCA_030657355.1. Classification (GTDB taxonomy): domain Bacteria; phylum Pseudomonadota; class Alphaproteobacteria; order Radicibacterales; family Radicibacteraceae; genus Radicibacter; species Radicibacter daui. The sequence continues at coordinate 719,142 of CP131056.1, forward strand.
CCAGCCATTCGATGATGAGCGAGCTTTCCGGGATGGTTTCCCCGGTCTGCTCCAGCTTCAGCATCGGCAGCCGCTCCAGCGGCCGCAGGCTGCCCGTGAACTCGCGCGAGGTGCGGGCACCGATCTTTTCGCGTTTGCAGGCAATGCCCTTCTCTTCCAGCGCGATCAGGACTTTTTGCGCATAGAGGGAATTCGGGCTGTAATAGAGCTTCATCCTTGCCATCTCCCTGCTTGACCACCGCTGCCGGGCGGGCTGCCTCATTGGGAGCCGGAAGGCCCGACGGAGTTCGTCGACGGAAGTTTAACGTAAAAGCTGCGCCGCGGTTGCTGCCTTAATGATTACCGAAGCGGCAGTTTTGTTACGTTTCCAGCGAATCCGGCGAGTCGCGCTGCGAAAGTTTTTTGCAGCGCACAAGGGGGCATTCGGCAAGGATGAAACCGTAAAGGGAGGGCCGTTCAGTCGAGCTGCATCACCCGGCATTTGAGATACTCGCTCTCCGCCAGGAACGGATGCACCGGATGGTCCGGCCCGGCCCCGCCGACATGCAGGATGCGGCCCGTGCGACCTGCTTCGGAAACGCCGCGCGCTACCTCCAGAGCAAAGGCCGCGGGCTCGGCATTGTGGCTGCAGGATGCCATCAAGAGGATGCCGCCGGGCGCAACACGCTGGGCGGCAAGGCGGGCAAGCTTGCGGTATCCGCGAAGGCCCGCCGCCAGATCCTTGCGCGATTTGATGAAGGCCGGCGGATCGGCAATGACGATGTCGAATTTTTCGCCGCGTCCACCCATCTCCTCCAGCGCACGGAACACTTCGGCCTCGCGCGCCTCCACGATATCCGCCACGCCGTTGGCCTCGGCCGCCCGGCGCACCAGCTCGATGGCCCCGGCGGAGCGGTCCATGGAAACCACGCGTTTGGCCCCGGCTTTAGCCACCGGCATGGAAAAGGCGCCGCCGTAACAATAAAGGTCGAGCACGCTTGCCCCCCTGGCCAGCTTGGCCACGAAGGCCCGGTTGGGGCGGTGGTCATAGAACCAGCCGGTCTTCTGCCCGCCAAGCGGATCGCAGAAGAAGGTGCAGCCATTCTCCTCCAGCGAAATGCCGCTTTCGAGGCTGCCATGGACCAGCTTCACGTCGCTCTCCAGCCCCTCGGTCTGGCGGGCGGCGCTGTCGTTGCGGGCCACGATGGCGCGCGGGGAGATGAGGCTGACCAGCGCGGCGGTGATCTGCGGCATCAGCCGGTCCATGCCGGCCGTATTGGCCTGCACCACCAGGACATCGCCGAACCGGTCGACGATGAGCCCCGGCAGCGCGTCGGATTCGGCATGCACCAGCCGGTAGAACGGCCGGTCGAACAGCCGCTCGCGCAGATTCAGCGCCGCGGCAAAACGCTGGGCAAAGAAAGCCTCGTCAATGTCGGCATCCATCTCGCGCGTCAGCTGGCGCAGGCAGATGAGGACATGCGGGTTGAAGAAAAAGGTGCCAAGCCCCTCGCCGTCGGCCGCGCGCAGACTGACCAGCGTGCCGCCCGGCAGGGCCTTTACCGCCGGGGTCATGACGATCTCGTTGGAGTAGCCCCACGGATGGCCGTTGCGGATGCGCTTGTGGCGGCCGGCCTGCATCTGGAGTTGGGGGCGGTCGGCGGCAGGGCTGGTCATGGGGTGGGATCCGGGGTCTGCGGTGCGGGCGGGCGAGGGCCCGCTCTTTCGGCGGCTCTAGCACCGAAAGGCGGGTTTCCTCCACGTAAAAAACGCGTCTGGCAAAATCGTGTCCGCCGTGCCGGCCGGAATTTTACCCGGCGCGCACGCGGGCGATGAAGTTGTCGACTTCCGAGCGCAGCGCCTCGGCCTGACGGGCAAGCTCGCCCGAGGCCATCATCACCTGCTCGGCGGCATTGCCGGCTTCGGAAGCCGCCGTGCGTACGCCATCGACATTGCGCGCCACCTCGTCCGTCCCGGCTGCCGCCTGGGCGGCGTTGCCGGAGATCTCGTTGGTCGCGGCCGATTGCTGCTCCACTGCCGCAGCGATGGCGCTGGCAATCGTCTCCACCTTGCCGATGGTGCCGCGCACTTCTTCCATCGCGCTTACGGCGGTGCCGGTTACGCTCTGAATGCGCTGGATGCGGCTGGTGATGTCTTCCGCCGCCTTGCCGGTCTGGTTGGCGAGGTTCTTTACTTCGCTGGCGACGACGGCAAAGCCCTTGCCGGCCTCGCCCGCCCGCGCGGCCTCGATGGTGGCGTTGAGCGCCAGGAGGTTGGTCTGGCTGGCAATGTCGCCGATGAGCTTGACGATATCGCCGATCTCTTCGGCCGCCCGTGCCAGTTCCTGGATGGTTTCGCTGGCTGCCGCCGTCTCCGTCACCGCACCATGCGCGGCGCCCGAACTTTCGGCCACCCGGCGGCTGATTTCGGCGATGGAGGCAGACATTTCTTCCGAGGCGGCTGCCACCGTCGACACATTGCTGGAGGCCTCCACCGTGGCGGCGGAAACGGCGGCCGATTTACGCGTGGCTTCCTCGGCGACGGAGGACATGGCCTGCGCATTGGCGTCCAGCTCGACGGCGGAGGCGGAGACCGCCTGCACCACGCCCTGGACGCTGGCCTCGAAACTGTCGGCCATCTCCAGCATGGCCTTGCGGCGGGAGGCCTGGGCTTCTTCCTCTGCTTCCTGGTTGCGCCGGCGCAAGGCGTCGATCTCGATCAGGCGCTGGCGGAAGAACTCGATGGCCTTGGCCATGATGCCAAGCTCGTCGCCGCGCTCCGTCAGGGGCACGGTGATGCCGGTTTCTTCGTGCGCCAGCTTGTCGATGGCGCCGGCCAGCTGCCGCACCGGCCGCGCTGCCAGCCGGCGGATCAGAAACACCATCGCCAGCACCAGCACCACGATCAGCACAATGGCAATCAGGATAGTGCGCGACAGGATGGCGCGCGCCGGCGCATCCACCGTGCCGGCGACAAGGTTGGTCACCAGCACCCAGGGGGCGTTGAGGTCGGCAACCCGCACCGGCTCGATCAGCCGGTAGACCTCGCTCTGCATCGAGCTGGAATATTCAAGATTCTGCACAGGCTTGCCGCCACGGGCCGTCTCCAGCTCTCCCTTCAGCTCCGGCTGGGTGTTCTCGATGCTCTTGCCGAGCCAGTCCTTGTTGTTGTGGGAGACCCAGAGGCCGCCGGAAGAGACCAGATAGGTCTTGCCGTCCCCCAGCGGGGCAAGGGCTTCCAGCTGGGCGTTCAACTGGTCGAGCGGGATATCCACGCCGCATACGCCGATCACCTTGCCATTCTCGATGATGGGGGCGGTTACGCTCGCCATCATCACTTCCTTGCCGTTCACCGGCCAGAGATAAGGCTCGGTCACCGCCTCCTTGCCGCTCTTGTAGGCAAGGGTGAAATATTCCTGTGTCATCACGTCGAGCGTGGGGTCCGGCTTCTTCTGCAGCACGATCTTTCCGTTTTCCCACACGGCATAGATGGTGATGCGGCCTTTGGCGTCGTTAAGGGTGTAGCCGGGGTCGATATGATCCTTGTCGGTGCCGTCATAGGCATCGGGGGCAAACTCGTACCAGGCACCGACAAAGTCCGGGTTGGCCTTGTCGGTATAGGCAGCTTCCTCCCCCAGTGCCGTGCGCGGCGCATCGGCGGCCTTCAGGGCCAGGGCACGCACCGCAAGCCCGCGCGCCGCGCGCAGGGCTGTTTCAAAGCGCTGGTTGAGTGCTCCTTCCGCCTTGCCGGTGCTCTCCCGTGCCAGCGCCATGGAAACCGCGGTCATCTCGTCCGAGGTTTTTATCGCCGTCAGCGTGGTGGAAAGGGCAAGTCCCGCAATCAGGACGACGCAGATGGGAAGGATGATCTTGGCTGCCAGCGGCAACCGGTTCCAGAAGGGCATCGTCTACCAGCTCCAGCAGGGGGCGACCGGTGGCCGCCCGGGTCACGTTCGGTGCAGGGCCGCCGGCGACAAGGGCGCCGGCGTGCCTTTCCTATCCGGTGGCTTCCTGCCTGACGGAGCTGGAAGAACCGGCCCATCATACCCACGCGCTGCCGGCCTTGATCCGGCCGGTCTGGCACTACAAGCCTGCGAAGCATTCTCGTAGTGTTTTGAAATGACATAACATTTTAAACAGATGTTTAGCGCCGGATAAACATCATTATGATTACTCCGTTGTTTCTGTTCCGTGACATACGGTTCCGGCCGATGACTTGGCCGGAAATGTTTGTTGTGAAAGAAAAAGCCCGCCGGATTTCTCCGGCGGGCTTTTATCTGGCATCGGGGCGTCCTTAGCGGACGACATCGCCCCAGAGATCGTATTCGTCGGATTCGAAGATGGTGGCCTTGACCATATCGCCCACCTTCAGCTCGCTCTCGCCATTGAGGAAGACGCTGCCGTCGATTTCCGGCGCATCGGCATAGGAGCGGCCAACGGCCCCTTCCTCATCCACCTCGTCGATCAGCACATCAAGTGTGCGGCCGACGCGGGTGGCAAGGCGCTGGGTGGAAACTTCCTGCTGAGCCGCCATGAAGCGATGCCAGCGCTCTTCCTTCACTTCTTCCGGCACGGCGTTCGGCAGGTCGTTGGCGCGCGCACCATGCACCGGCTCGAACTTGAAGCAGCCGGCGCGGTCGATGCCGGCCTCCGGCAGCCAGTCGAGCAGCATCTGGAAGTCTTCTTCCGTCTCGCCGGGAAAGCCGACGATGAAGGTGGAGCGCAGGGCAAGGTCCGGGCACATCTGGCGCCAGCGCTGGATGCGCTCCAGCGTCTTTTCCTGATGCGCCGGGCGGCGCATGGCCTTCAGCACGCTGGGGCTGGCATGCTGGAAGGGGATGTCGAGATAGGGCAGCAGCGCCCCTTCCGCCATCAGGGGGATGACCTCATCCACATGCGGATAGGGGTACACATAGTGCAGGCGCACCCAGACGCCCATTTCACTGAGCGCGCGGGAGAGATCCTGGAAGCTCGCCTTCGCGGTGCGGCCCTTCCAGCTGCCTTCGGCATATTTGATGTCCACGCCATAGGCGCTGGTGTCCTGCGAGATCACCAGCAGTTCCTTCACGCCGGCCTTCACCAGGCTCTCGGCTTCGGCCAGCACATTCTTGACCGGGCGGCTCACCAGTTTGCCGCGCATGTCGGGGATGATGCAGAAGGAGCAGGTGTGGTTGCAGCCTTCGGAAATCTTCAGGTACGCGTAGTGGCGCGGCGTCAGGCGCACGCCGGCGGGCGGCACCAGATCCATGAAGGGGTCGTGCGGGCGGGCGATATGCTCGTGCACCGCGCCCATCACCGCCTCATACTGGTGGGGGCCGGTCACGGCCAGCACGTCCGGGTGATGCTGGCGGATAAGGTCGGCCTCATGGCCGAGGCAGCCGGTCACCACCACCTTGCCGTTCTTGTTCAGCGCTTCGCCGATGGCATCCAGCGACTCATCGCGTGCGCTGTCCAGAAAACCGCAGGTATTGACCACCACCATGTCGGCGCCCTGATAGTCCGGGGCGATCTCGTACCCTTCGGCACGCAGCTGGGTGATGATGCGCTCGCTGTCGACCAGCGCCTTGGGGCAGCCGAGGCTGACGATACCCACCTTCGGGGCGGGCTGCGGCGTACGCGGGGTGGTGCTGGTCATGGTCATACTCGGGTTTTGCACCCCCGGGGCCGGTCTTGTTGAGCCGGTGCCCACGGGCGGCAACATCGTCGTTTCAGGTCTGGGGTAATCGCGGGCGCTTTCCTATACCTCAGGCGGCCGGGGCGCAAGGTTTGGCATAACAGTGCCCTTAACCGGTCCAGTCCGCGGGATGGGCTTTCGCAGCAGCTAGTCGGATCGGTTGCGGGCGCTGCCGACCGGAAAGATGGCGACCAGCTCCTGATAATGCACGGCAACACCCAGCAGCATGTTGATCGCCTGCCCGTCGGCCGACAGGGGCAGCACCAGCGTCTGGTACCAGCGCCGCAGGCCGACACCGGTTTCGTAGACGAGCCATTGCATCATCGGTTGCCGTTCCTTCACGGCGGCAGCGTAGAGCCGTGCCAGATTATACTGACTTCCCTGCGCCACCAGCTGCGAAAGCAGGCGGCCGGTATTGTCGCGCACGGTGTGGTTCACGATATCGGTGCCCACCAGCCGGTAGCGGAAATCACGGCCCGCCTCGATCACATCGGTCAGGAACAGGAAAGGCAGCAGCCCCCCGAGCGCAACGGGGTCGATGTCGGCGCGGGCCGGGAAGGGCTGGTCCGGCGGGCAGACGCTTTGCCAGTAGGCCTGCACGCTGTCGATGATGCTGGAGCCGGTGGAGCCTTTTTCAGCCGGCCATGGCTGCGCCTCGCCCGGTCCTTCCGGCATCGGGCGGTGACAGTCTTCCGGAGTGGGCCCGAGTGGCGGCTGGAGCGAGAGCATGGCTATAGTATAGGCCGGCGGCATCGCCGCATCGTCTTAAGGTTCGTAAAGCAGGGTTACCCTTCAATCATGACGTCGAAACCGACACCCGGCCCGCAGCGCGCGCGTTCTTTCCGGTCTTCAGCCGGCGGGGTAACCGCCGGGCGGCAGAAGCCTGCGCCGGCCCGCCGGGGGCCGCCGCCGCCAACCCCGCTCGTGCTCTATGAGGATGCGCACCTGCTGGTGATCGACAAGCCGGCCGGCCTTGCCGTCCATGCCGGCCCCTCCACGCCTGTCAGCCTTGAGGATTGCCTGCCGGCCCTGCGTTTCGGTTTCCAGCGCCTGCCGCAGCCGGCCCACCGGCTTGACCGTGATACCAGCGGCTGCCTTGCCCTCGGCCGCTCGCCCAAGGCGCAGGCGCGCCTTGGCGAGGCGTTTGCCAATGGCGCGGTCACCAAAACCTATCTCGCCCTGCTGCCGCGCCGGCCCCCGGCTCCTGCCGGCCGCATCGATGCGCCGATCCTGAAGCGCAACGACAAGACCGGCTGGACCATGGCGGTGGATGCCGCCGGGCAGCAGGCCGTCACACTCTACCGCTTTCTGGCCGAAGCGCCGGGAGGACGGGCATGGGTCGCCCTGCGCCCGCTCACCGGCCGCACCCACCAGCTGCGTGTCCATTGCGCCCATCTGGGCCTGCCGATCGTCGGGGACACGCTTTATGGCGGAGCCACGGCACCCCGCCTCATGCTGCATGCGGTTGAGCTGCAGCTGCCCTCCCTTACGGCCTCGCAGCCGCCCGTTACGGTGCGCGCGCCGTGGGCCGAGGCGCCGGACTTCGCCCCGCCGGGGGATGAGGATTTTTTCAGCGGGCTTTGAAGCCTAGCCGCGCAGGCGCTGCAACAGCCGCTCGACCGTGCTGTCCAGCCTTGAGGCTTCCTGCGCCAGCAGGTGGGACTGCGAGCCCACCTCGTCGGCGCTGCTGCCGGCAGCGGTGGCATTGCCGACGATCGATTGCAGCTGGCGCGAGACGGAGCTGACACCTGCCGCCGCTTCTTCCGAATTGGTGGCGATCTGGCGGGAGGTGGCGGTCTGCTGCTCCGAGGCGCCGGCAATTGCCGCCATCATCGACAGGCTTTCTTCGATGGCAACCCGCAGGGCGGCAATCGCTTCGGAGGTTTCCTGGGTGGCGTGCTGGATTTCGCTGACGAGCGAGCCAATCTGATCGGTCGCGCGGCTGGTCTGGCCGGCGAGATTCTTGACCTCCTGCGCCACAACGGCAAAGCCCTTGCCGGCTTCGCCTGCCCGCGCCGCCTCGATGGTGGCGTTGAGCGCCAGCAGGTTGGTCTGCTCGGCAATCTCGCTGATCAGCTTGACCGCTTCGCCGATGCGCTCTGCCGCACCGGTCAGGCTACGCATCAGATCGTCGGCGGCGTCGGCCCGGGTGACACTCTGCTGCGTCAGATCATGGCTCTGGGTAATGCGGGCGGTGATGTCGCGAATGGAGGTCGACATGTGCTCCACCGCGCTCGCAATCGAAGCGACGCCGCCGGACGTTTGCTCGGAGGCGGTCGCCGCTATGGTGCAGTTCTGCCGGCTTTCCGTAAGGGTGCCGCCCAACTGGTCCACGGCGCCGCGCAGTTTGCCGGCCGCCTCGCTGACGGTGGCCACCAGCCCGCCGATTTCGCGTTGCAGTTCGTCGGCGATCCCGGCCCGGGCGCGCTGGCGCTCGGCGCGCCCTTCCTCGATATAAACGGAAAGGGCGAGGTCCATGTCCAGCATCGCCGCCACGGTTACCGCCTTCTGCAGCCGCTTGCAGCGGTCGCGGCCGGCCTGCCGGTTAAAGAAGCCTCTCGGCAGCGTTTCTTCGGCAACCGCATCGGTAAGGCCGGTTACCAGCAGCGCATAGCCGCCGATATACCAGCGCGGCTCCAGCCCCAGCCGGTGATGGGCAAGGCCGATGCGGCGGATGCTTTGCAGATAGTCCTCATCAAACCGTGCCGTCAGCAGCCGCTCCCAGTGCTTCATCTGGGCGGCTTTGGCCGCCATCATGTGCTCACGGTTGCGGAACATGGCGCTGGTGAGGCCGAAGCGGGACAGGTGATCGTAGAAGCCGTCGAGGATGCGGCCCATGTGGCGGGCGATGATGGGCTTCAGCTCGGCGAAATCCTGCTGCATCGAACTGTCGATGCCGATGAAAGCCAGCCTTTTTTCCAGATCGCCCGTCGCCGTCATTATCCTCTCCGTTGCTGCCTGATTTTCGCCGCTTGCCTTGGCTGGCCCGGCGCGCTTTCTTATCAGGCTGTTTCTTGCCTTGAGCGGTTGTTCCGGGTGAGCGGAAGGCATAATGCCTTAATTCAAAATTAGGCATAAGCATCTAATTTTGCCTGATAATCTGGCGCCGTAGGGCAAGCCGGAAGGCACCGGATCCTCTTCCGGCAAACAAGAACAGGAACCCCGTCCATGCCCCTGCATTTTGCTACCGAGGAATATGCTGCCCGCCGCGCAAAGGCCATTGCCGCGATGGAGGCGGCGGGCCTCGACGGGATGCTGATGTTCCGCCAGGAGAGCATGTATTACCTGACGGGCTACGACACCTTCGGTTACGTGTTCTTCCAGTGTCTTTATCTGGGTGTCGACGGGCACATGATGCTGCTGACGCGCGCGCCCGACCTGCGGCAGGCGCAGCAAACCTCCGTCATTCAGGATATCCGTATCTGGGTGGATCGCGATGGCGCGAACCCGGCGCTGGAGCTCAAGGATGCGCTCGTTGATTTTGATGTCGCCGGCAAGAAGATCGGCGTGGAGTGGGAGGCTTATGGCCTGACCGCCCGCAACGGCCAGCGCCTTTCTGCCGCGCTTGAGGGCTGGTGTACGCTCACCGACGCCTCCGATCTCATCTCCCGCCTGCGCATCATCAAGTCTTCTGCCGAGCTGGTTTATGTGCGCCGCGCTGCCAAGCTGGCGGACGATGCGCTGACGGCGGCGGAAAAGCTCACCCATGCCGGCACCTTCGAGGGCGACATCCTCGCCGCCATGCATGGTGCCATCTACAAGGGCGGCGGCGATGATCCGGCCAACGAGTTCATCATCGGCTCCGGCCCGCAGGCGCTGCTGTGCCGCTACCAGTCCGCCCGGCGCCACCTCAGTGAGGATGACCAGCTGACGCTGGAATGGGCGGGCGTCTATCACCACTATCATGCCGCCATGATGCGCACGCTGCTGGTCGGCCGGGTGCCGGACCGCCAGCGCGAGATGCATGAGGCGACCGTTGCTGCCATGGAAGCCTGCGTGGAGGCGGTGAAGCCCGGCAATCCCATGGGCCAGGTCTTCGATGCCTATGCCGGCGTGCTCGACAAACGCGGCTTCCGCGAAGGCCGCCTCAATGCCTGCGGTTACGGCATGGGCACCACCTTCGCCCCCAACTGGATGGACTGGCCGATGTTCTACACCGGCAACCCGGTCATCATGCAGCCGGGCATGGTCTTCTTCCTGCACATGATCCTCTATGACGATGTGCATGGCCTCGCCATGGCGCCGGGCCAGAGCGTGCTGGTAACGGCAGATGGCTGCGAGGTTCTCTCCCGCAAGCCGCTCGATCTTTTCGTGCGCTGATCGGCGGACGGGGCGGCTTTCGCCGCCCCTCTGGTCAAAGCGCTTCGGCCGGGGCGGGGGAGGCGTCATAGGCGCCCCAGATGCCCTGGTCGAAATTGATGACCGATCCGGTCATGAGGCCGGATTCCTCGCAGGAGAGATAGGCCGCCGCCCGCGCCACCTCCTCCGGATCCACCAGCCGGCCAAAGGGCATGGCTGCGCTTGCCCGCTCCAGCCAATGCTCGTCCGCGCCGTGGAACTCGCGCTGTATGCGGTCCTCCCCCTCGCTCGCCATCCAGCCGATATTGAGCGCGTTGATGCGGATGCGGTTGCGCAGCACGGCATAGGCGGTGTTGCGGGTCAGCGTCGCCAGCGCTCCCTTTGAGCTGCAATAGGCGGCGATGAAGGGCTGGCCCGCCATCGCCGACATCGAGCCGATATTGACGATGGTGCCTTCCGTACCCTCGCGCCGCATGATCTTCAGCGTGTCCTGCATCAGGAAAAACGGTGCGCGGACATTGACGGCAAAGATGCGGTCGAAGAGTTCGGGCGAGGTGTCGAGGATGGTGCCCCGGTCGGTCATGCCGGCGGCGTTCACCAGCGCATCGACCCGACCGAAACTCTCATCCGCCGCCCGGATGATGGCGCGGCAATCTTCCACCCGGGCAAGGTCGGCCTCGACATAGCGGGTGGGGGTGCCGCTTTCTCTGGAAAGCTCGCTGGCAAGGGCCTCGCCCTTGGCGCGGCTGCGCCCGCAGATGATCAGGCCATCGGCGCCGCGCTCGGCAAAAAGGCGGGCAATCGCCTCGCCGAGGCCCTGGGTGCTGCCGGTGATGACGGCGATCTTGCCGGCCAGTTGCCGGTTGAAAAGCTGGGCTGGCTGGTTCATCGGCTGTTTCCTTCCCGGTTCTGATTATGGCTGCTGCCCGGGCAGAGGGATGCCCGGGCAGTTGCACCCCTCTTTTCGGGGGTGATGCTGGAGGGGAGATATTACACCCGCCGGCGGCAGCGGGGGACTGCCTCACGCCAGACGGCGTGCGGCCTGTGCGGCGAGTGCCTCTTCAAACCGTGCCGCCGTCCAGCCTTCCGCCAGTGCCTGCCGCATGAGCGCCTGCTGGGTCTGCGGGGCAAGGCCGCCAACGGGCGGGTCGCTGTCGAGATTGGTGGGGAAGGAATACCCTTCCGCCGCCGCCGCTATCGCATTGTCGGCTTCAGCCGGGCTCAGCGTGCCCGTGCGCAGGCCGTCGAGGATCGCTGGGTAGACCTTTGCCGAAAGCCGCATGCGGTCCACGCTTTCCATCGCCCGCCCATAGGCGGAGGAAACCTGAAGCAGGTTCGCCATCCGGTAGATGGTACTGGTGCGGTTATGGCCGGCGGCGTGGAAAAGCGCGGGGTTGAAGAAAACCGCATCGCCTTTTTCAAGCGGCAGCTGGACATGGTGCCGGTCGAAATAGTCCCGGAACTCCGGCAAGCGCCAGGCGAGGTAACCGGGCAGATAGGCTTGCGAAAACGGCAGGTAAAGCGTCGGCCCGCTCTCTATCGGCATGTCACAGTGGGCAACGGCGCCCTGCAGCGTCAGCACCGGGCTCAGCCGGTGCACATGGGCGGGATACCGCGCCACCACCTCGGCCTCCTGAAAACCCAGGTGATAGTCGCGGTGGGCGGACTGCGCGGCCCCGCCGGGGTTCACCACATTGGCCTGCGCCGTGATCTGGTAACAGGGGCCGAGCCAGGCTTCGCTTACCAGCGCAATGAGCGGGTTGCCGTAATAGGCGGCAAAGCTCTCCGGGTCGCGGCTTCCATGTTTCTCCAGCGCATTCCAGATGCGGTCATTGGCGCCGGGTTTGGCAAAATGGTCACCATGGGCACCGCCTGCGGCGTGCTGCTCGGTTATGATGGTGCGGAAAAGCTCGCTTGTGCGGTCAACCGGCGCCACATCGTCAAAGGCCCGCTTCAGCACGATGATGCCGGGCCCCTCCAGCATCGCACTCACCCATTCATCCATCAGCGCCTGCCGGGCAACAGGATCGCCGGCGGCGCGGCGCGCGGCATCGCCGTCATAAACCGGCACATTGCGCTCGATGGCACTGGCAAGCGGGTAGTCCGCCGGGTCGGTGCGGCGGTCGATAAGCGCGATGAACTCCTCGATCCGGCAGTCGGCGGGTTTCATCCAGTGCGTGGCGGCATTTCGCGCCTCGGGGGTGCGGTCCAGCGGCATGGGGGTGTCCTCCAGAATGGCCCCGCCGGTTTGTTTGTCCGTGCGATTTGCGGGGGCGTTATGGAGGGGAGTATAAAAAGCGGTGAGGGGGCCGTGCGCTCACAAACCCCTCAAAAATCCATCAATTGGATAGAGCCGCGGCTGCCGGAGGTTTCCCTGTCTCATCCCTTCCTTATCAAGGATATCGCCTTTCAGGCCGGCCTCAGCGTGGCGACGGTGGACCGGGTGCTGAACGGCCGCGACGGGGTGCGCCAGCACACGCGCCGGCGGGTGGAGCAGGCGATTGCCGAGCTGGAGCGGCAGAGCACGCAGATCGGCCTTGCCGGTCGCAAGCTCACGCTCGATCTGGTGATGGAAGCGCCGGCCCGGTTTTCCGGCATGGTGCGCGCGGCGCTGGAGGCCGAAATGCCCTCCCTTGCGCCGGCCGTCTTCCGCGCGCGCTATCATCTTGCCGAGCAGATGGGGCCAGCGGCCATGGCGGCCCTGCTGGAGCGTATCACCCGGCGCGGCAGTGACGGCGTACTGCTCAAGGCGCCGGATGTGCCGGAGGTGGCCGCCGCCGTAACCGGGCTGATCGCCGCCGGCATCCCCGTCATCACGCTGGTAACCGACCTGCCCTTTTCCGGCCGCACCGCCTATGTCGGCATGGATAACCGCGCCGCAGGCGAAACCGCGGCCTATCTCGCCGGCCACTGGCTGGGGCCTGAGCCGGCGCAAATTCTGGTGACGCTCAGCAGCAGCCGGTTTCGTGGGGAGGAGGAGCGGGAGATCGCCTTCCGCCGTGCGATCCGGGAGCATTATCCGCATCTGGGGCTGGTCGAGATCAGCGAAGGCTTCGGCATCGATGGTGCCACCGGCGATCTTGTCATCCGCGCCCTGCGGGAGGAGCCGGGCATCTGCGCCGTCTATTCCATCGGCGGCGGCAACCGGGCGGTGCTGGAGGCTTTTGCCCGCCTGCGCAAGACGTGCCGCTTTTTCCTCGCCCATGATCTGGACGGCGACAATCTGCGCCTGCTGCGCGAGGGGCACATCGATATCGTGCTTCACCATGATCTGCGGCAGGACATGCATGCCGCCTGCCGCCAGATCATGATCGAGGCCCGTCTGTTACCATCGGCGGCCCGGCCGGGTCTCACCTCCAGCGTGCAGCTTGTCACCCGCTACAACATGCCCACCGAGCCGCTGCTGGTGGACTGATCTTCACGCAAGCGTAAAGAGCCCGAGCCCTGACCGAACCCGGTCCAGCACTCCCTGCGTGCGCTCGCGCGCAGCCTCCGTGCCGGCCTTGAGCAGGCCCAGCACATAGGCCGGATCCCCGGCCAGCTGCCGCCGCCGTTCGCGGATGGGGCCGATCAGTTCCTGCAAAATACCGTCGATACGGTGTTTGAGCGACACGTCGCCAAGGCCGCCCTGCCGGTACTGCTCCTTGAGCGCGGCGACCGCGGCCTTGTCCGGGTCGAAGGCATCCAGATAGGTGAAGACCACATTGCCCTCCACCCGGCCCGGGTCACTCACCTTCAAATGTTGCGGGTCGGTGTACATGCGCTTTACCGCCTCGCTGATCTCTTCCGGGCTGGCGCCGAGGTGGATGGCGTTACCCTGCGACTTGCTCATCTTCGCCTTGCCATCCACGCCCGGCAGGCGGCCCGCCTCGGGGATCAGCGCGGTTGCTTCCAAAAGCAGTTCCCGCCCGGCCTGATGGTTGATGCGGCGCACCACCTCGTTGGTCTGCTCGATAAGTGGGGCCTGATCCTCCCCTACCGGCACCAGCGTAGCGTCAAAGCCGGTGATGTCGGCGGCCTGCGCCACGGGATAACAGAGAAAGCCGGCCGGAATATCGCGCCCGAAACCGCGCTGGGCGATCTCGTCCTTGATGGTCGGGTTGCGCTCCAGCCGGGCGACGGTGACGTAGTTAAGATAAAGCAGCGTCAGTTCGGCAAGCGCGGGCAGGCCGGATTGCAGGCAGATGGTCGTTTCGACCGGGTCGATACCAACGGCGAGATAGTCGAGCGCCACTTCCAGCACATTGCGGCGCACCTTGTCCGGGTCGCGGGCATTGTCGGTCAGCGCCTGGGTGTCCGCCACCAGCAGAAACTGGCGATGGGTCTTTTGCAGCGCCACGCGGTTTCTTAGCGATCCGGCATAATGGCCGATATGCAGCGGTCCCGTCGGGCGGTCGCCGGTCAGGATCACAGGTTTGACGGTTGCTGCGGGGGGCAGAAGGCTGTCGGGCATGGTTTGGGTTCCTTTCAGGGAAAGGCCGCCGTGCCGGACGAAGGATGCTTCTGGGATCAATAGCCGCTGCCTGCCGGTATCACGGCGGCAACGGTCGATGTTTGAACAGGACGACGTGCCGCTCCTTAAAAGGAGCGCCACCAGCTAAAGCAGCACAGGGTCGTCGTGGTCGTCATGGTGCTGCATGATGTGCCATGAGGGTTAGGGTGCTGGCAAGTACCCGGCCCTCATGGCAGCCAGTCCTCAAAAGAACGCCTGAATGCCGGTCTGTGCCCGGCCCAGGATCAGGGCGTGCACATCATGCGTGCCCTCATAGGTGTTGACCGTCTCCAGATTGACCATGTGGCGCATGACGTGAAATTCGTCGGCAATGCCATTGCCGCCGTGCATGTCGCGCGCCTGCCGGGCAACATCCAGCGCCTTGCCGCAATTGTTGCGCTTGATGAGCGAGATCATCTCCGGCGCCACCTTGCCTTCGTCGAAAAGGCGCCCCACCCGAAGCGCCGCCTGCAGGCCGAGGGTAATTTCCGTCTGCATGTCGGCCAGCTTCTTCTGGATCAGCTGGTTGGCGGCCAGCGGCCGGCCGAACTGCTTGCGATCAAGCGTGTATTTGAGCGCGCCGTGCCAGCAGAACTCCGCCGCGCCCATCACGCCCCAGGCAATGCCATAGCGCGCGCGGTTGAGGCAGCCGAACGGACCCTTGAGGCCGGAGACGTTGGGCAGCAGCGCCTCCTCGCCCACTTCCACGCCATCCATCACGATCTCGCCGGTAATGGAGGCGCGCAGGGAAAGTTTGCCTTCAATCTTGGGGGCGGTGAGGCCCTTCATGCCCTTTTCCAGCACGAAACCGCGGATCGCGCCGTCATGGGCAGCGGACTTGGCCCAGACGACAAACACATCGGCAATCGGGGAGTTGGAGATCCACATCTTGTTGCCGGTGAGCCTGTAGCCGCCGTCAATCTTCTCCGCCCGCGTGCGCATGCCGGCCGGGTCGGAGCCGGCATCGGGTTCGGTCAGGCCAAAGCAGCCCACCCATTCGCCGGTCGCGAGCTTCGGCAGGTATTTGAGGCGCTGTTCTTCGCTGCCGTAAGCATAGATGGGATACATGACGAGCGAGCTTTGCACGCTCATGGCGGAGCGATAGCCGCTATCCACCCGCTCTACCTCACGGGCCACCAGCCCGTAAGCGACATAACTCGCCTCCGCGCCGCCATAGGCCTCCGGCAGGGTGGGGCCCAGCAGGCCCAGTTCGCCCAGCTCGTTCATGATCTCGCGGTCAAAGCGCTCTTCACGATAGGCAGTCAGCACTCGCGGCTGCAGCTTTTCCTGAGCGTAGGCGCGGGCCGCATCGCGGATCAGCCGCTCTTCCTCCGTCAACTGCCCGTCCAGCAGCAGGGCATCGGCCCAGTCAAAGGCGGCGGGGGAGGGCTGGTCCTTGGTTTTGAGCGAAGTGGCCATGTCGGGCTCTTTCGGGATCGTCAGGGTCATCGGGTTCTGCGTCGTCGGCGTCGAGGCCGGGGTGCGAGCAGTATGTTTGTCAGTCAGCCGGGGCTGCCATGCGCCGGATCAAGAATAGCGGCGCCGGCCGGGGCTTCAGTGCAGGGGGTCATCACCAGCGGGTTCTGTCCGCCATCATCCTGGCCCTCCGGCAGGGGCACACATTCGCTGTCCACTCCCGTGCCACGCCCGGTCGGGCCGCCATGGCCGGGGGCGCACAGATGCCAGGCGCCCGCTTCGCCGGAGCGGCCCAGCACCACACGCGGCTGCGGCGGCACATGGGGTGTATAGTGCCACCATTCGCCGTCAAAGACTGCATCGGCCGGCGGATCCATGCCGGCGCCGGAGCCCTTGATGCGGGCGGAGACCACCTTCAGCCCGTCCGGGCCGACAATCCAGTCTTCCTGCCAGCCGGTCTTCTCGACCGAATGCGTCCAGGTAAGGGTAAAGGCGGCAAGGGCTGCATAGAGCACCTTGCCGCCGCTTGCGATGCAGAGGCCGAGACTTGCCATCCCTGTTCGCCGGTGCTTACGCCGTGCCGGGGGCAGTGCGGCGGGCACGCAGCCAATGCTGGCCGATCACCACGGCGCAAAGCAGGAAGCCGATCTCGTCGGTCGCCGGCAGGGCTGCTACCAGCAGCGCCGCAGCGGCGAACGCGCAAAGCCGCTCCCACCACGGCATCGGCCGGATGAGGAAGCCGATACCGGCCGCGCCCCAGAGCCCGATGGCGATCAGCGCCTTGAAGACGATATAGCCGACAGCCACGGTGTAACCCATCTCGGCGGCCAGCGGCCCGCCATCCTGCAGCATCAGGGCCGGGGTATAGACGGCCATGAAGGGGATGACGAAACCGGCAAAGGCGACCCTCAGGGCTTCCATGCCGATCTTGAGCCCGCTTTCCTTGGCAATCGGTGCCGCCGCGAAGGCGGCAAGCGCCACCGGCGGCGTCAGGTCCGCCAGAATGCCGAAATAGAACACGAACATGTGGCTGACGATGAGCGGCACACCCAGCTGCAACAGTGCCGGCCCGGCAAGGGACGAGGTGATGATGTAGTTGGGAATGGTGGGGATGCCCATGCCCAGCACAAGGCAGGTCACCATTGTGAGCAGCAGCGAGGCGAGCAGATTGTGCTGCCCGATGCCGACGATGAACTGGCCGAAGGTGGTGGCCGCGCCGGTCAGCGTCATGGTGCCGATGATGATGCCGACGATGGCGCAGGCAAGCGCGATCGGCAGCGCGGTCTTGGAGCCGTCAGCCAGGCTGTCACGGCAGTCGGCAAGGGTCTGCCGGCCGCCCCGGCGCAGGGCGTTGACGAGGATCAGCGCCGCCACCAGCAGCAGGACGATCCCGACGCCATAGCGCACGAAGCTGGCCGCGATGACGCCGATGGCGATCCAGAACAGGGCGCGCAGCAGCAGGGAGGGCACGCCTAGCAGGATGGAGCCGCCCAGGATCAGCACGGCGGTGAGCGCAAGGCCGATGGTGCCGGCAAAAAGCGGCGTGTAACCGGTAAAGAGCAGGTAGATCAGCACGGCGAGCGGCGCCAGCAGGTACCAGCTCTTGCGCAGCGCACGACCAGCCGAGGGCAGCTCTTCCTTCGGCAACCCGAGCAGCGAGCGCTTGCCGGCCTCCAGATGCACCATCCAGAAGGCGGAGACGAAATAGAGCAGCGCCGGGATCAGCGCGGCCTTGACGATATCGGCATAAGGCACACCGAGCGTCTCCGCCATGATGAAGGCAACGGCGCCCATCACCGGCGGCATGATCTGCCCGCCCATGCTGGCCGTCGCCTCCACGCCGCCGGCAAAGGCGGCGCGATACCCGAAGCGCTTCATCAGCGGGATGGTGAACTGGCCGGTCGTCACCACATTGGCGACACCCGAGCCCGAGATGGTCGCCATCAGGGCAGAGGAGATGACCGCCACCTTGGCCGGTCCGCCGCGCGCATGGCCGACGAGGCCGAGCGAGATGTCGGTGAAAAGCTGGATCATCCCGGCGCGTTCCAGGAAGCTGCCGAAGAGGATGAAAAGGAAGATGTAGGTGGAGGAAACCAGTGTCGGGATGCCGTAGATGCCCTCGGTGCCGAACGCCATGTGGTCGATCACCTGCTCGAAGGCGTAACCGCGATGGTCAAGCGGCGCCGGCAGATACTGGCCGAGGAAGCAGTAGGCCAGGAAGACGCCGGAGATCACCGGCAGCGCCGCGCCCATGATGCGCCAGGCGGCGATGAACAGCAGCGCCAGCGATACGGCGCCGATGGCCAGATCCATCGGGATCAGATCACCGGAGCGGAAGATGAGATCTTTATAGAATATCCATTGATAGGCGCCGACACCCATGCCGGCGATGCCCAGTGCCCAGCCGAGCCCTTTCATGACCGGGTTCTTCGCCGTCAGCGAGAAGGCCAGCGGCATCCCCAGCAGCAGAACGAAACCGACATGGATCGAGCGCACCACCTGGCTCGGCAGGATGGCGTAGGCGGCGGTGAAGAGCTGGAAGACGGAGAAAAGAACAGCAATCCAGAACAGCAGCCGGCCTTCAAGGCTGAGGCCGAAACTCTGCGGCAGGTGATGGCCCGGAACTTCCTCTTCAGGGGCGGCTACCGGGGCGATTGTGTCGGTCATCGGGGGCGGGACCTCGGCTCGAAGGCGGCAGGAAAGGAAAACCGGCCGGGCTTCCCGGAAGGGGAGGCCCGGCCGGTTGTCAGCTCAAGGCTCAGAGCAGCCCCTTTTCCTTGTAGTAACGCTCGGCGCCCGGATGCAGCGGCACCGGCATGCCGGAAAGTGCCTTCTTGATGTCGATGGCCGCGGCAGCCTTGTGGGCAGCCACCAGCTGGTCAAGATTTTCGAACAGCTGCTTGGTCATCTGGTAGGCCATGTCGTCGCTGACATCCGCCCGGGTGATGAGGAAGTTGACGACGGCAACAGTGCTCACATCGCCGTCCTGCCCGTCATAGGTGCCGCCGGGAATGGTGGCAGCGACATAGGGCGCGCCGATCTTGCCGGCCACATCTTCCGGCACCGCCACGACGGTGGTCGGCAGCGAGGTGGCAAGGTCACGGATGGAGGCAACGCCGAGGCCGGCGGACTGCAGCGTGGCATCCAGCTGGCGGTTCTTGATCAGCTCGACCGATTCCGCAAACGGCAGATATTCCGTGCGGGAGAAGTCGTTGTAGCTCATGCCGGCGGCTTCAAGGATGGCACGGGCATTGAGCTCGGTGCCTGATTTCGGCGCGCCGACGGAAACGCTGTGGCCCTTGAGGTCGGCCAGCGACTTGATGCCGCTTTCCTTGGAGGCAACGATCTGGATGTAGTTGGGATAGATGCCGGCAATGCCGCGCAGCTTGTCGAGCTTCTGCTTGAAGCCGGCTTCCTCATTGCCTTCGGCAGCCAGCTTAACGCTGTCGCCGAGCGCAAAGGCGATCTCGCCGCGGCCCTGCTGCAAGAGGTTGAGGTTCTCGACCGAGGCCTTGGTGGCCTGCACCTGCGTGCGCACGCCCGGAATCTTGTCGGAGTAGACTTTGGCGAGCGCCACGCCGAGCGGGTAATAAACGCCGCTGGTACCGCCGGTCAGGACATTGATGAACTCGTCCGCGCGCGAGGCGGCGGGGGTTGCTGCCAGGGAAATCAGGGCAGCGGCGCCGGCAAGGCGGCGGAATCTGGATCCAAACATGTATGCGTCTCCCGTTTTGTCGTAATTTTTATGGGATCCATTTATGCCGCTGTGGCGCCGGCAGGCAACAAAAAGGGCGCCCGGATGTCTCCGGGCGCCCTTTTTGTTCTTTGGCCTCAGGCCTCAGGCGAGTTTTGCGTAATCGCCGACCAGCAGGCGATAGGCCGCCTCGTCTTCCTCGATGGAGGGGAAACGGCCGACCTTGTCGCGGAAATAATTGTCCGTCAGGTCGTTGTTGACGGTGGAAACCTCGCCGATCAGCACGTCCGCCTTCTCGCCCCAGAAGGCGTGATAGACGCCCGGCAGCAGCGTTACGCTCTCGCCGGGGCCGAGGGCGATCTTGCCGCCGGCCTTCACCGTGCGGGCAATGCCGTCGCAATAGACGGTCACGTCCTTGTCCGGATCGGTGCCGCCGTCGGGTGTGGACTGGAATAGCTCGATCACCAGCTGGCCGCCGCCGCGGTTGATGATGTCTTCCGCTTTCACCTTGTGGAAGTGCATGGGCGAGAGCTGGTCCTTGCGCGAGATCATGATCTTCTCGGCGTAGAGCATGCCCATGCCCTTGGCGAGATCCGCCTCGTTGCCGTTGCGCACGGTAAAGAGGAAAAGCCCCACCTCGTCGAACTTGCCGAGGCCGTAGTCGGTAATGTCCCAGCCGAGCGAGGCCTTGCGGATCGCTTCCGTCTCGCCATAACGCTGGCGCCAGGTCTCGGGCGTCCAGTCGGCAAAGGGCGGCATGATGTAGCCGAAGGAATTGATGAAGGAGGCCGCCTTGCGGAGGATCTCGTTGATTTCGGAGCGTTGCATTTTCCGGGGTTCCGGGAAGAGGTTTCGAAAGACGGTCTTAGTGCAGGCGGGTGCCCTTGTCGGGGTCGAACAGCACGACGCCGGCGGTGTTGACGGCAAGGCGCAGCATCTCGCCGCTGCGGGCGCTGGCCTCCGCGGCAAGGCGGCCGATGACTTCCTTGCCACCCAGATGGGTGACCATGAAGGTGTCGGCGCCGGCCGGCTCCACCACATCCACCATCACATCGCAGAAGCGCACGCTCGGCCCGTAGCTCTGGGCGTCAGTAAACTCGGTGATGTTTTCCGGGCGGATGCCGAGGATAATTTCCTTGTCCTTCCAGCTGGCAAGCTTGCCGGCCGGAATATCAAGCTCCAGCGCGATCTCGCCTTCCCGGCGCTTGAGGCCCAGCACCGGCTTGTCGCCGGCAAAACCGACACGCGCCCTGACCAGGTTCATCGCCGGCGAGCCCATGAAATCGGCCACGAAGGTGTTGACCGGGTCGCGGTAGATTTCCTGCGGTGTGCCCACCTGTTGCAGCACGCCGTCCTTGAGTACGGCGATCTTGGTGGCGAGCGTCATCGCCTCGATCTGGTCGTGCGTCACATAAACCATCGTGCGTCCCAGCGACTGGTGCAGGCGCTTGATCTCGGTGCGCATCTCGACACGCAACTTGGCGTCGAGGTTGGAAAGCGGCTCGTCGAAGAGGAAGACCTGCGGCTTGCGCACCAGCGCCCGGCCCATGGCCACACGCTGGCGCTGGCCGCCGGAGAGCTGGCCCGGCCGGCGGTCGAGCAGATGGTCGATCTGCAGCATCTTCGCCACGTCGGCGATGGCCTGGTCGCGCTCGGCCCTGGGCACCTTGCGCATTTCCATGCCGAAACCGATGTTCTCGCGCACATTCATGTTCGGGTAGAGCGCATAGCTCTGGAACACCATGGCAATGTCGCGTTCGGACGGGTGTACCCCGTTCATGCTCTTGCCGTTGATGCGCAGATCGCCGCCGGTGATCTCCTCAAGGCCCGCGATGGTGTTGAGCAGGGTGGACTTGCCGCAGCCGGACGGGCCGACAAGCACCAGAAAGCCGCCTTCCTCCACCTCGAGCGAGATGTTCTTCAGCACCTCGACGCTGCCGTAACGCTTTTGCAGTTTGTCGATTTCGAGAAAAGCCATGGGTTTACCCTTTGACGGCGCCCGCCATCAGGCCGCGCACGAAGTAGCGGCCCGACACGATGTAGACGATGAGAGTGGGAAGCGCGGCGAGGATCGCACCGGCGAAGTGCACATTATATTCCTTCACGCCGGTGGAGCTGCTCACCAGATTGTTGAGCGCCACGGTCATGGGCAGGCTGGAGAAGTCTGCGAACGAGGCGCCGAACAGGAAGTCGTTCCAGATATTGGTGAACTGCCAGATCACCGTTACCACGATGATCGGCCCGGAGGAGGGCAGCAGGATGCGGGTAAAGATGCGGAAGAACCGCGCCCCGTCCATCGTCGCCGCCCGGATCAGCTCCGTCGGGAACGCTTCATAATAATTGCGGAAGAAGAGCGTGGTGAAGCCGAGGCCATAGACCACATGCACCAGCACAAGGCCGCTGGTGGTGCCCGCCAGATGCAGGAGCCCGAGGATGCGCGCCATGGGAATGAGCACGATCTGGAACGGGATGAAGCAGGCAAACAGCATGAGGCCGAAGATGATCCGGTCACCCTTGAAGCGCCATTTGGTCAGCACATAACCATTGAGCGCGCCAAGCGTGGTGGAGATGGTGACGGCCGGCACCACCATCAGGAAGGAATTGATGAAATAGGGCTTGAGACCGGTGGGCTGCACGCCGATCTGCGCGGTGCTCCACGCCTTGGTCCACGGCTCCAGCGTGAAAACCTGCGGCAGCGCCAGCATGTTGCCCTGCCGGATTTCCTCCAGCGGCTTCACCGAATTGACCAGCATGACGAAGAGCGGCAGCAGGTAATAGACGGCAAAGACCAGCAGCACGGAATACAGCGCTGCGCGCAGCAGGCGGCTGGTTGAGAAGGCGTTGTTCTGGCTCTGGAAGCTCATTGCTTGCGCTCCCTGAGTTCGCCGTAGAGATAGGGCACGATGATCGAGGCGATCATGATCAGCATGATGACGGCGGACGAGGCGCCGACGCCCATCTCGTTACGGGTGAAGGTGTAGGAATACATGAAGGTCGCCGGCAGTTCGGTGGACCGGCCCGGTCCGCCATTGGTCAGGGCGACGACGAGGTCGTAGGCCTTGATGGCAAGGTGCGCCAGCACGACGAAGGCGGACATGAAGGCCGGACGCAGGATGGGGATGATGATGCGGCGATAGGTGTTCCACATCGAGGCGCCGTCGATCTGGGCGGCCTTGAGGATCTCGTTATCCACCCCGCGCAGGCCGGCCAGGAACATCGCCATCACGAAACCGGAGGATTGCCACACCGCGGCGATGACCACGGTATAGATGGCCATCTTGGTGTCCTTGATCCAGGTGAAGGAAAAACTCTCCCAGCCCCAGACATGCAGCGTGTGCTCAAGGCCGATGCCGGGGTCGAGGAACCATTTCCACGCCGTGCCGGTCACGATGAAGCTGAGCGCCATCGGGTAGAGATAGATCGGGCGCAGGAAGCCTTCGATGCGGATCTTCTGGTCCAGCATGATGGCGAGCGTCAGGCCCAGCACCGTGCAGATGACGATGTAGAGAATGCCGAAGATCGCGAGGTTGGCGAGGGCGATGTCCCACGAGCGCTGACCGAACAGCCGGTCATAATTGGCCAGCCCCACCAGATTGAAGCTCGGCAACATCGTGCTGTCGGTAAAGGAGAGGTAACCGGTAAAGGCGATGAAGCCATAAACGAACAGCAGGATGACGGCAAAACTGGGGGCCAGGACCAGCCGGGGGAGCAGGGACTGCAGGCGTTCTTTCAACAGCAGGCCTCCGAAATGGGCGCCGGGGCGTGGCGGCGATTTCATACCGCAGTATGAGAGCGCAGCGGACGCTTGTCAGAGGTAAAAAAGGTGCCTGACCAGCCGGGAGGGTGATCAGGCACCTCACGAGTTAAGGATCAGCTCTTACTTGGCGTCTTCGACGGCGCTGACCAGCTCCTTGACCGCGGTGGCGCTGTCATACTCGCCGTTGAAATGGGCGGTGATGACGTCATACATCGCGTTCTTGATGGAAGCCGGCTGGGCGTAGCCATGGGCCATGGAGCCGAGCAGGTGGTTGCTGGCAGCAGCTTCCGCGAGGTCCTTGATGCCCTTCTGGCCGCAGGCGTCGAACTTCTCGCCCGACACGTCGGTGCGTGCCGGCACCGAGCCCTTGACGGTGTTGAAGGCGACCTGGAATTCCGGCGATTCGATATCGCTGGCCAGCGTCATCTGCGGGGCGGTGCTGCCCTTGCCCTTGAACATCACGAACTGGTCGGCGTTGAAGGTCACGGTGCCCTGGGTGCCCGGGAAGCGGAAGCACATGAAATCATCGCCCGGCTTCTTGCCGGCGCCGAGGAATTCACCCTTGGCCCAGTCGCCCATGAACTGCACGCCGGCCTTGCCCTCGATCACCATGGCGGTGGCGAGGTTCCAGTCACGGCCGGAGAAGTTGTCGTCGACATAGGTGCGCAGCTTGGCCACGCGGTCGAACACCGTCTTCATGGTGTCGGAGCCGAGCGCGTCCTTGTCGAGGTCGATCATGGCCTTCTTGTAGAAGTCCGGACCGCCGGTGGAGAGCAGCACGGCTTCCCACAGGGTCGCTTCCTGCCACGGCTGGCCGCCCTGGGCGATCGGGGTGATGCCGGCGGCCTTCATCTTGTCGAGCGCGGCGATCAGGTCGTCCCAGGTTTCCGGCTGCTTCAGGCCCAGCTTGTCGAACACGGCCTTGTTCGCCCACACCCAGTTGGTGGAGTGCACATTGACCGGGGCGGCAATCCAGTGGCCGTCATATTTGGAGAAATTTTGCAGGGCGGCGGGGATAACCTTGCCCCAGCCTTCCTTGTTGGCGACTTCGTCGAGGCTGGTCAGCTGACCCTGCTTGGCCCAGTCGGTGATGTCGAAGCCAAGCAGCTGCACGGCGGTCGGCGGGTTGCCGGCGGTCACGCGTGCGCGCAGCACGGTCATGGCCTGTTCGCCGCCGCCGCCGGCGACCGGCATGTCTTCCCAGGTGATGCCCTGCTTTTCGAGCATCTGCTTCAGCACGTTGAGGGCCTTGGCCTCGCCGCCGGAGGTCCACCAGTGCAGGACCTCGATCTTTTCCGCAGCGAAGGCAGAGCTGGCCATAAGCGCAATAGCGGCAGCACCGCCAAGTGTCTTGGCAATCCGGAATGCCATTATTTCCTCCCAGGTTCCGTAACCGCGGCAGTGGTTCGCCCGAAGGTCTGTCCTGCCGCTTGGGCCAGACTGTAACGTTGCAGATTTCGCATTGTCAACCGGGCCCGCTTGGGGAACACTCCGGCCCATGCAGGAGGTGCGGCCCTGCCAAGCCGCTTCGGCGCTGGGCAAAACCCCTGCGGCAGAATAAGACCGGCCAGTAATCATGGCCGCGAACCGGCGGCGGGTTTTTGCCAGACAGGGCAAGGACATCGCCCCCGGTGCGGGAGGAAGAACCGGAAACCCAGATGTCCGACCAGCCAGGTGCGGGCCGCAAGGCTGCACCAACACTCAAGACGATTGCCGAGCTTACCGGCCTTGGGGTGACCACGGTGTCGCGGGCCCTCAAGAACGGGCCCGAACTCAAGGGGGAAACGATCGCCCGTGTGCAGCGCGTGGCGGCGGAGATCGGTTATCGCCCCAACCGGGCGGGGGTGCGCCTGCGCACCGGCAAGACGCATGTCATCTCTTTCATCCTCAACCAGGCGGATGACATGAGCGACTATGCGCGCCGGCTGATCATGGGCATTTCCAGCGAGCTGAGCGGCACCGGGTACCACATGCTCGTCATCCCGCAGGACATGGCGGAGGATGAGGTGGCGCCGGTGCGCTATGTGCTGGAGAATGCCGCCAGCGACGGCATCATAATTACGCATACCGAGCCGCATGACCGCCGCGTGGCGCTGTTGCAGCAGCATGGCTTTCCCTTCGTCTCGTTCGGCCAGACGGAGGCGGGCGGGCACCCGTTCTTCGACTATGACAATGACGATTTTGCCTTCCGGGCGACGCAGGAGATGCTGCGGCGCGGGCGCAAGCGAATCGCCATCCTGCTGCCGCCGCGGCGCTACAGCTATAGCGGCCACCAGCTTGCCGGGTACATGCGGGCGCTCGGCCCGGCCGGTCTGGAGCCGATGCCGCTCGATGACCTGACGCTGTTTTCCGCCCCGCCGCTGATGCGCGACTATGCCCGCCGCATCGCCACCCTGCCGGAGCGGCCGGACGGCATCATCTGCGGTTCGGAAGGGCAGGCGATGGGGCTGATGCTGGGTTTGCAGCAGGCGGGCCTGCGGATCGGCGAGGATATCGACCTTGCCAGCAAGAAGACGACCCCGCTGCTCGATCTCGTGAATGCCCCGATGCTGCGCTATTTCGAGGATCTGGAATATGCAGGCCGCACGCTCGCCGGCATCATGCTGCGCCAGCTGGCCGGCGATGCGCACGAGCCGGAGGCGGTGCTCGTCCTCAATGACCGTGTGCCGGACTAGGTCCCGGGGGTCTCTCCGCGCCCTGCCATGAAAAACGCCGCCCGAAGGGGCGGCGTTTTCCGTTTTGGGCAGAAGGTCGCGGTCCTTACTGGGCCGGCTTCCAGCCTTCCAGCTGGTCGATCTTCATCTTGCGCTGCTCGTCGGCGGGCAGCTTGTAGTTGTTGCCGAACATGGTCGATTCCCACGAGCCGTAGCTCGGGTTCGGCAGCATCATCCAGTCCTTGGTCCAGTGGGACATGTTCTTTTCGTAAACGGCCATGCGGGCGGCGGCATCGCCGTTATAATCGTCAACGAAGTCGCCGAGATTGTCGCCGAGCAGCATCAGCACCCGGTAGTCCTTGGCCACATAGGCGCGGCGGGTGCCCTTGGCGGATTTCCAGTCTTCCTTCTCGCCCTTGGTCAGCAGCGTATCCACATCACCTCCCATCGGGAAACCGAGCTTGGTCATGTTCTCAAGCGTGGCCGGGTCTTCTTCCTTGGTGCGGTTGGTCACGTAGAACACCTTGACCCCGCGCGAGGCGGCGTACTGGGTGAACTCGACCGCACCCGGAATGGCCTTGGTGACCTCGTCCTTCACATAGGCCGTCCATTCCTTGCCGCTGAAGCTGGTGCCGCGCTGGATGAGCGAGGCTTCATAGACGGAGTTGTCGAGCACGGTCTCGTCGGCATCGAGGATGATGGCAGCCGGTTTGCCGGAATAGTCGGCGCCCTGCTCATCGGGAATAGCCGTCCAGTTCTTGTCGGCCAGCGCGGCGTCGAGCTGCATTTTCGCGAGCGCGTAGATCGCCAGCGTATTGGCCTTGTACTCGACGGATTTCTGCATCCAGAGCGTGGCGTTCAGCAGGTCGTTCTGCGGCACCGCATCCTGGGCGGAGGCGGCCTGCGGCAGGGCAATCAGCATGCTCGTTGCCATCAGCGTGGCGGCGATGGCCGTCAGGCGGAACACGGGTGTGTGCGTCATCTGCAAGGATCCCCTTTGCTCATATCCTGTTCATGCCGGGCTGGTCTCTCCCCTCGCCTGGCGGATTTTTGGCCGTGGCCTGAAGCGCGGCTGTTAGTCGCGCTGACCATCGGGCGATAGACTGTCCGTTGACCTGCGGCGAGCGTCAAGCCAAAGCGCCCATTGCGCATATGATAGTCTGCATTTGCGGAAAGCAGCGGCAGTCCTGGCCGGCAGGGCCCGTTTGCGCACCCTCATTCTCTTTCCGGCGCCATCCCTTATAAGGAGAGGGCGGTTTCGTGAAATCGGGGAGGGGTGTCGTGGCAGAAAACTACCGTCTGGCGGCCGGAGGCATCGAGCTGGAGGTTGACCTCACCGTCGGCCATCTGGCGGCGCTGCGGGTGGAGAGCAACGGCCCCGACGGGCACCGCATTCTCGAGCCGCTGCACAGGGCGCCCTGGCGGGACGATCCGGCCATCCAGGCCGATGAGAACATCGCCCCCAATGTGCGCCGCCTTGCCGGCGATTTTTTCTGTGCGCCGTTCGGTATCCATGGCGATGGCACCGACCCGGTGAGCGGCGAGGCGTTGCCGCCCCATGGCTGGCCCGGCAACAGCCGCTGGCAGGTTGTGGACGAGACGCAGGATGGCAAGGGCGGCCACACGCTGACGCTGGCGCTGGAAAAACCGGTGCAGGGGGGGCGCCTTATCAAGGAATTGACGCTGCGGGACGGTCACCCCTTCGTCTATCAGCGCCATATCTTTGAGGGCGGCAGCGGAATGATCCCGGTTGCCCATCATGTGATGACGCAGTTCAGCGGCAGCGGTCAGTTGGCCTTTTCCCCCAAACGTTTTGCCGTGACCCCGCCGGCCCCGCAGGAAACCGATCCCGCCCGCGGCCGCTCCCTTTTCGGGCGCGGCGTGCTGACCCACGACCTCACCCGCCTGCCCGGCCACGAGCCGGGCACCAGCTTCGATCTCACGCAGTATCCGGCGGCGGCCGGTCATGAGGATTTTGTGCTGCTGGTGGAAGATCCCGCCAACCAGATCGGCTGGACGGCGGCATTGCGCGAGGAAGAGCAGGACATGCTCATCACCCTGCGCGATGCCCGCCAACTCCCCGTCACCATGCTCTGGTACTCCAGCGCCGGCCGCCACTACAGCCCCTGGAACAGCCGCCATAAAGGCGTGTTGGGCATTGAGGACGGCTGTGCCCTTCCGGGATTCGCCGCAAGTGGCATGAGCGAGGCGGAACGGGCGCTTGAGCAGTCGATTGTGCAGCGCGGCATACATCTTAATGCAGTAATGCGAACGGAAATTCGGCACGTGTTGGGTGTATTTGCGACATCGGGTAACCCAAAAAAAGCACGGGATGTCTTCGCAGCGTCATTAGCAGGAAAAAAGCCAATTTCTGCGGTGCAGTTTTGCCAAGATTTTCTCTTGTCTCGACGCGTCGGGAAACACGCCTGAGGTGTCTATAGCCACTAGATTGCAGAAATTCTGTGAGATTGCCGACTCTAGTAGTGAGAATCACTTCCATCGGTGCTTCGCCTGTTTGGCGCGCGCGCAGACTTTAGCGTCACTGCGAAACTAAATTACTGAAAGTGGCCTTTGTTTGCAACTTATGAAGGGGTTGGTCGTTGTTGCCAAGGGAGATCAGCCTTGAGCAAGGCAATCGGTAAATTCAGGTTGCATTGGATTTTACCTGTTGCGATAAGTGTCCCAAGTCGTGTTGGGATCGCGCTTGGAGATTGGGGAGAACATCATGAGCGTTAAGAAGTTTACCGCCGTAGCGGTTTCTGCTGTGGCTCTCGTCTTGGCGCCGATGGCGGCCATGGCTCAGGCTGCCAGCGGTGCTGGTGGTGCAGGAACGACCGGTACTGCCACTGGCGGTGCAGCTGCAGCCGGTGCCGGTGCCGCGTCTACGGCGGCTGTCGGTGGCATTACGGCCGGTACTCTGGCTGTCGGTGTGGCCGCTGCGGCGGCAGTCGGTGTTGCTGTTGCCGTTGCTTCCAATGACAATAACTCTGGTTCGACCACTTCGACCGGTACTTCGCACTAAAAGAATCTTCTGTTATTTTGGAAGCTCTACGATAAAAAGCTGCCTGTATTTCGGGCAGCTTTTTATTTTACCCACTATAAGGCTTCAGTATCTTTAAGGTGAATTCCGGCACGTAGGGTATTGGGGTTTGAGTGCTTTGCCAGACGGTTCCTGCTTCATCTTGCCAGTATTTGCTTTCCGATGACCAATCAAGTGATTTTGATTTGCTTATCTCAATATAAATCGTTGTCAATATTTTCTGTCCGTAAATATCTATTTCCTCTTTGCTGTCTTTATGTACTTCGGACTCTATTAAAACGCCGTACCGGTTTGATTCCGGAAGGTCGATCATTCGCAATGTGCGCTGGCCATCTTCAAATGTCATACCGTGCCTCGCCTCGGGCGCGATCCAATTGGTTTGGCCGAGGTTTTGAGGCAGCCCTGCCGTTTTGACGATCCTCAGATTAGTGGTGATGAGTTGAGTGCGGTCATGGGAAAACCAATGAAGATAATCATTGTCTTCTACCTCACCCAGGACCAGCAACGCCGGAGCTGCGCGCCCTATTTTTGCGTCAAGCGTCGCATAAGGTAGTTGTCGGGCCTGGGTCGGGTTGTAAACGGGGGTGGAACTCCCCCAGGCGAGGTTAATTGTGCTGCCAACTTGGGCAAAATTGCTCTGGCCACATCCGCTCAATAGGGCCGCTGTGGAAGCCGAAAGTAGTGAGCGTCTGGAAAAGGTTGCGGCCATCCTGTGACTCAGCGATAGTTCGGAACTGAATTTTGAAGGTGTTTCCTTGGGGGGGCTGTGTCTACTCGTTTTTTGCCCGTAGTCGGCGCCTTATTGATTTTTTTCAATGCTCTGCCCGGCCTGGCTCAAGGGCAATCCTTTAATTTTGGAGATGATTCACTCGGCGTTTCTTCGCAAGATTTGTTGCAGGGGCTGCAGCAAATGAGGGGCACCCAGGGGGGCGACGAAACTGGTAGCGCGGCAGGTTCTGCTTCGAGAGCTGGTGCCCTCAGTACTCTATCCGGCGACGTGGTGCCGCCGCCCGCAGTTGAGCCAAGCCAGGTTGAGGTGGATTACTCGCGGCGCGCAGGGCAAAAGCTGCGTTTGATTGGTTATGACGCCGTTAATAATATAAATCAGCTAGCACGTGGCGCACCTATGGGCGCCGTCAGTGACGACTATCGACTTGGCGTGGGGGATGAAATCATCGTCTCCATCCGCGGTCAGCGTAACACAACGCAGCGAACATTGGTGGATGTGTCCGGACAGGTTACTGTGCCGTCGCTTCCCCCTATTGCGGCTGCCGGAAAAACGTTTGGTGAGTTCCGGACCGAGCTGGAGCGACAGGTCCAGGAAGGCTTTTTACAGTCTCAGGTCTATGTCTCGCTTGGCGCGATCCGGCAGCTTTCGGTGCTGGTGGCAGGAGAAGTCAGCCGCCCAGGGCTGAAAACAGTGACGGGAGTGTCGTCGGTCATCGACGCGCTGGTCGCGGCAGGCGGTATTAAGAAGAGTGGCTCGCTGAGGCGGGTTGTGCTTGTTCGCGAAGGGCGTGAAACCGTCCTCGATCTCTATCCTGTACTCCTCGGAACGGCCAAGGCCTCCGATATAAGTTTGCGAGATGGCGACCGTCTGGTTGTGCCGGTCCTTGGTCCGACTGTTGCCATTTCGGGCGATGTGATGCGTCCTGGGATCTATGAACTTAATGCAGACAAACTTGATGCCGCTGCCGCCATGGCTTGGGCGGGCGGTGGAATTAGCGCCGAGGGAAATGTTCTTTCCCGTCTGCGGGTGACATCAACGGGTCAGCGGGAGGTAACGGACCTTGGCTCCGGCGCCAAGCTGTCGCTTGCCCGGGGTGACATTCTGAAGGTTGCGCGGCGCGGCGGCGGTGATATCGGAACAGTGTCGCTTGTTGGCAATGTAGCGGTTCCAGGCGAGCGGCCGCTTGCGCGCTACCCTTCCGTATTTGCCCTTATTCGTGACCCCGGTGTCCTGCAGGGCGCTTCCTATCTGCCGTTCGTTGTGGTTATCACGACGGACAAGGTGAGTGGTGCCCAGCGCTATGTGGCCGTCGATGCGGCTGGTGCGCTCGGCGGGGGGGCCACGCAGGCTCAATCCGATTTTCCGTTGAGCAGTGGCGATCAGGTGGTCGTCCTGAGCCTGTCGGATGTCCGCTACCTGTCTTCCGCCGACGTGCAGAATGTGTTGCGCGGTGAGCTGCCCGTTTATGGTCTCGTGGACAGGAAGAAGCTCCAGAATCAAGGGAACGGCCTTGATGGAAGGTCGGAAGTTGGTGATGAAGAGCCGTTACTTGCCCAGTACAAAAATCAGCGTGCTTCTTTGGCTACTGCTGGAGGCGGTAAGGACGGCCTGAATCAGTCAGCGACGGCTAACAGGAGTTTGTTGGCAGCGCAATTGACACCGCAGCAAAGTGCCGAGAATGGCACCTCTCCTTTGGGGATGGCAGACACTGGGCCGGCTGCCAGTCAGCCGTTAGATGCCCTGAAGTATTGTGCGGGCCTGCGCCAACTGATCGCGAATGTTATCCGGCGGGGCAATGCGGTTTCCCCGGCTGGTGGGTTGCGGCCGGCTAACGATCCTGCAGCAGATTCGGGTGCCGCCTTTGATATTCAGCCCTGCCCGGTTGTCTTTGATCAGATCGCAGACCTTCTTCCATTCGTTGTGGATCACGCAAGTCAGGTCCAGGGTGAGGTCCGGAACCCGGGCATCTACCCCGTAGCCCAGAGTCTGCCGGCCAACGTACTTGTCAATGTCGCGGGCGGTTTAAGCGACGCGGCGGATTCGTCCCATGTCGAGGTGACGAACTATCGGGTTGCGCAAGCCGGGGCGACAGTGCGGCAGGTAGTTTCATACAGCGCTGCCGCCGCGGTTGCCGTTATGCCAGGTGATGCCGTTCGCGTCGGGGCAAGATACTCGGACCGAGACGCGGGTGGCGTTATGATAAGCGGTGAAGTTGAACGCCCTGGACTCTACAACATCACGCGTGGCGAAAAGTTATCGGATTTGATAGCCCGGGCCGGTGGGCTGACACCACAGGCCTATCCGATCGGGAGTGTTTTTACCCGCGAGGCCGTACGCCGCCAGGAACAGGAAGGGTACGAAATAACGGCTCGCGAGCTGGAGTCTGGAATCGGCCCGGCGTTGATCAGCATTTCAAGCACTGCGGCCGGCTCTTCTGCCCAGACCGCGGCGGCTACAGTGAGCGCCATTCAGCAACTGGTGCGTTCTTTGCGGTCGGCAAAAGCTGTCGGACGTGTTGTGACTGAAACTGATCCCGCAATTCTCAGTGTAAGGCCTGAGCTCGACACTGTTTTGCAAGTTGGCGATGCACTGTTCGTTCCCAAACGGCCCAATCACGTCTCAATCTCGGGTGAGGTACTTCACCCGGGTGCCCAGCGGTTTGAAGACGGTCTGGCGGCAGGGGATTATATCCGGAACAGCGGTGGCTTCACGGCAAATGCGGACGATTCCAGAATCTATATGATACTGCCGTCCGGGCAGGCGAAACCGATCAAGAGTTCATTCTGGAATTTCAGTCGGGAGAATGTCCCCCCCGGGACCACGGTGGTTGTCCCGCGTGATCTGACACCCTTTAATTTCTGGGCAATCACCAAGGATTTGACCCAGATCCTCAGTCAGGTCGCACTCTCAGCGGCATCGCTCGCTGTTATTTCTAATAACTGAAGTGCTCAAGGTTAAGGCAATCTATG
Source organism: Radicibacter daui (assembly GCA_030657355.1). Lineage (GTDB taxonomy): Bacteria > Pseudomonadota > Alphaproteobacteria > Radicibacterales > Radicibacteraceae > Radicibacter > Radicibacter daui. Next base: position 751,845 of record CP131056.1, read on the forward strand.
CCGGGAAGCGAGGACTGACGGCCGCTGTAATCTGCGTTTGCAGCGGCCTCGGTTTCTTGCCTGCCCATGCCCAGGAAGAAAATCAGCTTCGTGGCGCATTTGGGCAGCATGGCACTACGGCGGCGATCAACATGCCAAACGGCCGTATGGCGCCTGATGGAGAGTTCGGGCTGGGATATTCCGAGGTCTCTCCCTATCGGCGTTACTTTTTTACGCAGCAATTTCTTCCCTGGTTGCAAGGGACTTATCGTTATACCGCAATTAGTTATCTGCGTTATGGCAGTGGAGATTTTGCCCAAAATCAAAGCTACAAGGACAAGGCGGTAGATGTAAAAATTCGCCTTGTTCGCGAGGGGCGATATGTCCCTGATCTTTCTTTGGGGTTCAGGGATATCGGCGGTACCGGACTTTTCTCCAGCGAGTATCTGGCGGCAACGCGCAGAATATATGACTTCGATATTACAACTGGTCTCGCTTGGGGGAATATGGGGTCGCGGGGAGGTTTGACCAATCCTTTCGGCTATTTTTCTGACCGCTTCAAGGATGAGAGCCGCACCTCCAGAACAACGGGTACGATCGGATCTGCGTTTTTTAGTGGCGAGGAGGTGGCACCTTACGCCGCCGTGGAGTGGTATCCTTCCAGTCTGCCGAATTTGAGCCTCAAGGCAGAGTTTGATGGAAATAACTACCAGTCAGAGCCGTTCGGTGCTGTTCTGGATACTAACAGTCCTCTAAATTTTGGCTTGGTTTACAGGCCATTTAGCTGGGTTGATCTGGCGGCTAGTTATGAACGCGGTAATACGGTTGGGCTGCGGGTCATTCTGCACAGCAATTTCAATGCTTCCGCCGGTGTTCCCAAGGTCGATGAAAAGCCTCCTTTTCCGGTTCCCTTGCAAGCCGTAGAACAGCCCCGGCAAGAGGGGCTGACCAACCCTGTGGACGTGCCCGCGCTGGTAGCCTCCGCGGGGAGTGCCGGAGTGCGATTGGCTTCGGTGGACTTGAGGGCTCAGAGCGCACTATTTCGGACGATGTCAATCCCGACCCCCGAAGCTTTGGCCTCTGCTGAACGGAATATATATAGCCACTCCGATATGGAGCAGTTCGACACAATCAGCTTTGTCGGGCCGGATGGGCAATTGCTGCGCACCCTGACCGGGCTACGGACATCTGATAGAAGCCGTTCAGATCTGGCCGGCCAGGACTCCGCCGGGCGCCTTGAGGGAGCCCAGAAAAATTCTCCGCCGACCATAGATAACCAGTCGATAAAACAGCGGGTGTTCGCCGCACTCAAGGCTATCGACATGAGGGGTGAAGCTTTTTTTTTAAAGGATAAGCGCGCATATCTGAAATACTCACAGGCTCTTTATCGTGATCGGGACGAGGCACTTATCCGCGCGTCGCGCGCGTTGGCGGCCGCAGTTCCCGATAGTGTAGAAGTGCTTGATCTGTCGGAGCAGGAGGAAGGGGTAGTCGTCAAGCGGGCGGTGTTCCTGAAGCGGGATATCGCTCTGGCAGCCAATTATCAACGAAGCTTCGACGAGGCTTGGGTTAATGCTTCAACACTCGATACGCAGGAGCTGGTTTCGGGCTGGAGTGAAAATGCAGAAAACTACCCAGATTACTCCTGGGGACTGTCGCCGAAGTTGCGGCAAAGTGTCGGCGGCCCGGATAATTTTTATCTATACCAGATTTACGGAAGCGCTAACGGAGAGGTTAGATTCAATAAAAATTTCAGCGTAGATGGAAGTGTGGGCGCCAACATAAAGAATAATTTTGATAACTTTACATACGAAGCTCCAAGCGAATTGCCGAGAGTTCGTACAAAAATTAAGGACTATCTAAAGGGTGCGCCTGTTTGGATTGGCAGTCTCAATGCTAACTACATAAATCAAATAGACCAGAATTTATATTATAGACTTTCTGCGGGTGTATTCGAATGGATGTATTCGGGTGTCGGTGGAGAAGTTCTATATAAAAAACCTGAAGCGCGGTGGGCGCTCGGACTGGATGCCAATTATGTTTGGCAAAGAGACTTTGATGGTGGCTTTGGGTTGCTCGACTATAGCACCGCCGTTGGTAACCTGACCTACTATCAGGATTTGCCCTTCTGGGATCTGAACCTCCAATTAAGTGTCGGCCGCTATCTTGCCGGTGATGTTGGCGCAACCTTGACGTTGTCACGGCTCTTCAAAAATGGTGTCCGTGTCGGCGTGTGGGGAACGAAAACCAACGTGTCGGCCGAGCAGTTTGGCGAAGGGTCCTTCGACAAGGGTTTCAAGGTATCAATTCCATTCTCGGTGTTTTCAACCCGCCCCTCTACCTCTTCGGCAGAGTTCGCTTTCGCTCCTCTGACGAGGGACGGTGGGCAAAAAGTCATAACGCCCAAGCCTCTCTATTCGACTCTTTTTCAGGCCGGAGGTAGCTAGTCGCCAGGCGCCATCTCGGCCTAAGATGTTCGCTCAGTGAGTGAGGCTTGATAGACAACGGACGACTGGACTTTCATCGACTCTCTCTTGTCGGTGAGCGTGTCACCGCTCGTGACGTGGATGTATAAAAGCCTTTTTCAAGATTTTTTGATATTGTTGTCTAGGGTAGGTTCGAAAAAGATGATAACGGAAGAAAATAAATTCTTCGAGGGTTTCAGTTGTGGTAGTAAATACGGAATAATATTTGTTAATTTAATTAGAAGAATTGCTATGATATTTTCTGATGTGTTGGGGTTGGTAATTCCATTTTTTGTAATTAGAAAAAACTTCATAGATGCATCTTTGTATATTTATAAAATGCAAGAAAATGGTACCGCTTCCAGGGTCGATACCGGAGTGGACTGGTATTTTATTTTAATATCAGTTGCTTTGGTTTTGATGATAATTCTCGGATTTTACGGTGAAAGAAAGAGTCTATGGGATGAAATATATGTTTATGTTCGTGCTTTTTTCTTTATGATTTTATTCGATTTTGTTGTTCTGTTCACTGCTGGATACTCTGGCGGTGGTGTTTATTTTTTTTCTTTCTGGGTGTTCGCTTTTGTTTTCGTTTTGTTTATTCGGGCAATGTTCAAGGCGGTATTAAATCGCTTGGGGTTGTGGAGCATTGCGACTGTCGTCGTCGGAAGCGAGACGAATATAGAACATGCCGTTGAGGCGGTTAGTAAGCAGGCGACGGTAGGTTATGCCATCCGGGATGTTCTGGTGTTGACCGATCGGGGCAGTCTGCAGGGGAGCCTTGCTGTCGCTGGATACAATTCGACGTCGGCGTCGGATGTTGGCGATATCATCAATTATATTGAACGCCGTCCGGATGTTCATGTTGTCCTTGCGTCCGATGAGAGGTTTTCTGATGCCTTCTATAAAATTACCGACTTTTTGGCCTCTCGTCCAAATACACTTGATTTACTTCCGAGTATAAAGGGGTTACCGCTTTACGGGACGGATATCATACATCTGTTCGGTGAAGAGATTTTGATGCTCAGGGTGCGGAATAACCTGAGTCGTCGTGTTCCAAAATTATTTAAAAGGGTGATGGACGTATTTATTTCTTTAATTATGATTCTTATTCTTGCGCCAGTTTTTCTTTTTCTGGCACTGCTCATAAAGTCGGAAGATGGCGGGTCGCCAATCTATGTCCAAACCAGAGTTGGTCGGAACGGTAGACTTTTTAACTGTTACAAGTTTCGTAGTATGAAGGTTGACGCGGAGCAGGTTTTGTCTCGATGGCAAGGCGAAAATCCAGCACTGTTCGCTGAGTACAAGGCAGGAAATTTCAAACTCAGGAACGACCCGCGGATTACCAGAATTGGCCGCTTCATTCGTGCCCATAGTCTCGATGAGCTGCCGCAGCTCTTCAACGTGCTGTTGGGGCAGATGGCTCTGATTGGGCCTCGTCCATTAATTGAACGCGAAGTTCCGGATTATGGGGGGCGGATCATACATTACTATCGCACCCGGCCAGGAATAACCGGCCTGTGGCAGGTCAGTGGGAGAAGCGAGACGACCTTTGTGGATCGTGCCGCCTATGATGAATGGTACGTAAAGAACTGGTCTGTTTGGCTGGATGTCGTAATTTTGATCAAGACCGTTCGGGTGGTATTGGGGCGAGGCGGCGCGTACTGAAAGATGTGGGCGCGGGTTGCAGCGGGCCTCCGGCTGCCGCTCACGCGTTGCCGATTCTATATTAATTGGCGCGTCTGCCGTGTTCGGACAGGTTTTTGCGTATGACGCCGAAAGAGCCTTGGCGTTAAAAGTCAAACAGTAGAGGGAAACGTGAGGCCGGACTTGAAAATGCAGTCTTTTACGAAAGCCGAAAACTCGTCGCGGAATTTTTTCTCAGAGAACTGTTCGGCATTGTTCTGACACGTCGCAGCATTGAAATTATTGATATTTTCCTCAAACTTCTGGACGGCCAGCTGGATCGCTTCCGCGGTTTGTTGGGTGAAAAATACGCCGGTCGGATTGGGTTGGTCCAACGGAGTCACCGACTCCAAAACGCCGCCCCGGCCATATGCGATGACCGGGGCGCCGGCTGCTTGAGCCTCCACGGCAATGATGCCGAAATCCTCTTTGGCCGCAAATACAAAGGCACGGGCGCGCTGCATGAGATCTCGTAGCACCTCGTTTGGCTGGTAGCCGAGGACTTCGATATTGGGAGAGTTGGCAGCAAGTTCTTTGACGCGCTTGAACTCCGGACCATCTCCCACCACGACAAGGCGCCTGGATGGCAGGCTCCGAAAGGCTTCGACGATGAGTGCGATTTTTTTATATGGAACCATCCGGGAGGCGGTCAGATAAAAATTGTCCCTGGTTTCACTGGGGGCAAATTTATGCACGGAGACCGGGGGGTAAATAATTTTGGCCTCTCGTCTATAGTATTTTTTTATGCGCTTAGCCACAAACTGAGAATTTGAGGCGTAGAAATCTACGAGATTCGCTGAATTCGTGTCCCAGCTTCTCAAATTAAAAAGTATAATGCGCGCCAGCATTCCTTTAAGGCCGCGTTCCCAACCTCGTTCTCGTAGGTATTCTTCTTGAAGATCCCATGCATAACGTACCGGACTATGACAGTAACACACGTGAAGTTGCTCTGGGGAGGTTACTATTCCCTTTGCTACTGCATAGGAACTTGAAATTACGAGATCGTAATCTTCGAAGTTGAACTGCTGTATAGCAAAAGGGAAAAGAGGCAGGTATGTCCGATATTTCTTTCGGGCCATCGGCAGCTTCTGTATGAAACTTGTATGTGCCCGACGCCCGCCTAGGAAATGGCGGTTGTGGTCATCTAAAAAATCTACAAGTGAAAACAGCTCGGCCTGCGGGAAAAGCTTCAGAATTTGTTCGAGAACACGCTCTGCACCAGCGTAGACTACCAGCCAGTCGTGAACGATAGCGACCCGCATTTGTCGGACTTGCTCCTGGGAAATCGTGTTGCATCACCTTCAAACCTATATCTGTCAGATTGTCTACCGGCTACCTGCCCTGGCCGGACGGGCAACTACTCATCTACCGATTAGCTCTCCACCCCCATCCTCATCAAAATCCGCTCGGCGCTATCGTTCCACACCTCCATCCGGGTGATGAGGCCGTTGGTCACTTCGTAGCGGTCGACATAGCGGTTGCCTTCGAACGGCGTGCCGTCAGGCCATTCGCCGTAGAGTGTGCCGAGATTGTAGACGACGGTATGGCCGTCTCCCCCGGCGACGTCGGTGCGCTCCATGCGCTTCTTCACCCACTTGTAGCGCCGGGCGTTGAAGGCGGCGGTGTCGGCCGGGCCGGTCATTTCGCGCCCGCCGGTGAAGGTCACCCGCATGCCGGAGGCGACATAGCGCATGGCGCTCTCCGGGTCGGGGATCATCACCGTCTCCAGGAACAGCCGCACCGTCTCCGCATCGCGCGCCAGAGTCGCGTCCTTGTCTTCGCTCTTCGTTACCCCGGTTGCCGCGGTCATTCCTTTAATCTCCTTGAAGCACCTGTTTTTCCTGAGGCTTGTTGTTCGTCAGCATATTGCATGCAGGAGTGTATGCAATATGCTGAGGCGGTTTAAGGGGCTTGTCGGCGTTACCGGAAGGGGCTGGCGGCAAGAGCCGTAACCGGGAGCGGCGAAGAGGAGGGGTTGGTGGATCTGGTTTTGCGCAATCTTCTGCTGGCGCCGGGTCGTAGTGGCGGCGTGGGGAAGGCTGGCATTGGCGCCGGTGTCAACGGTGGGCCAGTCGACATCGCCATTGCCGGCGGGCGCATCGCCGCGCTGGCGCCGCATGACGACGGCGCTTTTGTCGGCGCGGCGCAGGAGCATGATCTCGGTGGCCTGCTCGCCCTGCCGGGCTTCATCGAAACCCATATCCATCTCGACAAGGCCTGCATTCTGGAGCGCTGCCCGCTCCATCACGGCACGCTGGCCGAGGCGATCAGCCTGACGGCTACCGCCAAGGCGGCTTTTACCGAAGAGGATATCGAGGTCCGCGGGGCGCGGGTGATCGAGAAGGCGATCGCCCAGGGCACCATGCGCCTGCGCACCCATGTGGAGATCGATCCCGGCATCGGTCTTGCCGGTTTTCATGCCGTGCAGCGCCTTGCCGAACGTTATCGCTGGGCCGTGCAGATCGAGATCTGCGTCTTTCCGCAGGAAGGCCTGCTGAATCGGCCCGGAACGGAAGAGCTGCTGGTAACGGCGCTGGAAGAGGGAGCGCGGCTGCTGGGCGGCTGCCCCTATACCGACAGCGATCCCGAAGGCCAGATCATCCGGCTCTTTGCCCTTGCCCGCCGTTTCGATGTCGATCTCGATTTCCATCTGGATTTTGACCTCGACCCGAAGGGCATGACCATCGAGGCGGTGTGCGACGCTACCGACGCCGCCGGTTGGGGCGGGCGGGTCACCATCGGCCATGCCAGCAAACTTTCCGCCCTGCCGCCGGCGGACCTCACCCGCATCGCCCGCCGCATGGCAGCCTCCGGTGTTGCGCTCACCGTGCTGCCGGCCACCGATCTGTTCCTGATGGGGCGCGGGCACGATCATCTGGTGCCGCGCGGCATGGCGCCGGCGCACCGGCTGCTGGCCGAGGGCGTCAATTGCTCACTCTCCACCAACAATGTGCTGAACCCCTTCACCCCCTTCGGCGATCTGTCGCTGACGCGCATGGCCAATCTTTATGCCAACATCGCCCAGCTCGGCCGCCCGGCGGAGATGGCCGAGTGTCTGGAGATGGTTACCAGCCGCTCCGCCCGGCTGATGAACCTTGCCGATTACGGCATCGCCGTCGGTAATCCGGCCGACCTTGTGCTGGTCGATTGCAAGCAGCCCTGGCAGGCGGTGGCGGAAATTGCGCCGCCGCTGATGGGTTTTCATCGTGGCCGGTTGACCTTCGAGCGTCCGCGGACGCGCCTTTATCCCCCTTCCTGACCTGACCAAGGGCACCCCATGACCGGCACCGAAACGGCAGTTCTGGACGACAACCTCGGGGCCTTTGCCACCCGGCTGGAGCTGGCACCCACAGCCAGCGGCCCGCTCGACGGGCTGACATTCGCCGCCAAGGATCTGTTCGCCGTTGCAGGCTATATAACCGGCGCCGGCAATCCGCGCTGGAAGGCAACGCATCCACCCGCCCGCGAAACCGCGCCGGCGATCGCCCGCCTGCTGGCCGCGGGAGCGGGCCTTGCCGGCATGACGCACACCGACGAGCTGGCCTACAGCCTGATGGGCGAGAATGCCCATTACGGCACGCCGCTCAATCCGGCAGCGCCCGGGCGCGTGCCCGGTGGTTCTTCCAGCGGATCGGCCTCAGCGGTAGCCGGAGGGGCAGTGGATTTTGCCCTCGGCACCGATACCGGCGGTTCCGTGCGGTTGCCGGCGAGTTTTTGCGGCATTCTCGGCCTGCGCCCCACCCATGGCCGCCTGCCTCTTGCCGCCGCGGTGCCGCTTGCCCCGTCCTTCGATACTTGCGGCGTGCTGGCGCGGGATATTGGCGTGTTGACGCTGGCCGCGCAGGCACTCGGCCTTGGGGCACTACCAGAGGAGGAACTGCCGGTCTCTCGCCTGCTGGTGCCGGAGGATTTGTGGGGTGCCGCAGGGCCGGCGGTGAGTGACGTGCTGCGGCCGTTCTTGCAAAAGCTCGGACCGCTAGCGGGTGGTTTGCCGCTTGAAACCATCACCCTGGCACCGCAAGGCCTGCCGGCCTGGCGCGAGGTCTTCCGCATCGCCCAGGCTGCCGAGGCCTGGCAGTCGCATGGCGGCTGGATCAGCAGCACCGATCCGGGTTTGGGCCCGGGTGTGCGCGAGCGTTTTGAGGCGGCATCGAAACTGGAGGCTGTCGCCGTGGTGGCGGCTACTGCCGAGCGGGAGCTGATCCGGGGTTATCTCGAGCGCCTGCTCTCCGGCGGGGCGGTTTTGTGTTTTCCCACGGCGCCGGGCCCGGCGCCCTTGCGCGGCGGTGATCCGGCTGCGCTGGACCGGTACCGTGCAAACGCGCTGGCCCTGCTGTGTCCGGCCGGGCTCGGCGGTTTGCCGCAGATATCGCTGCCGCTGGGGGCGGTAGAGGGCGCGCCGGTCGGCCTTTCCCTCGTGGCGGCTGCCGGCGGGGACGAGCTGCTGCTCGCGCTGGCCGCCCGCTTGCTGGCGGCCTAAAGCAGGTCGTGCACCATCAAGATGGCGTCGGCGTCATAATCCTTCAGCGCGGCCACGATTGCCGGGTCGGTGTGCTCGGCAAAACCGGTTCGGCGCCAGTAGTCGCGCGCCGCGGAAATCGCGGTCAATGACAGGCTGGCAAAACCCTCGCGGCGGGCATGGCCGGCAATGGCATCGACAATGCGCCGGGCAGCGCCAAAGCCGCGCGCCGTTTCATCCAGCGCGATGTCATGGATGTAGAAGGTGTCGGTGCGCGCCGGCAGGCCGCCCATCAGCTGATTGAGCTTCGGCGGGGCGCCGAGGCGCCAGGGGTGGCTCAGCGCATAACCGGCAAGGCTGCCATCGTCATTTTCCAGCACGAAGCAGCCGGCGGGATAGAGCACCAGTTTCTCGGCCAGCACCTCGATCGTCTCGGGATAATCGGGGTGGATCAGGTCGGCAAGGCGGCTGACTTCATGCAGGTCCAGCGGGCTCATGGGGGCCCAGGAAGGGGCCGAGATGGCAAGTGCGCTCATATGGAAACGGTTTCAGCTACAGGTTACCCGAAAAGGCGGCCGGGAACGGCGCCATCCGGGCGGTCAAGGGGAGGCCGGGCACAAAGGTATCCCTGCGGCGAAAACCGCCGCCCGGCACCCGTACATGCTCCGTAATGTGTAGCGCTTGGCTAGCGGGTGCCCGGCTTCCTGTAAAGAGCACGCAAGTGCATAGCCGCCCTGCCGTGAGCAGCTTCACAGGTTACGTAAAATTGAAGCTATTTCCGCAGAGTTTCAGCCGGGTTTCAGCTTTCGGCCACGGCCTTGATATCGCTGGCAAGTTCGTCCACACGCGCCGGGCTTGCATCCCAGGCGAACATGAAGCGGGCGCCGCCGCCGATGAAGGTATAAAAGCGCCAGCCGCGGGCCCGCAGCTTTTCCAGCACCCCTTCCGGCGCACGCAGGAACACGGCATTCGCCTCCACCGGGAACATCAGCTCCACACCGGGCACATCGGCAATCTGCGCGGCAAGGCGTTTGGCGCAATGGTTGCTGTGGCGGGCATTGCTGATCCAGGCGCCGGTTTCCATCAGCCCGACCCAGGGCGCCGCCAGAAAACGCATCTTGGAGGCAAGCTGCCCCGCCTGCTTGCAGCGATAGTCAAAATCCTCCGCCAGCACCGGGTTGAAGAACAGCACCGCCTCGCCCACGCCCATGCCGTTCTTGGTGCCGCCGAAACACAAGACGTCGACGCCGGATTGCCAGGTCATCTCCGCCGGGCTGCAACCCAGATGCGCGCAGGCATTGGCAAAGCGTGCGCCGTCCATATGTAGCTTGAGGCCCAGCTCGCGGCAGGTGGCCGAAATCGCGCGGATTTCCGCAAGGCTATAGACCTGCCCCGTCTCGGTGGACTGGGTGATGGTGACGACCCGCGGCTTGGGATAGTGGATATCCTGCCGCTTGAGCGCCACCTCGCGGATCGAGTCCGGCGTCAGCTTGCCGCCGGGGCTGGCGGCAACCAGCAGCTTGGAGCCGTTGGAGAAAAATTCTGGCGCGCCGCACTCGTCGGTTTCCACATGGGCACTCTCGGCGCAGATGACGCTGTGATAGCTCTGGCAAAGAGCCGAGAGGGCCAGAGAGTTGGCTGCCGTGCCGTTGAAGACGAAGAAGATTTCGCAGTTGGTTTCGAACAGCTGGCGAAAGGCGTCGGAGGCACGCTGCGTCCACGGGTCCTCGCCATAGGCCGGGGCATAACCGCTATTGGCCTCGGCCATTGCCGCCCAGGCCTCCGGGCAGATGCCGGAATAATTGTCCGAAGCGAATTGCTGCGGCTGAGGGATGGCGCCGGCCACCGGGCGGGTTTGCGACTGAACGGTCATGCTGTCCTCCTTCGAGAGGCCGCAACATGCAGCATCACGGATTATTTGTCCACTATATCGGAATATCCGCCATGGCGACAATCATCAGCGCCCGGGCCGGCTGGTCGGAGCGGTTGTGGATGGCGTGGGGCACATCCACGGCATAACGCGCCGTCGCGCCGGCCCCCACGCTGTTTTCCTCCGCGCCGGAGCGCACTTCCAGGATGCCGTCCAGTACGGTCAGATGTTCGGTGGCGCCGGGCGCGTGCGGATCGGAGATAAGGGCGCCGCCCGGCGCCATTTCCAGCTCGTACCACTCCATGCGCGACGAGTTGGCGGCAGGGCTCAGGATGCGCAGCAGGCAGCGGCCATCCTCGCTTTTGATCTCGGGCGTGAAGTGGCGCGGCACGATTTCCATCGCCCGCCGCGCACTGCCGCTATGGCCTTCCACCAGCGCGGAAAGGTCGAGCCCCAGCGCCCGTGTCAGGTTCCACAGCGTGGCGAAGGTGGGGTTGGTCTGCCCGCGTTCAATCTGGCTCAGCATGGAGCGCGAGACGCCGGAAAGCGCCGCCAGATCATCCAGCGTCAGCTTGCGCTTCTTGCGGATCTGCTGCAGGCGGGGGCCAAGAAGGGGCGGGTCGAAGCTCACCGGAATTCCACTATGCTGGAGAAAATTTCCGCTGATCATACGCCTTCGCAGACGGCCCGGCCATCCCTCAGCCGCGGCGCAGCCACACCCGCATGCCGCCTGCTGCCCGGTTGTCCCAGGCGAAATAGGGGATGGCCTGCACGTTCACCTCCCGCCGGGCCGGTGCTTCGGTACTATAGAGCGGCGCGCCGGAAGCGGCTTCTTCCACGGCCAGCACGGCCTCAAGGCTGACGACTCCGCCCAGCAGGTCGGCTTCGAACCGGGCATTGACCGGTGCATCCGGCGCCAGCACCAGCCGGTGTAGCCCGGCGCCGGCATCCACCTCTTCCACGCAGTAGACCAGCGGGCCGCGCTTCAGCGCCACAAGGCCGGCATCCTGCCGGACGGCCGGATGGGCATGGAGCCGCTCCACCGGCATCGGCAGGTCAAGCTGCAGCACATCGCCCGGCAGCCACTCCCGCTCGATATGGGCATAACCCCGCCGGGTAAGGCTGGCGAGGTCCAGCGAAGCGCCGTTGAGGCTGAGGCTCGCCTTGCGGCACCAGCCGGGGATACGCAGGCTGAGGGTAAAGTGGCAGGGGCTTTCCGGTGCCACGGTCAGGGTCACCCGCCCGTCCCACGGATAGCGCGTTTGCTGGGTCAGGGTTACCTGACGTCCGCCGCCAATCAGGAGCCGCGCTGTGCTTTCGCCATATAGATGCACCGCCAGGCCGCCTTCGCCTTCGCCATAACAATAGCGGCCGATGGCGGTCACGAAGCGGGCGAGGTTGGGCGGGCAGCAGGGGCATTCATGCCAGCGCCAGCGGCGGTGGTCACCCACGCTCTCCAGCCGGTTTTCGTAGAAGAACTGCGTGCCGTCCAGCGACATTCCGGCAAGGGCGCCGTTGTAGGCGGCAAGCTCCAGCGCATCGCCATAACGCCCGTCCGGGGCAATGCCCAGCATGCGCTGCATCCAGAAGGCAAAACCTACCGAGGCGCAGGTCTCGGCATAGGAGGTGTCGTTGGGCAGGTCGTAGTCGGCGGTAAAGCCCTCGTTGGCTGCGCTCGCTCCCATGCCGCCGGTCACATAAAGCCGGGTTGCCGTCAGGTCCTGCCACAGCGCCTCCAGCGCCGCCGTCAGGCTGTCATCGCCGGTTTCGGCGGCGATATCGGCCATGGCGCTGTACATGTACATGGCGCGCACGGCATGGCCCACCACCTTTACCTGCTCGCGCACCGGCCGGTGGGACTGGTTATATTCCTGGGTGCGGAAGTGAAAATCGCCGGGTTTTTCTCCGCGCCGCCTGGCTTCTTCCTCGAAGAAATGCGGTGCCTGTCCGCGCTCGTCGATGAAGTAGCGCGCAAGTTCCAGATACCGGCTCTTGCCAGTAGCCCGTGCCAGCCTTACCAGCGCCAGTTCCAGTTCCTGATGGCCGGGATAACCCCGGTCCTGCCCCGCACCGCGGCCGAACCGGGCCGCGATATGGTCCATATAGCGGGCCATGATGTCCATCAGCCGGTGTTTGCCCGTCGCCTCGTAATAGGCAACGGCGCCCTCCAGCAGGTGGCCGGCGCTGTAGAGCTCGTGGCAGTCGCGCAGGTTCGTCCAGCGCTTTTCCGGCTCCCGGCGCTGATACCAGCTGTTGAGATAACCGTCCGGCGCCTGCAACCGGGCGTAAAGCTCGACGATGGCGTCGATCTTTTCTTCCAGTCCGGGGTTTGGCCGGCGAGACAGGCTGTAGGCCGCTGTCTCGATCATCTTGCCGATGTCCGAATCCCAGAACATCTGCATGTTGAGCGTGCGGCCGGGCGCAAAGGGGATGCGCAGCGGCGGCACCGGCAGATCGGGGTTGATCTGCTCCAGCATGCCGGCAGCCACGCAGCGCTCGTAAAGAATATCCGCCGTGCGCGCGGCCACCGCGTCAGCCCGCTCGCCCCAGAACCCGCCAACATAGACGCGCGGCAGGGCAGGCGGACGATAAAAGGGAGAAAGGGCCGGGGCAGTGCTAGGGTCGGGCATGGTGGCTCGGAAAGCTGGCGGGCGCCCGTCCCCAGGAGAGCGGCGGGCGAGAGTGCCAGTGTTAGCCGTCCGCCCGTGCCTGGGCCAGCGTGCCCTTGAGAAAGATTTCAACCGCCCGGTGGGCGTGTTTGCGCAGCGCGTCCGGTGCCGGGATTTCGCCGCTGGCAAAACGCAGTGGCGACCACGGGCCTTCCACCATCAGCAGGAAAAGCTCGGCCGCTTCGTCCGGGTTCTCGATCCGCAGATGCCCTTCATCGGTCATGCGGCGCAGATAGGCACCGAGGCGCAGTTTCACCATGTTCGGCGCGCGGCGGAAGAAGTCGGCTGTCTCCGGGTAGTGCAGCGCCTCCTGCATGATCCGGCGGATGCTGCGTAGCGATTCTTCCGAATAAATCTTGTCGAGAAAGGCGTTGGCAAACTGGCACAGCACCTCGCGCGGGTGATGCCCGGTGAGCGTCAGCTCGAACACCGGCCCCATCATGCTTTCGCAATGCTCGCGCAGCATCTCCTCGAACAGCCCGTCCTTGTTGCCGAACAGCTCGTAAAGTGTGCTGCGGGACCCGCCCGACAGCGCAATCACGTCATCGAGGCTGGTGTGCTGCAGCCCTTTGGTGGTGAACAGCTGATAGGCGGCATCCAGCATGGCGCGCCGGCGCGCCTCGGCACGCTGGCTGGCTTTCGGGCCATGCCGGGGCAGGGTGTCCGTGCCGGCTTCAGTGGCCTGAAGCGGGGCATCACCGGTGATCTGTCGCTTGCGGGTGGTGCGATGCTGCACCTGCGTGGTGTCGTTCACAGTTCCCTCGTTCCGGCCGATTTTGCACCTTGCCGCGCGGCCGAAGTTCCGTACTGTACGATACAGTACAAAGATCAACAATGTCCCACCAGGCGATTTGAGCACGTCACCGGCTGGCCGCTTTTCATATAGGCGGCCAGAGCGCTCTTTCCATGCCTGCGCAAAGCTCCCGTGGGGCAGGGGCCCTCAAAACCGGGCCCCGAACTTTCCTGAAGGCCGACCCATGAAACTGCATCACGCCCTCCTGCAAGCCATCGCCGGCGCCGCCCTCATCGCCAGCCTTTCCGGCTGCAATGACGAGAAGGCCGAGGCCGCGCAGGCCGCGCCGCGTCCGCCGGCCCAGGTCACCGTCATCACCGCCCAGCCGCAGGATGTGCCGCTGACCACCGAGCTTCCGGGCCGCACCACCGCCTTCCGCGTCGCCGAAGTGCGCCCGCAGGTGGGGGGCATCGTGCTGAAGCGCCTGTTCGAGGAAGGGGCCGAGGTCAAGGCCGGGCAGCAGCTCTACCAGATCGACCCTGCCTCCTATCAGGCTGCGCTCGACAGCGCGCGGGCCGACCTTTCCAAGGCGCAGGCCTCGGTCAAGTCGGTGAGTGCCAAGGCCAAGCGTTATGCCGATCTCGTCGCCATCAACGCCGTCAGCCGCCAGGATTATGACGACATCGTCGCCACCCTGCAGGCCGACGAGGCCGATGTCGCCGCCGCGAAGGCAGCGGTCGATACCGCCAGCATCAATCTGGAGTACACGAAGGTCACCGCCCCGATTTCCGGCCGCATCAGCCGCTCGGAAGTGACCGAGGGCGCGCTCGTCACCGCCAGCCAGGCAACAGCGCTTGCCACCATCACCCAGCTCGACCCGATCTATGTCGACATGACGCAGTCGAGCTCGGACCTGCTGACCATGCGCCGCGCCATTTCGGGCGGCGAGGTTAATGGTGCGCTCGCTTCCGAAGCGCCGGTCAACCTCATCATCGAAGGGGCCGGCCTGCGTTATGGCCAGCCGGGCAAGCTGCAATTCTCCGATGTGACGGTCAGCGAATCCACGGGCTCGGTCAATCTGCGCGCCGTGTTCCCCAACCCTGAGCATGAGCTGCTGCCCGGCATGTTCGTGCGCGGCATCGTCAATCAGGGTGTCCAGCAGGGCGCCTTCGTCATCCCGCAACAGGCGGTGATGCGCAGCCCCGATGGCTCGGCCATCGTCTGGGTTGTCGGCGCCGACAGCAAGGTCAACCCGCAGCCCGTCATTGCCGCACGCGCCATCGGCGACAAGTGGCTGGTTACCTCCGGCCTCAAGGCCGGCGACAAGGTGGTGACCGAAGGCGTGCTCAAGATCGCGCCGGGCGCGCCTGTGCAGGCTGTTGATGCCGCCGCTCCCGCCGCCACCAACGTCGCTGCGACCAACTAAGGCGATCCCCCATCATGGCCAAGTTTTTTATCGACCGCCCGGTCTTCGCCTGGGTTGTTGCGCTCGTCATCATGCTGGGTGGCCTGCTTGCCATCCGCACTTTGCCGGTGGAGCAGTACCCGCCGATCGCGCCGCCCTCCGTCTCCATCACCGCCAACTATCCCGGCGCGTCCGCCAAGACGCTTGAGGACACGGTGACCCAGGTCATCGAGCAGAAGATGAACGGCATCGATCATCTTCGCTACATGTCCTCCACCAGCGAAAGCTCGGGCCAGGTCACCATCACCATCACCTTCGACCCCGAGGCCGATCCCGACATCGCCCAGGTCCAGGTGCAGAACAAGCTGTCGCTGGCAACGCCGCTCTTGCCGCAGGAAGTGCAGCAGCAGGGCATCACCGTTTCCAAGGCGTCCGGCAGCTTCCTGATGGTGCTGGGTTTTGCCTCCACAAACGGGCAGATGGACCAGGAAGCCATCTCCGACTTCGTGGCTTCCAGCGTCCAGGACAATATCAGCCGCGTCAGCGGCGTGGGCGACGTCACCCTGTTCGGTGCCCAGCATGCCATGCGCATCTGGCTCGACCCCAACAAGCTCAACGCCTTCGGTCTCACCACCTCCGACGTTTCTTCCGCCATCGAGGCGCAGAATGTCGAGGTGTCGGCCGGCCAGCTTGGCGGCTCGCCCTCCATCAAGGGCCAGCAGCTCAACGCCACCGTCATCGCCCAGACCCGTCTGGAAAAGCCGGAGGAGTTCGGGAAAGTCCTGCTGCGCGTCAATGCCGACGGCTCGCAGGTGCGCCTCAAGGATGTCGCCCGCGTCGAACTGGGCGCCGAGAACTACAACATGGTCGCCCGCTTCAACGGCAAGCCTGCCGCCGGTCTTGGCATCAAGCTGGCAACCGGCGCCAACGCGCTGGAGACCGCCAGCGCCATCCGCGCCCGGGTTGACGAGCTGAAGCCGTTTTTCCCTGAGGGGCTTCAGGTCGTCTATCCCTACGACACCACGCCCTTCGTCAAGATCTCCATCGAAGAGGTGGTGAAGACGCTGTTTGAAGCCATCGCGCTCGTCTTCGTCGTCATGTACCTCTTCCTGCAGAACTTCCGCGCCACCCTCATCCCCACCATCGCCGTTCCGGTGGTGCTGCTCGGCACCTTCGGGGTGATGGCGGCGTTTGGCTTCTCCATCAACACGCTCACCATGTTCGGCCTCGTCCTGGCCATCGGCCTTCTGGTCGATGACGCCATCGTCGTGGTGGAAAATGTCGAGCGCGTGATGAATGAGGAGAAACTCTCCGCCCGCGAAGCCACGCGCAAATCCATGGGGCAGATCACCGGCGCGCTCATTGGCATCGCCCTCGTGCTCTCCGCCGTGTTCGTGCCGATGGCCTTCTTCAGCGGCTCCACCGGTGCCATCTACCGCCAGTTCTCGCTCACCATCGTCTCGGCCATGGTGCTGTCGGTGGTCGTCGCGCTGGTGCTGACGCCGGCCCTCTGCGCCACCCTTTTGAAACCCGGCGATGTCGATCACGCCCACAAGCGCGGTTTCTTCGGCTGGTTCAACCGGGGTTTTGACCGCGCGAACGCTCTTTATGAGCGCTCCGTCGGCCATGTCATCGGCCGCCGTGGCCGTTATCTGCTCATCTATCTCGTCATCGTCGGCGCGCTTGCCGTGCTGTTCTTGCGCCTGCCGACCTCCTTCCTGCCGGATGAGGACCAAGGCGTCATGTTCGTGCAGGTGGTTGCCCCGCCGGGTGCCACCAGCGAGCGGACGCGCGAGACGATGAAGCAGGTCGAGCACCACTTCCTCGTCGATGAAAAGGACAATGTGGAGAGCATTTTCACTGCCGTTGGCTTCAGCTTCAGCGGTCAGGGCCAGAATGCCGGCATTGCCTTCATCACCCTCAAGGACTGGTCGGAGCGCACCACGCCCGACCGCAAGGTGGGGGCCATCGTCGGGCGCGCCATGGGGGCCTTCTCCCAGCTGCGCGATGCGCTGGCCTTCGCCTTCGCCCCGCCCTCCATCATCGAGCTGGGCAACGCCACCGGCTTTGACTTCCAGCTGATGGACCGCGGCGGTCTGGGGCACGAAAAGCTCATGGCCGCGCGCAACCAACTGCTCGGCATGGCGGCTCAGCAGCCCGGCCTCGTCGCCGTGCGTCCCAACGGCCTCAATGACGTGCCGCAGTTCCGGGTCGATATCGATCAGGAAAAGGCCAAGGCGCTGGGTGTCGATATCGCCGATATCAACTCCACCCTGGCGGCTGCCTGGGGCTCCTCCTACGTCAATGACTTCATCGACAATGGCCGGGTGAAGAAGGTCTATATCCAGGCCGATGCGCCCTTCCGCATGCTGCCGGATGACGTCAAGGACTGGTATGTCCGCAACAGCGATGGCGACATGGTGCCGTTCTCGGCCTTCTCGACCTCGCACTGGAGCTACGGCTCGCCGCGTCTGGAGCGTTTCAACGGCATTTCCTCGATGGAAATCCTCGGTGCTCCGGCTCCGGGCTCCAGCTCGGGTGCCGCCATGGCGACCATGGAGCAACTGGCGTCAAAACTGCCGGCCGGTATCGGTTACGAGTGGACGGGCCTTTCCTATGAGGAGCGGCTTGCCGGCTCCCAGGCCCCGGCGCTCTATGCCATCTCCATGCTGGTGGTCTTCCTGTGCCTTGCCGCGCTTTACGAGAGCTGGGCCATCCCGGTCTCGGTCATGCTCGTCGTGCCGCTGGGCGTCATCGGTGCCGTCATCGCCGCAACGCTGCGCGGCCTGCCGAGCGACGTCTACTTCCAGGTTGGCCTGCTCACCACCATCGGCCTCTCGGCCAAGAACGCCATCCTGATCGTCGAGTTCGCCAAGGCACTCTACGAGCAGGGCATGAGCCTTGGTGAAGCCGCGGTCACGGCTGCCCGCCAGCGTCTGCGTCCGATCATCATGACCTCGCTGGCCTTCATCCTCGGCGTGCTGCCGCTCGCCATCGCCAATGGCGCGGGATCGGGCAGCCAGAACGCCATCGGTGTGGGCGTGATGGGCGGCATGATCTCGGCCACGGTGCTCGCCATCTTCTTCGTCCCGGTCTTCTTCGTGGCCGTGCTCGGCCTCGTGCGGCGTCGCCCGCGCCGGCCGGAAGGGGCAAGCGAGTCCGGCAATGAGGCCCCGCTGAACGCTCATCCGGTGGATGCGCCATGACAAACGCCCTGCTTGAAAAGAGGCAGTCCATGCTCAAGTCTCTGATCCTCTCCGTGTCGGCGGCGGCGCTTATCAGCGGATGTTCCTTCATCCCTGACTATCTGCGGCCGGACTCGCCGGTGGCCAGTAGCTGGCCCACCGGTCCTGCCTATGATGCCGATGGCGCCCGGGCGGGCACGGCCGGCCAGCCGCTGCTGGCCGACCTTTCCTGGCAGCAGTTCTTCCGCTCGGCCGAAATGCGCTCGGTCATCACCCGAGCGCTCGCGAACAACCGCGATCTTCGGGTCGCCGCCCTCAACATCGAGAAGGCACGCGCCACTTACCGCATCCAGCGGGCGGATCTGGCGCCGACCGTCGATGCCGGCGGCAGCTACAGTGGCACCCGCACGCCGGCCGATGTGGCCGGCACGCCCAAGGCCGTGGAATCGGAGACCTGGAGCGCCAATCTCGCCACCACCTCGTGGGAGATCGACCTTTTCGGCCGCGTACGCAGCCTGAAGGAAGAGGCGCTGCAGCAGTATTTCTCCACCGCGGCGGCACGCGACAGCGTGCAGGTCTCGCTGGTGGGGGAGGTGGCAAGTGCCTATCTCACCCTGCTGGCCGACCGTCAGTTGCTGCAACTGACGGAAGAGACGCTGGCAACCCAGGTCAAATCCTATGACCTCGTCAACACCAGCTTCTCGCGCGGCATCGGCAGCCGGCTTGATGTGGCGCAGGCAAAAACGGCGGTTGAATCCGCCCGCGCCTCCCGCGCGCAATACATCCGCCAGCTGGCGCAGGACCAGAATGCGCTGGAACTGCTGGTCGGCGCCCCGGTCGCCGATCTCGGTCTGCCGGGCGTGCCCTTCCTCGAGATGGGCGACTTCATGGCCGATGTGCCGGTCGGCCTGCCCTCCGAGGTGTTGCTGCGCCGGCCCGATATCCGCGAGGCGGAGTTTGACCTGAAGGCCGCCAACGCCAATATCGGCGCGGCGCGGGCTGCCTTCTATCCGCGCATCAGCCTCACGGCGTCTGCCGGCACCCAGAGCACCAGCCTGACCGACCTCTTCTCCAGCGGCAGCGGGGCCTGGTCCTTCGTGCCGTCGATCTCGCTGCCGATCTTTGACTATGGCTCCAACCAGGCCAATCTCGACAGCGCGACGGCAGATCAGAAGATCGCGGTCGCCACCTACGAGAAGTCGATCCAGACCGCCTTCCGCGAAGTCTCCGACGCGCTTGCCGCCCGCGGCACGCTGGGCGATCAGCTGACGGCCCAGCAGGCGCTCGTCGATGCCACGCAGGAAAGTTACGATCTTGCCAACGCCCGTTATTCGCGCGGTGTGGAGGATTACCTTTCCGTGCTCGACAGCCAGCGTTCGCTCTTCAGCGCCCAGCAGACGCTCATCAATGACCGCCTGTCCCGCCTCACCAATCTGGTGACGCTCTATCAGGTGCTGGGCGGCGGCGCCGGCACGGTCGCGGTGGTCGATCCGGGGACGGATCCGGCTGTCACGCCGACCAGCGGCTGACCCTTGCCGGCATGGCTTCCGGCCCTTCCGGCGCAGGGTCGGGCCGCCTGAAAACCGGCCCCTTTCCCGTAATGCGGGCGAGGGGCCGGTTTTTCTTTTCTTTTTAGCTAAATCCCTGCTTCATCGGCATCTGGCGGCCTTCCGCCCTGTTGGGTTTTCTTGAGGGAAAGTGGCGAATGATCTTCGGGCTTGATCAGCTGGCTCCGTTTGTCGTTCTGCTGATCGTGGCGGGCCTGTTCATCGCGTTCCTGCGCGAGCGGCTGCCGCCCGATGTGGTGGTGATCTGCGGCGTGGCGCTGCTGCTGGCGCTCGGCATCCTGTCGACCGGCGATGTGCTGAAGGTCTTTTCCAACAACGCCCCCATCACCATCGCCTGCATGTTCATCATCTCCGGCGCTCTGGCCCGCACCGGCGTGATCGATGGCATCGGCTCGGCCATCGCACCCCTGGTGGCCAAAAGGCCGCTTCTGGGCATCGCCGCCATGCTGGGCGTCGTCATGCTGCTGTCGGCCTTCATCAACAACACGCCCGTCGTCATCGTGCTCATTCCGGTGATGACGCGGCTTTCACGCGTCATCTCGCAGCCTGCCTCCAAGCTGCTGATCCCGCTTTCCTACGCCACCATCATGGGCGGCACCTGCACGCTCATCGGCACCTCCACCAACATCCTCGTCGATGGTGTGGCCCGCCAGCGCGGGTTGCCCGAGCTCGGCATGTTCGAATTTACCGGCATGGGCATCATCCTCGGCCTTGTCGGCATCACCTATCTCATGCTCATCGGCCGCCATCTGCTGCCCTCGCGCGACAGCGTGGCGGGCCTGCTGGAGGCGGGTGGCCGGCCGAGCTTCCTCACCGAAGTGATGATCCCCTACGACAGCCCCCTCATCGGCAGGAAGCCGCTCGAAGTGGCGGCCTTCAACCGGGCCGAAGGCCGCGTGGTTGACCTTCTGCGCGGGGAAGAATCGCTGCGGCGCGAGCTTGACAAGGTGGAGCTTGCCGGCGGTGACCGTGTGGTGGTGAAGACCCGCGTTTCCGAAGTGCTGACCATGCGCGAGCAGGCCGATGTGGTGATGGGTTCCGAGACCCATACCATCGAGCCGCTCTCCCAGCGCCGGGCCCAGGTGGTGGAAGCCATCGTCGGCCCCAGCTCCAGCCTCATCGGCCGCACCGTGCGCACCATGCGCCTGCGCCGGCAGTTCGGCGTCTATGTGCTGGCCGTGCATCGCCATGGCGAAAACCTGCGCAGCGATTTCGACAGTGTGGAGCTGAAGGTGGGCGACAGCCTGCTGCTGGAAGGCGCGGCCGAGGATATCCGCCGCCTGCAGGAGGAGCGGGGCCTCATCAACCTCTCCGCCCCGCGGGAGAAGGCCTATCGCCGCACCAAGGCGCCTATCGCCGCCATTGTTGTCTTCGCCATCATGTTTCTGGCCGCCCTCAACGTCATGCCGATCGAAGGCCTTGCCGTCATCGGCGTGGCGGTGGTGCTGGTGACGCGCTGCGTCGATGTGGAGGAGGCCTATCGCTCGGTCGAGTGGCGCATCCTCATCCTCATCTTCGGCATGCTTGCCGTCGGTACCGCGCTCGACAAGACCGGCGCCATGAAGATGATGATCGATGCGCTGGCGCCCTGGCTCATGCATCTGCCGCCCTGGGCGGTGCTGGCCGGCGTTTATGTGCTGACCTCCTTCCTCACCGAGATCATCACCAACAACGCCGTCGCCGTGCTGATGACGCCGCTTGCCATCGGCCTTGCCGGCCATATGGGGGTTGATGCC
The DNA here is from genome assembly GCA_030657355.1 of Radicibacter daui. GTDB lineage: Bacteria > Pseudomonadota > Alphaproteobacteria > Radicibacterales > Radicibacteraceae > Radicibacter > Radicibacter daui. The sequence continues at coordinate 773,600 of CP131056.1, forward strand.
CGGCCCTTCGTCATTGCGGTGATGTTCGCTGCCTCGGCCAGCTTCGCCACCCCCATCGGCTACCAGACCAACACCATGGTCTATTCCGCCGGCGGTTATCACTTCAGCGATTTCCTCAAGGTGGGTGCGCCGCTCAATATCCTGCTCGGCATCACCTCCATCTGCCTGATCCCGGTGTTCTGGCCCTTCTGATCCGGCCTGCCCGGAACCGTTGTTCATCCGCCCTCCGGCCCCGCTGCCGGAGGGCGTTTTTGTCGGATCCTGCCCTTTTTGGAAGGATTGGCCGCCCTGCCTTGCCGCTGGTCGGGCATCTTCCACATTGCGGAAAGCCGCCCGCTTGACCGCTGCCTAATTTTCGCACACGGTCAAAAAACAGGCATGTTGCGTTGCGGCAAAATTGATTTTGCCCGGTGCACTTTCATCCAGAACGACAAAAAAGCACCGGCGGGCCAAAGGTTCCGGCGGGCATGAACAGCAGGCAGACTTTCGAGGAGGCTGGGTTATGAAGAAGGGGCTTTTGCGTTTTGCTGCGGTTGCGGCTCTATCGCTGGCAGCATTTTCCACCGGGGCGGCCCGGGCCGCCGATATGGCGCTCGATGCCATAACCAAGGCCGGCGTGCTCAAGGTCGCCGTGCCGCAGGATTTCCCGCCTTTCGGCAGCGTTGGCGCCGATATGCAGCCCAAGGGCTACGACATCGACATGGCCGGCCTGATTGCCGAAAAGCTGGGTGTGAAGGTCGAACTGGTGCCGGTCACCAGCGCCAACCGCATTCCCTACCTCACCACCGGCAAGGTCGATCTCATCATCTCCAGCCTGGGCAAGAATCCGGACCGCGAGAAGGTCATCGATTTCTCCGATGCCTATGCGCCCTTCTATAACGGCGTCTTCGGCCCGGCCGATATCGCGGTCAAGGATGCGGCCGGCCTTTCCGGCAAGACCATCGGCGTGACGCGCGGCGCCATCGAGGATATCGAACTCACCAAGATCGCCCCGGCCGACGCCACGCTGAAGCGCTACGAGGATAACAACGGCACCATCTCGGCCTTCATGTCCGGCCAGGTGGACCTGATCGCCACCGGCAATGTCGTGGCAGCCGCCATCATCGCCATGAACCCGCCCAAGAAGCCGGAGCCGAAGTTCCTCATCAAGAACTCGCCCTGCTATGTCGGCCTCAACAAGGACGAGCCCAAGCTGCTCGCCAAGGTCAACGAGATCATCGCTGCCGCCAAGAAGGATGGCAGCCTCGCCAAGATCTCCAACACCTGGCTCGGCATCGACCTGCCGGCCGATCTCTGATCGACGGACCGGCCGGGCTTCTCGCTCATGGCCTACCAGTTCGATTTCGGCTCCTTGTGGGAGTATCGCGGCGTGATCGCCGACGGCGTTGGCCTGACCATCAGGCTGACAGCCGTCGGCACCGTCGCCGGTGTGGGCCTCGGCATTGCCGGGGCCTTCGCGCGCACCTCGCGCTCGCCCGCGCTCAAGGCGGCGGTCGGCGCCTATGTGGAGTTCATCCGCAACACGCCCTTTCTCATCCAGCTGTTCTTCATCTTCTTCGGCCTGCCGGTCCTCGGGGTGAAGCTCAGCGAATGGCAGGCCGCAAGCCTTGCCATGGTGGTTAATCTCGCCGCCTATTCCACCGAGATCATCCGTGCCGGCATCCAGGCGGTGCCGAAAGGGCAGATCGAGGCGGCGGAGGCGCTGGCCATGTCGCGCCTCCAGATTTTCCGCCATGTCATCCTCGGCCCCGCCATGCGCAAGGTCTGGCCGGCACTTTCCAGCCAGATCGTCATCGTCATGCTTGGCTCGTCCGTCTGTTCGCAGATCGCGGCGGAGGAGCTGACCTATGCCGCCAACTTCATCCAGTCGCGCAACTTCCGCGCCTTCGAGGTCTATTTTGTCTCGACGGGCCTCTATCTCATCCTGGCCGTCGGCCTGCGCGCGCTGTTGAAGCTGGTGGGCTGGAGCCTCTTTAGGAGGCGCCGCCATGTTTGACATCTCGCTCTGGGATATCGTGCGCAACCTGCTGCTGGCAGCCCGCTGGACGGTGCTGCTCTCGCTGGTTGCCTTTATCTGCGGCGGCATCGCCGGCCTTGCCGTGCTGTTTGCCCGCGTTAGTGCCTTCCCCTGGCTGCGCCGCGCCATGGGCTGGTATATCGAGCTCTTCCAGGGCACGCCGCTTTTGATGCAGCTTTTCCTTTGTTTCTTCGGCCTGTCGCTGGTGGGAATAGAGCTGAGCCCGTGGGAGGCTGCGGCCCTGTCCCTCACGCTCTTTGCCAGCGCCTTTCTGGGTGAAATCTGGCGCGGCTGCGTGGAGGCGGTGCCGAAAGGCCAGTGGGAAGCCTCCTCCGCCTTGGCCATGGGCTATTTCCAGCAGATGCGTTACGTGGTGCTGCCGCAGGCCATGCGCCTTGCCGTGGCGCCGACGGTCGGTTTTTCCGTCCAGCTCATCAAGGGTACGGCCGTTACCTCCATCATCGGTTTTATCGAGCTGACCAAGGCCGGCACCATGATCACCAACGCCACCTTCCGGCCCTTTACCGTCTACGGGCTCGTGGCGGTCTTTTATTTCTGCCTCTGTTATCCGCTCTCCCTGCTGGCGCGCCGGCTTGAAAGGAAGCTCCATGCCGCTCGTTGAACTTGCCGCCATCTGGAAGAGCTTTGGCCAGAACCCGGTGCTGAAGGGCATCGACCTGACGGTCGAGGAGGGGCAGGTCATCGCCATGATCGGGCGCAGCGGCTCGGGCAAGAGCACGCTTTTGCGCTCCATCAACGGCCTTGAGCGCATCGATGACGGCACCATCCTCATCGATGGCGAGAAGATCGGCAGCAAGGATGCCGATCTGCGCACCCTGCGCCTGCAGGTCGGCATGGTGTTCCAGCAGTTCAATCTCTTCCCGCATCTCTCGGCGCGGGAGAATGTGATGCTGGCGCCGATGGTGGTTAAAAAGGCCTCTCGCAAGGCGGCCGGGGCGCTGGCGGACGCCATGCTGGCCAAGGTCGGACTGTCTGATCGTGCCGGCCATTATCCCGACCAGCTTTCCGGCGGCCAGCAGCAGCGTGTGGCCATCGCCCGCTCGCTCGCCATGGAGCCGCGCGTGCTGCTGTGCGACGAGGTTACCTCCGCGCTCGATCCCGAACTGGTGAACGAGGTGCTTGCCGTTGTCCGCCAGCTCGCGAAGGAAGGCATGACGCTCATCATGGTCACCCATGAAATGCGCTTTGCCCGCGAGGTCTGCGACAAGCTCGTCTTCATGCATCAGGGCCGTATCCACGAGGAAGGCTCACCGGCCGAACTCTTCTCCGCGCCAAAGACGCCGGAGCTCGCCCAGTTCATCGGCCTTGTAGAGGCGGCGGGCTAGGTTCGGTCGCCGGGCGGGTCAGCCCTCTGACCGCAGCCGGTCCTTGAGGCCGGTGGGGTAGAGCTGCGGCCCGCCTTCGACATCCAGTTCTTCAAGGGCGTACCAGCGGGCGCGACAGACCATCCCGTTATCTTCGCTGTAGATGATGCAGTCCTCGCCGGCAAAGGCCCCGTCGGGGAAGGTCACTTCGCTGACAAACACCACCTCATGGCCGGTGGCGCCTTCGTGGCTGAAGATGTTTTCGAGGATAAGCGGCGCCCCGGTCAGGCTGATATCGAGCCCCAGCTCCTCGCGGAACTCGCGCCGCAGGGCAAGCTGCCAGCTTTCGCCGAACTCGATGCCGCCCCCCAGCGGCCGCACGCCCTTCAGCCGGCCGGCGTCATCGCGCACTTCAGCGGCCAGCAGCCGTCCCTCGCGCCAGTGAAGGCCGATGGCAACACATCTGATCTGCGGGTGGGGGCGCCAGCTGGTCATGCTTTTCCCGTAGAACCTTTTATCGGCCCGGAAAAGCAAAACGGCCCCTTCCCGTAAAGGAAGGGGCCGTTCGGATTACTTCGCCAGCGCCGCAGCCAGTGCCGCATTGGCCTGGGCGATGGCACCGCGGGCGGCCTGGGTATCGGCAACGCCGTTCAGCATCACGAAGTCATGGATCGTGCCGTTGTAGCGCACGGAAGTCACCTTGACGCCGGCATCGGCCAGCTTGCGGGCATAAGCTTCGCCCTCGTCGCGCAGCACGTCATTCTCATCCGTGATCACCAGCGCCGGCGGCAGGCCTTTGAGCTGCTCCAGCGAGGCGTTGAGCGGGGTTGCCAGCGGGTTGCTGCGCTTTGAAGCATCCGGAAGGTAGGCGTTCCAGAACCACTTCATCGCCGGCTTGCTCAGCCACGGGCCGCTGGCAAACTCATTGTAGCTGCCGTTTTCAAAGTTGGCGTCCGTCACCGGATAGAACAGCAGCTGGAAGTCGATCTTTGGGCCGCCGCGTTCCTTGGCCATCAGCGTCACCGCGGCGGTCATGTTGCCGCCCACGCTGTCGCCGGCCACGGCAAAGCGCGAGACGTCGGCGTTAAATTCCTGGCCATGCTCGGCAACATATTTGGTCGCGGCATAAGCCTGCTCGATCGGCACCGGGAACTGCGCTTCCGGCGAGCGGTCATAATCGACGAAGACGATCTCGGCCCGGGCGCCATTGGCGATCTCCCGCACCAGCCGGTCATGCGTACCGGCATCGCCCAGCACCCAGCCGCCGCCATGGAAGTACATGACCACCGGCAGGGCTTCCTTCACGCCCTCGGGGCGAACGATGCGAACCTTCACCTTGCCGGTCGGGCCGACAGCGAGGTCACGCTCCTCGATATCCGCCGGCAGCTTGGCAACGGGGCCGGACTGGGCGCCGGCTAGCACGGCGCGGGCGGCGTCGGGGGCGAGGGTATAGATCGGCGGGCCGCCAGCGGCGGAAACGGCATCGATGAAGGCCTGGGCGCCGGGCTCCAGATGAGCCTTCTCACCGGCATGGGCGGGAGCGGCAATAGCGGCGGCAGCGGCGAGTGCGGAAGCGGCAACAGCGGCCTTCAGGGAACGATTGCGGGACATTTCGGCATTCCTTTCAGTCTCTTGAGATCGTCTCAACTGGTCGGGCCGCTCCTGGTCTCCAGCGGCCCCGGCCGGGTCATCCGTCGTTCGGATGAGCATTGGATACGGCGATAATAGATCGTGCACGATATAAAATTCTGCATGGGTGTCATGTGTAAATCGCATACGTTATAATCGTGCGCGATTTAAATCAGAAAAACCGCCACTTTCAGGCTCCATCAGCCTCCCCAATTCGGGGAGGCGGCCCGGAGGGCGGTGGGGGTAATGAGGTGCAACCCGCCTCCGGCAGAGCCCGTGGCCGCCTCATTACCCCCATCCGCGGCTGCGCCGCACCTTCCCCCCCGCTGCGGCGCGGGGAAGGAAATTATCCTCGCACCACCCGGCTTTCCGCTTCATCCCAAAACCAGACGGGTTTGCCGGCGGCAATCTCCACTCCGCCAACCCAGCGCGGCGGCAAGCCTGCCGTCAGGGCGTTGCGTTCCCCGGCCAGCACGGCAAGGCCGGCGGGCGTGACTTCCACGCTCTGCCGCCAGGGCGCGCCTTCTATTGCCGGGTGCAGGAGTATCGGCGGGTTTTCGGCGACGGTCAGTTGCCGGACTTCGTGCGCAAACATGATGTCGCCCAGAAAGGGCAGCGGCTCGGCATCCCGCATTAGCGCGCCGAACAGCTGGCCGATGGTGCGGGGTTTTTCTGCGGCAAGCCGCAGGATAAGCCGCTGCGTAAGCGACAGCCCGTCGGCCGTCGAGGGCAGCTCGGCCAGATGCCGCCGCAGCGCCCGCGCCATCATGGGCAGCGCCGGGGTGCCGGTGGCGGCAAGCCCGGCCAGCGCTTCGGGGGAGGGCGCGCGCAGTGCTTCCCAACCCGCTTTCCCCAGCGCCAGCAACTCCGGCCCGACCGTCAGGCGGCCCTGCCATAGCAGGCGGATCGCTTCTTCCGGCAATTGGCCAAGCCCGTCGAACCGCACCGTGCCGGGAAAGCGGTCGAGCGCGATCAGCTCCACCACCGGCAAGGAGCGCGCTTGGCAAAGCGCGGCCAGTACCCGCAGCAGGATCAACTGGTCGTAACTGTCATGCTCGAACCACAGCACCAGCCGCGCATAGGTGTCGGGAGCCGCGGCTAGTGCGGTTTCCTCCGCTGTCAGCCGGGCAAACACCGCGCCTTCATCCAGTTCCATCACCGGGCCGTAAGCCCCGGCGATAAAGCGGGCACGGGTTTGCAGCCAGTCCGCATCTGCGATTACAGGCCCCTGGCAGAGCGGGTTGGAGACTTCCAGAAAATCGCCGGCAAATCCCGCCGCTTTCAACGCTCCTTCAATGTCGCTGCCGCAGCGCAGATGCAGCGTCCGCAGATCTGCGTCCGGGGCGGCAGCCTTGCCGGCGATGGCACGGCGCGCGGCCTCCATCGCCTCGATATGGACGGTGAGTTTCGGCCAGCTCGCAAGGCCGAGTTCGCGCGCGATACAAAGCTGGGCGGTGGTGAGCTTGAGTTCGCCGGGCTCCGTCCCGTCGCGCGCCACGCCGCTGGCGGCAAGGCGCTGAAGGGCGGCGGGGTCGCCGGCCTTTACCGCGCGCTGCAAGTCGCGGGCACGTTTTTTCTGCTGTTCAAGAGTGAGGCGAAACGGCTGGGGCGCCGGCACCTGTTGCCGGTTGGTCATGGCTGGCCTTCCCTTCTTCCCCTGTCCTTGGGGGAATCTGCCTCGTGCCCGCAACCGAGTGAAAAAGGGGAGGTAACCGTCTTCTAAGGGTACTGCTTTCCCCAAAGGCCGTGGGCGCTGCCCTTGCCGCGGGTCCGGATGCGTCGGCCAAGCAGGGGAAGTCTGGCGGGCGGGTACCGTGCCTGTCAATCGCTCCCGGCCGTAGAGTCCTTCCCCACTCGGGTGGGGAAGGTGCGGCGAAGCCGCGGATGGGGGTAATGAGCGAGAAGGAGGTACCGCCTGTGCCTGTTTCTGGCTCATTACCCCCACCGGCCCTGCGGGCCACCTCCCCAGGGCGGGGAGGATTTTCTGTCAGCGTCTTTGCCCCGGCAGCACCGGGCGGATGGCGAAGCTGGAATGGATGCGCGCCACCCCCGGCAGGCGGGACAGCACTTCCTTGTGGATGCGCTCATAATCCGCCGCGCCGCGCGCTTCGGTGCGCAGCACATAATCGCAGTCGCCGGTCATCAGGTAACATTCCCGGATTTCCGGGTGTTTGCGCACCGCTTCCTCGAACCGGTTCAGATATTCCTCAGTCTGCCGGTCGAGCGTGATCTGCACGATCGCCACCAGCGCATCTTCCTCCGCCGGGCCTGCAATCAGGGCCGTATATCCCCGGATAACCCCGGCTTCCTCCAGCGCTGCCACGCGGCGCAGGCAGGCGGACGGGGAGAGGCCAACTTCGGCCGAAAGCCGCGCATTGCTGATGCGCCCGTCAAGGCGCAGCAGGCGGATGATGTTGCGGTCGATATTGTCGAGCTGACTCATGAGGCGGGGCGGGATGGTTGAAGGGGAATCGGGTCGGTGAAAGATTGCACCATCCTGCAACTAAATCACGGATATATGAAAAAATCGCCAGAAAATGCCGCCGAAACGCAGCAGCTTCGAACATCATTCGATTAAGATAATCTTACAAGGCAAAAGCCCGCCGGTTAACGGCAGGGCAACGCTGCCGGCATCGACCGGCAGCAGGGTTGTGATCACCGAACGGGCGACGGCGATACGGGGAAGACGGGGTTTTCAGTCATGGCGGCTGGGGCAAGAGCGGTTGAGGCGGCGGGCGCAGGGCTTTCGGGCGAACCGGCGGGCAGCATCACCCACGACACCCTGGCGGATGGCGCGGCAGCCCTTCTGACCATCGATCTCGCCGCCCTGCGGCATAATTATCGGACTTACTGTTCTCTTGCGGCGCCGGCGTCTGTCGCCGGCGTCGTCAAGGCTGACAGTTACGGCCTTGGCGCCGCAAAGGTGGTGCCCGCCCTGCTGGCCGAAGGCTGCCGCACCTTCTTTGTCGCCCAGCTTTCCGAAGCCTTGGCCCTGCGGCCCCTCATTCCCGCCACTGCCGCGCTTTATGTGCTGAACGGCCTGCAGCCGGGCAGCGAGGCGCTGGCGCGCGAGGCCGGCATCCGCCCCGTTCTCAATTCCCTGCCGCAGGCCATCGCCTGGGCCGCGGCGGCCCCGGTCAAAGCGGCGGCGCTGCAGCTTGATAGCGGCATGTCCCGTTTCGGCCTTTCCGAAAGCGAGCTTGCGGCCCTTACCGGTGACAGCGTCCTGATGGGCAAGCTCAATCTTGCCCTCATCATGAGTCATCTGGCCTGCGCGGATGAGCTTTCCCATCCGGCCAGCCGTGCCCAGCTGGCCGCCTTCAAGGCCATGCGGGCGCGCCTGCCTGCCGGTATTCCGGCCTCGCTCGCCAATTCCGCCGGTGTTTTCCACGGCGCCGACTATCATTTCGACCTCGTGCGGCCGGGCATCGGCCTTTATGGCGCCCATCCGGTGGCGGGGCAGAATAACGAGGCGGCCGGCAGCCCGCTGAAGCCTGTGGTGCGCCTTGCCGCCCGCATTGTGCAGCTGCGCACCATCCCGGCTGGCACCGCTGTCGGTTATGGCCACACCCACAAGGCCGAAGGGCCGATGCGCCTTGGCGTCATCGGCGTGGGCTATGCCGATGGCTGGCTACGCTCGCTCTCGTCCAGCGGGGCCGCCTGGTTCGACGGTGTGCGCTTGCCCATCTGCGGGCGCGTGTCGATGGATAGTTCCATCCTCGATCTTTCCGCCTTGCCCGAAGGGGCGCTGAAGCCCGGCGACTTTGTCGAGCTGATCGGCCCGCAGCAGCCGCTGGAGCAGGTAGCGCAGGAAGCCGGCACCATCGCCTACGAAATGCTGACCGGCCTTGGCCGCCGTTATGAGCGGCGCTGGACCGGCGCGGTTTCCTGAATCTCTTCTCTTTTCCTGAACCTCTCGTCTTTCAAGCGGGGCCTTTGATGCGCGTTGTCATTCTGGGTGGTGGCGTTATCGGTGTGACATCGGCCTGGTATCTCGCCAGGGCCGGGCACGAAGTCACCGTGATCGACCGGCAGGCCGGGCCGGCGCTGGAGACGAGTTTTGCCAATGCCGGCGAAATCTCGCCCGGTTACGCCTCGCCCTGGGCCTCGCCCTCGGTGCCCAAGAAGGCCATCGGCTGGCTGTTCCAGAAACATGCGCCGCTGATCCTGCGGCCCAAGGCCGATCCCTATATGGCGAAATGGATCTGCTCCATGCTCGCCAACTGCACGGCCGAGCGTTACGCCGTCAACAAGGGGCGCATGGTGCGCCTTGCCGAATATAGCCGCGACATGCTGCGCGCCCTGCGCGCGGAAACCGGCATCAGCTATGACGAGCGCAGCCAGGGCACGCTGCAGGTTTTCCGCACGCAAAAGCAGCTCGATGGCATTGGCGGCGATATCGAGGTCTTGAAGAAGGACGGCGTGCCGTTCGAGGTGCTGGATGTTGCCGGCTGCGTGGCGGCGGAGCCTGCCCTTGCCTACGTGAAGGAAAAGCTGGTGGGCGGCCTGCGCCTGCCCAATGACGAAACCGGCGACTGCTTCAAGTTCACCAACGCGCTGGCCAAAATGGCGGCCGATGCCGGCGTTACCTTCCACTTCGAAACCGAGATCAAGGCCATCCATGCTTCGGGTGGCCGCATCACCGGCATCGATACCACCGCCGGCCGGTTTGATGCCGACCGTTATGTGGCGGCGCTGGGCAGCTACACGCCCAGGGCCCTGCGCCATCTCGGCATCTCGGTGCCGGTCTATCCGGTCAAGGGTTACTCGCTGACCCTGCCGATTGTGGATGAGGCACGGGCGCCCGTCTCCACCGTGATGGACGAGACTTTCAAGATCGCCATCACCCGCCTCGGGGACCGTATCCGCATCGGCGGCATGGCCGAGGTGTCGGGCTTCACCGACGATCTGCCGCCCGCCCGCCGGGCCACGCTCGAGCATTCGGTGACCGATCTGTTCCCCGGCGGCGACAAGGCACGCGGCACCTTCTGGAGCGGCCTTCGCCCCATGACTCCGGATGGCACGCCGGTTATCGGCGCCACGCGCTATGACAACCTGCTGCTCAATACCGGCCATGGCACGCTGGGCTGGACCATGGCCTGCGGCTCCGGCCGGGTGCTGGCAGACCTCGTCAGCGGCGTGAAGCCGGAGATCGAGACGGCCGACCTTGCGCTTTCGCGTTATGCCTGAAGCCTTTTGAACGGCTGATCTTCTGAGGCGCCCCGGCCATTCTGGCCGGGGCGTTCTTGTTGTGGGGCATGGGATGCGGGGTTTGCCCGCTCAAGGGGCTTTCACAACTTTTCACGCAGATTTTACACCCAAATGTGTGGCCCCCCACAGTTCTGCCGGTTCTGTGAACTGTCTCTCTCGGATCCTTCAAGAAACACGCTCTATGGTCATCACATCTTGAGCACGACCTTGGGTGGGTGGCGTTTTACTTAACAATTCGTTAACGTGAAATGTAGCTGCTGACACGTAAAGTATTGAAAAGGAACTGGAGAAGCAGATGTTGGCGTTACGAGACTGGAAGATCTCCACGCGCGTTATCGTCGGGTTCGCTGGCGCGCTTCTTATCATGGTGGCAACGGCCGTTATTGGCGTGGTGCAGGTCAACAAGATCGATTCCGATCTGACCACGGTGAACGATGTGAACAGTGTGCGTCAGCGCTACGCCATCAACTTTCGCGGGAGCGTGCATGAACGTGCCATCCGCGTGCGGGACCTGGTGCTGACCGGCGATGCCACCCTGCGGCAGAGCCTGCTGTCGGATATCGACAAGCTGCAGCAGGATTACAAAGCGTCCGCCGCCCCGATGGAAGCGATGGCAAAGGCCGGCCAGTTCTCGCCTGATGAACTCAGGATCTATGAGAGCATCAAGGCGAGCGAAGCCGAGACCCTGCCACTGGTGGCCCAGCTCATTGACGGCACCAAGGATGCCGACCACGCCGACGCCAACAAGCTGGTGCTGGACAAGGCCGGCCCTGCCTTCGTGACTTGGCTGGCCCGCATCAACCAGTTCATCGACCTTGAAGAAGACCGCAACATGCAGGTCGGCTCCGAAGCGCGCGCTGTGGCGCACGGCTTCCAGGAGCTGATGATCATCGTCATCGCCATCGCGCTTGGGGGTGTCGGCCTGGTTGCCTGGTGGAACGTTGCTTCCATCACCCCGCTGCGCCGCCTGACACAGGCGATGCTGAAGCTCGCCGGCGGCGATCTGGATGTTGAAATTCCGCCTGCCCGGGGCCGCAACGAAGTGGCCGACATCGTGCGCGCGGTCGAGGTGTTCAAGAACAACGCGCTGGAAGCGGCCGATCTGCGCAGCCAGAAGGCAATGGCGGCAGAGCTTGCCGAAGCGGCCCGCCGCCGCGAGATGAACGCCCTTGCCGATGAGTTTGAAGGTTCGGTCAACGGCATCGTCAGCTTCGTCTCCTCCGCCTCCACCCAGCTGCTCACCACCGCGCGCGGCATGGCCGGCGTGGCGGAGGACACTTCCGTGCAGGCCGGGGCCGGTGCGCTCGCCTCCGAGCAGGCTTCGGCCAATGTGCAGTCCATCGTCACCACCGCCGAGGCGCTGCGCCACACGGTGAGCGAGATCGGCCATCAGGTCTCCGGCTCCACCGGTGCTGCCGAGCGTGCGGTCAAGGAAGCACGCGATGCCAGCAGCCAGATCGGCGCGCTGGTGGAAGCGGCCGGCAAGATCGGCGAGGTGGTCAACCTCATCACCGATATCGCCAGCCAGACCAATCTTCTCGCCCTCAACGCCACCATCGAGGCGGCGCGGGCCGGGGAGGCGGGCAAGGGCTTTGCCGTGGTGGCGAACGAGGTGAAGCACCTCGCTTCCCAGACCGCCCGCGCGACGGAAGAGATTTCGGCGAAGATCGTGGAGATGCAGCATGTCTCCACCGGCTCGGCGGAAGCCATCGGCCGCATCGCCGGGGTGATCGACGAGATCAGCAACTATGCCGGCGTGATCGCCGAGGCCGTCGCGCGCCAGGACGCCGCCACGGACGAGATCGCCACCAACATGGAGCAGGCCGCCATCGGCGCGAAGGAGGTGACGCGCAGCATCACCAGCGTCAACGAAGCTGCCCGCCAGGCTCACACCGCCTCCGACGAAGTGCTGGAGGCCGCCGATGCGCTCTCCGGCCAGTCCCGCACCCTGCATGACCGGGTGGAGGCCTTCATCCGGCAGGTACGCGCCGCCTGAGGCAAGACCTCACTACCTGCCGGGTTCCGGCATCAGCCGCCCCTTTCCGCCCGCCGGAAAGGGGCGGTTTGTTTTTGGGCCTGCGCCTTCAGGGCGGCTGCCTGCGTGTCGTAGGGAGACAATTCCCTTCTTCGGTCCCGGCGCGCTTCTCGCCTAGAATTTGCGGGAAGAAGACGAGCGGGAAAGGATGGTCGCCACAAGGCCACCCGACAGATCGAAGGGGACGATGATGAGCGCGACGGACGACTTGCCGGCCAGTGATGTACGGGTGCCTTTTGCCGACGCTTTTGCCCGGCTCTCGGCCAAGGCGCCGTTCCATGTTTTTTTCGAGCGGCCCGACGAGATTTCGGTCGAGCTTTATGCCCCCGTCGGTTTCGATGGCCAGTCGCCGCATGACCGCGACGAGCTCTACATCATCGCCAGCGGCACCGGCATTTTCTCGCGCGGCAAGGAGCGTGTGCCCTTCGGTCCCGGCGACCTGCTCTATGTGCCGGCATACGAGCCGCACCGGTTCGAGGAATTTACCGAAGGTTTCAGCACCTGGGTCATCTTCTATGGCCCGGTGCGCCCGGCGCCGGAGTTGGCACCGTGACCGGCCCGGTGCTCCATGGCTTCGGGCCGAGCGTTTATAGCTGGATCGCCCGGCTCGCCCTTGCCGAAAAGGGCATCGCCCATGACTGGCGCGAGGTAGATCCTTTCTCCCGCCCCCTGCCGGAAGGATATGAGGCGCTGCACCCCTTCGCCCGGGTGCCGGCGCTTACTTTCGGCGACGTTACCCTTTACGAAACCGCTGCCATCATCCGTTTTGTCGACGAGGCTTTCGACGGTCCGTCGCTGCAGCCGGAAGAACCGCTTGCCCGGGCGCGCCAGACGCAGATCATCGCGGTTGCCGACAATTATGCCTACTGGCCGCTCGTGCGGCAGATCTTCGCCCACGGTGTTTTCCGCCCTGCCCATGGCGAGGTTGCCGAACCGGCCAAACGGCAGGAAGGGGTAGAGCGGGCACCGGCCGTTCTGGCCGCCCTCGCGGCACTTGCCGGTCCCGGTCCCTGGCTCCTCGGTCCGGACCCGAGCCTGGCGGATATCCACCTCGCCCCGATGATCGCCTGCCTGATGGCCGCCCCCGAAGGACCGGACCTGCTCGCCGGCGCTCCGGTTCTCCAGCGCTGGTGGCAAGGTCTTGCCGGCTGGCGCGCCCTTGCCAATACGGCGCCGCCGCTGGTCGCCCTGCCCTCGGCAACGCGCTGATCTTCAGGTCCACCCCTCGCTCGCCGGATTGTGAAGCGACAAAGAGCCCTCGCCGGGTGTAGTATTTCCCATAGTGTGGCGTGGGTGGTCTGTTTTGATCAGGGCAGATGCCGACGACTTTCCTTGTGGGGTGAGCTGCTCCCGGGAAGGCCGCCGCCGTTTTTTTTAAGTGTCCGTCCTGCTTTCCCCGCGTCCTCCGCCCTCAATCATGGCCCCGACACCAGAAGGGCCTTCAAGGGAAGGAAACGGCAATGACGATCAGGAACCCGCTTGAATGGGCAGCCGGCTCGCTTGGCCTTGCCGGCCGGGCCATCGGGTCTGCCGGCGGCACCGTCTATCACCGCGAGGAAGCGGTGGACAAACTGGTGCCAGCCATCCACCCGATCACCATGGAGGATGTGCGCGAGGCGCTTGCCATGGGCTGGCGCGATTTCACCCTGCACCGCACCGACGTCATCTTCCTCTGTCTCATCTATCCGGTGGTCGGCCTTTTCATCGGCCATGCGGCGCTGGATTACCGCATGCTGCCGCTGCTGTTCCCGCTCGCTTCCGGTTTTGCCCTCGTCGGCCCCTTCGCTGCGCTCTTTCTCTATGAGATGAGCCGCCAGCAGGAGCGGGGCGTAACCATCGGCTGGATGCAGTCCTTCCGCATCTTCGCCTCGCCCTCGCTCGGCGGCATTCTCGGCCTTGGCGCCGTGCTGCTTACCATCTTCTTCTGCTGGCTGGGCGTTGCCGACCTTATCTACCGCACGACACTGGGGGCCGAGCCGCCGGAATCGCTCTCCGCCTTCATCGACACGGTGTTCACCACCGCGGGCGGCTGGACGATGATCGTCATCGGCATGGGCGTCGGTTTCTTCTTTGCCCTGCTGGTGCTGGCACTCAGCGTCATCTCTTTCCCGCTGCTGCTTGATCGCCATGTCGGCATCGATACGGCGGTGTGGACATCGCTGCGGGTCTTTGCGGCCAGCCCCGGCCCGATGCTGGCCTGGGGCGCCATCGTCGCCGGCCTTCTGGTGGCGGGCTCGATCCCGCTGCTCATCGGCCTTGCGGTCACCCTGCCCATCCTCGGCCACGCCACCTGGCACCTCTACCGCAAGACGGTGGGATAGGGCGCCTTTTGAGCCTCCCCTCCCGGGGAGGCGGCCCGAAGGGCGGTGGGGGTAATGAGGTGGCTACAGGCGAGGGCCTTTAACCGGCCTTGCCTCATTACCCCCATCCGCCGCTTGCGCGGCACCTTCCCCGGAGCGGGGAAGGAAAATCGTTCAGTAGTCCGAGAGCTTCGTCTCGGGCGTATAGTCCTCGCCTTCCACTTCCTTGCAGATGGCCTGCCCGCAGATCACCCGCTTTGCCTCGGCGTCATAGGTGAGCGTCGGGTTGCCCTGCAGGCTCCAGCCCTTGTTGAGCGCCGCGGTCACGCGGTGGCAGAAGGCGGCATCGTCAGGGCCGGTCAGGTAACGGTAGAGCTTCATGGGGATTGCCCGCCTCGGGAAGGGGAAAGGGTCCGGGCGATAAAAGCGCAACCCTTTGGCAAAAGAAACCCGTCTCCAGGAAGTGGGGTGCATGCTCCCCCTTGCCGCGCAAATCCCTCAACGGTGCCCTGACCGCCTGACTGATCGACGCCGGCTGCCGGGTGCTATAGTGTGCCGGCATACATGACCTTGCCACGCGGCACTGGTTGGCTTACTCCGGACCCGTCAGCCCCCGGGACGACGAACGAATGTCGACTGGTGGTGCTGCGCTTCGGCTCCATGCCCCCTCGACGTTGGAATCGCGATGAACGCCTACCTGGAATACCTGACCGAGATCAAAAGCAGAGCTGCGCAGGGGCTCGCTCCCAAGCCGATCGATGATGGCGGGCTTGTCGGCGAGATCATCACGATCATCCGTGATGCCGGCAGCGAGCACCGCGCCGATGCGCTCAAGTTCTTCATCTATAATACGCTGCCGGGCACCACGAGCGCGGCCGGCGTCAAGGCGGACTTCCTGAAGCAGATCGTGCTGGGTGAAGCCGTCGTTCCCGAAATCACCCCGGCCTTCGCGCTTGAGCTGCTGTCGCACATGAAGGGTGGCCCCTCCATCCGCGTGCTGCTCGATATCGCGCTCGGCGACGATGCCGCCATTGCGCGTGAGGCCGGTGAAGTGCTGAAGACCCAGGTCTTCCTTTATGATGCCGACATGTTCCGCCTGCGTGATGCCTACAAGGCCGGCAATGCCGTGGCGAAGGACGTGCTGGACAGCTACGCGAAGGCGGAGTTCTTCACCAAGCTTCCGGATGTCGATGATGAGATCAAGGTGGTGACCTTCGTCGCCGCCGAAGGCGACATCTCGACCGACCTGCTCTCCCCGGGCAACCAGGCGCATTCCCGCTCCGACCGTGAACTGCACGGCCAGTGCATGATCTCGCCGGAAGCCCAGCAGGAAATCCTCGCCCTGCAGAAGAAGCACCCCGACGCGCGTGTGATGATGATTGCCGAAAAGGGCACGATGGGCGTCGGCTCCTCGCGCATGTCCGGCGTCAACAACGTGGCGCTGTGGACCGGCAAGCAGTCCAGCCCCTATGTGCCCTTCGTCAATTTCGCGCCCATCGTTGCCGGAACCAACGGCATCTCGCCGATCTTCGCGACCACGGTGGATGTGACGGGCGGCATCGGCCTCAATCTCAAGAACTGGGTCAAGAAGACCGGCGAGGACGGCAAGCCGATCCTCAACAATGACGGTAACCCGGTGCTCGAGCAGAAGTACGCGGTCGATACCGGCACCGTTCTGAAGATCGACACCAAGGGCAAGAAGCTGCGTGACGAGGCCGGCAACGAGCTGGTCGATATCGGTGCGGCCTTCACGCCGCAGAAGCGCGAATTCATGAAGGCGGGCAGCTCCTACGCCATCGTCTTCGGCAAGAAGCTGCAGACCTTCGCGGCCGAGACGCTGGGCGTCGAGGCAACGCCGGTCTTCGCTCCCAACAAGGAAATCTCGATCGAGGGTCAGGGCCTGACCGCAGTCGAGAAGATCTTCAACCGCAATGCCGTCGGCGTGACGCCGGGCAAGGTGCTGCATGCCGGCTCCGACGTGCGCGTGAAGGTCAACATCGTCGGTTCGCAGGACACCACCGGCCTCATGACGGCGCAGGAGCTGGAGGCGATGGCCGCCACGGTCATCTCGCCGCTGGTCGACGGTGCCTACCAGTCCGGCTGTCACACGGCTTCCGTCTGGGACAAGAAGGCCCAGGCCAATATTCCGAAGCTCATGTCCTTCATGAACAACTTCGGCCTCATCACCGCCCGTGACCCCAAGGGCGTCTACCACTCGATGACGGACGTCATCCACAAGGTGCTGAACGACATCACCGTGGACGACTGGGCCATCATCATCGGTGGTGACAGCCACACCCGCATGTCCAAGGGCGTGGCCTTTGGCGCCGACTCCGGTACCGTGGCGCTGGCGCTGGCCACGGGTGAGGCGACCATGCCGATCCCGCAGTCGGTCAAGGTCACCTTCAAGGGCTCCATGCAGCCGCATATGGACTTCCGCGACGTGGTGCACGCCACCCAGGCGCAGATGCTCAAGCAGTGCGGCGACAACGTCTTCCAGGGCCGCATCATCGAGGTCCATATCGGCACGCTGCTGGCCGACCAGGCTTTCACCTTCACCGACTGGACGGCGGAGATGAAGGCCAAGGCCTCCATCTGCATCTCGCAGGATGAAACCCTCATCGAATCGCTGGAGATCGCCAAGGCGCGTATCCAGATCATGATCGAGAAGGGCATGGAGAACGCCGCCGGCACGCTGCGCGGCCTCATCGCCAAGGCCGATGCCCGCATCGCCGAAATCCGCTCCGGTGCCAAGCCGGCGCTGGCGCCCGACGCCAACGCCAAGTACTTCGCCGAAGTGGTGGTTGATCTCGACATCATCGACGAGCCGATGATCGCCGACCCGGACGTCAACAATGCCGACGTCTCCAAGCGCTACACCCACGACACCATCCGCCCGATTTCCTACTACGGCGCCACCAAGAAGGTGGATCTGGGCTTCGTGGGCTCCTGCATGGTTCACAAGGGCGACATGAAGATCGTCGCCCAGATGCTGAAGAACCTCGAGAAGGCAAACGGCAAGGTCGAGTTCAAGGCGCCGCTCGTCGTCGCAGCGCCGACCTACAACATCATCGACGAGCTGAAGGCCGAGGGCGACTGGGACGTGCTCCAGCGTTATTCGGGCTTCGAGTTCAATGACGATGCGCCCAAGAACACCGCGCGCACCGAGTATGAGAACATCCTCTATCTCGAGCGTCCGGGCTGCAACCTGTGCATGGGCAACCAGGAAAAGGCGGCCAAGGGCGACACCGTGCTCGCCACCTCGACCCGCCTGTTCCAGGGCCGTGTCGTTGAGGACAGCGCCGAGAAGAAGGGCGAGTCCCTGCTCGCTTCCACTCCGGTTGTGGTGCTGTCGGCCATCCTCGGCCGCACCCCGAGCGCCGAGGAATACAAAGACGCCGTCGAAGGCATCGACCTCACCAAGTTCGCCCCGCCGAAGGGCGCGGCGGTCGGCGGTGCCTCGGTCCACTACTGAGGTCAGTGCTTAAAGGCGGGGGCCTTAGGGCCCTCGTGACATCGGCCCCCGCCCGGCAACGGACGGGGGCCGATTGTTTTTGGGGCCGGCTTTCGGCGGGTTTTTTGAGGGGCTCAGGCCGCTTCTTCGGCCGTCAGTGTCGTGCCCAGCTTGTCCAGCATCTGCCCGGTGCCCTCTTCGCGCTGGCCGGCATCGTCATAGCCATCCAGATAGACACCCTGCTCGGTGAAGGTCATCACCGTGCCGCCGCTGGAAGTCGGCGTCAGCTCGATGGTGGTCAGCGATACCGAGATGCGCTTTTCATCGAGATAGAGGTCGTAGCTGTAGATGATGCGGCTTGCCTCGACGATGTCGTGATAGAGCGCATCGAAGCGGTGCACCGTGCCGCCCTTGGGGCCGCCGCTCAGCTGCTCGCGCCCGCCGATGCGAAAATCCAGCACATAAGGGCCGGTTGACCATTCCTCCGGCCCGCCGAACCAGCGCCGTTTGGCGGCCGGATTGGCAAAGGCGCGGAATACCCGCGCCGGGCTTGCCGGATAGATCCGGCTGAGCGTGAAGGTGGCGTGCTGGTTCTTGCGGGCCTCGTCCATCGGGGCGTTCCTTTCCTTAGGGTTTTGCTTGTTCTCGGGGCAACGGGGGCTCAGCCCTCCGTGCCGTCTTCTGCCGCTTCGGCAGCCAGAAACTCGCCCAGCCGGTCGAAGCGGGCATTCCACAGTGCCTTGCGCTCTTCCACCCAGCGGGTGATGCCGCTCATGGCGGCAGGGTCGAGCCGGCAGGTGCGCACCCGGCCCTGTTTTTCGCTCAGCACCAGCCCGCTTTCCTCCAGCACCTTCAGATGCTGCAGGACGGCGGGCAGCGACATGGCGAGCGGCGCCGCCAGTTCGCTGACCGTCGCCGGCCCGGCGGAAAGCCGCTCCACCATGCCAAGCCGGGCACCATCTCCCAGCGCATGAAACAGCCGGTCGAGCGGCAGGCCGGTCGCCGGGTGGATGGTTTTGTCTGAAGGTCTAAACTTAAGCATTCACTTAACTATCATGTGGCGGTGGTGCCGGCAAGAGGCCGTGCTCGCCAAGGGGAATTTTTCTGGAAATAGATCTGCCCTGAGATCGGGTTTTCAGAAGCGGGGAGGGGAATATGAGCGCCGGGCAAACGTCGCCCCCAGCCGGGGCGGACCAATATTTTTTCTGCCGGCTGGTGCCGCCACGGCCGGATTTTGCCTTTACCCTCACCGGGGCGGAGCGGGCGCTGATGGCGCAGCACGGCGCCTATTGGCGGGACTTCATGGCCAAAGGGCACGTGGTGGTCTTCGGCCCGGTTGTCGACCCGGCCGGCCCCTGGGGGCTGGGGGTGGTGCGCTTTGCCGACAAGGCTGCCGCCCGCGCCTTCGCCGATGGTGACCCGACCATTCTCGCGGGCCTCGGTTTTTACTTCGAGGTCTTGCCGATGCTGCAGGCGATTGTGCCGGAAGAGGTGCATGCCGCCAGTTGAGGCCGCCTCGTCAGCCCTCTTTCAGCAACCAGCCGAACGCCCGGCTGAGCTCTGCGGTGCCGTTATGCGCATACCAGCGCCCGTGGGCCAGGATCACCCGCTCGGGCTGCCAGCCGATCATGCGCTCCACGGCTTCCTTCATCTGCGGCCGCTGTTTGCGAAAGGTCAGGCGCAGGTCGCGCGGCATGCTGCCCAGCGGATCCACTGCGCCGCCCAGCCGCGCCAGCCAGCGTACCCAGAAGGCTCCGAGGCGCTGCGGCTCGAAATTTTCGATGAGGTCGGTGAGGATCAGCGTGTGGCTCGAGCGGTGGAAAAACTCGAATTCGGTCATGAAGCTGCCAGTAACCGGCAGTGTCGCTACCTCAGAGTCCCACGGATAGCCGCTTTCCCCTTCCATCGGATGATAATTGAAGGCGATGCGTCCCCTGGCCTGTTCCACGATGCCGGGCGCAAGCCAGGCATCGGCATGCGGCCAGGCGGTTTTCCACTGCGGCAGCCACCAGTAATGGAGGCGGTTGGGACCAATCAGCCAGCGCGGCTCCCCCAGCGCCTCCACCAGCACTTGCAGCTCCGGTGTCAGCTCGGTCGGGGAATGGATGAAGAGCCCATCGGCCAGCCGCAGGATGGTCATGCGGGTGGGAAACGGCATTTTGAGCCAGGGTAGAATGCCGAAGCGGATCACCGGCCCATCGATAACCCACACCTCATGCGCCACCTGCCGCGGGTGGTTGATGGGTTCATAAGCGGTGGAGGTCTGCATGGCTGTCCTCCCTGGCGTTGCCATCAACTCGCCGGCCGACGCACCAGCGCAAGCGCCACGCCGAAGGCCATCATCAGGGCGCCGCTGGCGCGGTTGACCCAGGTGAAGGTGCGGGCATTGCGCATCAGCCCCTTGAGCCGGGCGCCCGCCAGCGCATAGAGCGTGATCGCCACCATCTCCAGCAGCAGAAACAGCACACCCAGCACGGCGAAGCTCTGCCAGTAAGCATCCGGCTGGATGAATTGCGGGAAAAAGGCGGTGAAGATCAGGATGGCCTTGGGATTGCCCGCCGCCACCAGCAGCTCCTGCCGGAAAAGCCCGCTGAAATTCCGCGGCCCGCCGGCGGCCAGCTTGTTTGCCGCCGCACCGTCCCGGGTCAGGACGAGCTTGAGCCCGATCCACACCAGATAGGCCGCTCCGCCCCATTTCACGAGCGAGAAGGCAAGTTCCGACGCCATCAGCAGCGCGCCGAGCCCGAAGGCGGTGATGAGAATCATCACGGCAAAAGAAAGGAGCCGCCCCGTCGCCGCCCCGATGGCGAGCCCCGCTCCCCGGCTCGCCCCGGTGGTCAGCGACAGCAGATTGTTGGGCCCGAACGCCATGTTGAGCGCGAAGCAGGCAGGGATGAAGAGGGCGAGGGTGTTGAGCGGCATGGATCGCGCTTTCCGGTGAGAGGCGCTGGGCGGTGGAGGCGATCACTCTAGCGATGATGTTGAAGCCCTGCCAGAAGGCCGGATCGTGATAGGCTGCTGCCGGCTTCTGGCAGCAGCAGCGCGAGGAGGCGCTGGCGAAATCCCATGTCACGCACCGAACGTCTCTTCGACCTGCTGCAGGTCCTGCGCCGCCATCGCCAGCCCGTCACCGGGCGACAGCTGGCGGCGGAGACCGGCATCAGCCTGCGCACGCTCTATCGCGACATGGCGAGCCTTCAGGCCCTCGGCGCGGATATCGAGGGGGAGGCGGGGCTCGGTTATGTGCTGAAACCGGGTTTTCTGCTGCCGCCGCTCATGTTCTCGGCTGACGAGATCGAGGCGCTGGTGCTGGGCTCGCGCTGGGTGGCGCAGCGGGCGGACGGGCCGCTGGGCAACGCCGCCCGGGTGGCGCTCAGCAAGATCGCCGCCGTGCTGCCGCCGGAGCTGCGCGGCGAGATGGAAGGCTCCACCCTGCTGGTCGGGCCGGGGGAGGCGCTTGCCGATGCCGCCCCGGTTGACCTGACGGCCATCCGCCTTGCCATCCGGCGCGAGCGCAAGCTTCTACTGGACTATGCCGATGGCCAGGGCGCGGCGAGTGAACGCATCGTCTGGCCCTTCGCGCTGGGCTTCTTCGACCGGGTGCGCGTGGTAGTGGCCTGGTGCGAGCTGCGGCAGGATTTCCGCCATTTCCGCTGCGACCGGATCGGCGCGCTCACGGCGCTGGAGGCGCGTTATCCCCGCCGCCGGCAGGCCCTGCTTGCCGACTGGCGCCGCCAGCAGGGCATCACCACCCCGGCCTGATCGCCGGTGGCTCATCCTGGGGGTTCTGGCAATCATACTGCTGCCAGAAACTGACAGCAGCTGCCCCTATCCTCTGCCCGTCGCCCACCAGAGGAACAAGGCAAACGCCATGACCCCCGATCCGCGTTACATCCTGCTTTTTGTTGAAAGCCCCGCCGCCAGCGCCGCTTTTTATGCCGGCCTGCTGGGGGCACAGCCGGTCGAGAACTCGCCGACCTTCGCGCTCTTTGTTTCCCCCGCCGGCCTCAAGCTCGGCCTCTGGTCGTGCCATGCGGCTGAGCCGGCACCGATCGCCGCCGGAGGCGGGGCGGAGGTCGGTTTCCCTGTCGACAGCAAGGCCGAAGTGGATGCCCTGCATGCTCGCTGGGCGGTGCAGGGCGCAGCCATCCTGCAGGCGCCCAGGGAGATGGATTTTGGCTATACCTTCACCGCTGCCGATCCGGATGGCCACCGGCTGCGCGTCTTCTGCCCCGCCCCGCGCTGAGGGCATTTCCTGTAAAAGCGCCCTGCCTCAGCCTCCGGCAGGCGGGGCGCCGCTTTTTATGGCTTCCAGCCGGCCTGCGGCGCCGGCCAGCAGCAGCTCCAGCCCGTACTCGAAGGCGGCCCCGAACCCCTGCCGGCGGTAATGCGCAACCGCCCGGCCCAGATGGGGATAGGCGGTCACGGCGGCATCGAGCCTTTCCGTCGCCTCGCCGGTTTTGGCTGCCTGTTCTTCCAGTACGCAGCCCACGATGTAGCGGCTGATGGCCACCAGGAGGTCCAGCGCCTCTTCCACCGGCCAGCCGGCAGCCACCATGAAGGCAAGCTCGGCTTCCGTCGGGGCCAGTTCCTCAAGGCTTACCTCCGTGCCGGCATGTACCCGTGCGCCGTCGCGGTGTCGCAGCAGGCAGGCCCGGAACTGCCTGGCATTGGCACGCAGATAGTCCCGCCAGTGCGCGTCCGGCCGGGGCGGCTCGCGCCCGGCAAGCTCCAGCATGCGGTCATTCATGGCGTCCATGAGCGCCTGCCGGTTTTTGAAATGCCAGTAGAGCGCCGGCTGCTTCACCCCCAGCCGCTCCGCCAGCAGGCGGGTGGTGAGCGCATCCAGCCCCACCTCGTCCAGCAGGTTGAGCGCGGTATCGACGATATGCCCCTTGTCGAGCGCCATGAGAGTCCTCTTGCCCGGTTTCCTTATCGATGATAAATACCTTATCAATGATAAAGTTTATCGCCGATAAGGTGCTCTCCCATGGATAGACGATTAATTCCCGTTCTGGCCACCGTGTTGATTGACGGCATGGGCCTTGCCCTCGTCGTGCCGGTGCTGCCCGGCCTGTTGCGCTCCGTTGGCCATCTCAGCGATCTCAGCTGGTTGTTCGGCGCGTTCCTTGGCCTTTATGCGCTGATGCAGTTTCTGGCCTCGCCGCTGCTGGGCACGGCATCGGACCGGTTCGGTCGCCGGCCGGTGCTGCTGCTCTCCCTTGCCGGGGCGGTGGCGGACTATCTCTTCATGGCGCTTGCCCCCAGCTTGGCCCTGCTCTTTCTCGGCCGCGCCATTGCCGGCATCACCAGTGCCAGCCTTGCGATTGCCAGCGCGGCGGTTGCCGACATCACGCCCGAGGCCGGGCGCACCCGCCGTTTCGGCCAGTTGAGCGCGGCGATGGGGCTGGGTTTCATTGTTGGCCCGGCGCTGGGCGGCCTTGTCGGGGGTTATTCCGTGAGGGCGCCCTTTCTGGTCGCCGCGCTGATGGCGGCAGCCAATCTGGCGCTGGCACTCCTGTTCTTCAGGGAGACGAAGCCCGCCCGGCCGGCCGAAGGTCTGGCCGAAGAGGCAGGTGCGCCCGCCCCGGTGTCGCTCAATCCGCTGGCACCGCTGCGCTGGGCCCTGAGTTTCCCGGTGCTGGCCCCGCTGCTCGGCGCCTTTATCCTGCTCTGCATGGCGGGGCAGGTGCCCGGCGCGCTCTGGGTGCTTTATGGGGAAGACAGGTTTGGCTGGTTGCCGGTCACCACCGGCCTGTCGCTGGCGGTTTTCGGTCTTTTTCACGCCCTGATCCAGGCTTTTGCCGCCGGCCGGATTTCCCGTCGCTGGGGAGACCGGGTGACGCTCGTCATCGGCATGCTGGCCGATGCCACGGCCTATCTCGCCATTGCCTTTGCCACCAGGGGGACGGTTGCCTTTGCGCTGCTTCCGTTCTTCTGCCTTGGCGGCATCGCCATGCCGGCCTTGCAGTCCCTGCTGTCCGGCCGGGTAAAGGGCGAGGCGCAGGGCCGGCTGCAGGGCGTGCTGGCGAGCCTTAACAGCCTCGTCAGTAGTGCCGTGCCGCTCGCCATCAGTGCCGGTTATTTCGCCGCCCGCCAGCACGGGGCGCCCGGTCTTGTCTGGATCGGCGGCGCGGCGCTTTACCTGCCGTGCCTTGTGCTGGTGCTGGGCCGGATGGCGAACCCCGCTTCAAGGCCAGGCCCGGCCAGGCCCTGACCGGGCCTGGCCGGGCTTTCTGACTGCGGGGCTCGTCAGTGCGCGGCCCCGCCGGCGCCGCGCAGCGCCTCCAGTTCGGCCATCACCGCCTCGTCCAGCACCAGCTTCGCCGCGGCAAGGTTCTGCTCCAGATGTTTCACCTGCGAGGTGCCGGGGATGAGCAGGATGTTGGGGGAGCGCTTGAGCAGCCAGGCCAGCGCCACCTGCATCGGCGTGGCCTCCAGCCGGGCCGCCACTGCGTTCAGCCCCTCGCTTTGCAGCGGGCTGAAGCCGCCAAGCGGGAAAAACGGCACATAGGCAATGCCGGCTGCCGCCAGCTCATCCACCAGCGCATCGTCGGCGCGGTGGACGAGATTGTACTGGTTCTGCACGCACACCACCGGCGCGATGGTCCGCGCTTCGGCCACCTGGGTGGAGGTCACGTTGCTGAGCCCCAGATGGCGGATAAGGCCTTTTTGCTGCAGCTCGGCCAGCGCGCCGAAACGTTCGGCAATCGAGCCTTCCGCCGGCTCATGCACTTCGCCCACGATGCGCAGATTCACAACATCCATGGCCTCGAGCTTCAGATTGCGCAGGTTGTCCTCAACCCCGCGCTTCAGTTCCGCCGGGCTCTGCGCCGGTATCCAGGAAGCATCGCTGCCACGCACCGCTCCTACCTTGGTCACCAGCACCAGGTCGTCGCTGTAGGGATAAAGCGCCTCGCGGATGATCTCATTGGTCACATGCGGCCCGTAAAAATCGCTGGTGTCGATATGGTCGACGCCGGCTTCCACGGCCGCCCGCAGCACGGCAACAGCCGCCGCCCGGTCCTTGGGCGGGCCATAGACGCCCGGCCCCGCCAGCTGCATGGCGCCATAGCCCATACGAAACACATCTTTGCGGCCAAGCGAATAACGGCCGGCCTTGCTGATATCGGTCATGAAGAAACTCCGTCGAAAGGAAGGAGATAGAGGGAGGAAAGGAGGCGGAAGAGGGTGGCCCCTTCCGGCTTGCCGCCACTATGCACCTGCGGACCTGTGCGCGATAATCCGGTATTATCGGCACGGGTTGTGCAAAATTCGGCACAATCTTCGGTGCAGTGGGGGCGGGTGCCATGGCAGCAGAGCTTCAGGATCTCTTTGCTTTCCTCACCGTGGTGGAAGCCGGCGGTTTTCGCGAGGCGGCCCGAACCGGCGGCCAGTCCGCCTCCAGCCTCAGCGAGGCGGTGCGCCGGCTGGAAGCCCGGCTTGGTGTGCGCCTCCTCAACCGCACCACCCGCAGCGTGGCGCCGACGGAGGCCGGCCAGCGCCTTGCCGAGCGGCTGAAACCGGCGCTGGGGGAAGTCTCCGCCGCGCTCGATGTGGTCAGCAGCTTTCGTGATCGCCCGTCGGGCACGCTGCGCCTCAATGTGCCGGCCAATGTGGCCCGGCTGGTGCTGCCGCCGATCATCACCCCGTTCCTCAAGCTCTATCCGGATATCAGGCTGGAGGTGGTGGTGGAGGACAGTTTTGTCGATGTGCTGGCGGCGGGCTGCGATGCCGGCATCCGGTATGGCGAGCGGCTGGAGCAGGACATGATCGCCCTGCCAATCGGCCCGCGTACCCAGCGCCTCGCCCTTGCCGCCAGCCCTGCCTACCTTGCCGGGCGTGGCATGCCGCAGCACCCGCGCGATCTGCTCTCCCACCCCTGCCTGCGCGGCCAGTTTGCCG
Organism: Radicibacter daui; assembly: GCA_030657355.1. Lineage (GTDB taxonomy): Bacteria > Pseudomonadota > Alphaproteobacteria > Radicibacterales > Radicibacteraceae > Radicibacter > Radicibacter daui. The sequence continues at coordinate 799,476 of CP131056.1, forward strand.
GCGGTGCCATCCCCAGCTGGCAGTTCCAGCGCGGGGCGGAAAGCATCATCCTCGATCCTGCCGGCCCGCTCCTCGTGCGCACCGGCGCCTCCGCCGATCTGCTGGTCTCCGCCGCGCTCGATGGTCTTGGCATCGTACGCCTGTTCGAGGACTGGCTGGCCCCGCATCTCAATAGCGGCACCCTGGTGCCGGTGCTGGAAGAGTGGTGGGAGAGTTTTGACGGCCCCTTCCTCTATTACCCCGGCCGCCGCCACCTGCCGTCGCCGCTCAGGGCCTTTGTGGATTTTGTGAAGGCGGGGTGAGGGCGGGTTATACGGAAAGGCCGTTGCGATGAAGGCTCACTATTGTTACCGTGGTATTAGTATAACAATTGGCGGAACGGCGCTGTCCCCATGCTTGTGGAAAGAGTGCAGACCGGCATGCGCATCGAGCGCAGCCTGCTGAAGGTGTTGAAGGGCCTTGCGGAACATCTGGAGATGCCGCTGGGCGAGCTTATTGAAGGCATCGTGCTGCATGCCTTTGAAGGCGCGCCGCCCTTCTCGGAAGCGACACGCCGCAAGATCGACGGGTTGAAGGCGGTTTATGACCTGACACTGACCGCCGCCGACAGCCACCAGCTGACAGAAGCCCGCAAGGACGCGGCAGGCCAGAATGGCTGACCCGGCAAGCGGCGCCCTGCGCATCCGCCGGCACGGATCGTTCGAGCTGGCCTTGCCGCCGGCCGATGCCTTCAAGCTCTTCACCGCCGAGGGCGAAAAGCTGTGGGTGCCTGGCTGGTCTCCCATCCTTCTGGGCCCGCTGCCGCAGCAGGCGGGTCTGGTCTTCCTCACCGGCGATGGCGCCGAACACACCATCTGGACGGTTATCGACCATGATCCTGTTGCCGGGCGAGTGTGTTACTCCCGCGTCACCCCGGCCTCCCGCGCCGGTTTCGTGCGTGTGCAGGTAACACCCGCCAACGGCGGATCGCGGGTGGCAGTGGAGTATGACCTGACGGCTCTGGACGGCGAGGGGGCTGCGCTCCAAAGCTGGTCGCCGGAGTATTTCAGCGGGATGATGGCGGAGTGGCAAAGCCGCATCCTGGCCCTGCCGGCGGAAGTCCGGGCCAGCCTCGGCGATCTCGTCGTCTAGTCTCGCGTCAGCGCCGGCGATGATAGGTGAGGGCCTGCCGGATGCAGGAAGCCAGCACGGCTTCCGGTAACGGCTCGGCAGCGTCCAGCAGGATGGCGCGGTTTTTCTCGAACCTTAGCCTGTCGCCAAACTGCTCCCTGAACCCCTCCACCAGCGTGGTGTTGCAGTTGAAGAAGAGCGCGCAGTCTTGCATCGATCCGCGCGGCCGGCCCAGCCGGATGGTGCTGCCGCTGCCGGTTCCCTCCGTCAGATAAGCCGGCTCGCCCCATTTCAGCATCTCCGTCAGCGGGCCGACGCCTTCGGTAGCTGCCGCAACGGCAAAGACAAGCTCGCGTATCTCAAGGAGCCGTGCGGTGATCCCGGGCGGCAAGGCCGCAAAAGTGGCAGCCACTTCCGGCGGGACGGTGTGGGGCAGGGGGCGCGCCATTGCGGGCATCTGCGCTGTGGCCTTCAGGCCGCCGGGTGCCGGTGGCGGGCCCCGCGCAGTCTGGCGTGCCGCAGCGCAAGCCTCAGGGTAAGGCCGGCGCCGATGAGCGCATAGGCTCCCGTCAGGAACAGGCCGGCTTCCACCATCTGCCGGAAGGCGGGGTTGACCGTTATTGTCAGAACCGTCGCAACAAGATTGAACAGCACCAGCAGTGCTGCCGTGCCCAGCAGCAACCCGGCGGTCCGGTCAATTTTCAGCACGCGGCGCATGATCCGGTCTCCCTGTCAGCCAGGGCAGTATCCGGGGATCGCTGCGTTGCTGCAAGCGATTCGCAAGGGGGGCCAATCAGGTCGTTCGGGCATCCCAGCCGGCCATGGCAAGCTCGGCCACACTTTCCAGTTCGCGGCGCTCCACCCCGTCACGGGCAAGGATCGACATGCCGTTTTGCACGGTCTGCACAAACCGGGCGAGGGCGTGAATATCCACGGTGGCGGGGATTTCGCCTTTGCTCGCGCCCTCTTTTATTCGCGCCGTCAGCCGTTCAAGCGTGATGGCGCGGAAAGACCGCACCAGCTCGCCAAGTTCCGCATGCCCCTCGCTGCCCACGGAGGAGAGCGTCACCATGCATCCGCGCGGCAGATCGGCGATGCAGCCGGTCAGCGCGGCGGCGGAATCCATCAGCAGGCACTGCACGGCCTCCCGTGCCGTTCTGGCGGTCAGAAAACCGGCCCAGGCATAAGGCTCGTTCTTCTCGCAATAATGGTGCAGCGCCTCGGCATAAAGCGCCTCCTTGGAGCCGAAGGCGGCGTAAAGGCTGGGCGATCCAATGCCCATCACCTCGGTCAGGTCGCTGATGGAGGTTGCCTCATATCCCCGTTCCCAGAACAGCCGGGTTGCGCGCGCCAGCGCCGCCTCGCGGTCAAAGGCCCGCGGGCGTCCCCGGCTGCGGCCTGGCGGGGCGCTTTTGCCGGGGGCAGTGCTTTCGGTGGGGAGGGCGGGATCGTCTGAATTTTGCATCGATCACTATATATATCCATTGACAGGGCCGGGCAAGGTTCCTAGCTATTTTTGTGTCAATCGACACAGAAATGGAAAATCATGACCGACCTCACTGGAAAACGGGCCCTGATCACCGGTGCCTCACGCGGTATCGGGGCTGCTATCGCGCTGGAATTCGCCCGCAAGGGCGCGGATGTCGCCATCACCTATGAGCGCTCGGCCGAAAAGGCGGGCGAGGTTGTCCGGGCCATCGAGGCCATGGGCCGCAAGGCGGTTGCCCTTCAGGCCGATAGCGGCGATCCGGCGGCGGTCAAACGCTCGGTGGACGCGGCGGCGGGCGCGCTCGGCGGCCTCGATATCCTTGTCAGCAATGCCGCAATCGCGCTTTACGACACCATTGCCGGCATGGCCGTGGAGCAGATCGATGCCATGCTTGCGGTCAATATCCGCGCTCCCCTGCTGGCGGCGCAGGCGGCCATTCCGCACCTCAAGGCCGGCGGGCGGATCATCGCCATCGGCTCCGCCGGGGCGGAGCGTATCGTGGGTGATACCGGCACGGTCTATTTCATGACCAAATCCGCGCTGCATTCCTTCACGCGCGGCCTTGCCCGCGAGCTTGGGCCCCGGGATATCACTGTCAACCTGGTCCAGCCGGGCTCCACCGATACCGACATGAACCCCGCCAATGGCGAATTTGCCGATTTCCAGCGGTCCCTGAGCCCGCTCGGCCGGTTTGCCGAGCCGCAGGATATCGCCGCCGCCGTTGCTTTCCTTGCCAGCCCGGCGGCCCGGCACATCACCGGCGCCATCCTCACCGTGGATGGCGGTCAGGTTACCTGAGGCATGCACCCTTCAGCCTGAGCCATGCCGATAGCGCCATCGGAATTTCCGATAGCGCTATCGGTTTCTCCCGTTTCCGGCACGCCGCCTGATGCGCCCATCCTCCGCCCGGTCTTTCCCTCACCGCGCAAGGAACCGGGCTTTCATGACCCTTCAGAACCAGAAACTCCTCATCATCGGCGGCAGCTCCGGCATGGGGCTCGCGCTGGCGCGCCGGGCGCTGCACGAAGGCGCCGACGTCACCATCGTTGGCCGCAATGAAGAAAGGCTGGCCCGTGCCGCAGCCGATCTTGGAGCACCGGCTACGCTGCAAACCATTGCTGCCGATATGACGGACGAGGCCCGGGTGGCCGCGCTCTTCGCCCGCCTTGGCACGCTTGACCATATCGCCTGCACCGCTGCCGATATCGCCGGTGCCTACAGGCTGCTGCCGGAACTGGAGCTGCCGGCGGTGATGCGGGTGGTGGAGAGCAAGTTCATCGCCCCGCTGCTGATCGCCAAATATGGCGCGCCGGTGCTCTCGTCCGGCGGCTCCCTCACCTTTACCTCGGGCATTGCCGCGTACCGCCCGGCCGCCCGGGGTACGGTGGTGGCCGCCATCAATGCCGCGCTGGAGGGGCTGGTGCGGGCGCTGGCGGTGGAGCTGGCGCCGCTCCGGGTCAACGCCGTCTCGCCCGGCTGGGTCGATACGTCGATCTGGCAGTTCGTGGCCGGGGACAGAAAGGCCGAGGTGCTGGGCGGTATGGCGGAGCGCCTGCCTGTCGGCCGTGTCGGGCGGCCGGAAGATATCGCCGATGCCATCGCCTTCCTGATCGGCAATGGTTTTACGACCGGCGAGGTCCTGCATGTTGAAGGCGGACATCGTCTGGCCTGAGACTCTGCGCGGCCGCTGGCCCTGCGGGCCTGCCCGCCCCGGAATCGCCAGTCCCGAAATCGCCCGTTCCTAAATCACTCGTCCCGAATCCACCCTCAAGCGCCGCCAGTACCTGCTTCAGGGCTGGCGGTTGTACCCGACGCCGGCGCCAGAACAGCGCCAGCGCGGCGGTCAGTGGCCGGGCCGGTACGCCTTCCTCTGCCCCATCTGGCCCGCCACCCGGCCACTTCAGTTCCTTGAGATCCCCGCGCTCCAGCGCCTGCGCCACCGCGATCTGCGGCACCAGCGCAAGGCCCGCCCCGGCCGCCACCATGCGGCCGATGGCGCCGATGCTGCCGGCCTCCGCCGCCACCGTCGGAGCTGGCAGACCGGCGCGGGCAAAGGCCTCTTCAAACAGATGCCGGTAGATGCAGCCGCGCTCGGTTGCCACGAAGGCAAAGCGGGTGAGGGCGGCAAGGCCCGCTTCCCCCGTCGGCAGCTCATCCACAAGCGCCCCGGCAGCCTCGCTGGCGGCAGGCGCCACCAGCACCATCGGTTCTTCGGTTATCACCCGCCGGGCGAGCCGCTCATCCGGTGCGCCGCGCTCGAAGCAGAAGGCAAGGTCCATGTCGCTATCCAGCACCCCGCGCAGCAGCCCCCCGCTGCCTGCCACCTTCAGCACCAGCCGGATGCCGGGCTGCGCGGCGCTGAAACGTGCCATCCAGTCCGGCAACCGCGCGGCGGCAATCGTCTCCAGCGCGCCCAGTGTCACCACCCCGCCGGCGCTGTTCGCGCCGCCGCCGTCTGCCCCGGCAACACTCTCCACCGCCGCCCGCGCCTCATCCGTCAGCGCCAGAATTTCCTCGGCATAAGTCCGCAGCACCTCGCCCGCGGCCGTCAGCACCAGCCCCGTCCGGGCCCGCTCGAACAGCGCCGTCCCCAGCTCGCCCTCAAGGCTCTGGATCTGGTCGCTGACGCTGGACTGCGCCAGATGCACCTCCTGCGCAGCCCGCGTCACATTCAGGTGGCGGGCAACAGCGAGGAAGGTTTTGAGAAATCGGGGGTGCACCGCTGCTCCTTGGCTGTGCCTGGCGTCGCGCCACTGGCCTTGCAGGATAGCAATATAACACCGGCACTCTTCCGGCCCCTGTGAAGTGGGCGGAATTACCAAGTGTGATCAGGTTGGTAAATCTCTGGGAGAAAGATGGCGGAGAGGGTGTCTTCCGTAGTCGAACTCGCTGACGGTCGCGAATGTCCTCTGACGTGTGGCTAACATACAGATAATAAGTTATTTTCTTCACATATGTCTTCCGACGTTCGTCGGCGTCCGTTAGAATCCACGTCATGATTGGGGGTTGGCTTGTGGGTTGAAGATGGCGCGAGTGACGAACCGGCTGACGGCCATGACCGTTCAGAAGCTGAAGGAACCCGGCAGATATGCGGACGGGGGTGGGCTCTATCTGCAGGTCGGGCCCACGGGGGGTAAGAGCTGGCTTTTCCGGTACACTCGCCAAGGGAAGGCCCGCGAAATGGGACTCGGGGCCGTCAATGTGCTGTCGCTCGCCGACGCTCGCGAGGTAGCGACTTCTGTCCGGCAAGTTTTGGCTGCGGGTCTCGATCCTCTTGAGGCGCGGGAGGAGAGGCGGAGAACCCAGGAGGCGGAAGCCTCCAAAGGCATGACCTTCGCGCAATGCGCTGCCGCCTATATTGCCGCGCACAAACCCGGGTGGCGGAATGAGAAGCATGCCGCCCAATGGTCTGCGACGATCAAGACTTATGTAGAGCCGGTCTTTGGCACGTTGCCAGTTCGAGCCATCGACCTTGATAAGGTGCTGAAGGTCTTGGAACCCATCTGGCACCAGAAGCCTGAGACAGCGACGCGGTTACGGGGGCGTATTGAAGCTGTCTTGGATTGGGCGGCCGTACGCGGTTATCGCTCATCAGAGAACCCCGCCCGCTGGAGGGGGCATCTCGACAAACTGCTGCCGCCAAGATCAAAGGTGCAAAGGGTCCGGCATCATCCCGCGCTGCCTTATGAGGAGATCAGCGTCTTTATGGCGGAGCTCCGCCAAAAGGAAGGGGTGGCTGCCCGCGCTTTGGAGTTTGCTATCCTGACGGCCTCTCGGACCAGCGAGGTGCTTAATGCCCGTTGGACGGAATTCGATTTTGATCTTGGAGTTTGGTGCATTCCAGGCGAGCGCATGAAGGCCGGGAAAGACCATAGGGTGCCCTTATCCGGGGCCGCAAAGGTTGTTCTAGGTCAGATGGCTGAAATTCGATGCAGCGCTTTTGTCTTTCCCGGTCAGAAAAGGGACTCTCCACTCTCGAACATGGTGTTCTTGCAGTTGCTCAAAAGGTTGGGGCGACCTGATCTTACGGCTCACGGCTTTCGCTCTTCCTTCAGAGATTGGGCCGCCGAGCGGACGGCTTTCTCTCGCGACGTGGCAGAGATGGCTCTCGCCCACAGCATCGGCGACAAGGTTGAGGCCGCCTATCGCCGCGGCGATTTGTTCGATAAGCGGCGAGAGTTGATGGAAGCGTGGGCTAGTTTCTGTGCCGTTCCAGAAGGAGGGACAGGAAAGATGTCGTCTGATGACGCGCGATTGATTGGGTAGCGCATTCAGAGGACTCAAGACAGACGCTGTAGCGTGGGTTGCTTTAAATAAGGTAATGCCTAACGAAGCTGGACCAAATCTGAGAGGATTTGGGTATGGCGAGTTGCACGGCATGTGGTTTTGGCTGGAGCTGGGTGCTTTCCGACGGGCGCCTGAAATGCCGTCGGTGCGGGCATCGCTGGCGGCGGCGAAGCTTATGGGACGCCTCGCGGCTGGACAGCCGGACCAAGACTGAACTGGTGCAGCGTTTTGTGTGGGGTGTGCCGGTCTATCGGCAGCGCTTTTCGCTGGCGGCTAGCCGTCCGGCGAGAGAGCGGTTTTACCGGCTCATCCGGTTTGCGATGGCACAGGCCGAGCAGCTGCGCGAACCCTTTGAAGGCAGCCTTGAATGCGACGAAACCACCTTTGGCGGCGCGCGCAAAGGCAAACGGGGCTGGGGTGCGGCCGGCAAGGTGATCGTCTTCGGGATCATCAAGCGCAATGGTCTTGTAAAGGCCGAGCCGATCCCTGCGCACGACCGGGCCTCGATCATGCAGGTGATCCAGGCGCACAGCCGGGAAGGCTCACTCTATTACACCGACCAGTGGCAGGCCTATGCCACCTTGCGCCTGCGCGGCGACCATGTCGTGATCCGCAAGGAGAAGGGGCGCCCCGTCGGCAGAGACCATATCAACGGCATCGAAGGCTTCTGGTCTTATGCCAAAAACTGGCTCTATCCGTACCGGGGCGTACCGAAAAAGTTCTTCCATCTCTACCTGGGTGAAACCTGCTACCGGTTCAACCATCGAGACGAAGACCTCAAGCCCTTGATTATCAAACTCTTGAAGGCAACCGCCTTCGAGGAAATTGACATCAATCCGGTCCAGGTTAGTTAGGCATTACCTTAAATAATGTCCCGATATCCCGATCAGTGCTTCAAGCGGGTTTCGCTGTGCGTTTAGGGGGCGAAGCTGGTGAGGGCGATGCCGCTAGGGCTTCGAGCTGCCGTACAGCGACCTGTAAGTCCCTATCTTGCAGAGTTCGCGCGATGTTCATCAGTCGCGCGAGCAATTCGGCCCGATGAGGGGGCTCGTCGTGATCAACATCAAAGAAATCACGAACAGGCACATGCAGGGCTGTCCCCAGTCGCTCCAGCGTTTCAAAATTCGGTAGGCTGAGGCCTCTTTCCAAATTCGAAATAGCGTCGACTGACCGGTCTATTAAGTCGGCCAGTCGCTCCTGAGACAATCCCTGAGCCTTTCGCAGGTCCCTGAGCCGTCGTCCTACGCGGTCTTTTAGTGTCATTCCCGGAGTGTTGTCCGGGTGTGTGGATTTTATAACGGACCATAATCGGATTTTATGTGTTGAATCCGTATTAAAAATACGACATCGTCGATCTTGGGCGAACGGAATGTTTGTTTTGCTGTCACGTTAATGGGTGAAAATATTAAACCCTACAATGATGGAGATTTTTGCCGTGTCCATGTCATGTGTAAAAAAATTCACGCCTGATAAAGAATTTATAAATAAAAAATATCCTCAATTATAAAATTTTTTGTATCAATATTATATAAATCATAAAAACTAACCGAAATGATGCGAATTTAGGAGGGTTATGTGAGTTTTTTGTCGAATATCGTCGTCTTTTCTCTTGCGTCAGCGTTTTCCCTTCCTGTCATTGCGGGAGGAATTTCAGAAGACGGCGCAAGAAGCGCTATCGAGGCGTACAAGGCTAAAAACTATCAAATAGCTTGCAATAAATTTGCGGATCTAGCCGCGAAGAATGATCCAGTGGCCATATATTATCTTGGTTACGACGTTGATTTTAGTAATAGCTACTGCCTACCAATCACAAAAACATTGAAAATTTACACGGATTTCTGGTGGGGCATAGTCAGGGATCGCAATTTCAAAGACAAAATAAATAAACCAAATTCATCGCTGTTGATAGGATATATCTCAGGAGAAGCGGCTGGCAAAATGATTGAAGTCTCTGCGGAAGCAGGATATGGACCAGCTCAAACTCGTCTAGGTCAATTATACATGAGATTTGAAGTTGATGCTTATTTTGTTCGTAATTTGGATCTAGCAGCTAAATGGTTGCAAAAAGGAAGTGAGTCCGGTAGCGATCTCGCTGAATATCTTCTCGGCGTTTTGGCTGAAAATGGGGCCGCGCAAGGGACGCCGGCTGAGCATTATATTAAGGCTGCTGACCGTGGAAACTTTTATTCAATGCAATTAGTCGCGCAAAATATGTACAATGGGGATAATGGATTCCCAAAAGATAGGGAAAAGGCGCTTTATTATCTTAAAATTCTTGCCAATCAGAACGAAGACATGAATAAGAAGAAATGGGCAATTACAGTGATTCAAAATTTGTACAATCAAAACGTCTATAGAAATTAATAATTGCTGGTTAGAACGTAATTTTTAAATAGGGAATTTTAAAATAAATGCAATTTAGCGGGCATATTATCTATTAAGTGAGTTTTTTTTGGGAGGATGCGGAGAGTTTTATTTACGCTTATAGGTGTGCGCGGTTCTGCTATCTCTGATGGAACGCCATAACTTTTTGGCGTCTTTTTGTGTTTTATAAATATTTTAAATAGAGAATATCAGGAGAATTTCTTAAAAAAGAGTAGATTTTGAGACTTCTTCCAAAAGTCAAGAATTTTATTTGCATTTTTGAGGCGGATTTCCGCCCGGATCCCCCGTTTCCAAAATTTTTAATCGTTAAGGGCCCCCGCCAGTAGCAATTGTGCCTGGCCTCTACCAGAGGGCTAAACAAATTATGAAAGATATGGGGAAAACGGATCGCATCGCCGGATCCGTAAATGAGTTCTGTTCTGCTGTGGGTATCGGTAGGACGCTTTTCTATCGGGAAGTCAGGCAGGGGCGTATCCGGATATTGAAGGCAGGCAGGAAAACGCTTGTTCCTGTCGCTGAACGAGAGGCCTATCTGAGGATCCTTGGGGGGGGCGGCCAAATGAAGCGCCACCACCAGTCGATTCCCTTTGCCGACATCAATGCCGCAGCCAGTCAGATTTTCCCCGAGCTCATCCGGCAGTGGTTTCCGAGCGGGCGAGCCAACGGTAATACGTGGCGCGTTGGAAATCTGGCGGGGGAGCCAGGTCGGTCGCTGAGTATTATAGTGTCTGGACCGCAATGTGGCCGCTGGAAGGATTTTGCTACCAATCAAGGCGGGGCTGATCCGATCTCGCTGTTTGCAGCTAAGTTGGGGGTCGGCCAGGCTGAGGGCGCCATGCAACTTGGCCAGATGCTGGGGGTGGGAGGGGCTGGCGGCCAGCGCTTTTCCGATAGTCGCCCCCCATCCCGGAGCCTTGAAAAGACGGCTGTGTCGTCTTCCATGGTCGATGATGAGCAGGCTGGACGCATTGGCAAGGCTCAAGCCTTACTCCGAGACTGCGTACCGGTCGGTGGAACGCCTGCCAGCCACTACCTTGCGGAACGTGCAATTGACCCGGAGAAATTGCCTGTCGCCGAAGTTGGGTGGCATCAGTCGAGCGGCGCCGTTTTGTATGCTGCTCGAAACCCGAACGGGGTTCTGACGGCTGTTCAGCGCGTCTTTCTCGACCCGGACGGCAGGGCGCAGATAGGGGTGGCGGGCAGGAAGAATAAGCGGACAAACGGCGTGCTAAAGGGCTCTGCCTTTACGCTCGCTGGAAACGGCTCCGACATCCTTATTTGTGATGGTCCAGAAGATGCCTTGTCCCTATGGCAGGCGACCGGTGCTCCGGTTCGGTGCGCCTTCGGCATGGACTGGGGGGAGATTCCCCTGCCCGAGAGTGGGGCGGTGGTTTTGGTCGCTGACAATGACGATCAGGATAGCGCTGCTGACAATGCGGTCACAAAGGCCGCCAGTCGCCTAATGGAGCGGGGCTATCGTGTGAAACTCACGCGTCCCCCAGCCGATGTTAAGGATGCCAACGATCTGCTGCGGAAACTGGGCCCTGATGCCGTCAGGTCAATGGTGGCTGCTGCTGAGCAGGTACCTGCGGCGGAGCTTGGGCAAGAGGGCGCTCCTACCGACCTCAAGTCGGAGGTTATTCGCCTTAGTAAACTCGACCCGCTTGACTACGCGCTGGAGCAGAGTGCGGCTGCAGCACGCTTCGGACTGAAGCTCGCAGTCTTGGAACGATTGGTTGAGGCAGCTCGCTCACGTAAAACGTCAGTAGGAGGTTTGGACCTATTTCCTGTCATCGAGCCTTGGCCCTCGCCAGTGCCGCTCGGGGAGCTTCTTGACGATATGTGCGACACCATGCGGCGCTTTATTGTCTGTGACCCCGGCGTTTTGAAGGCTGTGGCGTTGTGGGCGGCGTTTACGTGGCTGATCGACAAAGTGCAAGTGGCCCCTCTCTTGGTGATCACAGCGCCCGAGAAACGCTGCGGAAAGTCAATGCTTCTTTCTCTGCTTAAGCGGCTGGTTCGTCGCCCTCTGCCCGCCGCCAATATTACGACGGCCGCCACCTTTCGGGCTCTTGCTGGTTGGAAGCCGACCTTGCTGATTGATGAGGCCGACACCTTTTTGGGAGGGAATGCCGAATTGCGGGGCATTCTCAACTCGGGACAGACCCGCGACTTCGCCTACTCTCTCCGTATCGAGGGTGATAGTCGCGAACTGATGGCTTACGGGACCTGGGGAGCAAAGGCGATTGCCGGTATTGGTCACTTGGAAGGCACCATTATGGATCGCTCGATTGTGGTGGAACTCCGCCGTAAACGGGAGGGAGAGGTGGTGGAAAAACTGCGCCATGCTGAGCCGGAAGACTTTGAACGGTTGGCCCGAATGCTCGCCCGCTTTGCACAAGATGCAGGGGAAATGATCGGGGCGATGCGACCTGACGCGCCCGTTGAGTTGAATGACCGCGCGCAAGATAACTGGGAGCCACTCTTGGCTATCGCCGATCATGCCGGGGGGCATTGGCCAGAAACCGCGCGGGCAGCCGCTTTGCAAATTTCAGGAAAAGAAAGTGAGGCGCTGTCCGTATCTGCGGAGTTGCTGTCCGACATCCGCGATATCTTCGAGCGTCTGGGATGCGACAAGATTACGACGGTTGATCTGCTGGCGGCGCTAAATGCGAACGAGACGGCGCCTTGGTCGACCTATAACAAGGGGGAGCCTTTGACGCCGCGCAATCTCGCTAAATTGCTTGGAGAATACCGCATTAGGCCGCGCAATATTTCGCTGAAAGGGACGAGTCCGAAGGGGTACCTTACGAGCAACTTCGAGGACGCTTTTGGACGATATCTGCCGCCAAAGGCCGCAGCGGCTGAGGTGGCCTCAATGTCACCGGCTCCGAAGCTGTCGGATTTTTCCAGTCCGCCAGGGGCGGATTTCACGCCGTCATTGCCTCCGCCGGGAACTCCCTTTCCCCCGCCACCTACTCCGCCACCATATGTGGCCCCGAAGTCTGTATCGTCGTTTGGCGCCGGACGGCGGCCCATGCCGAATAGCGGACATCCGCAGCCTCTGGCGGCGGATGTCTCGCCTTCCGCTGGTCTCAAGGCCGCAGAAAGCCTAGATCCTAGCGTTATAGCGGATAAATCGAAAGGTACTGGAGAGTAGTCTCTGAAGAGATGTATCCGCGCCCCGCTGCTACCGACCAAGCCGGTGGCAGCGGCGGGGCGCGGATAGTGTCCCGACGAGAAGCGGGCTCTGGATATTGTTCCGAAAATACAAATATAAAATGCAGATAGTTATCCATATTTTAATTATTATTTGAAATTTTAATTATTTTACTTTTGGAATTTCATATAATTTTGAAACTATAAGGGGGCGCAATTATAGTGATCTTGTAACATGCGCCCATAGAGGGCTGTGCTATGGACATCGGTTTGCTGTCTTTTCGATTTGATTCAAATTATCCGCGCGTAACTCAGCACTATATAGCCTGGCTTGTTGAAGCCCTTCAGAAATATGAAGACCAGGAAGGCGGTTTGCCTGAACTCGTGCTGTGTGCAGGGTTCACATGCATGGACCCCAACGGCCTTTCAATTTTGCAGCGCGAGTTGGGGCACAAAAGGATATCGCTCGGGATTGAAATGCTTGACCCGGGAGATGATCCCCTCGTTGAGCCCACAGGCCTAAAGGGCAGTGGCCAGTTTTATGTTCTAGGCAACGGTAAGTGTCTGATGCTTGGGCCGAGACAGCAATTTTCGTCAACAGGCAATGTTGATGAGGTCCGGGCTGGGAATGTCGTTGCGGGTCTCGCTGTCGATGGTGGAAGGCGCTTTTCCACGCAGTCGCTTCAAATTGGCTGGCTAGAGTGTGGCGAGATAAATTTGCTGCGCTGTCAGCAAGATGGTTCGGTTGCCGTTAGATATCCCGCTCTGGAGCAGCCCTTCTTTGACGCCATGGCATCGCTCGACATCATCCTCAATCCCCAGCACACGAGAATGAGTAGGCTTCATCTGCTGAGGCGTAAGGTTGATGCTCTCTCTGAGGGGGCGATTGTCAACGCTCCCTCCGGGAGGCACTGGCCCGTTTATGTGGGGACGGCAAACTGGAACGAAGCCCGCCAGCGCAAATCGCAGGGAAATCTCCAGTCTATAATGTGCAACGGGGATAATTTGACGCCGAGGATTACAGGTGAGACTGAGGATTATATCTTCGCCATTTATTCAGTGGAGGTGTCCCATCGCCCATATTAAACGCCATGCTAATTTGGAGCTCATTGGCGGCTCTCCGCTTGCGCGGCAGATTCTGTGTGGCGTGTATTCCCTTACCCTGACACCTCCTTTTGGGGAGCGCATCTCTTAAGGCGGAGCGCTGTTGCGCCCGCCAAAGGCGCTCCCCAAAAGGAGGTGTCAGGGTAAGGGAATGTTTATTAATAATAGTAATCATTATGATTTTGCGGGATGTATAATAATCTCAATATATTTATTTTATAGTTCTGGGTGGCTGGGGCGTGATGGTTTTCGGGTGCGATCTCGCTATGGGTACCACTTCTGAGGCGATTTTCCGCTGATGGTCGAGAGACCGTAATCGTCTTATCGGGTGCCCTGGGTGTTGGCCTCGGTTTTTGGTGGTGGATCATCCGCGCAGGAATGGGGGAGGCGCTATGGGATTAACCAGAAGGTAGAAGGTCGTATCCAGGTGGAAGCGGCGCCCAAGGTGGGGCTGCCAACGGGTCCGAAAGTGCGCATTCGACAACGCTTTCCCTCGAAGAAGGGGCGACCATTGTTGTTTTCTGGCGGTACGCACTATCCACCAGACGATCCGCCACTGCGCCCAAGAAGGGCCTCGGCTCTAACCGCTTAGCGCCAGTTTGATCGCCCCGCCGAGTTCTGCGTCGGTTGATGTACGTAATTTATGTCGATCTCAACCGAGGTTGATGTTAAAAAGAGATTCGTTCGTTGTAAATATATTGTAAAAGCAGAAATCAGTTTACTCAGTATATGTATAGCTTGCCGTCTCGCAGACATTTATTCTGCTTTTAACTAGATCGCTTCCGTCATCGAACACAGCCCTGAAGTCGAATTTGCAGGCGCCAGTGCCGTCATCAATGTCAATGATGATAGACTGGCCGGGTTCCAGTACGTCGGCGCCAAGGATGTCCTCTTCCCATGAATCGGTGCCGCTATTTGAGGCATAGAATTCTTCAATATTTCCGCCTGTTTTGTTGATTATTTCAACTCGGCGATCTGCTGCAGAGGCGGGCGCGACGGCCACGATCCAAAGGACACTTCCTAAGGCGCTAAGAACAGTTAATTTTTTGAGTATAGGCAATTGATAACCCTCCATGAAATTTTATTAGGATGAATATGATATCAATCGCACAACGGTGGCGCAATAATTAAGATAGAGAATCATGTTAAGTCGTAGGTATTGCTTCTGTAATTCCAAAATTTACTCTCTTGGGTTCGGATTTAATCCCTTGCTTGAGGGCTAAAATGAGGGGCGCTCATTGTGGTTATTCAGCTTTCCTCATCTTCTATGCAAGCACTGCTGATGTTCTCAACGCATTGCGCTGTAAGTGCCTAGCGCGCCTTATGTGTCCTATCAGGGGTCGGTGCTAGCGCGCCGAGGTTGCACATTCATGCCAAGCCCTGCAACCGGAGAGAGGGTTTCTGGGCTTTGCCACGCGGGCTTAAGCGTGGCCTTGGGCGAGCAGGTTCTTGCTCGGGTGAAGCCCCGATTTGGCAGGGATTTGCCTAAAAAAAGCCGGGCATCGCGCTGCAAGCTCGCGGCTTTCTGGTGAACGAGCACCGATATGCGCGAAACTAACAGCCGAAGAAAAACGAAATTCTTCAGTGAATTAACGGGCACAGGTGGAGAGCCTCACCGTTCAAAACCACTCTCGAATTCGGCTCATTCAGGGGTTCGTGCTCCCGCTGGCACATCGCTTGCGGAACAGGTGATGGCGGTGCGTGCAGGCGCGCCGACCTAAGAGACCCTAATAATCGGGAGGAAATCGATGAAGTACCTCGTGCGCCACCTCGCGGTGGCGGCAATGGCCGTTCTTGCGTCCAGCTCAGCCCATGCAGCGGACAAGGTTCGCCTCGCCAATCTCAAATTCGCGCATTACGGCGCGATCTCCTACATGAAGGAACTGGCTCCCAAATACGGGCTGGAGATCGAGGAACGGTTCTTCGCCAAGGGCATAGACATCCTGCCGGCCGTCATTGCCGGCGAGGTTGACATCGCCGCCAGCGCCGTGGATGCGGCCATCGCCGGCCGTGCGCAGGGGGTGCCGATCTATGCCGTTGCCGGTTTTGCCAAGGGCGGGGCGCGGATCATCGCCGGCTCCAAGCTGGGGATTACCTCGATCGCCCAGTTCAAGGGCAAGAAGGTCGGCGTGGCACGGGGCGGCGCACAGGAATTGCTGCTGCTGGCCGAGTTGGACAAGGCCGGCCTTACCTGGTCGGACAAGCCGGGCAAGGATGTGCAACTGGTCTATATGGCCTTTGCCGATCTGAACCTCGCCCTGATGACCGGCCAGATCGACGCCATGTGCCAGTCCGAGCCGCAGGCGAGCCAGGCGCTCAACAAGGGCGTCGGCGTTGAGATCATGAAACCTTATGACACCCCGCTCGGCATGCCGGTGCGCTCGCTTGTCTTCTCCGAGGATTTCTACAAGAAGCGGGATGTTGCCGAACGCACGATGAGGCTGTTCGTGGAGGCGACAAAAACCTTCATTGAACATCCGGATGTCGCCGAGGACTATGTCATCAACGACATGTTCAAGAAGCGGATCACCGATCAGGATTTCAAGGACGCGATCGGCAATTCGCCCTACAGCTACGACATCACGCCCGAGCATGTGCAGACCACCACGGACCTGATGCTCAAATATGGCGTCGGCAAGCTGCAAAATCCGCCCAAGGCGACCGAGTGGGTCAAGACCGACCTGCTTGAGGAAGCCCTCAAGGCCGGGCAGTAAACCATGGGCGCGCGTCTGTTTCGTGTCCTGGCGGTTCCGGTCATCCTCATCCTGCTCTGGCAGGGGTTTTCGATGCTCGGTTACGTGCGGCCGGCAATTCTCCCGTCGCCCGTCGCCATCATCGAAAGGCTCTGGCTTTATCTGCTGCCCGGGCAGTCCTTTGCCGAGAGCACGGGGGTGCTGGACTGGCTGCAATCGAGCGAACTGCTCAGCGACATGTTTGCCAGCCTGCACCGTGTCGTGCTGGGCTTTGTCGTGGGCGCGGGATTGGCGCTGCCGCTTGGTTTGCTGATGGGGACGGACCGGCGGGTCGAAGGCTTGCTCGACCCGCTGGTGCAGTTCCTGCGGCCGATCCCGCCGATTGCCTATATCCCGCTGGCGATCCTGTGGTTCGGCCTCGGTGATCCGCCGGCCATCTTCCTGATCGCCATCGGGGCGTTCTTTCCCGTGCTCATCAATACGATCACGGGGGTGCGCAACGTTGATAGCATCTATGTGCGGGCGGCCACCAATCTCGGGGCCGGCAGGATGACGATGTTCCGGCGCGTCATCCTGCCGGCAGCCACGCCCTACATCCTTACCGGCATGCGCATCGGCATCGGTACTGCCTTCATCGTCGTCATCGTCGCCGAGATGATTGCGGTGAACAGCGGCCTTGGTTACCGCATCCTGGAAGCCCGTGAGTATCTCTGGTCCGACAAGGTGATCGCCGGAATGATCGCCATCGGCACGCTCGGCCTCGCGATCGATGTCGGTGTCAACAGGCTCAACAACCACCTGCTGCGCTGGCACCGCGGCATAGAATCCTGACCCCCCGCCGGCGGTCCCCGAGGCGCGCGCTTCGGGGACTGCCCCGGGCTGGCTGAAACATTTCCCAATCATAAGGCATCGCTCCGGCACGGGGGGCGCGGCACGCCCGCGCGGAAAACCGTGCGCGCCCGATGCCAAAGGCAGGAGAGAACGTCCATGTCCAACATGTTTCCGTCCCCCACGCCGTCGCAGGACGAGACCACCCGTTTGCCCCAGGTGCGCGCCGTCGGCGTCAACAAGATATTCGGCAGGGAGCCCGGCGCGGTCACGGCGCTCAAGGACATCGATCTGGAGATTGCAGCGGGAGAGTTCGTCTGCCTGCTGGGGCCGTCCGGCTGCGGCAAGTCCACCTTGCTAAACGCCATTGCCGGCTTTGCGCTGCCGACCTCCGGCACGCTGGAAGTCTGCGGCAAGCCGATTACGGCGCCGGGACCCGACCGGGGCATGGTGTTCCAGGAATATGCGCTGTTTCCCTGGATGACAGTGGAGCAGAACGTTGCTTTCGGCCTGGAGATCCGTGGCCTGTCCAAGGTACAGATAGCCGAGGCGGTGGACAGGCTGCTGGAGACACTGGGGCTCAGGGAGTTTCGTCGCCGTTACCCCAAGGACCTGTCGGGCGGCATGCGCCAGCGCGTCGCCATCGCCCGTGTGCTGGCTCTTGATCCGCCGATCATGCTGATGGACGAGCCCTTCGGTGCGCTCGACGCGCTGACGCGTCGCTCTCTGCAGGATGAGTTGCTGCGCCTGTGGCAGGCGGTCGGCAAGACCATCGTTTTCGTCACCCACTCCATCGAAGAGGCGGTTTATCTCGGCTCGCGCGTGGTGATCCTGACCTATCGGCCGGGCACCATCAAACGGGATATCCGCATCGAGCTGCCCTATCCGCGCGACAGCAACTCCGCCGCCTTCAACGAGATCAAGAAGGAACTCGCGCAGATGGTCCATGCCGAACATGACCGGTTTGCGCTCGATGAGCGTCAGGGGTTAACCTTGGACTAACCGACGGTAGCGTAGAACTAACCGGCCCATTCAGAAGGCACGCCCGGAAGAACAAGAGTGACGGAAGCGCCCCCGCATAGATCCGCTTTTGCGGATCGCCTGCCACGCCGAAAGCTGTTGCCGCTGCTGCTGGTGTTTGCGGTGCTGCTTGCGGGCATCTTCAAGCTGGCCCGCGACGCCTCGATCAAGCAAGGGCTGCAGGATGCGGCCGGCAACTCCGGCGAGCGGCTGAAGCTGATTGCGGCCACCCTGTCGACCCGCATCGAGCGCTTTCGTTATCTGCCGGAGGTGATTGCCCGCTCGCGGGAGACGGAGGAGCTGTTCGCCTCCGGTGGGCAGACCGACAAGCGGGCCGAGGCCAACCGGCTGCTGGCACGCATTGCCGGCGCCTCCGGCGCGCTCGCGCTGTTCGTGACCGATGCCGACGGACTTACCATTGCCGCCAGCAATTACGACCAGCCGGGTTCCTTCGTCGGGCAGAATTACAGCTATCGCCCCTACTTTCAGAATGCGCTCGCCAGCGGGTTCGGCAGCTATTACGCGGTGGGCGCCACCACGGCGCAGCCGGGTTATTTCCTGGCAGTGCCGATTCGCTTCGGCGGAGCGTCGGTGGGGGTGGCCATCGTGAAGATCGACCTGCTGCCGGTGGAGACACAATGGCGCGACGCCTCGGAGCTTGTGGCGATGAGCGACCGGCAGGGCATCGTCTTCCTCTCCTCCCGCTCCGACTGGCGCTATATGGCGACGCGCGCGGTGGATGCGGCGACGCTCGGCCGGCTCAGGGCCGAAAGGCGCTATGGCGAGGCGGTGATATCCGACGTGAAGTTCCGCACCACCAGCCTCGCCGGTCATGAGGTGGTGAGCTTCGGGCGGGGAACCACGCGTGACGAGCGCCTGCGCGTGACCATGCCGTTCGGCCAGGAGGAATGGACGCTCAATTATTTCGCCGCGCTCGATGATATCCGCAATCAGGCGGATATTGTGGCGGCCGCTTCAGTAATGGCGGCCATGCTGGTGGCCGCCGGGGTCATCATTGCCTTGCAGGTTGGCCGTGGCCGGGCCATCGCGCGCCGCACGCTCGGAGAGCTGGAGCGGCGGGTGGCGGAGCGCACGGTTGCCTTGCGCACCGCCAATGAAAGGCTGGAGCAGGAGATCATCGAACGCCAGCAGGCCGAAAAGCAGCTGGATGTCACCCGCAGCAACCTGTCGCGGGCGGAGAAACTTGCGCTGATGGGCGAGGCCTTCGCCGGCATGGCGCATGAGATCAACCAGCCGCTGGCTGCGCTTGCCACCTATGTCGCCTCGACCCGGCTGCTGGTGCGGCGCAGGAGCTACGAGGCGATCGAGGGCAATGTCGACATGATGGCGGAAGTGATCGGCCGTGTCTCCAGCCTGACCGACCAGTTGAAGCGTCTGGCGCGGCGGGAAGAAGACAGCTTTGCCGAACTTGATCTCGGCGCTCAGGTGGAAAAGACACTGAAGCTGCTGAAGTTCCGCTTTGCTGATCTCGATATTGCCGTGTCCTGCCGCATGGAGGCAGCGCTGCCCGTCTATGGCAATGCCATGCAGCTGGATCAGGTAATCCTCAACCTGCTCAACAATGCCATCGACGCCGTTCGCGAGCGGGACGGCCGACGCATAGAGGTGCTGGGACGGCGGGTGGATGGCCGCTGTGTCGTGACCATCGACGACAGCGGGCCGGGGGTGGATGCGAGCATGGGCGAGCATATGTTCGAGCCGTTCCACACCACCAAGGCGCCGGGCGAAGGGTTAGGCCTCGGGCTCGCAACGGCGCATCGCATCGTGACCGATCACCATGGCAGTCTGAGTTTCGGCCGCTCGTCGCTGGGTGGGGCCAGTTTTGCCCTCAGCTTCAACAGCGCGGCGGAAGATGCTCCGACCCCGACGAGGTGCAGCGCATGACGGGCGAGAGGGCGAGCGTGCTGCTGGTGGAAGATGACGCGCCGCTGCGCCGTTCTCTGGCGCAATGGCTGCAGCTGAATGATCTGCAGGTGGTCGAGGTGGCCAGCGGCCGGGAAGCGATGAGAGCTATCGAGGCGCAAGACATTGATGTCGTCCTCTCCGACGTGCGCATGCAGGGTATGAGCGGGCTTGAGCTTCTGGCGCTGGTCGGCCGGCAGCGGCCCGACCTGCCGACCATCCTGCTGAGCGGCCATGGCGACGTGCCGATGGCGGTGGCGGCAATGCAGGCGGGAGCCTTTACCTTTCTGACAAAGCCTTACGTGCCGGAACAGCTGATCGGCATGCTGCGCAATGCCATCGAGCAATCGCGGCTGCGCCGACGCCTCCTGTCACTGGAGCGCAGCCAAGAGGTGCGCTCTCTCCTCAGCGAAAGGCTGATTGGAACCGATCAAGCGACGGCCCGGCTGCGGGCAGTGCTGGCACAGCTTGCGGCCTATCCGGTCGATGTGCTGATCCATGGCGAGACAGGCTCCGGCAAGGAAGTGGTCGCCCGGCTGCTGCATGATTGCAGCACGCGCCGCAACGCGCCTTATGTGGCGATCAACTGTGCCGCCGTGCCGCTCGATATCCTAGAGAGCGAACTCTTTGGCCACGAGGCGGGGGCCTTTACCGGGGCCGGGAGCACCCGGGTCGGCAAGTTCGAATTTGCGCAGGGCGGCACGCTTTTTCTGGACGAGGTGGAAAGCATGCCGCTTTCCGCCCAGGCCAAGCTGCTGCGCGTGCTGCAGGAACGCAGTGTGACCCGCCTGGGCTCGAACCGCGAGATCGCCATAGATATCCGGGTGGTGTCGGCCACCAAGGAGAGCCTCGCCGCACTCGCCGCCCGCGGGCTGTTCCGGGAGGATCTTTATTATCGCCTGATGGCGGCCGAGATCGCCCTGCCGCCGCTGCGCGAGCGGGGGCACGATGCGGTGCTGCTGTTCGAGCATTTCATGCGGTCGATGGCCGGCCGGCTGGGGCGCGAGGTGAGGCCGCTTGGCGTTCAGGAAACCCATCTCATCCTCTCTTATGGCTGGCCGGGAAATGTCCGCCAACTGAAACTGCTGGCGGAACGGCGGGCGCTCGGCCTCGACTGGCAGCCGGACGCAGCCGCCATGCCGGCTGCGGTGGCGGAAGACGCGTCGCTGCCGGAGCGGGTCGACCGGTTCGAGCTCAGCCTGATCGAACAGGCGTTGAAGGAGGCTGACGGCAAGGCCGGCCTTGCCGCCGGACTCCTGAAGATCCCGCACCGGACCCTCAACGAGAAGCTGAAGCGGCTGGGGCGCTACCGCCAACTGCCCGGGGCCGGATAGGCGCAGCCTTTGCCTGGCCGATGGCTTCACCGGCCAGGAAACGCAAGTCGGACTCACAGAAGGCAGCCGCCATGGTGCCCTTGTCGACGCCGAAGATATAGGTGTTCATCCGCGGGCTTTCCGCCAGTTCGACGAATTTGCCGACCTCCGTGGCGGTGTTGCTGTCCCGGGCTGCTGTCCCGGGCACCGGTATCTGCCAGATGCACTCCCAAGCCGCAGATGCTCGAGCCGGTGAGGTTGGCCGGCATGTTGCGGAAACCGGGCATACGCCGCCAGAGGCCACGCACATGAGCGAGCGTCGGGCGTGTTTGCTGGTCGGGATTGCGCGGCGGGTGCTGCGCTATCAGTCCTGCCGCGACGATGATGAGGCGATCCGGAGCCGGATGAGGGAACTGGCGGCCGAGCGGCGGTGGTTCGGCTTTCGGCGGATCGGTGTTCTTCTGGCCCGGGAGGGCATCGTGATGAACCACAAGAAACTCCTGCGGCTTTACCGCGAGGAGAAGCTGATGGTCCGGCGCCGGGGCGGCAGGAAGCGGGCGCTTGGCACAAGGACTCCGCTGGTACTTCCGGCCGGTGCAAACCGGCACTGGTCGCTGGACTTCGTGTCCGATGCCTTTAGCGATGGGCGGCGGTTCCGGAACCTGACGGTTGTCGACGATTCACGCGGGAGTGTCTGGGGCTCGTTGCCGATACCTCGCTCTCTGGCGCGCGGGGCGCCCGGGAACTCGGCCAGCTGATTGCGCATCGCGGTACCCAACCGACCTGCGTGGTGTCGGACAACGGCACGGAGCTGACCAGCACGGCGATCCTGCGCTGGAGCCAGGATCGCAAGATCGACTGGCATTACATCACTCCCGGCAACCCGACCCAGAATGCCTTCATCGAGAGCTTCAACGGCAAGCTGCGGGATGAATGCCTGAACGAGACCCTGTTCCGCTCCCTCGGCCATGCAAGGCAGGTGCTGGCTGCGTGGCGGGAGGATTACAACCACGTGCGGCCGCACTCGGCGCTCGGCGGCATGACGCCGGCTGACAAGGCCGCAAGATCGATCCCGCAACGGGAGCCGGGGCATGCCCCGGCTCCCGTTGCATCCCCTGCCCATACCGGGCATCAATTGCAGTCAGGACTCTACTGCTGAATGCTAACATGTTGGGGAACAGGTCAAAGGCAACAGCCTTCGAGGAAATTGACATCAATCCGGTCCAGGTTGGTTAGGCATTACCTTTTATAAATTCTTGATTTCCAAGTAAGCTGGCTAATGGATAGTGAGTGGCGGCAGCCTAAGTTTATATTTCATCCAGCTGCCGCCGTTTTGTACAGTGCGTTTATTTTTGCTCAAAATGATGATTATTCAATGATGGCGGGAACGTTTTCCCCTTCTCGACGTATCTATCATACGTCGAACCCGCATATTTATTGTTGGTATCGTGGTATTGTCCATAGTTTGCGGATTTGGGGCACTCTTGACCCGACCAATACTTAGCCATGGGGTTCCTCCTATTATGAGCCAACCCCATGACTGAATACCTGAGGACGTCGAAAAGAAACAAAAAAAGCCTACAAAATGAAATTAACAACTTATAAATGATTTCTACAGCAAAAATATGCCTCCCTTTAGAGAGAAAATAAACAAAAGTGCCGTTAATTACGCGATTAACGATTCGGAAATTCCCGACATTGGACAATCGTAATTTTTCCTAAATCCAATAACTCCTTTTTATAACGACCTCTCCATCTTGGTAAGGAATCGTACATAACTTCCTACTTATTAACTTGCCCGTATTTAGAAGCAGGGTTGCTGCTCATTGGCAGTGGAACCTGCACTAGCCGCAGTATTTTGTGTCCAACGCCTCCAGCGCAGGTCTCCCCTTTCGGAGACCGACCGTTGTCGGTGGCCCCCGCGATCAAGGGGGCAAATCACTGACCTCAACCGCCGCAACTCTGCCTAGCCGTTGCCACTGCCTCGGCGGCCGTCCCATCATATGCGTCGGCCTGCTGCAACGCCTGTGCATTCTGCTCGCCGCTATAGAACTGGGCACAATAGCGCGCCTTGGCGGCGCCTGCCGTGTTGATGACATAAGCCCCCTTGGCAGCGGCACAGACGTCTCCGCTGGAGGAGGCCGCCGTAACACTATTGATCCAACGGGTAAAATCGCTGTCGTCACTGTTGCATTGCGAGGGATCGTCCGTCGGTTGTAGCGGAAAGTCTGCACTCCAACTCTCCGCCATCGCACGATCAGCAGAGTTCAATGTTGGATACCCGGTCGCAGCGCCATTTGGATCGAAACCATTCGGGGCGGCATCCGCCGTGGTCTCCGGCTCCTGCTGAGAAGGGAGAGGCTGGCCTGCCATCGCAGCGGCAAAATCACCCAACACCATACCGGTGCCTTCACAGCCAACGACCAAGGGCAATGTCCCTAGAACCAGAAACAAGCGGACCGTCTTCATTTGGCTTCTAACCTTGTTCTTCAGGGTTCTTCTGAGCATTTATTATCCCAACCTTAAGGGCCCACGTACCATGGTAGATAATGGATAGCGGTCTGGGCAGCGGCTCTGTATTCCGTGCGTCGCCGAAATATGCGGCATTGCGCCGCATATGGTGAGGAAGGACAAAGCAAACTAGGCTCAGTTGGATTAGCCCCAACGCCTTCCGTAACCTACGTATGATGCACGAACGCCCTTGCTCTCTGGCGAAAGGGGAACTCCCGCCATCTGTATAGACAATATTTTTGAGGGTCCAAATGTGAAGATCGAGAGACAAGGACAGACGCTCGCTAGCGCTAGACTCTCTATGGTGCTGAGGAAGACCACGGCTATCCTACGACTGATTATGGCATGCCCCGAAGCGTTCTGATTGACGATTTGACGTGTCTTAATCCGCTCGGACCATAAATTTCGCGAGGATGAAACCAATAACCGTCTTGGAACTAGACAAGGTCGAAAGAGAAGGTCCCGTGTACGGCGCCGATCTCTTGATGCTGATGCGCCTATAATTCGCCGAGATAAGCGGCAGCGCAGTTCTGTGCCTCGTCCGAACAGGTAAAGACGGACCACCGGGGGAACAGGGGGCAGATGGCGTGGACGCCGAAGAACTCCCCGCCAGGATGTATGATCCTGTAGACGGCGATGTCCAGATCAAGGTTGCCCTCCTCGGCCGGGACGAAGTCCGTCGCCCCTTCGACGACCGCTTTCGCACGCTCCATATCGAGGCGCATTCAGCCACCGGTCACAAAGTCAGACCATGCTGCCGCCACCATCGCCGACCGGCAACGAGGCCCCAAATCGCTTCGATCAGGCCAAAGGGCCACGCCCCTTGCAGGAAGCCATAGGCGGACCCGAGCCAGCAAGACACGGCAAAGGCCAGCACCCACCGGGGTGAACGGCTTTCCAACGCATAGCAAACCAGCATCGCGGTTACCGCGAACAGCCCAAAGGCGGTTAACAGATCCATCTTTCTGCCAGTAGCAACAAAGTCGTCAGAGCGGCGACGAGGCGCCCTCACTATGTCAAAGAACCGTTCGGTGGCAAAGCTTCTAACAGCTTGCCTTTCTCGAAACCCGGCAGCTATAGAAGGCGCCGAAAGAGCATTCCGATAATCTCAAGGAACGGGCATGTCAGAAGAACGGAAGCCGGTCCCGTTGAAGGGTGTCATCAGCGCCATCTGCGCCACCGGAGTAGTGGCCGGACAGACGCTGGCATTGGCGATTGGTGTTGTCTGGGCCTTGAGCGGTTCGCTTGGCTTGTCTTCCATGGGCTTTTATATTTGCAGCGGCCTGGTCACGCTCGTGATTGCCTATGGTGCCTTCAAGTATGGCGCCAGGGCCATCGCCGCCGAACGCGAATACAACTGACTGGACAGGCCCGCTGACCACACTGACCGTCGATCTGCACGAACTTGAAATTTCATCTACTCGATCTGGCGGCGCACAGGATGGCCGATGCGCTCCATGATGGCCTTGGCATCCCGCGAATTGCCCATCCAGGCCGCCAGTTCGCCAAGGGTGCGAAAGGCAGCAGCCCTGTTGATCATCTCGCGGCCGCGTAGTGCATTTCGCCGTTGCTCGGCAACATAGGAGCCGGCTCGGGTTTTATAAATCCTGAGCATGCCTAGATCGGCAGAGCGCTCACGGATAATAACAGACCCCTCGAATTCAATGTCGGGGCCGTCCGGATTGTGAATAACATGCTTCTCCATGAAGTATCTCCTTTCGCGTCGCTCCAATAAAGACTCTGAATTGACGTCCCTATGCGCATTATTGTCTAATCAAAGCTTGAATTGGAATTTTGAAAATTTATCATAGGTTACAATTTTTCGTTTCGTATCGGATTATATTGTCTCCAGGTGGCTATGATCAACCCATTGCGGGCAAATTGGCGTTTGACCCACGGATGGGGGCCATTTTTTCCGCCTATCGACAGATCCGGAAAACACCCGCATAAGGCCCCCGTGCCCACGAGGCAGGACCGCTCCAGACCGATGAGACGACGCTGACACGAACCCCGACAAGTTGCCATGGCGGCACTTTCCTGACCCGACTGCTGCTGGGGCTATGGTTCGTTGCGACGCTGCTGATGGCGAATGGCGGCGATCTTGTCGGGAGGTTGTCGCCTTCCGGTGATCTGACGTCGGCCGTTTCGGGGACTGACACGCTGAAACCGGCGCCTGCGCCCCAGCTTTCGGCGCAAATTCAGGTCGATCTGCGCCTGCGCCTTGGCGAGCCGTCGGGGCGCGTCGATGCCCGGGGACATGCCGGTGCAGGGCACGGGCCGGATTTCGGGCTGCCGCCTTCGCTTGCCCTGCCGAGAATGGCCCAGGACAGGCCCGCCGGGCGACCGGCAACAGCGGTAATTCTTTTTGCGCACCAAGCCGGATTTGAGGCGCGCGCCCCTCCCGGCAGAACCTGATCTCCTGCTGCGCCTTCACGCGCGGCTTCACCCGGATGTCAGCCCGGCATGTCGTTCTTCTGGCGTATTAACGCCGACGGATGGCACCTGCCTATTGCCTGGATAAATCAGCTTATGCGCACTTCCCCGTGGCGCCTTGCCACCTATGCCCTGATCGTGCTGGTCGGGGTTCTTATCGCTTTGCCCAATATTCTAACACCCGGACAACTGGCCGCCCTGCCGGACTGGCTGCCGAAAAAACAGGTCACGCTCGGCCTCGATCTGCGTGGTGGTTCCCATCTCGTGCTTGAGGTGGATGCCGGGGCGCTTAAAGCCGCCCGCCTCAAGACCTTTGTCGAGGATGCACGCAAAAAGGCTGATGAAGAGGGTCTTGCCCTGAAGTCGGTGCGGGTTGACGGCGACACGGCGAGTTTTGTTCCCGGCGATCCGGCTGATCTTGACCGGATGACCACCGTGCTCAAGGGCATCAATGCCTGGGCCGGAGGATCGTCCTTCGGGCCCGGCGTCTATGAATTCGATGTTGCCGCCGCAGAGGGGGCCGTCACCGCCGCGCTGACGCAAGCCGGAGTGCATGCCCGGGTTTCTGCCGCAGTGGATCAAAGCCTGGAAATCGTGCGTCGCCGCGTAGACCAGGTGGGTGTGGCCGAGCCCACGGTCCAGCGGGTGGGCGCCGACCGTATTCTGGTGCAGCTTCCGGGCTTGCAGGACCCGACGCGCCTCAAGGCGCTGCTCGGTTCCACGGCGCAGATGAGCTTTCATCTGGTGGCCCCGGATTACGGGATGCGTGGCCGGGTGCCGGCCGGGGTGACCATGATGCCATCGGCCGATGGCAAGGTGCGGTATCCGGTGGAGAACCGAACCCTGCTCAGCGGCGACCGGCTGACGGATGCCCAGGCCGGCTTTGACCAGCGCTCGGGTCAGCCCATCGTATCGTTCCGCTTCGACAGCCTCGGGACCAGGCAATTCGCCGATATCACCCGCAACAATCTGGGTCGCGCTTTCGCTGTCGTGCTCGACGGCAAAGTCTTGACGGCACCGGTTATCCGCGAGGCGATCACTGGCGGCTCGGGCCAGATCAGCGGCGACTTCACGGTGGCTGAAACGTCGGTGCTTTCGGCGTTGCTGCGTGCGGGTGCGCTGCCGGCACCCCTTACCGTGATCGAGCAGCGCAGCGTCGGCCCCGATCTTGGAGGTGATGCAATCCGCATGGGGCTGCTGACCGGCCTTGCGGGTTTCGCGCTGGTCGTGGCCTTCATGGTCATTCTCTACCGCGGCTGGGGCATGATCGCCAACCTTGCGCTTTGCCTGAATGTGATCCTCACAGTGGGAGCACTCGGCCTGATCGGCGCCACATTGACCTTGCCGGGCATCGCCGGCGTCATTCTCGGTATTGGTATGGCGGTGGACGCCAACATCCTCATCAATGAACGGATCAGGGAGGAGCTGAAGCGGGGGGCCAGTGTGCTGCAGGCGCTCGATGTCGGCTTCAGGCGGGCCTATTCCACCATTGTCGATTCCAATGTCACGACACTGATAGCGACGCTGCTGCTTTTCATGTTCGGCTCCGGCCCGGTCCGGGGCTTTGCCATCACCATGATGCTGGGTATCGGCATTTCGATGTTCACCGCCGTCTCCGTGGTGCGGGTGCTGATGACGGAGATCGTGCGCCGGCGACGGCTGAAGACACTGGAATTCAAGCCGCTATTCAAGCTGGTGCCCGACAATCCGGAGATCTCCTTCATGAAGGCGCGGTTCTTCGGGATCGGGCTTTCCGCCATCCTGTCGCTCACCTCTATCGCGCTCTTCTTTGCGCCGGGGCTGCGCTACGGGATCGACTTCAAGGGAGGCATCCAGATGGAGGTCGAGGCACCGCAGTCGCCCGACCTTGCCGCGTTGCGTGAAGGGCTTACCGGCCTCGGGCTCGGGGAAATCGCGTTGCAGAATATCGGCGGCAAGGACAGTGTGCTCATCCGCGCCGAACGCCAGCCGGGCGGCGAGGAGGCGCAGAACGGCGCGGTGGAAAAATTGCGCGCGGCGATTGGCGAGATCATTCCGGGAGCCAGCGTCGAAAGCACGGAAGTGGTGGGGCCGAAGGTGAGCGGCGAGCTGGCCAGCTCAGGCTTCATCGCCGTATCGCTCGCGATGGCGGCGATGCTTGGCTACATCTGGTGGCGGTTCGAGTGGCATTTTGCCGTCGGGGCCATCGCCACGCTCATCCTCGATACCACCAAGACGGTGGGCTTCTTTGCCCTGACGGGGCTGGATTTCAACCTCACCGCCATAGCCGCCTTGCTTACCATCATCGGCTATTCGGTCAATGACAAGGTGGTGGTCTATGACCGCATGCGCGAGAATTTGCGTCTTTATAAGTCGATGCCGCTGCGGCAGATCATCGACAAGAGTATCAATGAGAGCCTGGC
The DNA here is from genome assembly GCA_030657355.1 of Radicibacter daui. GTDB lineage: Bacteria > Pseudomonadota > Alphaproteobacteria > Radicibacterales > Radicibacteraceae > Radicibacter > Radicibacter daui. The sequence goes on from CP131056.1 coordinate 828,133, forward strand.
GCGCTGCATTTTCACCTCGACGACGACGTTCCTTTCCATGTTGCCGATGGCGGTGAGCGGGGGTGCGGCGGTGACGAGTTTTGCCATTCCGATGGTGTTCGGCATCCTCATCGCCACGAGTTCCTCAATTTTTATCGCCGCACCGATCCTGTTGTTTTTGGGGGACTGGAAGGCAAGGCGAAAAAAGGAGCCGTCAAAGGGTCGATAGCCCCGGGGCCTTGGAGGAGATTGCTTTGTCACACCGGGGCTGACACGAGCTCCAGCATGCAGCGGGCGATCTCCCTCTCTCCCATGATCGTGCGCGTGGCGCCGCATTTTTCGAGGTGCTCGACCTCGGCGTCGGAATGGGCGCGCGCGACGATCTCCAGATCCGGGCAGGTGCTGCGTGCCTGTTGCACCGCCTGCCCGGCTTCGAAAGCCTGCGGAATAGCCACCACCAGATGGCGGGCAGCCGTCAGGTTGGCCGCAGACAATACCTGCGGATCAGCGGCATTGCCGAACACAACTTCTGCGCCGTCCAGTCGGGCGGCTTCCGCCGGTGTGGCGCGATCCTCGATCACCAGAAACGCCATTCCGGCCTGCTTCAGCCCGGCGCCCACGAGCGCTCCGACCCGGCCATAACCAATAAGCACCACATGATCCGAAAGGGTGCTGGGAACAAGGTCGGAGGCGGTTTCGTCCGACCCGGGAGAAGCGGGTTTATCCGCAGCGGTTTCGTTCGGTGGGGCGCCGGAGGCCGGCCGTGCGGAAGTGGCGTCTTCAAGCCCCGTCTTGCGGGCGATGATGGCAAACAGCAGTGGATTGACCAGAATGGAGAGGATCGCACCGGCGAGAACGAGGTCCCGCCCCATCTCCGGCAACAGGCCCGTATTGACCCCCAGACCCGCCAGAATGAACGAAAATTCGCCGATCTGTGCCAGGCTCGCCGCGATGGTCAGGGCGGTTCCTTTCGAGCGCCCGAAAGCAAGCACAATGAAATAGGCTGCCAGCGATTTACCGACGAGGATAATGGCGAGCGTCGCTGCCAGTTGCCACGGTGCCTCGATCAGAATCGCCGGATTGAACAACATGCCGACGGAGACGAAGAACAGGACGGCAAAGGCGTCCCGCAGCGGCAGTGTTTCTGCGGTTGCCTGCTGGCTGAGCTCGGACTCGCTTAGAATCATCCCGGCAAAGAAGGCACCGAGGGCAAAGGAGACGCCGAAGAGGGCAGCCGCGCCATAGGCGACGCAGATGGCAATCGCCAGAACCGACAGCCTGAACAGTTCCCGGGAACCAGTATGGGCCACCCAGTGCAGCAGCCACGGGATGACCCGGCGGCCGATCACCAGCATGATGATGACGAAAGCCGCGACCTTGGCAAAGGTGACCAGCAGCACGCCTGCGATCCCCAGGCCAAACGGCCCCGCATCAACGGAGGTTCCCTTGACGGCTCCGGCAATGGCCGGAAGCACGACCAAGGCCAGCACCATCGCCAGATCCTCGACGATCAGCCAGCCGACCGCGATCCGCCCCCGTTCCGTCAGGACAAGGCGCCGCTCCTGGAGTGCTCGCAGCAGCACCACGGTGCTGGCAACGGAGAGAGCGAGGCCGAAGATCGCCCCTCCGGCAAGGGACCAGCCCAGCAGCGTGGCCAACCCCATGCCGAGAGCGGTGGCAATCACGATCTGGACGATGGCGCCAGGAACGGCGAGAGCTTTGACCGACAGCAGATCCTTGAAGGAAAAGTGCAGCCCAACGCCAAACATCAACAGGATGACGCCTACTTCCGCCAGCTCGTTGGCCAGGGTCTGATCAGCAACAAAACCGGGCGTAAAGGGGCCAACCAGAACTCCGGCCAGCAGATAACCCACCAGCGGGGAGATGCGCAGTTTATGAGCCAGCGCTCCAAACACGAAGGCAAGGCCGAACCCGGCAACGAGCATGGTGATAAGGGAACTGCTATGCATGCGGTTTCCAGAGCTGCTTGTGTGAAGGGCGCGGTGTACGGCACCGCCTGCGGGAGGCTGGCAATGATTATAACCCAAGTTGATTATCAAGAACCCGATGATCGTCGCTCGTCTTTGCGCTATTGACCGCTACTGCGGGGAGCTGAGGGGCTTGGTCGCAAACGACTTTCGTCAGTTCACATGCATCGCCAATGGCGGTGTGGTTAAAGCGATCAGTTGACCTGACAGCGAAGCGGGAGAGCGCTCGGAGGCCCCACTCTCTCGCAGAGCGACCCCCATTCAGGGAGCTAGCCGAGAAATTCCAGACCAGAGGCTTTGTGCACCAGCATAGGGAGCACCACTGGAAAGCCGCTACGATCAGTATCGGCCAGTTTGGCCCGCGATTGTAGGGGCTGAGCCCAGGACCTATTAATTTCGGTTGAGGTGTGATTCACGTTCTCCGAAGAGGAGGCTGGGATGGTTGATTTGTTTTTACTGAGCGAGCGCCATATGTCGCGGATAGAGCGTCTTGTGTTGGACACTGCTGGACGAAGTGAATTTATAGGTGGGCCGAGCCTAGATTAGACTGCTGCTAAATGATGACCGCCAAGGAGATGGCCTGTTGTGGGTTGAATTGGGGGTTGGTTGGTTTGGCTTAACAAAAATGAGATTATTTTTAATGACTTAGTAAGAAATTCTGGCGGAGAGGGTGGGATTCGAACCCACGGTACCCTTGCGAGCACAACGGTTTTCGAGACCGTCCCGTTCAACCACTCCGGCACCTCTCCGCAGCTGGGAGCGTTCGCGACCGCGTCTTGAGGCCAGGCTTCTCTTAAGCAAGTAAGGGAAGGCAGGGGGCCCTGAGTGGCGGGGCCCGGCGGCGAAGCGGCGCGGAACCTAGCCCAAGGGCTGCGGGCTGGCAAGGCAGATTTGCCCTGTTGGGGACGATCCTGCGCGTTCCTGGGGTTAAGGGCCTGTGCTGCTTGCGTCCGGCGACGTTTTGTTCTATCTTTGTTCCTACATTCGGACGAGGCGCGCCTGACGTGGTTCCTGCTGTTCCTCTCCGGTGTTTCCCACAAGAGGGGCTGGCCTGACCGCGTTACGGCTGCAGCTTTTCCGGCGGCGTCTGGCGCCGCTTCTGGCCGTGCCCGCCGCTCCGGGCGATTCGGCGGCCAAGGTGATGGAGGGCCCGAAATGTTGGCATTTGTGGTCATCCGCCGGTTTTTGTCGGCTTCCGGCGCGCCGTTCAGCCAACATTTCCCGACGGCAGGACAACAAGGGCAATGCAGCACGGCAACACCCCTTTTGTGAGGCGTTCCGGGCGGGGCGGATGGCGCAGGGAAGGGGACGTCAGGCCGGCAAGGCGGCGTTTTCGGCCGACCCCGAGCCATGCCCGCCGGGCCATGCATTGCCGGCAAGGGGCCATGCGGAGTGGTAGCCGGTTTTTTGCCAAAGGATGACTCGCACTTTGGGCCGGCACCCTGTATAAGCCGCGTCACGACCGGGATGAGGCCTTCCTTCGGGGATGTTTCCGGGGAAAGGTGTTGACTGGCAAACTTCTTTGTGTAGTCTGCGCCGCCACGGTTTCGAGCGGTCCGGCTCTCGCAGTTTACCGGGAGGGCTTCAGGCAAAAGTTCCTTTCATCGGGAGCCATCGTCTGGAGTTCCCAGGGTGCTGAGCGGCGGGGCCGCCTTTCTCTTTTATCCGTATGAAGATCGGGTTTCAGGCGATGTTCGCAGTCATTCGCAGTGGCGGTAAGCAGTACAAGGTCGCCAAGGACGACGTGATCACGGTCGAGAAGCTGGCTTACGAAGCCGGTGCTTCCGTCGAGATCGACGACGTTCTTATGGTCGGCGGTGAAGCAGGTACCAAGGTGGGCACCCCCGTGCTCGCCGGTGCCCTGGTCAAGGCTGAAGTGGTCGAGCAGACCCGCGGTCCGAAGATCATCATTTTCAAGAAGAAGCGCCGCCAGAACTACCGGCGCAAGAACGGCCACCGCCAGGACCTCACCGTCCTGCGCATCACCGACATCGTGTCGGCCTGATCCGCGCGAACGGCCCTTCTGGTTCAGGTCAAGGAGTAACAGACCATGGCACATAAAAAGGCTGGCGGTTCCTCGCGCAACGGTCGCGATTCGGAAGGCCGTCGTCTTGGCGTCAAGAAGTACGGCGGTGAGTCGGTGATTGCCGGCAACATCATCGTCCGTCAGCGTGGCACCAAGTTCAATCCGGGCGCCAATGTCGGCATCGGCCGCGATCACACCCTGTTTGCGCTGGTGGATGGCAAGGTGAGCTTCGGCGTCAACCGCTTCGGCAAGAATGCGGTCAACGTCGAGCCGTTCGCGGAAGCCGCCGAGTAAGCTCGGGCGACTTTCGCCGGCCTCCCCTGAGGCCCGGCGGACATGAATAGGCAAAACGGGGACGCGCCAGTCGCGGCCCCGTTTTGTTATTCTCGGGATATGCTAACCGGCCGGCCCCGTCCTTCGGGGGCCCGCGCCCTTGAGACCGCAGAAAATGAAGTTCCTCGACGAAGCCAAAATCTTCCTCAAGTCCGGCGATGGCGGCAATGGCTGCGTGGCGTTCCGGCGCGAGAAGTTCGTCGAGTTCGGCGGCCCCAATGGCGGCAATGGCGGGCGCGGCGGCGATGTCGTGTTCGTGGCCGTGCACAGCCTCAACACCCTGATCGATTTCCGCTACCAGCAGCATTTCAAGGCCGAGCGCGGCCATGGCGGCATGGGGCAGGACCGTACCGGCGCAGCCGGCAACGATCTCATCATCAAGGTGCCAGTCGGCACGCAGATTTTTGATGAAGACCAGGAAACCCTGCTGGCAGACCTCACCTTCGCCGGCCAGCGGATTCACCTGCTGAAGGGCGGTGACGGTGGTTTCGGCAACGCCCATTTCAAGACGCCCACCAACCAGGCGCCGCGCAAGTCCCTGCCCGGTTTCCCGGGGGAGGAGCGCTGGGTGTGGCTGCGCCTCAAGCTGATTGCCGATGCCGGCCTTGTCGGCCTGCCTAATGCCGGCAAGTCCACCTTCCTTGCCGCCACCTCGGCCGCCAAACCCAAGATTGCCGATTATCCCTTCACCACCCTCACCCCCAATCTGGGTGTGGTGGAAACGGATAATGGCGGCTTCGTGCTGGCCGATATCCCCGGCCTTATCGAAGGCGCGCATGAAGGTGTCGGTCTCGGCACCCGTTTCCTCGGCCATATCGAGCGCTGCGCCTCGCTGCTGCACCTCGTCGACGGCACGCAGGAAGATGTGGCGGAGGCCTACTACACCGTGCGCGGTGAGCTGGAAGCCTATGGCAACGGCCTTGATGAAAAGCCCGAGATTGTTGCTCTCAACAAGATCGACGCGCTGGATGAAGAAACGCTCGCCGAGCGCCGCGCCGCGCTGGAAGAGGCCTGCGGCCATCCGGTCTTCATCCTCTCCGGTGTTTCCGGCGACGGCGTGCTGCCGGTGCTGCGCGAGCTGGAGACCTATGTAACCGCCATGCGTGCCCGGGAGGCTGCGGCTGCTGGTCATGAAGGCGGCGAAGAGGAAGACGAGCGTTTCACCGCTGCTGTGCGTGCGGAAGAAGATCTGGCAGCCCCGGCCAAGCCTTGGAGCCCGCTGGACTGAGCCTTCCGGCTTTCGCGGCCCGACGGCATTCAGGCCCCGCCGGAGGCCCTCCGGGACATCCCGCCTCTCGACGCCGTCTTGTTTCGCGGGCATGTTCCGCCAGCGGTGGCCTTGCCGCCTCTTTGCCCTCGATACGAGGGCCGGGGAGGGGCAGGCGCGCCGGATGAGACAGACGGAAGTATTTGGAAAATGGCCCCCTATCGTGGAGATACCGCTCCTGCCGCAGCCGATCCTGCTGTCAGCACCGGAGCCCTGCTGCCGCCCGATGCCGAGGGGATAAGCCATGTCCTGCCACGCCTTGCCGATGCGCGCCGCCTGATCATCAAGATCGGCTCGGCCCTGCTGGTGGATGGCAAGACGCACCAGATCAGGCGCGAATGGCTGGATGCGCTGGCGGACGATGTCGCCGCGCTCAAGGCCCGCGGGGTGGAGGTTGCCATCGTCACCTCCGGCTCCATCGCCGTCGGGCGGGAGCATCTGGGCCTTACCGGCCGGGTGCTGAAGCTGGAGGAAAAGCAGGCTGCCGCCGCCACCGGCCAGATTCGCCTTGCCCATGCCTATCAGGAAACGCTCGCCCGCCACGGCATCACCGTGGCGCAGGTGCTGCTGACCATTGACGATACCGAGGAGCGGCGCCGCCACCTCAATGCGCGCGCCACCATCTCCACCCTGCTCGGTCTCGGCGCCGTGCCGATCATCAACGAGAACGATACGGTCGCGACCTCGGAGATTCGCTTTGGCGATAATGATCGCCTCGCCGCCCGCGTCGGGCAGATGATCTCCGCCGATACGCTCGTTCTGCTGTCGGATATCGACGGGCTCTACACCGCCGATCCGCGCAAGGATCCGGATGCCCGCCACCTGCCGGTCATCCAGATGCTGACGCCGGAGATCGAGGCGATGGCCGGCGAGCCGCCGCCCGGTTACAGCTCCGGCGGCATGGTCACCAAGATCGCCGCCGCCCGTATCGCCACGGCTGCCGGCAGCCGCATGCTGATCGCCAATGGCCACCGCATGAACCCGCTCTCCGCGCTGGAGACGGGGGAGGCGAAATGTAGCTGGTTTCTGCCGCAGGCCAACCCGCTCACCGCCCGCAAGCGCTGGATCGCCGGCCATGTCAGCCCAGCCGGTTCGGTGGTGGTGGATGACGGTGCCGTCAAGGCGCTCGCCGCCGGCAAGTCGCTGTTGCCCGCCGGTGTGGTGGCGGTGGAAGGCGGTTTCGAGCGCGGCGATGCCATCCTCGTGCGCAGCCGCTCCGGCCAGGTGTTGGGGCGCGGCCTCAGCGCCTATAGCGCCGCCGATGCCCGTCTCCTCCTTGGCCGCCGCTCCGGCGAGATCGAAGGTCTTCTCGGCTATCGCGGCCGCGACGAGCTCATCCACCGCGACGACCTGGTGCTGGATTGAAATTTCCTTCCCCATGAATGGGGAAAGGGCAGGCCGCACAGCTTTCGGGCATCCTGCCCATTTTCTGGCGCAGCGTTTTGGATGGCGAAACGCCCAAGTCCTTGAGAATTCAGTGTCCCGTCTCTGGCACGCCCGTTGCTGATAAGGAAAAGAGAGTAGAAGCGGTCAGGGCTGCCCGCCTTTGGTGGAGCCGTCCGGGACATTGCTCGGCAAACGATCCCTTTATGATCGAGGTGTCCGGTGCCGCCTTCTTCTTTGCCTTCTGGCGATTTTCTCGTGACCAATGCCGTCGGCATCCTCACCGGCCTTCCCGGTGTAGCGGCCCGTACCAGCGGCGCCATCCGTGTAATCGCCGGCAAGATCGCCGAAATCGGGGCTCTTTCGCCCCGATCCGGCGAGAAGATTGTGGATGCTTCCGGCTGCGTGGTAACGCCCGGTCTCATCAACACCCATCACCATCTCTTCCAGAGTGTGCTGAAGGCGATTCCGGAGGGGCTGAACGAGGCACTCGCCCGCTGGCTGCGCCTTGTGCCCTATAGCTACTGGCACAGGCTGGATGAGGAGGCGATGCGCCTTGCCGCCACCATTGGCCTTGCCGAACTGGCGCTCTCCGGAGCCACCACGGTGGCGGACCATCACTACATCTATTCCCCGCATTATGATTTTGACCCCAACGAGATCCTGTTCGAGGTGGCGGAAAAGTTCGGCCTGCGCTTTGTGCTGGCGCGCGGCGGGGCTACCAAGGGGCGCAATTTTGATGATGGCCGCTCCATCCCGCTGCCGACAGAGCCGGTAGCGCAGATGCTGAAGGCGGTGGAGGCGGCGGCAAAGCGCTGGCATGACCCGGCGCCGGACGCCATGCGGCGGGTGGTAATGGCCCTGACGACACCGACCTTCTCGCTGGAAGAGGCAGAGCTGAAGGAGATTGCCGCCGGTGCCCGTGCCATGGGCCTCCGGCTGCATTCTCACCTGTCTGAAAACATGGACTATGTCGACTACACGCTCGGCCGCTACGGCAAGCGCCCGGTCCATTGGCTCGCCGGGCACGACTGGCTGGGGCCGGATGTGTGGTTTGCCCATCTGGTGGAGTGCGATCCTTCCGAAGTGGCACTGCTGGCAGAAACCGGCACCGGCATGGCGCATTGCCCGCAGGCCAATGCCCGTCTCGGCTCCGGCATCGCCCCGGCCGATGTCCTCTTCAAGGCCGGCGGCGCGGTTTCCCTTGCGGTGGATGGCGCAGCGGCCAACGAGGCGGCGGATATGATAAGCGCGCTCTACAGCGCCTTTTCCCTGCACCGCGCCGGCAAGGGCGTCAGCGCGGTTGCGGCGGAGGAGGTGCTCAGCTGGGCGACAGCCGGCGGCGCGCGGGTGCTGGGCATGGAGGCTATCGGCACCATCGAGCCCGGCAAGGCGGCTGATCTCGCGCTCTTCGATCTCTCCCACCCGCGTTATCTCGGCCAGCATGACCGGCTGGTGGGGCCGGTCATCTCCGGCGGCGCAGCGTTTCTGAAGGCAAGTTTTGTCGCCGGCCGCCCGGTGGTGGAAGAGGGCCGCATCCCCTGGCTCGATATGGAGCAGCTGGCCGCCGATGCCGTGCGGGTTACCGCCCGTATCGCGGCGGCAGCCTGAAGGGCAGGGCGGCAGATGGTTTCGCAAATCCGGAGTAGAAGCAGTCAGCGCGGCGGGCAGAATGTTTCCCCCCGCGTCGGTCATTGCTCCTTCAACCGGCCAAAGGTTTTGGTGCCTGCGGCCACCCCGATGGAGACGTTACCCATGACGACTGACATGAAAGAAGTGGCGCGCGAGCGCACCTATGGCGGCCTCGGCGGCACCCGCGAACGCTCGGTGCCCCGCATCGACATGAGCGATTTTGAAGCCCGCAAGGCCGGGATCGCCGACCAGCTGTGGGCGGCGGCCACCGAAATCGGCTTTTTCCAGCTCATCAACCACGGCATTCCGCAAAGCCAGATCGACGAAGCCTTTCTGCTGTGCGAGCGATTCTTCGATCTGCCGCAGGAGGTGAAAGCCGGCATGCCGCTCATCCGCGGCACCAATGCCGGCTGGGAATATATGTCCCAGGTGCGCCCCTCCACCGGCACGGCGGATCGCAAGGAGAGTTACCAGATCACCCTGCCGCGCATGAAGGACCTCTGGCCGGGCGAAGCACTACCGGGCTTCAAGGCCATCATGCTGGCTTTCGAGCGGGCCAACTGGGCGCTCGGCATGAAGGTGCTCTCCTGCTTTGCCCTGAAACTCGGTTTTGCCGAGGATGCCTTTACCGACTGGCATGATCCGCTGTCGCCGGAATACCAGTCGACCTTGCGCCTTTTGCATTACCTGCCGATGGAAAATGCCAAGCCTGAGGATTTTTCGGCCTGGCGGGCGGGCGCCCATACGGATTTTGACTGCCTGACCTTGCTGCACCAGCGCCCCGGCCAGGGCGGGTTGCAGCTCTGCCCGGGCAAGGACGCGGCGAGCGGTGAACTGGAATGGACGGATGTGGAACCGGCGCCAGGCCTCATCACCTGCAATATCGGCGACATGCTGATGCGCTGGAGCGATGACCAGCTGCTCTCTACCCTTCACCGCGTGCGCATGCCGCATCCGGATGAATATCTGGGCCCGCGTTATTCCATGCCCTTCTTCTGCCAGGCCAACCGCGACGCGGTGATCGAAGGGCCGGGCAAGCTCTACGACCCCATCACCGCCCATGATTACCTGCAGCAGCGCATCGCGGCCAATTTCGCGAAGAAGTGAACATCCTTCCCCGTTCCGGGGAAGGTGGCTGAAAGCCGGATGGGGTAATGAATCGCAGCTCTTACAGGCCTTCGCCGGATAGAGACTTCATTACCCCCACCGGCCCTTCGGGCCCGCCTCCCCGAATTGGGGAGGCTGATTTTCTCAGAACGGGTCGACCGGCTTAAGTCGCTTCAGCCAGCCATCCACCGTGCTGGCGATGCGGGAAAGCTCGCCATCGCCCTGGCCCACCATTGGCACCTCCAGGCTGTCGATCAGCTCGTGATGCGCATCGAGGAATCTCAGTCGTGCGCCGCCGCTGGCGGGAGGGCGGGAGAGATCATTTTCGGTGTGGTTGATCATCAGGCAGGCGATCTGCCGCTGGGTCAGCCGGTCCATGTGGGAGTGCAGGCGTTCGCTGGCGGTCGCCACATTGGCGCCGAGGCTCGGGTCATCGACGTCGGCATTGGTTTCCACCACCAGCGTTGGGCGTTTGATCGCCCCGATAAGGGCGGAGAGTTCACGCGGGTTGAAATCCACCACCCGCACGCCGCCGCGCAGATTGCAGGCCCGTGCGGCGCCGCGCACTTTCTCGCGGTCGATCTCCATCTGCCCATGGCCGGTCTCGCCGTCACCGGCGGTGTGGCCGCTCGCCGCCTGTTCGCTCCAGCCGAGATAGAGGCGGGCATGGTTTTGCAGATCGGCAAGCTTGAGGCGCGGGTCGAAGACCAGGCTTTCATCCATCAGCTTCTTGCCGCCGACAACCAGCGCCACCTGCACGGCGTCGAACGGTACGGAGACGGCGCGCGGCTGGTTGGAGACGGCATTGACCCGCAGCACCGGCAGGCGACCGGCAACGGCCTTCACCGTTTCCTGGCACAGGGTGCGGATGAACTTGCCAATGGCGGCATCCTCGCCGGGTTTCGCAAAGTCAAAATTATAGCTCACCAGCAGCAGCGGGCGCGGCGAGCGGGAGAGCAGCAGCGTTATCTCGGCGGCGCTGAAGCCGGCAAGCGCAGGAGAGGGGCTGCCGGCGAGGGTCTTCAGTGCCTCGGCGATGCGGCTCTCGTCCGGCGGTACGGCCTCTTCATAGGGCTCATCATCCGCATCGCTGCCGATGGTCCAGTCATCCACTCCGGTGCTGAGCGGTGTCTCCACCGGAATCGGGGCAGCGGCAGGCGCCGCCGGCTTTATCTTGTCGAGCGGGCTCGGCAGCGACTCAAAATCCGCCAGCATGGCGTCGATATCCAGAAACGACTCGTCTTTAGTGCCAACCACCGCTCTATCCCCCCCCGGTTCCTGCAGGCCGGCTTCCCGTTTGCGGGTCGGCCGGTCCTGCGCGCGCCTAAATGGCTTTCGGGCACCTACCTGTGAGCGAACGCCTTGCGTGCCGCCCGATGCGGGTCATAGTGTACCGCCGGAATTACTGACCCATTGTTAAAGAAACGGATCGGTCGCCAGTGTCTTCGCTTGCCCAGCTCCAGCCGGCCTCCGGCACCCATGATACCCTGGCCGCACAAATGCGGGCGCTGGGTGTTGCCGCGCGCGAGGCTGCGGCCGGGCTTGCCCTTGCCGATGCCGCCACCAAGAACAAGGCACTCCATGCCGCCGCCGCCGCGATCCGCGCCAGGGCAGCGATGATCCTGGAGGCGAGCCGGCGTGAGGTGGAAAGTGCCCGGGCCCGCAGTCTGGGCGCTGCCCTCATCGACCGGCTGGAACTCACGCCGTCCCGTATCGAAGCGATGGCCACCGGCCTTGAAGAAGTCGCTGCCCTGCCGGACCCCGTCGGCGATGTGATTGCCGAATGGGACCGGCCCAATGGCCTTAACATCCAGCGCGTGCGTGTGCCGCTCGGCGTCATTGCCATCATCTACGAATCGCGCCCGAACGTCACGGCCGATGCCGGTGGGCTGTGCCTCAAGTCGGGCAATGCCGCCATCCTGCGCGGCGGGTCGGAAAGTTTCGAGACCTCCGGCCTTATCGCAGCCTGCCTGCGCGAAGGCCTTGCCGCTGCCGGCCTGCCGGAAGCGTCGATCCAGCAGGTGCCTACGACGGACCGTGCGGCGGTTGGCGAACTGCTGCGCATGGATGAGTTCGTCGACGTCGTGGTGCCGCGTGGCGGTCGTTCGCTGATCGAGCGTGTGGCTGCAGAAAGCCGCGTGCCGGTCTTCAAGCATCTGGATGGTATTTGCCACGTCTATGTGCATGAAAGTGCCGATGCCGCCATGGCGCGCGACGTCATCGTCAATGCCAAGCTGCGCCGCACCGGCGTATGCGGTTCGGCCGAAACATTGCTGGTCGACCGCAAGGTGGCGGCGAGCCATCTGCCCGGCATCCTCGCCGCTCTTATCGACCGGGGCTGCGAAATCCGGGGAGATGCGGAAGTCATGGCGCTGGAGCCGCGCTCCCTTGCCGCGACGGAAGCGGACTGGAGCACCGAATATCTCGACGCCATCATTTCCGTGAAGCTGGTGGATGGGGTGGCGGAGGCGGTCGCCCATATCAACCGTTATGGCAGCCACCATACCGAGAGCATCCTTGCGGCCGATCCGGCGGCGGTGGAGGCCTTCTTCAACGGGGTGGACAGCGCCATCCTGCTGCATAATGCCTCTACCCAGTTTGCCGATGGCGGCGAGTTCGGTATGGGCGCGGAAATCGGCATTTCCACCGGAAAGTTGCATGCGCGCGGGCCGGTGGGGGCAGAGCAGCTCACGAGCTACAAGTACCTCGTGCGCGGCTCCGGCCAGTGCCGTCCGTAACCTTCCCGGCGCGCCCTTCCTTGGGGACCTCTTCCTTGCCGGCGGGCGATATCAATCCGCGCGCGGGCCGCGCGCTGGATGGCCTCACCATCGGTCTGCTCGGCGGCAGCTTCAATCCGGCGCATGAAGGCCATCTGGCCATCAGCCATGAAGCGCTGACCCGGCTCGGGCTCGACCGGTTGTGGTGGATGGTGTCGCCCGGCAATCCGCTGAAGTCCGGCCAGTTCATGCTGCCGATGGCCGACCGGGTGGCCGCCGCCCGGGCTGTTGCCGGGGCTGACCGGCGAATCACCGTGACTGGAATAGAGGCTGAACTCGGCACCCGCTACACGGCTGACACGCTGGAAGCGCTCGCCCGCCGGTTTCCGCGCGTCACCTTCATCTGGCTGATGGGGGCCGATAATCTGGCACAAATGCCACGCTGGGCGCGCTGGCAGAGCATCTTTACCAGTACCCGTGTTGCAGTGATGGCGCGGGCTCCCTACACTATTGGCGCTTTGGGCGGAAAAGCCGCCCGACGTTTCGCGCGGAGCAGAATACCGGCAGGCAAAGCCGGACTGCTGGCGAAGCAGAAGGTGCCGGCCTGGGTGTTCCTGCCCATCCCGCTGCATCCGGCTTCCGCCACCGCAATCAGGGCCGGATGGTCGCCTCGCCGAGGCGGGTCCGGTTAGCCAACCTCGGATGAGTATTATACAAACCTTGACCGACCACGATCCCGCGCCCCGGTCTCGCCCCCTCCCTGGCCAGCATGGCGAAGACTATCTCGCCGTCGTCATGGCAACGCTGGAGACCAACAAGGCCGAGGATGTCGTCACCATCGATCTGCGGGGCAAGACCAGCATCGCCGATCACATGGTCATCTGCTCTGCCACTTCCTCCCGCGCCGTGGCCGCTATTGCCGGCCATATCGAGATGAAGCTCAAGGAGCATGGCTGCACCTGGCTGAAGGTCGAAGGTCTGCCGCAGGCGGACTGGGTGCTGATCGATGCCGGTGACGTGATCGTGCATTTGTTCCGCCCGGAAGTGCGCGAGTTCTACAACATCGAAAAGATGTGGGGTGTTGCCGGTCCGGTTCGTCCGGTCGCCGCCGACGCCTGAGCTTCCTTTCCCGATGCGTGTGACCATAGCCGCTGTGGGCCGGATGAAAAACGGCCCGCAGCGTTTGCTTTTTGACGAGTATACCGGCCGGCTCGGCTGGCCGCTCACCTTGCGCGAAATTGACATCCGCAAGCGCCTTTCCCCGGCGGAGCTGACGCGCGCCGAAGGCGAAGCGCTGCTGGAGGCGGTACCGGCCGGCGCCCGCATCGTGGTGATGGACGAGCGCGGGCGCAGCCTGCCCAGTTCCGATTTTGCCCGCACCCTCGGCCGCTGGCAGGAGGAAGGAGCGGGAGAGGTCGCCTTCCTTATTGGCGGGGCGGATGGGCACAGCGATGCTGTGCGCTCGCGCGCCTCGCTTCTGCTCTCATTCGGTGCCGCCACCTGGCCGCACATGCTTGCCCGCGTCATGCTGGCCGAGCAGATTTACCGGGCTCAGCAGATCCTCGCCGGTCACCCCTACCACCGCGAAGGTTGAAAAGGCCGCCCTCCCGGCCCCATGGGACACAATATGTCGCATCGGGCAGGCTTTCCGATGCGGAATACGCCTTTAGAAGGTTGATGCGGGAGCTGTAGCCGGCCATATACACGGCTTCGGCTTTTTCAAGAATTCAGGCGGTCGGGAGGTTCGATGATCCGCAAGAGCGTGAATGCCTTTCAGGAATTCCTGCAGCTCGAGGCTGCCGGCGGCATTGTCCTGATGATCGCAACGGTCATCGCCCTCATCTGCTCCAACTCCCCGCTGGCGGACCAATACCACCATCTGCTGGAACTCCCGATCGCGGTCAGCGTCGCCGGCGAGGGTATCAGCGGCCCGGTGCATTTCTGGATCAACGATGCGCTGATGGCGATTTTCTTCTTCGTCGTCGGCATGGAGATCAAGCGCGAACTGCTGACGGGTGACCTGTCGAGCTGGAAAAAAGCCTCGCTGCCCGTCATTGCTGCCCTTGGCGGCATGCTGGTTCCGGCGCTCATCTACATCTCCGTCGATAGCGGCGATCCCGAAGCCCTGCGGGGCTGGGCCATTCCGTCCGCCACCGACATCGCCTTTGCCGTTGGTGTGCTGTCGCTCCTGGGCTCGCGCATTCCACCGGCCCTGAAAGCCTTCCTGCTGGCTCTGGCGGTCATCGATGATTTCGGTGCCATCGTCATCATTGCGGTCTTCTTCAGTCACGGGCTTTCCGCCTTTGCGCTGCTGCTGGCGCTGCTTGGTATCATCGTTCTGCTGGTCCTCAACCGGCAGGGGGTGCGCAGTCCGGTTCCTTATATGCTGGTCGGCCTCTTCGTCTGGCTGTGCGTGCTGAAGTCGGGTGTGCATGCCACCGTTGCCGGCGTGGCCGTTGCCGCCTGCATTCCCGCCACGCCGGGCGAGGGTGAGGAGGACAGCCTGATGGACCGCATGATCCATGCACTGCATCCCTGGAGCGCCTTCCTCATCATGCCGGTTTTCGCCTTTGCCAATGCCGGGCTTTCTTTCGGCGACATGTCGGTGGATGACCTGAAGCACGGCGTTGCGCTCGGCGTTGCGCTCGGCCTTTTCGTGGGCAAGCAGATCGGCGTTCTCGGGGCCTGCTGGATCTTCATCAAGCTGGGCGTGTGCCACATGCCGGCGGGTGCCCGTTGGCCGGCGATGCATGGCGTTGCCGTGCTGTGCGGTATCGGCTTCACCATGAGCCTGTTTGTCGCCAACCTTGCTTTCCCCACCGCGCCGCATCTGGTCGATGCGTCCCGTCTTGGCGTGATGGTCGGTTCGGTTGCCTCCGCGCTGCTTGGTTATTTCCTGCTACGCTTCCAGCTGCCGCAGCGTAGCTCCAACTAGCGCCTGCCTCTCCGCGCTACCGCCTCCCGCGGCGTTTTTCTCCGAGCGGGGCGGTAGCGCTTTCAATCCGGTATCGCTAGAATCGTCTGCGAATTAAGGGGTGGCAGCAGCTGCCCCGGCGTGATTTCCCGCGCCGGTGGTGGTTCATTGCGCCTTGAAGGCCGCCGCCCCGGTCAACCCGTACCCGTGCTGGGAAGTGAGGAAGTCATGAGCGAGGTCAAGGGGACCAAGCGTCCGGTCGTGTTGTGTGTGCTGGATGGCTGGGGCTGGCGTGAGGAAGAGGACAACAATGCTGTCCGCCTTGCCAATACCCCGACCTTTGACCGTATCTGGGCTTCCTGCCCGACCGGCTTCCTCGATGCCAGCGGCCATGATGTCGGTCTACCGGACGGTCAGATCGGCAATTCCGAAGTCGGCCACATGAATATCGGCGCCGGCCGCGTGGTCTTCCAGGACCTGCCGATGATCGACAATGCGATCAACACCGGTGAACTCAAGACCAATGAAGCGCTGCAGGGGTTCATCGCGGCCCTGAAGGCTTCCGGCGGCACGGCCCATCTGTCAGGCCTCACCTCGCCGGGCGGCGTGCATGCCCACCAGCGCCATATTGCGGCCCTTGCGCGCGAGATCGCCAGCGCCGGTGTGCCGGTCATCATCCATGTCATCACCGACGGCCGCGACGTGCCGCCCAAGAGTGCGAAGGAGCAGCTCGAGGATTTCATCGGCAAGGATCTCGCCGGTGCTCCCGGGAAGATCACCCTCGGCACCGTTGTCGGCCGCTATTATTCGCTCGACCGCGATAATCGCTGGGAGCGTGTCAGTCTTGCCTACGATCTCTGGGTCAGTGGCAAGGCCGACAAGAAGGCTGCCGATGCCCCGTCCGCCATCCAGGCCGCCTATGATGAGGGCCTGACCGATGAATTCATCACCCCCGTCGTGCTCGGCGATTATGCCGGCATGAAGGATGGCGATGGTTTCCTGATGTGCAACTATCGCGCTGACCGTGCCCGCGAGATTCTCTCGGCGCTGGGCGAGGCGGGCTTTACCGGCTTCGAGCGCACGAAGATCATCAACTTCGCCGCCAAGGCCGGCATGGTGGAATATTCCGACAAGCTGAAGTCGGTGTTCCTGCCGCTTTTCCCGCCCAAGGACCTGCGCAACGTACTGGGCGAGGTGGTTGCCGCTGCCGGCAAGACGCAGCTGCGCATTGCCGAGACGGAGAAGTATCCGCACGTCACCTTCTTCCTTAATGGTGGCCGCGAAACCGAATTCGCCGGGGAAGAGCGCATCGTCGTCGCTTCGCCGAAGGTCGCGACCTATGACCTTCAGCCGGAAATGTCCGAGCCGGAAGTGGCAGCCAGGGTTGTTGCCGCAATCGACAGCGGCAAGTTCGACATGGTCGTCATCAACTTCGCCAACCCCGACATGGTCGGCCATTCCGGTGTGCTGGAAGCGGCGATCAAGGCGGTGGAAGCGGTCGATACCGGCCTCGGCCAGATGCTGGCTGCCATCGAGCGCCAGGGCGGTGCTGCGCTGGTGACGGCCGACCACGGCAATTGCGAGCAGATGTGGGACTATGAAAAGAACTGCCCCCATACCGCCCATACCCTCAACAAGGTGCCGGTGATCCTCGTTGGCGCACCGGCCGATGTCGAGAAGCTGCGCAATGGCCGCCTTGCCGATCTGGCGCCGACGGTGCTGGAGCTGATGGGCGTTGCCCAGCCGGCCGAGATGACCGGCGTCAGCCTGCTGAAGCCGGCAGCCGGGGCGGCGCAGGCCGCGGAATGAGGCGCTGACGTCGGCATGAGCCACGGGATGCCATGCGGCATGATCTGACCCCTCGTGGGCCCTTCGGGCGCAGCCGGGCACCTTTTGCCCGGCTGTTTGCCTGTCTGGTTTTTGCATTGCCCACCCTTATGCCGGTCCCGGTTCTGGCGGCTGGCGGGGAGGCCGATGGCAATGCCCGCTCGCTGCAGGACATCGAAAAACAGCTGGAAGCCAGCAAACAGGCCGTTGCCGGTTATGAAGGAACGGAGAAGGAAACCGCGGTCTCGCTCGACAAGCTGCGTGACCGCATGACGTCGCTTGCCGGCGACATGCAGCAGCGCGAGGCGCGCCAGCAGCAGCTGGAAGCGCAGGCGAACGAGCTTGAAGACAAGGAAGACGCGACCCTTGCCGATCTGGAGCGTGACCGCGGTACGCTCGGCGAGTTGCTGGCGGCGTTGCAGCGCTTTTCGCTCTACCCGCCGGAAGCGGCGCTTTTACGCGGCGACGACCCCGTCGCGGCCGTGCGCGGCGGCATGCTCATCTCTTCTGCGATGCCGGGTATCCGCGAGCGTGCCGATGCGCTTTCCGCCCGCCTCAAGGAACTCCATCAGCTGCGCGCCGATCTGGATGATCGCCGGGCCCAGCTCTCCGATGTGCGCGGAGACCTTGCGGCCAAGCGCGCCGAGCTTGAAGCCCTGATTGCCGAGCGCACCCAGCTTCTGGAGACCACGCGTGTGGCCCGCGCGGCGGAAAGTGCGCGGGCGGCCCGCCTTGCGGCCCGGGCCCGCGACATGCGCGACCTCATTGCCCGGCTGGAAGAAGAGCGCAAGCAGCGCGAGGCGGAAGAAGCGGCGGCAGCCGCCGCGGCCGCAGCAGCTGCCGAAGCGCAGCGCCAGCAGCAAGCGGCGCTTGCCGTGCCCATTCCGCTCAAACCCCAGCAGCCAGATGCCGCACCGGACAGGGCACCGGATCGTGGTAAGGAGATCAAGTTGCGCGGCGGGCTCGTCAAACCCGTCGCGGGACCCATCCTTACTTCCTATGGGGATGATGACGATACTGGTGAGCCGTTGCACGGCATTCGTTTTGCCGTCACACCCGGGGCCACGGTTGTGGCACCGGCGGCGGGACGTGTTGCCTATGCCGGGCCCTTCCGGGGCTTCGGGCAAATCTTGATCCTGGAACATTCCGGCGGATATCATAGCCTTATGGCTGGATTCGGCCGTATTGATGCTGCCGTCGGGCAGCGGGTCGAGGCGGGTGAGCCGGTAGGAACGGTCGAAGGACGCGGCGATACCTCGTCGCCGACTTTCTATTTCGAACTGAGGCAGGGTGGCGATCCGATCGACCCGGCCGAGGGAATAAGGGGGCGGGGCTGATAATGCTTGCCCTTCTAGGAAATGCTGACAGGTTGGCATAACGACAGCGGAAGGAACTGAGCCTTGACCCATGCTTCGCTCAAGCGCATTGGCAGCGGAATTCTAGCGGGCGCTTTGGCCTTTGCCGCGCCGCTACCCGTCTTTGCTGCCGATGGGTCTGATGCCGATACCTTCAAGTATCTGAGCCTCTTTGGCGACGTCTTCGAACGCGTCAAATCCGACTATGTCGACGAGGTCTCGGACGAGAAGCTGATCGAAGCGGCCATCTCCGGCATGCTCTCCTCGCTCGACCCGCACTCGTCCTACATGAACAAGGACAGTTTTTCCGACATGCGGGTGCAGACCAAGGGCGAGTTCGGCGGCCTTGGCATCGAGGTGACGCTGGAAGATGGCGCCATCAAGGTCGTCTCCCCCATCGAGGATACGCCCGCCTTCAAGGCCGGCCTGCAGCCCAATGACCTCATCATCGCCCTTGATGGCGAGCCGGTGGCCGGTCTTGATCTCCAGGCCGCCGTCGACAAGATGCGCGGCCCCGTCGGCACCGACATCAAGCTGACGGTCAAGCGCGGCGACCAGACCTTCGACGTCAGCCTGACGCGCGATGTCGTCAAGATCCGCTCCGTGCGACACGAGACCTATGGCGATGTCGGTTACATCCGCATCACCAGCTTCAACGAACAGGCCGAGCCGGGCCTGCTGGATGCGATCTCCGACATCAAGAAGAAGATCGGCGAGAACAAGGTGGAGGGCTACATCCTCGACCTGCGCTTCAATCCCGGCGGCCTGCTCGATCAGGCGGTTGCGGTCTCCGATGCCTTCCTCGACAGCGGCGAGATCGTCTCTACCCGCTCGCGCCGCAACGACAATGCCAGCCGCTTCAATGCCACGCCGGGCGATGTCATCGGCGGCAAGCCGCTGGTGGTGCTGATCAATGGCGGGTCGGCCTCCGCGTCCGAAATCGTCTCTGGCGCGCTGCAGGATCATCATCGTGCGGTGATCATGGGCACCCGCAGCTTCGGCAAGGGGTCTGTTCAGACGATTATCCCGCTCTCCGGCGGCAGCGCCCTGCGTCTGACGACCCAGCGCTACTACACGCCGTCGGGCCGCTCCATCCAGGCCAAGGGCATCGAGCCGGACATCAATGTGCCGCAGGCGCATCTGGAAGAGGTGACGCTCAACATCCAGCGGGAGGGCGATCTCAAGGGTGCGCTCGACGTGGATAACAAGAGCGGCAATCCGGCAGCCAAGCCGACCGACGCAGCGGCTCCGGCCGATGCCAAGGCCCCGGCAACCGGCACGACGGCGCCGGCGACGGGTGAGCCTGTCACCAAGCCGGCTTCCGATGAGGATTACCAGCTGATGCGGGCAATCGACCTTCTGCACGGTGTCGCGCTCTTCAAGCAGAGCGCGAACTGAGCCGCCCCCGCGCCGACGGCAGCGCCTAGATGGCTCGCAAGAGACAGAAGCAGGGCTACGGTGCCGACGCGATGACGTCGGCCCGCGGCACCTCGCTCCTGTCTCTGGTCAGCCTCCTGGTGCTGGCCGGTGTCGGTGCCGGCGGCGGGTACGTTTTCATGCGCCGGGACGAGGCACCCGCGATCATCGCCGCCAGCATGCCGCTGGTCGTCAGCCTGCCCGGCAAGGAGATGGTCGAGCGCCACCATCCGATGGCAGAGCCGGAGGCAGCTCACGGGGATGAGGCTGCTGCTGGTGATGACCATGCGATGACCCACGAGCCGGCCGCCGGGGAGCATGGCAGTGCTCCGGCGGAAGATCATGGTACGGAGCATGTAGCCGAGGGCGGTGCGGCCGCGCATGGCGAAGGCACGATGCCGGAGCTGGGAGCGGGCCAGCTGGCGCCGGCACCGCTGGCGGAAATCACCGAGACCATACCCGGCGTCGGTGAGGTGCCCCGCCTCGGCAAGGACGGACGTCAGGCCTGGCAGGTTTACGCCCGGCCTTTTGATGCTGCCGATACCCGCCCGCGCATTGCCATCGTGGTCAGCGAGCTCGGCCTTTCCGCCGATATGACCGAGGCGGCAAGCCGCCTGCTCGATCCGGCGGTGACATTTGCGTTCCTGCCCTTCCCGGCAGCCGCGCCGGTCAAGGACCAGGTGGTTTCCACCCGGGCGGAAGGGCATGAGGCGCTGGTGATGGTGCCGATGGAACCCGCTGACTATCCCGCGAGCGATCCCGGCCCCAACAGCCTGCTGGTCCACCTGACCGAGGCAGATAACCGCACCCGCCTCCTCAAGGCGCTGGCCGCCGTACCCGGCGCCGTTGGCATCCTTCCCTTCATGGGGGACGGGTTCCTGGCGGATGGCGAGATGGTGACCCCGCTCATGAATTCTCTGCGCGATCGTGGCCTGCTCTACATGGGCGTCGGTAGCGGCTCCTCCAGCCTGGCGCCGGTCGCCCATCAGCTCAACGTCACCTTCGTCCATCGTGACCTGATGCTGGATGAGCAGCCGACGGCTGCCGGCGTTGCCGCCGAACTGGCGAAGCTGGAAGAAAAGGCCCGCCATGACGGGGCGGCCGTAGCAGTGACGCGGCCTTATCCGGTGGTACTGCAGGCCATTGCCAACTGGACGCGCGACCTCGGGCAGCGCGGTATCGCGCTGGCGCCGCTCAGCGCCGTTATCAATCACCAGCCCTGATCAGAAAAGAAGCGGGAGAGAGCCCCTATGTCCGCCGAGGATAAGCCCTACCGACCCTGCGTCGGCCTGATGCTCATCGACGGGCGCGGCAAGGTCTGGATGGGTCACCGTAGCGATTTGCCGGCCGATGCGAATGATGGCGCCTGGCAGATGCCGCAGGGCGGTATCGACAAGGGTGAGGAGCCGCTGCCGGCCTGTTTGCGCGAGATGGAAGAGGAGATCGGGTTACCGGCCTCTGGCGTCGAGATCCTCGCCGAGGCACCCGGCTGGTTCAAATATGATTTCCCGGATGACGTGCCAACCAAGCGCCGCCGGGGTTTTGCCGGCCAGACCCAGAAATGGTTCCTCGCCCGCCTGACGGCCGATGCATCGGCCATCGACGTAACCGGGGTCGAGCATCCCGAGTTCGACCGTTGGGAGTGGGTTGATCTGGCGGAAGTAACCGGCCGGGTTGTCGCTTTCAAGCGCGACGTCTACCGCCAGGTCGTGGCGGCCTTTGCGCCGCTGATCGGGAAGAACTGACCCCTGTGGGCCGGCAGGCGCCGGCCTTGCCTCTTATTGGGCGGCGACCGCTTCGGCGCATGGCGCGGGGGCCGTGGCGCGGTGACGGCTCGGGCAATACTGGGCTCCGAAGCTGACGGCACCGATCATGCGCTCGACCCGGCCGGTACCGGATTCGGAGAGCGGGGCCAGCACCCATTCAAAAGCGGCCATCTGCAGGTTGGCCAGGTTGGAGGCGCTGTGGCCGGCCACCGGGCGGCGGGTCTCATAGACGCAGTTGAGCGATTCGATCCACATGTCCCGGCGCTCGCCGGAATAGATCTCATCGATCCACATGCCGGCCAGATTGACGCCGACCTGGTCGCGGATCTGGCCACCCAGCAGCTTCAGCCGATAGCGCGGAGGCATCTCGGCGCCGGACTCCACCACCTCGATAATGAGGAGGTCGGGCAGCAGCGACGGTGGCACGGCCAGCGGGTCAAAATCGCCACTGACGGGCGCGCGGCGTCCGGCACAGATCTGGTGCCAGTGGGCGTAGAGCGCGCGGGTTGACGGGGCACAGAGCAGTTCAGGCGTAAGGCGGTGCATCTGATCTTGTTTCCAAGCGGCAGAACGTCACAAGGCCGCGCTGGCGAGCAGGCTCGCGCACGGAGGGTGTGACATCGGCTTTTTTCATCAGCAGGTGCCGCGCAATCGGGGCCTTTTTCTGCAGGCAGAGCGCGGCGCTCGTTGGCGGAAACGGGTGAGGGGCCTTTAGCGCAGATGGGCAAGCAAAAGGGCCGCTCGTTTCCGGCGGCCCTTTAATCCTCCAACAGCGCGTCGCTGTCGAACGGCGTTTTTGCAAGGCAGCAATGTGCCCCGCTGATCAGACCACCAGCTCGCCGGTCACAGCCTGCAGACGGGCCTTGGCAAGAAGCAGGGCAGCTTCGGCCTTGGCGCGCTCGTCGTCGCTCTTGGCGTCTGCCACGTCTTCGTTCAGGTCCTTGATTTCCTGCTCGATATTGGCGCGGTGCAGCTGGGCCACGTCGATGGCGGTCTCCGCCAGAACGGTGCACTTGCTGTTGCTCACCTCGACAAAACCGCCGGCCACGAAAATGCGGCGCTGGATTTCAGTGCCCTTGTAGATGTCGATAGTGCCGGGCTGGAGCGTGGCGATCAGCGGGCTCATATCCGGCAGAACGCCGAGATAGCCCTCGCTGCCCGGCACAACGACCATGTCCACCAGCTCGCTGGAGAGCAGCCGTTCCGGGGACACCAGCTCGAACTGTACCTTGTCGCTCATCGTCCGTTTGTCCTGTTCAATGCTCGCTTCAGATCATGCCCCCGGATGCCGGTGAGGGCATCCGGGGGAGGACCGTCCGATGTGCCTATCAGGCGGCAGAGGCCAGCTTCTTGGCCTTCTCGACAGCCTGCTCGATGGTGCCGACCATGTAGAAGGCCTGCTCCGGCAGATGGTCGTACTGGCCTTCCACGATGCCCTTGAAGGAGCGGATCGTGTCTTCCAGAGCCACGAACACACCCGGGGTACCGGTGAAGACTTCGGCCACGTGGAACGGCTGGGAGAGGAAGCGCTGCAGCTTGCGGGCGCGGGACACCACCAGCTTCTGCTCTTCGGTCAGCTCGTCCATGCCAAGGATGGCGATGATGTTCTGCAGGGACTTGTATTCCTGCAGGATGCTCTGCACCGCACGGGCGGTGTTGTAGTGCTCTTCGCCGACGATGCGCGGGTCCAGCGCACGGCTGGTGCTGTCCAGCGGGTCAACGGCCGGGAAGATCGCCTGCTCGGCGATCGAACGGCTAAGAACCGTGGTGGCATCGAGGTGGGCGAACGAAGTAGCCGGAGCCGGGTCGGTCAGGTCGTCGGCGGGCACATAGATGGCCTGCACCGAGGTGATCGAGCCCTTCTTGGTCGAGGTGATACGCTCCTGCAGGGCGCCCATGTCGGTGGCCAGCGTCGGCTGGTAACCCACGGCGGACGGGATGCGGCCGAGCAGGGCGGACACTTCGGAACCGGCCTGGGTGAAGCGGAAGATGTTGTCCACGAAGAACAGCACGTCCTGACCTTCCTCATCGCGGAAATATTCCGCCATGGTGAGGCCGGTCAGGCCGACGCGGGCACGGGCTCCGGGCGGCTCGTTCATCTGGCCGTAGACGAGGGCCACCTTGGAGCCTTCGGTCGAACCGTCTTCGGCGATCTTGATGACGCCGCTGTCGATCATCTCGTGGTAGAGGTCGTTGCCCTCACGGGTACGCTCACCCACACCGGCGAACACGGACACGCCGCCGTGGCCCTTGGCGATGTTGTTGATCAGCTCCTGGATCGTCACGGTCTTGCCGACGCCGGCGCCGCCGAACAGGCCGATCTTGCCACCCTTGAGGTACGGCGCCAGAAGGTCGACGACCTTGATGCCGGTGACCAGAACCTGGGCTTCGCTCGACTGGTCGACGAAGTCCGGGGCCGGACGGTGGATCGGGTAGCTGTGCTTGGACTTGACCGGAGCGCGATCGTCAACCGGCTCGCCGATGACGTTCAGGATGCGGCCGAGCACTTCCGGGCCAACCGGCACGGTGATGGCGTTGCCGGTATCCGAAACGGCGGAGCCACGCACCAGACCGTCGGTGCTGTCCATGGCGATGCAGCGCACGGTGTGCTGGCCAAGGTGCTGGGCGACTTCGAGCACCAGCTTCTTGTCGCCGTTCTCGGTGGTCAGGGCGTTCAGGATCGCCGGCAGTTCGCCGTCGAACTGGACGTCAACGATAGCGCCCATGACCTGGGTGATCTTGCCGACGCTGTTGGCGGATTTCGTTGCCATGTTGAGATCCTCTCCTCTGGGATCAAGTCGTGCTCGGGGCCGAGCGTCAGAGCGCCTCAGCGCCCGAGATGATTTCGATAAGTTCCTTGGTGATGGCGGCCTGACGCGAGCGGTTGTACTGCTGCGTCAGCTTGCGGATCATCTCGCCCGCGTTGCGGGTCGCGTTGTCCATTGCCGTCATCTGGGCGCCCATCTCACCGGCGGCGCTTTCCTGCAGGGCAGTGAAGATCTGCACTGCGAGGTTGCGCGGCAGCAGATCGCGCAGGATCTGCTCTTCGTCCGGCTCGAATTCGTAAAGCGCCTTGGCTTCGCCGGCGCCGGCATCTTCCGCCACTTCCGGCAGGGCGGTCGGCACCATCTGGGTCACCGTCACGATCTGCGTCATCGCAGACTTGAAGCGGTTGTAGACCACGGAGCAGACGTCGAACTCGCCGGCGGCATACATGCCGAGAATCTTCTCGGTGACCATGTCAGCTTCGCTGAAATGGACACCCTTCTTGCCGATGCCGGTCCAGGCCTCGACGATCAGCGAGCTGAACTCCCGGCGCAGCATGTCGCGGCCCTTGCGGCCCACGATCAGCAGCTTCACGGTCTTGCCGGCCTGCTGCAGCGCCACGACACGGCGGCGGGTTTCGCGCACGATCGAGGCGTTGAAGGCGCCGCACAGGCCGCGGTCGGCGGTGACGACGAGCAGCAGGTGCGTGTCATCCTTGCCGGTGCCCGAGAGCAGCGGGGAGGCGTCGGTACCGGCGCCAACGTTGCGGGCGAGGGATTCGATAATCCCGGCCATGCGCTCGGCGTAGGGACGGCTCGCTTCCGCGGCGTCCTGGGCCCGGCGCAGCTTCGCCGCAGCAACCACCTTCATTGCGGAGGTGATCTTCTGCGTCGACTGAACGCTGGATATCCGGTTTTTAAGGTCCTTGAGACTGGGCATTCCGGTTTCCCGTCAGATAACGGTCTGGAGCCACTTGTTCATCCCCGCCCCGGAAAGCCGAAGCGGGGATGAAAAGCGGGATCAGGCGACGAAGACCTTGGCGAAGTCGTTCAGGAAAGCGACCAGCTTCTTCTTCGTATCGTCCGACAGGACCTTCTCCTTGCGGATGGCGTCCAGAATGTCGGTGCCCTTGGAGCGGATCTCGTCGAGCATCTCGGCCTCATAGCGGGTCACCGCATTGGTCGGGAGCTTGTCGAGGAAGCCGTTGGTGCCGGCGAAAATCGACACAACCTGCTCTTCAACCGGCATCGGGCGATACTGCGGCTGCTTCAGGAGCTCGGTGAGGCGGGCGCCACGGGCGAGCAGACGCTGGGTCGCGGCATCGAGGTCGGAGGCGAACTGGGCGAACGCTTCCATTTCACGATACTGGGCAAGCTCCATCTTGATGGAACCGGCAACCTGCTTCATCGCCTTGATCTGCGCGGCGGAACCGACGCGGCTCACGGAGAGGCCGACATTGATGGCCGGGCGGATGCCCTTGTAGAACAGCCCGGTCTCAAGGAAGATCTGGCCGTCGGTGATGGAGATGACGTTGGTCGGGATATAGGCGGACACGTCGCCGGCCTGGGTCTCGATGACCGGCAGGGCGGTGAGGGAGCCGTTCCCGTTTTCGTCGTTCATCTTGGCCGCACGCTCGAGCAGGCGGCTGTGAACGTAGAACACGTCACCCGGATAGGCTTCGCGGCCCGGCGGACGGCGCAGCAGCAGCGACATCTGGCGGTAAGCGACGGCCTGCTTGGAGAGATCATCATAGATGATCAGGGCATGGCGGCCGCTGTCGCGGAAGAATTCGCCCATGGCGCAGCCGGTGTAGGGCGACAGGTACTGCAGCGGGGCCGGCTCGGAAGCGGTAGCGGCGACCACGATGGTGTAGTCGAGCGCGCCGTTCTCTTCGAGGGCCTTCACGAACTGGGCAACGGTGGAGCGCTTCTGGCCGATAGCGACGTAGATGCAGTAAAGCTTCTCGCTCTCGTCCTTGGCGCTGTCGTTGATCTTCTTCTGGTTGATGATTGCGTCCAGAGCGACGGCGGTCTTGCCGGTCTGGCGGTCACCGATGATCAGCTCGCGCTGGCCACGGCCGACGGGAACCAGGGCGTCGAGCGCCTTGATGCCGGTCTGCATCGGCTCATGCACGGACTTGCGCGGGATGATGCCCGGCGCCTTCATCTCGACGCGGCGACGCTCGACATTGGCGAGCGGGCCCTTGCCGTCGATCGGGTTGCCGAGGCCGTCAACCACGCGGCCGAGCAGGCCGAGGCCGACGGGCGTGTCAACGATGGCGCCGGTACGCTTGACGGTATCACCTTCGCGGATGCCACGGTCATCACCGAACACAACGATACCGACATTGTCGGTCTCGAGGTTCAGCGCCATGCCCTTTTCGCCGCTGGCGAATTCGACCATCTCACCGGCCTGGACCTTGTCGAGGCCATGGACGCGGGCAACACCGTCACCGACGGAGAGAACCGTGCCGACTTCGGCAACGTTCGATTCGGTACCGAAATTCGCAATCTGATCCTTCAGAATCGCGGAAATCTCAGCGGCGCGGATTTCCATCAGGCAACCCCTTTCATCGCAAGCTGGAGCTTGTTGAGCTTCGTGCGCACAGAGCTGTCGATCATGCGCGAGCCGACTTTGACAACCATGCCGCCGATCAGCGAAGGATCGACGGAAACGGAGATGGAGACCTTGGAGCCAACCGCCTGCTTGAGGGCATCCTCAAGCGCGGAGCTCTGGCTCTTGGTCAGATTCTTGGCCGTGACGACGTCGGCGGTCAGCTCCCCGCGGCGACGGGCCAGTTCGGCCAGGAAGGTGTCGATGATCTGCTCAAGCAGATAAAGACGGTGGTTATGCGCCAGCACGCCGCCAAGGTTACGGATAACCTCGTTGGCACCGGCCTTGGCCAGAATGCTGTTGATGGCCTTCGCCTGCTCATCCGCGCCGATCAGCGGCGATGTCAGCAGAGCGCGCAGATCCGCGGATTCGGCGATGACCGCCTTCAGCGAGACGAGGTCGGCCTCGACCGCATCGATGATCTTCTTTTCGTCGCTCAGTTCGAACAGGGCGGTTGAGTACCGCTCCGCCAACTGGATCGAGCCGCTGCCTGCAGATGCCACGGGAACCCTCAGCTTCGGTAATAGGCTATGCCCCTTGCCACCCCCTGCCGCGCATGGGCTGCGAGGCGGTTTTCAGGCAGGCAAAATTCAGGGCAGATGCTCTCCACCCCTCAAGGCAGCGGGTGTTTAACACACGGTCTTGGGGGGTGCAACCATGGCCGACGGGCAGGCAAAGCCTTTTTCTGTCCCGTGGCGCGAGCCGGGATTTGAAGAGATCGGTAAGGGGCTATGCGGAGCAGAAAATGCTGCGGTGCGGCGTCCCGTTTTGTCCCGTAATTTGGTGCCGTCGGACAAGGTGTCAGCAGACCGGCAAAGAAAAGCGGAGCCCCGAGGGGCTCCGCCTTATACCGCGTCCGACAGGTCAGTCGACTGTGGTAATACGTAGCATGTTGGTGGTGCCGGCCTGTCCGAAAGGCACGCCGGCGGTGATCACCACCGAATCACCCGACTTGGCAAAACCCAGCGCCTTGGCAGTGTCGCGGGCCACCGGGCCGTATTTGGTGATGTGGTCGGATTCGTTGTTGACCACCGAGTGTACGCCGAAGCTCAGCATCATGCGGCGCGCCACGCGGAAGTTCGGCGTGATGCACAGGATGGGCTGGTGCGGACGCTCGCGGCAGGCGCGCAGCGTGGTGTAGCCGGAGGAGGTGTAGGTCACGATGCACTTGGCATCGATGGTGATCGCCACCTGGTTGGCAGACGCCGTGATGGCATCCGCCAGCGTGTGCTCGGGCTCGACCTTGTTGCTGTCGATCATGTCGCGGTAGATCGGGTCGCTCTCAACCCGCTCGGCAATGCGGTTCATGATCGAGACGGCTTCGACCGGGTAGGAGCCGGCGGCGGTTTCGGCCGAGAGCATGACGGCGTCGGCGCCATCGAACACGGCGGTCGCCACGTCGGAGGCTTCGGCGCGCGTCGGTGTCGGCGAGTTGACCATCGATTCCAGCATCTGGGTGGCGACGATCACCGGCTTGCCGGCCTGGCGGCAGGCGCGGACGATACGCTTCTGGATCGCCGGCACTTCTTCGGCCGGCATTTCGACGCCAAGGTCGCCGCGGGCGACCATCATGCCGTCCACCAGCTTCACGATCTCGTCGAGATGCTTGATGGCCGACGGCTTTTCCATCTTGGCCAGGAGAGCAGCACGGCCCTTGATGAGCGAATGGCCAAGTTCGATGTCTTCCGGGCGCTGCACGAAGGACATCGCGATCCAGTCCACACCGAGCTCGACGGCGAATTCCAGATCCTTGCGGTCCTTCTCGGTCAGCGCGTCGAGCGGCAGGATGACGCCCGGCACGTTCACGCCCTTGCGGTCCGACAGCTTGCGGCCGACGGTCACTTCGCATTCGGCATGGTCGGGGCCGTGGCTGATCACGCGCAGGCGCACATTGCCATCATCGAGCAGCAGGTCGGTGCCGTCTTCCAGCGCCGCGAAGATTTCCGGGTGCGGCAGTTGCACACGCTCGGTGTTGCCCAGGGCCGGATCGAGGTCGAGGCGGAACTTCTGGCCGGGGACCAGTTCGATCTTGCCTTCGGCGAACTTGCCCACGCGCAGCTTCGGGCCCTGCAGGTCGGCCATGATGGCGACGGGGCGGTTCAGCTCTTCTTCCATCTGCCGGATCGCGCGGTAGCGCTCGGCATGATCTTCGTGGGCGCCGTGGCTGAAATTCAGGCGGAAGACATCCACGCCAGCTTCAAGGAGCCGCCGGATCATTTCCGGGCTGCTGGAGACGGGACCGATGGTGGCAACGATCTTGGTATTCCGGGAGCGACGAAGACCGGAACGGGGGAGGGTCATGTGACCGCCTCTTCACCTGGCTAGCGTGGCAGAAACGAACGGCTTTGAAACAGAGGTAAGCGGTTCCGTGTAGGCCGATGGGTGCCCCGCTTTGGGCAGGTTGTCAATGCCGGGGTGATGTTGCAACGCAAGAAAACGAAACGGAAGAAAGGAAAAAACTCTTTCGAATGTCATAAAAATGATAACTGTTCGCCTGCTCTCGGCGGGCGCCGGAAAAGACCGGTTTCGAACCGCCAGGCCCGATCCGTAAGCCCGTTTCGTTTCCTGGCCAGTAAATGGCGTGCCCTGATCTGCTGCGCATATGGCCCGTCACCCACCATGCGGTGGCCGAAGCGGGAATCATAAAGCGCGCCGCCCCGGCACTGCTTCATCAGGCTGAGCACGCGCGCCTGCCGGTCGGGGAAATGGGCGCCGAGCCATTCCTCGAACAGTGGTCCGATCTCCAGCGGCAGGCGCAGCAGCACATAACTCGCGCTGGAGGCGCCGGCCTCGGCCGCTGCTTCCAGCAGGGATTCGATTTCATGATCGTTAAGCCCGGGGATAAGCGGGCTTGTCAGCACCGCCACCGGAATGCCGGCGGCGCTGAGCTGCCTCACCGCCTCAAGCCGGCGCCGCGGGCTGGAGGCACGGGGCTCCATGACGCGGGCAAGGTGCCCGTCGAGCGTGGTCACGGAAACGCAAACCGCCGCCAGCCGCTTTTCGGCCATCGGTGCCAGCAGGTCGATATCGCGAGCAACCAGTGCCGATTTGGTGATGATGCCGAGCGGCTGGTTGAACTCGGCCATCACCTCGATGATCCGCCGCGTCAGCCGCTGCTGGCGCTCGACCGGCTGATAGGGGTCAGTGTTGCTACCGAGGGCGATGGGCTGGCACTGGTATCCGGGCTTGCTGAGCGCGGCTTCCAGCAGGCGGGGGGCTTCCGGTTTGAAAAACAGCCGGGTTTCGAAATCGAGGCCCGGCGAAAGTCCGAGCCAGGCATGGGTGGGGCGGGCAAAACAATAGATGCAGCCATGCTCGCAGCCCCGATAGGGGTTGAGAGACTGCTCGAAGGGGATGTCCGGGCTGTCGTTGCGGGTGATGATGGTGCGTGCCCTGTCGGGCTCCAGCGTGGTGGCGAAGGGCGGGACCTCTTCTTCCCCCTCCTGCTGCCATCCATCGTCAAAGCTCTCGCGCTGCGTCGCCTCGAAGCGCCCGTCCCGGTTGGAGACGGCGCCGCGCCCCTTGAGCGCGTCGGTGCCCTGCTTGAGATGGTGCGGCGAGTTATCCATGCCGGCGAGTATAGCGCCGACATGGAACAAAACAAGAACATCAGTGGATGGCGGAAGCCTCTCCTTAGCGCTCGCGCAGACGGGGCATCAGTTCCACGAAATTGCAGGGCCGGTGGCGGATATCGAGCTGCCAGCGCAGAATCTCGTCCCAGCCGTCACGGCAGGCGCCGGTGCTGCCGGGCAGGGCGAACAGATAGGTGCCGCGGGCAACGCCGGCGGTAGCGCGGGACTGGATGGTTGAGCTGCCGATCTTGGCAAGGCTTATCCAGCGGAACATCTCGCCGAAGCCGGCGATCTCCTTTTCCCATACCCGGGCAAAGGCTTCCGGTGTCACGTCGCGGCCGGTCACTCCGGTGCCCCCGGTGGTGATGACCACATCCACCTGCTCGTCGTCGATCCAGCCATTGAGGGCGGCGACGATGGCATCCGCGTCGTCCTTGATGATCGCGCGGGCTGCCAGCACGTGGCCAGCCTCTTTCAGCCGGGCCACCAGTGTGTCGCCGGAGGTGTCGTTGGCGGCGGTGCGTGTATCTGAGATGGTGGCGACGGCGATGCGCACGGGCACGAAGGTGCGGGCAGTATCGATCCGGGAGGCGGGATCAACGGTCTTGTCGGTCATGGCTCACTCACTTGCCGGCGGGCCGGCAAGTGCAGGTGAGGCAGCCTGCCGGCGTCAGGTTTGCGGTTCTTCCACCACGAAGCGCGCCGTCGGGGCGCCGGGCGGAATATAGGTCGGCCAGTCACCCTGAACGATCTGGTCCAGGCTGGTGGAAGGCTGGCCGAAGCGCTGCTGGTAAAGCCAGTAGTTGGCCAGCACATGCAGCACATGAACCCGCGTCTCTTCAACCGGTATCATCTCGATATAGAGCAGCGGGTCCTTGGATTTGATCTGGCTGTCCCAGCGCTTCAGGTTACCGGGGCCGCCATTGTAGGCGATCGCCATCTTGATGAGGTTGCCTTCGATGCCCGGCAGCGTCAGCAGCTCGCTGATATAGGCATCTCCGATGATCGTGCTGTTCAGCGGATCGCGCAGATCGCTGATCACGTTCGTGGACAGGCCTGCCGAGCCGGCGACGTAGCGCGCCGTCATCGGCATGATCTGCATCAGGCCGATCGCGCCGGCGCCGCTGCGGGCTTCGGGCTCGAAACGGGATTCGCGCTTCATGAAGGCGAGCACCAGTGCCGGGTCCACCTGATAGCCGCCGGGCGGCGTCCAGGACGGAACCGGATAGAGCGCGTCGTCGAAATAACCACCATCCTGCCGGGTGAAGGTGTTGCCCAGCATCAGCGACAGGCGCGGCAGGCGGCCGTAATCGGCCAGCGCCACCAGCCCTTCGGTGACGAGATAGTCACCGGCCGGATCGATGCGCTTCAGCTCTTCTTCCGCCAGCTCGCGCTGGCCGACCTGCAGCAGCGCAATGGCGCGGAAGGCACCCGGGCGCTTGGCAAGCGCGGTGATATGCGCATGGGTAAGGGCCGGCGCATGCCAGTTGAAATCCAGATCGGTGCCCAGCCAGCGCGCGGCGATCAGCCCATAGAAGGTGTGCGGCCAGGCCGCGGCATCTTCCAGATGCCGGGTTACCTCGTCGCCCTTGTGCATGCGCAGCGCCGTGCGCGCCGCCCAGTAGGCGCCGGCAGAACGGTCCCAGGCCGAGGCCCAGTTGGAATTCGAGAGGCTGTCGAAGAACGGATAGGCCTGCTGGTACTTGCCCAGACGCCAGGCAGCAAGGCCGCCATACCACAGCCCGCCCGGCGCCACTTCGCCTTCACCCGCCAGCAGGCCCTTGGCGGCGGCAAGCGCCGCTGCGTCCTGGCCCCGACGGAAGAAGATTTCCGCAAGGCGCCCCAGCAGCTGGTTGGCATCGGCGTCGTCGATCTCGCTGCGATGGGACAGCAGGAAGGAAGAGGCCTTGGCATAAGCACGGCGCGAGACCATGTCACGCGCCTGAACCAGATATTCCTGCGAACGCCTGTTCGCCGCCGCATCCAGCGTGGTGTTGGAAATCACCGCCGGGGGCGCGAAGCCGAACGCCTCGATATTGCCTTCCGAGATGACGGACGGCGTTGCCGGGCGCTTCGGACCGGCAACGCCGGCGGGTTTTCGCTTGAGTGCCAGCGAATAGACACGGTCTGCCCCGGGCAGGTCGTTATAGCGCTTCAGCCAAGCGGTCAGCTCCTCGTAGGTGGAGGTCCAGCCATCGGGATGCATGTAACGCTGATAGAGCACATAGCCCATCAGGCGCTTGTCGGTGACCTGGGCAATCAGCTTGTCGGCCGTATCCCAGTCGGCATCGTCCTGCGCATCGAAAATCTGCTTGTAGCGCTCGATATCGGACGCGCTGAGGCCGACATTGCCGAAACTCACCTTGCCCGGCAGCAAATGCCCCGGATTGAGTGCCGCGATCTGCACTTCGCCATCGGCGTGGGCGCTCGCCGGCAGGATTGCCGGGGCCGCCACCAGTGCCGCAAGGCACGCGCCCGCAACCAAGGTAGCGCGCACAGTCCTTGCGACAGTGCGAAACGCCTCCCCCGGCCGGAAGCCAGCAAAGGCTCCAGCGCTGCTTTTGGACCAGTCTTTTTTCACGCGTCGTTGCGCCTCTTGGTTTGTAATCGCGTCCCACGACACCAGGATCGCGATCTGTTGTCTTCCCCGCCGGATATGATCGGCGGTTGCTATCGGCTCGCTGTCAAAGCCAGCATTTGAGCCAAATAACCAGTATTCGAGCGGGCTCCGCCGAAACTGGTGACCTGAACCTCCCGACGGGAGGAACGCTGCCGGCCGGTGCCTTGTGGAAAGGCCCTGTTGGAGACTCCCGAAAAGGGTCGGGAGGAACGGCGGACACGTGCTGCGTTGGTCGCACAACACTCCATGCAGTCAGAACTCCTCTCCCAGCCTGGTCTTCAGTGTCAAGACATCCTTCCAGGCAAATTTCTTCATTTCGTTATTTCTCAATAGATAAGCCGGATGGTAGGTGGGCATGATTTCCGTGGTTTTGGCCCCTTGCGGGAGCGGAAACCACTTTCCGCGCAAGCGAGTGATTCCCTCCGACCGGCCCAGCAGCGACTTCGCCGCCGTGCCGCCGAGAGCGACCACGAAACGCGGATTCACCAGCTCGATATGGCGCAGGCAAAACGGCAAACACGCTGCAATTTCAGCATCTTGAGGCGTGCGGTTGCCGGGGGGGCGCCAGGGCAGGATGTTGGTGATGTAATAGCTCTCGCGCGTCATGCCTATGAAGCCGAGCATACGTTCCAGCAATTTTCCGCTTTGGCCGACAAAGGGTTTGCCCTGCCGGTCCTCTTCCTCGCCCGGCGCCTCGCCGATGAACATGACGCGCGCTTCAGGGTTGCCATCGGCGAAAACCAGATTGGTGGCGGTGCGCTTCAGCGAGCAGCCTTCAAAGGCGGCGAGCGCCTCCTTGAGTTCCTCGATGGTGTTGGCTTTTGCCGCAGCGTGGCGTGCGGTCTCTACCGCTTCGGTCGGCGCGCGCGGAGCCGCCGCAGGGGCCGCGGCGAGCGGCCCGGGGCCAGATGCTGCGGCAGGGCTGCGCTGGGCCGGTGCGGAGGTTTGTTGAGGGGCGGGTTGGCGAAGGGCGGTGCCGGCCATGGAGGGTGCCGGACGTGCCGGCCGGGCGAGAACCGGTTCAGTCGGACCCAGCGCCGTGCGGTCAACCGGCTCGTCGCCGATCAGGCAGTCGATGCCCGCCTCTCCATACCATGCCAATAGCGCCGCCAGCGTTCTGGCATCGCTTGCAGGGTAGGTCGGACCTGTGGGAGGGGCGGAGTGGGGCATGATGTTCAGCGTGATCCTTGCCGCCCGCTTATGGCAATGATGAGGGCGGATTGTGGCGATCCTGTTGCCGGGTCCGGCCGCTTAACGTCAGGCCGGTCTCGCAGGTTCCGTGTTTAAATGTCCTTCAGGGCCCCCTTCCGGCGCCGGGAGGGCGCATCGGAGCAGGAGAGGCAGTGGTCCGGTGGCTTTTGCCGACGCCAGTGGTCAGCAATCTGCCGCATCTCTAGTGGTTGTCGGCGGTGCCAGACCACAGCATAATGTGTTGCCATGATTTTCAGAACTCTGACAACCCTGCTTGCGGGGGCCGGGCTTGCCGCCCTCTCCGCCACCGGGGCCGCCGCCTCCGCCGTGCAGCAGGCCGCGCCTTCTGCCAGCAGCCAGTTTCTGATAGCCCGCGCCGCGCAGGAGCAGGGCGATTGGGGGCTCGCCGCCCAGTATTATCGCGGTGCCGTGGCTGCGGTGCCCGATAATGCGACGCTGCGTCAGACCGCGATACTCGCCCTGTTGATGTCCGGCCAGTTCAAGGAGGCCGTCGTGCTCGGCGGCGCCGCGGAAACCGAGCCGCTGCTCGGCTTTGTGCGGTATGCCGAGGCGCTCAAGGGTGAAAAATACAAGGCCGCAGCCGATTTCCTGGCGCCCGCCGCGTCCATGCCCATCGGTCGCGAACTGGCGGCCGGGCTGGGAGCCATCGCCCTGCGGCAGGCCGGCGACAAGGCCGGCGAGCAGAAGCAGCTGGCGGTTCTGGGCGCCAACGCCACCCAGTCGCCATTGCGTGCTTATGCCGAGGCGCTGATCGCCGACATGCGCGGTGATGGCGCTGCCGCCGTGACTGCCTATCAGCATGCCAACTCCGGCTCACCCTCGGTGCGCATTACTGAAGGATTGATCTCGGCCGCCCTGCGCAAGGGCGACAAGGCCGCCGCCAATGCGGCTTTTGCCGCGCTCAAGGAAGCACAGCGCAGCAATCCGCTGGTGGAAGATCTGGACCCGGCGCACCAGTCGGCCAAGCCGGCACCGATGGTGGCAAATCCGCGCGATGCGGCAGGGGAGTGGCTCTACAGCCTTGCCGTCATCTCCCGCCAGCAATCCCCGGAACTGGCCGAGGTGATGGTGCGGCTGGCGCTGGATCTCAGGCCCGACTTTCCGCTCGCATCGGTTTTGCTGGGCGAACTGGTTGTCGACCGTGGCAGGCCGGATCTGGCGGTGCCGGTCTTCAAGCTGGCTGTTGACGGTGCCATGAAGCAGCGCGGGCCGGAAAGCGGCCTGCACCGGGCGGCCCGGCTGGAACTGGCGGATGCGCTTTATGATTCGGGCAGCCACCAGGAAGGGCTCGATGCGCTTTCCAAGCTGACCGAGCAGCGCCCCAACGATGCCGCCTTGCTGCTGCAGCTGGGTAATCTCGAGCGGCGCGAGAAGAACGACAAGGCAGCCGACGCCGCCTATACCCGCGCCGAAGCCGCCTTCACCATGACCGGCCATGTGCCGTGGCGGCTTTATTATCTGCGGGCCATGGCACGCTTCAATCTTGGGGACTGGCAGGGCTGCGAGAAGGATCTGCTGACCGCCTTCAACATGCAGTCGGACGATCCCTACCTGCTTAACTTCCTGGGCTATTCCTGGATCGAGCGGGGTGAAAACCTGGATCGTGCCAAGGGCATGATCGAGAAGGCCGTGTCGCTGAAGCCCGATGATGGCTTCATCACCGACAGCCTTGGCTGGGCGGAATTCCAGATGGGTTCCTATGCCGATGCCGTGCGCCATCTTGAGCATGCGGTGACGCTGGAGCCGGTCGATTCTACCATCAACGACCATCTGGGCGATGCCTACTGGCGTGTCGGCCGCAAGACCGAGGCACGTTACCAGTGGGAGCGTGCAGCCGAGGAAGAAAAGGATGCGGACAAGGCAACCGCCATCCGCGCCAAGCTGACGGACGGCCTGAAACCGCTATGACCGCCGGTGTGCCCGGCGTGGCGCCGGACCAGCCTTTTTCCCGGTTGGCTCCGGCCAAGGTCAATCTGTGGCTGGAAGTGACCGGCCGCCGCCCGGATGGCTATCACGAACTCGACAGTCTGGTGGTGTTCGCCAGCTGGGGGGACCGGCTTGTCTGGGATCCTGCCCTGCCGG
This sequence comes from Radicibacter daui, assembly GCA_030657355.1. Lineage (GTDB taxonomy): Bacteria > Pseudomonadota > Alphaproteobacteria > Radicibacterales > Radicibacteraceae > Radicibacter > Radicibacter daui. The sequence goes on from CP131056.1 coordinate 864,708, forward strand.
CAGGGGCTCTGCTCATAGACGGCACCTTTGCCGCGTTGATCCCGGCGAACGGTAACAATCTCATTGCCCGTGCTCATGAGGGTGCGGCAGAGATATTTGGCCGCCCGGTCGAAGGTGGCTTCCGCCTGTCCAAGGAATTGCCGGTGGCTGCCGGCATCGGCGGGGGGTCTGCCGATGCAGCGGCAGCGCTGCGGCTTTTGGCCGATCTCTGGGAAATTTCAGCGGATGACCCGCGCTGGCTGCCGCTGTGCCGCCGGCTTGGCGCCGATGTGCCGGTGTGTTTCGGCGGCAAGCCCGCCCGGATGACCGGGGTGGGAGAAAAGCTGGAGCTTTTGCCTGCCGCACCTGCGCCTTTTGGCCTGTTGCTGGTCAATCCCCGCGTGCCGGTGGAAACGCCGCCGGTGTTCAAGGCCCGTTCCGGCCCGTTCAGCCCGGCACGGCCGGCTCCGGTCTGGCCGGAAGATGCGGCTGGCTGGCTTGATCTGCTCAAGGGACGCCGCAACGATCTGGAAGCGCCCGCCATCAGCCTGCATCCGGTGATTGCCGGGGTTCTGGAAGGGCTGCGGGCACTGCCGCAGGTTTTGCTCGCCCGGATGTCCGGCAGCGGCGGTACGTGTTTTGCGCTGTTTGCTGACCCGGCATTGGCCAGCGCGGCGGCCAGCCAGCTCACCGCATCGCATCCGCACTGGTGGGTTGCGGCCGGCGCGCTTCAGGACTGACGGGGCAAGCCCGCCCGGATCAGCCGGCGATCGAGATTGGCTTCAGCTGCCGCAATTCTTCCAGAAGCGCCCGGGTCGGGCGGCCATCCGCATCCAGTCCGGCGGCATTCTGGAAGTCGCGGATCGCCTGTACCGTGCGCTCGCCCGCGATGCCGTCCGCCTGTCCTGCATCGAAATCCAGCTCATTGAGCAGCTTCTGGATTTCGGCAATCTCGCTGCGCAGCGCCGGAGCAAAATCGCCGGTTGGCGGTTCTGTCAGGCGCGGATCATGCGGGTTGATCGCCGCGACCGGGCGGTTCTGGCGGGCGGCGGCGGTCTGGACCGGCCGTGCGGTCTCGGCTTTGGTGTCATCCTTGCGCGCCTCATCCACCCGTTCCGGCGCGGGTTGCGGGGCGGGCGGTACGGTCTCTGCGGCCTGCTGGGCCGAAGCCGTTTCAACGACCGGTTCGGTGGCGGGAGCAGGCTGGGCAGCCGCACGTTCCAGGGCGGCCAGGGCAAGGCTGGCCTGTGCATCGCCAAGATCACTTGCCCGGCGGTACCAGCTCATGGCGCGCTGGGTATCGGCGCGGCCAAGCGATCCGTTGGCATAAAGATCGCCAAGGGCGGCGGCTGCCTGCGGGACGCCGGCTTCGAAGGCAGCTTCCAGCCAGTGCTCTGCCTGCCCGCTGTCGCGGGGTGTGCCGTTTCCTTCCAGATAGGCGAGCGCCAGATTGAAGCGGGCCTGCGGATGCCCGGCCTCGGCGGCCTTGCGATACCACTCGACGGCCTGCTGCGGGCTTGCCGCGGTGCCGATGCCGCGCTGGAGCATGACGGCATAATTATATTGGGCATTGACCGAGCCGGCCTCGGCCGCGCGGCCGAACCAGCTCGCCGCCTGCACGAGATCCTGCGGCGCGCCCTGGCCGGAGGCATAAACCACGGCCAGATCATGCATGGCATCGCCGTCTCCCCCTTCCGCCGCCTTGCGCAGCGCGGCGAGCGGATCGGCGGGTTCGGTACTTGCCACGGCTTCTGCCGCGGGCGTCGGCACGGCGGGCTGTACTGCCGGCGATGCGACTGGTGCCGGCGGGGTGTCATTTACGACCGGGCGCGGCGGGTCGCGATCCGGGGTTTCGGCGCTGACTGGGGCCGCAGCCGGGCTGGGGGCGGGTTGCGCAGGCTCCGCCGGCGGGGGCGGTGTCAGGGTCGCGACATCTGTTGCGGCGGGCGTAGCGGGGGCCGGGGTCGGATCGACCGGCAGAGCCGGTGCCGTGGTGTCCGTCTCCGCCGCGGCCGTGACGGAAGGGGGGGCGCCGGTGGGGGCTGCCGCTTCGCTCTTGTCCGCAGCCGGTTTCAGCAGCTCGCTCACCCAACCGGGCAGCGCCGGCGTGGGTTGGGGGCCGGCAAGCCAGATGCCGCCACCGGCACCGGCCACAATGACGACCAGCGCGGCCAGCGCGGGCCACCGGCTCGGCCTGCCGGAAGACTTGACCTGGGTTGGCGGAAGGGCTGCGGCATGCCGATGCGCCGCCGGGCCTGTGGCAAGCTGCGGTGCGGGCGCCAGACGCTCGATGGCGGTGGTCTCCGCCTTGACCTGGCGTTGCAAGCGGGCAAGGCGCGCCCGCAAGACGGCGATGCCGGCCTCGTCGTTCCCATGGCGTCCGCGGGTGCGCCGACGCAGTGCAAGGCTGGAGCCTGCGGTATTCTTTCCCGTTATTCTCTGCCGCATCCCATCCGTGCCCGGGGCTCGTCCTTTGTCTTTCCTGTCGCCGGCGGTGGTTCCAAGCTGGTCTTGACCGCTCCGACGCCGCCAAGCTATAGCATCCGCCGCACCGGAGCATAACAGCTCTTGGCATGGTTTTTTAGTATACTGCGTTAGTATATTGCGCCGGTTGTTGCCGGTTTTGCTGGGGCGTCGCCAAGCGGTAAGGCAGCGGTTTTTGGTACCGCCATTCCCAGGTTCGAATCCTGGCGCCCCAGCCATCTTCCTTCAGGCAGCTTTATCCCCGCGACTGTCCGCCAATACTGGCCGGCAGCATCAGCCGTGCCGTCGTTCCGGCACCTTCCCGGCTTTCAAGGATGATCTGCCCTTCATGCAGGCGCGCCACGCGCTCGACGATGGCAAGGCCAAGGCCGCTACCCGGCAGGGTGCGGCTGTTGCTGGCACGGTAATATTTCTCCGTCACGCGGGATATTTCGTCGGCGGGAATGCCGATACCGCGGTCGCTGACGGTGATGGCAAGGCGCTCTCCCTTCAGGCTGGCCGCTACCGTCACCAGTTCCTGCGAGGGTGAGAAGCGGCAGGCATTGGCAACGAGGTTCAGCAGCGCCACCCGCAGCAGGGCTGCATCCGCGCGCAGCCGGGCTGACGGTGGCAGGCTGTGGGTCAGGTCGATGCGGCAATCCGGATAGCCGGCCCGCGCTTCCTCCACCACCCCGATCAGCATGTCGATGACGGGGATGGTCTCGAAGCGGGACTGCGGTGTCGGCGCATCTGCACCCAGCTGGCGCAGGCCACTTTCAAAGATATCCCGCAGCCGCCTGAGCGCGCTTTTCATGCCCTGGGTCGCGGCTGTTACGTCCGGCGTCCCGCCCTCATCCAGCATCAGCGTGTCAAGGTTGCTGCTGAGGATGGCGAGCGGCGTGCGGTATTCGTGCGAGATCATGTCGATGAAATGGGCGTGCTGACGCAGGGCCGCCCGCTCCTGCGCCAGCGCCATTTCCAGCTCGGCCTTGGCCTCGGCGAGTTCACCGGTGCGCTGGCGGGCAAGCTCAAGCGCCCAGGTGCCGGCCTGTTCGGCGGTGAGCCGCGCCGCTTCTTCTGCCAGCAGCCTTGCATGCGTCACGCTCTTGAGCCGCGCGGCAAGGCCGACGGACATCAGCATGACCTGGGTCAGGAACGCCAGCGGCTGCGCCTGCTCGACCAGAAAACCCGGATCGAGAATACCCATCGCCCTGAGCGCGCTGATGGTCGATCCGATGACGCTGGCGGAAAAGGCCGTGGTGATGAGCAGCGCAGTGCGGTCGCCCCGCAAGGCCGTGCGGACGCCGGCATAAAGCCCGCTCCACACCCCTGCGATCAGCAGGATGCCGAACAGGCCGGCAAGCGCATGAAAGCCGGTAAAGGGCAGCAGGATACCGCCGACGATGCTGGAAAGGATAATCAGCCGTTGCAGCCCGTAGATCAGCGGAAACCGCCCCTTGATGTCGAGCAGATGGTGCAGGAAGAGGAAAAAGGCCGTCAGTGAAACCGGCACCCCGGCAAGGCCTATCAGGGTCGGCAGGCGTGGAAAACCGGCCGGCATCAGCGCCGAAAGCCCACCAGTATGCAGCAATTGCAGGGCGCCTGAGCCGGCAAGGAAGATGCAGTACCAGAGGAACGTCCGGTCCCGGAGCCACAGATAATGGATAACGCTCGTAAAGAAGGCAAAGCCGCAGACCCCGGCGACCAGCCCGGAAAATAGCGCCATCCACGAGGCGTGGCTTTGCAAGCTTTCCGGGCTGCGCAGCTCCAGCCGCAGGATGGAGGCAACGTCGCTTTGCAGCCGGATATAGATGTCGGCGCTGGTGCCGGGCGTCAGGCCGAGCGGCGTTGCCAGTACCGGGAGATCCAGCGGTCTTTCGGCGGTAGGCACGGAAAGGCCGGTATGGGCGGGGCCGATCAGAATATCGCCGGCCGCGGAAATCGCCCAGATTCTGAGGTCTGTGAGATAGGGTGGGTTGATCAGCAGGCGCCAGTTCTGGTGGCTGTCTGCCGGCTGGGCGAGTTTCAGGTGAAACCAGGTGGCCCCGCCGGTCTGGCCGGCATTGTAGTTGCCCGCCACCGGCCGGAAATCTGCTGTCAGCCGTCGCACCGTGTCGATATCGAGCTGCGCTTGCGGGTCGGGCAGCACGTCGATCAGGCCCTTGAGAGGCACGGTGCCACCGTCCGCTGGCAGCAGGACGGTTTCGGCCGTCGCCGGGCGCGAGGAGCAAGGCAGCAGCGCCATCAGCACGAAGCTGAAAAACAGGGCGAGCGCACCCGCCGGAAAACCGGGCCGGTTCATGATGTCGTCGCAATCGGCCGGGGGCTGTAACCGGGCTTGTGGCGGGGCAGGAAGAGGCGGGCGGTGGTGCCCTCGCCCTCGACACTGTCGAGATGCAGATGGCCCTCATGCAGCCGTGCCACGCGGTCGACGATGGTCAGGCCAAGGCCGGTGCCGGGAACCGTGCGGCTGTTGCTGGCGCGGAAATACTTCTCCGACACATGCGGCAGCTCGCGCGCCGGAATGCCGATGCCCTTGTCGCTCACCGAAATGACGATGGTGGCATCTTCCTCATAGGCGTGCAGCAGCACCGGCTTGTCCGGTGTGGAATATTTGCAGGCATTGGCCAGCAGGTTGGCCAATGCCACCTTCAGCAGGGCGGCATCGCCGCGCATCGGCTCATCCTGCGGCAGTTCCAGCCGCGCCTCGATAGTGCGGCCAGGCTGGCTGTCCAGTGCCTGCCGCACCAGATCCGCCAGCAAGGCCGGCAGGCGCAGCACCTCGAGCCGGGGCTGGGTTGCCGGTGTATCGGCGCCGATCTGGCGCAGGCCGGTTTCGAAAATATCGACAAGGCGGCGCAGTGCCCGCTTCATGCGCTCGGCAGTCGCCTTGTCCTCCTCATGCACCGGTTGCAGCATCAGCGTGTCGAGATTGCTGCTGAGGATCGCGAGCGGCGTGCGGTATTCGTGCGAGATCATGTCGATGAACTGTGCCTGCTGGCGGATGGCGTCGCGCTCCTGCGCCAGCGCCATCTCCAGCTCGTTCTTGGCGCGCACCAGCTCGCCGGTACGCTCCGCCACCAGCCGGCGGGCATGGGTTTCCGCCTGCTCCGAGGCAAGGCGCGAGGCTTCCTCGGCCAGCAGCTTGGCCTGATCAGCCAGCTTGAGCCGCGCCGCAAGCCCTACCGACAGCAGCAGCACCTGCACGACATTGCCGATGGTATAGGCATATTCGGTGAAGAAAGTGGGGGGCCACAGGCCAAGGCTGCGGGTGGTGGTGACGGTGACCCCGACCGCGGCGGCGAGAAAGGCAGCGCCGAACAGAAAGGCGGTCTGGTTGCCCCGCCGGGCAAGCGTGAGCGCGGCATAGATCGCCGTCCATGCCGTCAGCAGCACCGAGATATCGAGCAGGTTGGCCACGGCGTGATACCCGCTCACCTGCATGACGAGCAGGCAGATCACCGCCAGCACGATGACGATCCGCTGCAGCCGGTAGATTTTCGGGAAGTTGCCGCGAATATCGAGCGCGGTGTGAAAGAAGAGAAAGAAACAGGCGATGGAGCCGGGAACCCCGCTCAGCCCCAGCGTGGCGGACAGCAGCGGTGCCGCGTTCCCCAGCAACATCGCGAGCCCGCCCGTCAGATAAAGATGCAGCACGCCCACATTGGCCAGGAACGCGCAGTACCAGAAATAACTGGGGTCTCGCAGCCAAAGCCAGTGCACGGCACCGCCAATGAAGGCAAAGCCCAGCACGCCTGCAATCAGCCCGACAAAAACCGCCATCCAGGAACTGCGGGCCTGCAAGGCATGCGGTCGCAGGAACTCGGCCCGCAGCAGCGAGGCGGAGGCGCTGGCAAGGCGGACATAGATGTCCGCAGTTTCACCGGGAGCGATGGTTACCGGCACCACCGTCAGTGCCAGCCTGTAGGGGCGCTCCTCGATTGCCACCTGCGTGCCGGTTCGTTGCGGCCCGGGCCTCACGACGGACCCACGCGGGATCTGCCAGACGGTGAGGCTGCCCATATAGGGCGGGCTCATCACCAGGCTCCATCTTTCCGGCGCGCCGGCTGGTATGGAGACCACGAAATGCAGCCAGGACACATCGTCCGTCTGCCCGCCATTATAGTCGCGGGCCAGGGGGCGGAACCGGCCCGGGTCGGCCAGCACGTCGTCGAGGCTCATCGTGCCCGGCGGGTCGCGCAGCACTTCCATATGGCCGGAAACGGCCACGGTTGCCGGGGCGTCGGCGGCAAGCGTGATGGCGGGCGCGCCGGCGCGGGCGGGCGCTGCCGGCAGCAGCAAGGTGCCGAGGCAAAAGACAAGCGCAAGGGCAATCCGGCCCGGCCGCATGCAGCGGCGGGCGGTCGCATCTGCGCCGCTTTTGTGAAATGCTACCAAAATGACCAACGAGCTGGTTTCATCACTCAGTAAGGCGAGTTATGGGTTATGCATCAACAAATTAGTTGACCTGCCGATGACCTTCTCCAGCCAGGCCCCGTCCCCGGATGTCATTCTTGTCGAGGATGATATCGATCTCCTTGAATCCATGCGCCGTTACCTTGAACGGGTGGGGCTGCAGGTGCGTGCCGTTGGCAGTGCCGCCGCGCTCGATGGCGAACTGGCGCGCCGGGCGCCGGATGTCATCGTGCTCGACATCAATCTGCCAGACGAAAATGGATATTCCATTGCCGAGCGGCTTTCCGGCCCCACCGCACCGCGCATGGTGATGCTGACCGGGCGTGGCGGGCTTGATGACCGGGTCACCGGCCTTACCGCCGGCGCCGATGTCTATCTGGTCAAGCCGGTGGAAATGCGCGAGCTGGAGGCGGTGATCCGCTCCCTGCACCGCCGCCTTGCCTCCGACCGCGCCGGGCCCTCCGACGGGGCGGGCGATCTTCAGCTGAGCGGCGAAGAGTGGCTGCTCGACCTTGCCGACTGGACGCTGACGCTGCCGGGCGGCGCCATCGCCATCAAACTCACCCATGCCGAGTTCCGCCTGCTCTCGCTGCTGGCCGAGTCTCCGGGCATTTCCGTCAGCCGCGAGGATATCGCCGGTGCGCTCGGCCGCCAGTACCGGCCGGAAGATCAGGATCGCAGCATCGATGCGCTGATTGCGCGGCTGCGCCGCAAGATCGAGGAATGCGGTGCCCCGATGCCGATCAAGACCGCCCGTGCCGTCGGTTATGTCTTTGCCGCTCCGGTGCGGGTTGCCTTCTCCGGCGTGGCGCAGGACTAGGCCTCTGTTACGATAACTACCAGCGGTGCCCGTCGGGGCTGCCGCATGACAAAGAGGGAGGATGCCACTTGCTGCGACACGTACACCCGCTGCTGGGCGCGGATCTGCTGAGGGCCCTGATGGCCATGGGGCACGGGGATGAGATCGTCATCGCCGATGCCAACTTCCCCGCCTATTCGCAAGGGGTGCCGGTGATCGATATGCCGGGCGCGACGGCAACCGATGTGGCCGAGGCGGTGCTGGGCCACCTGCCGCTCGATACCTTCGCCGATGCTGCCGCCTTCCGCATGGCAGTGGTGGGTGATCACAACCACGTGCCGGAAATCTGCCAGACCTTCCAGGACCAGATCGTGCGGCTTTCCGGCGAATTCATCATCGCCCCGGTCGAGCGGTTTGCCTTCTATGAGCAGGCCAAGCGCGCCTTCGTTATCGTGCGCACCGGCGAGCAGCGGCTCTATGGCAATCTCATCCTCAAGAAGGGCGTGCTCTCCGTCAGCCTGTGAGAACCTCGCCCCTGAAAGAGATGCAGAAGCAAAAGGGCGGCCCCGGATACCGGGGCCGCCCTTCCTTTTTTACCGGTAGCGGCGGGCGTCAGCCCTGCACCACCTGCTGGCGCTGGGAGCCGAGGCCTTCGATGCCAAGGGTCACCACATCGCCGGCCTTGAGGAAGGTCGGCGGCTTCATGCCGAGGCCGACGCCCGGCGGCGTGCCGGTGGAGATGATGTCGCCCGGCTGCAGGCTCATGAACTGCGAGAGATAGGAGATGAGGAAGCGCACGCCATAAACCATGGTGGCGGTAGAACCGTCCTGGCGGCTCACATCATTGACCTTCAGCCACATCTTCAGGTTCTGCGGGTCCGGCACCTCGTCCGCCGTCACCAGCCACGGGCCGGTGGGGCCGAAGGTGTCGGCCGACTTGCCCTTGGTCCACTGGCCATGGCGCTCAGCCTGGAAGGCGCGCTCGGAGACGTCATTGATGACGCAGTACCCGGCGACATGGTCCATCGCCTCGGCTTCGCTGACATATTTGGCCGTCTTGCCGATGACGACGCCCAGCTCGACTTCCCAGTCGGTCTTGAGCGAGCCGCGCGGGATTTCGAGATTGTCGTCCGGCCCTACGATCGCGCTGGTGGCCTTCATGAAGATGATGGGTTCCGGCGGCACCTTGGCGCCGGTTTCGGCGGCGTGGTCGGAGTAGTTGAGGCCGATGCAGATGAACTTGCCGGTGCCGGCCACGCAGGCGCCAAGGCGCGGCGAGCCGCCGACGAGCGGCAGGCTGGCGGCATCGAGCGCGGCAAGCTTCTTGAGGTTTGCCGGGTCGAGCGCGGCACCCGAAAGATCACTGACATGGCCGCTGAGGTCGCGGATCTGGCCGTTCTTGTCCAGAAGGCCGGGCTTTTCCTGCCCCGCAGGGCCGTAACGCAGAAACTTCATCTCTCTTCCCGTTCTTTAAAGGCTGGGGAAATGGAAGGGCGGTAGTCTGCCTCAGGCAGACCAGGCCCCGTCGATGATGTGGGCGGCGCCGGTGGTGTAGGTGGCGCCGGCAAGATAGACGGCAAGGTCGGCGATTTCTTCTGCTGTGCCGATGCGGCCGATGGGCTGACGGGCGATGAAGGCCTTGCGGGCGGCTTCATAATCGCCGCCGGCATTCAGCCGGTCCTGCAGGGAGGGCGAATCCACCGTTCCGGGGCAGATGGCGTTGCAGCGGATGCCGCGGCTCACATAATCCGCTGCCACCGATTTGGTGAGACCGATCACCGCCGCCTTGGTGGTGGAATAGACGAAGCGGTTGGGCACCGCCTTGATGCTGCTGGCAACCGACGACATGTTGATGATGCAGCCATCGCCCCGTTCCAGCATGCCGGGCAGGAAGGCCTTGATGGTGCGCACCATCGCCTTGACGTTGAGGTTGAGCGCGAACTCCAGATCGTCGTCGCTGGCTTCCAGCACACTGCCGGAATGCACGAAGCCGGCGCAGTTGAAGAGGATGTCGACGCGCCCGAAGCTGCGGCCCGCCTCGGCGACGGCGGCATTGTCGAGCACGTCCAGCCGGCGGGTGGTGATGCCCTTGATGCCAGCCAGTTCAGCCAGCTTGCCTTCATTGATGTCGGTGGCGATCACCTCGGCGCCGGCGGCAGCAAAGGCGCGGGCGCTGGCGGCGCCGATGCCTTGTGCGGCGGCGGTAATCAGGCAGCGCTTGCCGGTAAGATCGGTCATGTCTGTTTCCATCCCTTGTTTTGCCGGGGCCGTCCGGCGGCCCGTCGGTGATCCGGTGAAATCTGCAGGAAGGCCGGTCTATCCGGCCTCGATGCCGTAAAAGCGGCAGGCCGTGCCGCCGAGGATCGCAGCCTTTGCGCTCTCATTCTGTGTCTGAAGGCAGCCGGTCACCATGTCGAACCAGTCCACATAAGGCGTCTTGCTGCCCTCGCGGCCGAGGATGACGACCGGCCAGTCGCTGCCCCACATCAGCCTTTGCGGGCCAAAAACGGCCAGCAGATGGTCCATATAGGGCTTGAGGTCCGCCGCGGTGGCGTCGGGTGTTGCTTCCGTCAGCAGGCCGGAGATTTTGCACACCACATTCGGGCAGCCAGCGAGTGCTTCCATGGCGGGCGCCCAGCCGGCAAAGCCATCCACTGCCGCCATCCCGTTACGGATTTGCGGCTTGGAGGCGTGGTCGATGACGATGGGGAGATCCGGGTGACGCTCGGCCAGCGTCTTCAGCACCGGCAGGTGGCGCGGCTGGGTCAGCGCATCGAAGCGAAGGCCGAGCTCGACCAGTCGCCTGAGGCCCGGTTCGACCTCCGGCCGCAGGATCCATTCGGTATCGGCAATGCCCTGCAGCATCGGGCGGATGCTCTTGAGCAGCGGATTGGCCGCCAGCGCCGAGAGTTCGGCAACGTGGCTGGCGGCGCTGAGGTCCACCCAACCGACGACTGCCTTCACGAAGGGAGCGCCAGCCGCGGCTTCCAGCAGAAATAGCGTCTCGGCAGTGGCGGGCGCAGCCTGGACCAGTACCGTGGCGTCGATACTGCGGGCAGTCAGCAGCGGGGCAAGATCGTCGGCGCTGAAATCATGATGGATGGCGGCGAGGTCGGGCGTCGGCCAGTCGGTAAAGGGGTTGGCGAGGCGCCAGAAATGCTGGTGGGAGTCGACGATCATCGCGCCGGTCTCCGGCAAAATCCTGTCATGTTTCCCTGCCTCCCCGCGCTTTTGGCCGCTTTTGATGTTTTTTATACATAAGAGCGATTTGGGCGCAAATTGCCTGTGCCGGCTTTCACGGCCTTTTCCACCTAGCGGTAACCGGCCGCCTGCAGGTTGAAGAGATCGGCATAGTGCCCACCGGCGGCGACCAGCTCATCATGGCTGCCGGCCTCGATGACATGACCGCCTTCCAGCACCAGAATCCGGTCGGCCATGCGCACGGTGGAGAAGCGGTGCGAGATGATGATGGCGGTGCGTCCGGCGCTGAGATCGCGCAGGCGCTGGAACACCTCATACTCCGCCCGGGCATCGAGCGCGGCGGTCGGCTCGTCCAGAATCAGCAGGTCGGCTTCGCGCATGTAGGCGCGGGCGATGGCGATCTTCTGCCATTCGCCGCCCGACAGCTCCATGCCGCTGTTGAAACGTTTGCCGAGCGGCTGGCCATATCCTCCGGGCAGTTTGCCGATGACCCCGTCGGCAAGGCCCCGCCGGGCCGCCTCGCTGATGCGGGGCGCATCCTCGCGCGCGTCGATGCGGCCGATGGCGATGTTTTCCCCGGCGGTGAACTGGTAGCGCACGAAATCCTGGAAGATGACGCCGATATGGGCGCGCACCGCGTCGATGTCGTAGTCGCGCAGATCATGCCCGTCGAGCAGCACACGCCCCTCGTCGGGGTCATAGAGGCGGGAGAGCAGTTTGACGATGGTGGTCTTGCCGGCGCCATTTTCTCCCACCAGCGCCAGCACCTCTCCAGCGGCCAGGGTGAAGGAGAGCCCCCGCACCGCCCATCGCTGCGTGCCGGGATAACGAAAACCGACATCCTCGAACGCAAAACCCTGTTCGATCGGGCGCGGAAAGGGCAGCGGCGTTCCCGCCGAGCGGATTTCGGGGCGGATCTCGAAAAAGGAAAAGATGTCGTCGAGATAGAGCGCCTGCCCGGCGAGCTGCGAAAAGCCCAGCAGCATGTCTTCCAAAAGGCCGCGTAGCCGCAGGAACGAGGCAGCAAGGAAGCTCAGGTCGCCGATGGAATAACTGCCCGAGAGCGTGCGCCAGACGAAGAAGGCATAGGCCCCGTAATAGGCAATCGAGCCGATGGAGGTCAGCAGCCCACCCCAGATGGTGCGGCGGATGGCGAGCTTGCGATTGGCGGCAAAGATGCTGCGCGACAGGGCCAGAAACTGGTCGATCATGAAATCGACCAGCCCGAAGATTTTCACCTCCTTGGCGCTCTCCGTACTGCTGGCGGCCGCGCGCAGATAATCGAGCCGGCGCCGCTGCGGCGTGCGGGCGAAATTGAGCAGATAGCCGCGGGCGTTGAAGTGCGTCTCGCCCAGGAAGGCCGGCAGCAGCGCGATGAACAGCACAAGGATGAGCCAGGGTGCATAGGCGATGAGCCCGGCGGCGAGGCTGAGCACGGTGATCAGGTTCTGGAACTGGCCGAGGAGCTGCGGCAGCAGCGGGGCGCGGCCCATCACCTGCTTCTGGGCCCGATCCAGCCGGTCCTGCTGCTCGCTATCCTCGAAATGCTTGAGGTCGAGCGCGGCGGCATGGCGCATCAGGCGCACGCTGACGGTGTTGGTGTAGAGCTCCGACACCAGCGAATCCACCACCGACACCAGCCGGCTGATGAGGTCGGAGCCGATGGCGAGGGCGAATTCCAGCGCCATCCAGCCAATAAGCGGGTCGATGCGCCCGTCTTTCAGCCAATCCGCCAGATGCGGTCCGGGAGAGGGCAGCGCGACAAGGCGCACCACCTCGTCAAGGATGAGCTTGCCGACATAAAGCGCCGCCAGCGGCATCAGCGCGCGCAGGATGCGCAGGCCGAAACTGGCGAGCGTCAGCGGCGGGCTGCTGGCCCACACCAGAGCAAGCAGTGCCGGTACATGCTTCAGCGCGGCGAGATTGCCCGGGGTCGCCGGCCCTGGGGGCCGGCCCGGCACGGGGTCGGGAGCTGTGCCGGCGGCCGCGTCACGCATTCTTGCCTTCTGCCCTGGGTTTGCCGCCCATGTTGCGGTAGTCGCTGTCATTGTCCGGCACGGTGAGGCCGACCAGCGCGCCGAGGAAGGCCATCGCCGCCGAGACATAGAAGGCCGGGGCGAAGGCATCGGCGATGGCGCCATGGTCCGCACCCGGCACGAAGCCCGCCAGCACCAGCACGCTGCTCAGTATCGCCACGCCAAAGGCGCTGCCGAACTGGCGCTGGGCGTTGAAGAGTGCCGACGCCCGCCCCATCGAGGGGCGGGAGATGCGCACGAAAGCGGCCGTCTGCATCGGCAGGAACACGCTGCCGACGGAAAGCCCGGCCCAGTACATGATGGCGACGATGCCAAAATTGCTGAGATGCTCGTAGGTCGAGCCGAGCGTGACGATGCCAATGCCAAGGCTGGCAAGCCCGCCCGAGATCAGCCGGCGGGGCCCGATGTAATGATAGATGCGGATGACGATCTGGCCCGCCGTCACCACGCCGAAAGCCTCGGGGATGGTCAGCAGGCCCGACGTCAGCGGCGAGCCGCCACGGGCGTCCTGGACCAGCAGCGGCACGAGGAAGAGCAGCCCCATGAAACCACAGGAGATAAAGAAGGAAACGAGGTTGAGCCGGGCGAAGAGCTTTACTGCCAGCAGGCGGAAATCCAGCATCGGTGCCTCGAGGCTGAGCGAGCTCGTGACGAGCATGGCAAGGGTCAGCAGCCCGGCGATGCCGGTCAGCAGGATGGTCGGCGAGCCCCAGCCCTGAACGGGTCCCTGCGTCAGCGCGAACATGAGCAGGGCCGAGCCAATACCGGCGAGGATGAAGCCGCGCAGGTCGAATTTGCCGGCAGCGTGCTCGCGGCTTTCCTTGAGGGCGAGCAGGCCGAACAGGAAGGTCGCAAGGCCGATCGGCACATTGACATAGAAGGCCCAGCGCCAGGAAAGCTGGTCGATCAGCAGGCCGCCGATCACCGGGCCGGTGGCCGGCGCCACCACGATGGGCAGCTGCAGGATGCGCGCGGCCCGCAGCCGCTCGGCCGGCGGAAATACGCGGTAGAGCATCGCCATGCCCACCGGCGTCAGCATGCCGCCGCCGATGCCCTGCGCCACGCGGAAGGCCACCAGCTGGCCAAGGCTTTGGGCAAGGCCGCAGGCGGCCGAGGCGAGCGTGAAGATGGCAAGCGCGATAAGGAAGATACGCTTGGTACCCCAACGGTCCCCCAGCCAGCCCGAGGCCGGAATGAAAACGGCAAGGCTGATGAGATAACCCACCACCACCGCATCTGCCGCCGCCGGTGTTACCGAGAACTGCCGTGCCAGCGTCGGCAGCGCCACATTCACGATGGTCGTGTCCATGATGTTGAGGAACATCGCGGCGACGAAGACGACGGCAACCGCAACCTTCTGGCTGACGAGCGTGTCAGGGGCTTCGCTGGCGGGGGCAGGGTTTTCGGCCGGGGCGGATGACATCGACGGTCCTTGGTGGTCTGGCTCTGGCGGCCCCTGAAACAGCGCTTCAGGCCGCTCTTGTTGCTGAATTTGGCAATAGTGAGTATTCCTCACTATATATCTGGTCAAGTATCCGGATCGTGCAAATGCGCGGAGCTTCACAGTGGCGCCTGCCGGTCGCCGGAGCTACGACAGAAAGGTCAGGGCGCATCGTGGGCGCAGATGAAGATGTGATGGATCTGGTCATCTCGGTCTCGCGCGCCATGCGCGGGCGGATGAATGAACTGCTGCGCGAAATAGGGCTCTCGCACCTGACCGGCAAGGCCCTGCGCGAGCTTTCGGCGGGGCCAATGCGCCTGCGTGATCTGGGGGAGCGCCTGCGGGTGGTACCGCGGACCGTGACCCAGATCGCCGATACGCTGGAGGCGGCGGGCCTTGTCGAGCGCCGGCCCAATCCGGATGACCGGCGCTCGCTCAACCTTGTGCTCACGCCGCTGGGGCAGGAGCGCCTTGCCGAGGTCAAGGCGATCCGCGCTGCTGCTTTCCGGGGTATTTCCAGCCAGCTCGACGCTGCGGAGAGGGCCGAGGCTATCCGGTTGCTGCGCCGGCTGGAGGCCGCCATTGCCCATAAAGCCGCGGACTAGTATTTGTCATACTTATTCTGGTAATTTGTTTTCAGGATCGGTGTTGGCTTTTTGGCTGATGTGATATATCAGTTGAGCCGGCAGGGGGATTGGCGCCTCGCGCGCGCCCTTCATGGGCGCAGTCTCCTTTAAATATATGATGAATAAGCACTGGGCGTGTTTCCGCTCCGGCGGGGCATCGTCCGTCCAGCAAAGGCAGGGTCATGTCCCAGGAAACGAATTTCATCGCCGGTGAATGGGTGGTTGCCAGCAAAGCCACCGCCAACATCAACCCGTCCGACACCAACGATGTGCTGGGCGAGTTCGCGCAAGGCTCGTCCGCCGATGTGGGTGAGGCGGTGGCTGCGGCGCGTGCGGCTTTCCCGCGCTGGAGCCGCTCCACCCCGCAGGAGCGCCATGATGTGCTGAAGCGCACGGGCGACGAAATTCTCGCCCGCAAGGATGAGCTTGGCCGCCTGCTGTCGCGCGAGGAAGGCAAGACCCTGCCGGAAGGTGTGGGTGAGGTGACGCGTGCCGCGCAGATTTTCCATTTCTTCGCCGGCGAGTGTCTGCGTCAGGCTGGCGACAAGCTGGCCTCGGTGCGCCCGGGCGTGGAGGTCGAGGTCACGCGCGAACCCATCGGCGTCGTCGGTCTCATCACCCCGTGGAATTTCCCCATCGCCATCCCGGCCTGGAAGATCGCGCCGGCACTCGCCTACGGCAATTGCGTGGTGATCAAGCCCGCCGAGCTGGTGCCGGGGTCGGCGCGGGCGCTGGTTGATATCATTGCGCGCGCCGGTGTGCCGGCGGGCGTGCTCAACCTCGTCATGGGCAAGGGCAGCGTTGTCGGCCAAGCGATGCTGGAGCATCCGGGCATCGATGCCATTTCCTTCACCGGCTCCGTGCCGACCGGCCGTGCGATTGCCGCCGCCTGTGTCGCCGCCCAACCGATGAAGAAGGTGCAGCTTGAGATGGGCGGCAAGAACCCGCTTGTTGTGCTGGATGATGCCGACCTGACCGTCGCCGTCGATTGTGCCGTCAATGGTGCTTTCTTCTCTACCGGCCAGCGCTGCACCGCCTCCTCGCGCATCATCGTGACGGAGGGCATCCACAACCGTTTCGTCGATGCGGTGGCCGAGCGCATGAAGGCACTGGTGGTGGACGATGCCCTCAAGGCCGGCACCCATATCGGCCCGGTGGTCGATGCCAAACAGCTGGAGCAGGACCTTTCCTATATCGATATCGGCAAGGCGGAAGGGGCAAGGCTGGTGTTGGGCGGCGAGCGGCTGAACCGTGCCACCCCCGGCTTCTACATGGCGCCGGCGCTCTTTACCGAAACCACCGCCGACATGCGCCTTAACCGGGAAGAGATCTTCGGTCCGGTCGCCTCGGTCCTGCGGGTCAAGGATTACGACGCCGCGCTGGCGGCCGCCAACGACACCGCCTTTGGACTTTCGGCCGGCATCTGCACCACCAGCCTTAAATATTCCAGCCACTTCAAGCGCAATGCCGAGGCCGGCATGGTGATGGTCAATCTGCCGACGGCGGGCGTCGACTATCATGTGCCGTTCGGTGGCCGGAAGGGCTCCAGCTATGGCTCGCGCGAGCAGGGGCGCTACGCGGTCGAGTTCTACACCACGGTCAAGACATCCTACACGCTGCCCTGACCGGTATGGATCTGGTGAACATGACAAAGGCGGCGCCCGCAGGCGCCGCCTTTATTTTATAATACTATTCAGCGTGCATTAAACTGTCAGGCCGCGGGCGTTGTGGCCGATGCCCGCCGGCGCCGCGGGGACGCGGCGGCTGCACCGGGCTGGGCGACGCCGGCCTTGATCAGGCAGTCCCAGGTCATGTCCAGAAGTGCGCTCATGTGGCGCCGGGCGGCCTCGCTATCGCCATCCCGGACCGCCTCGAACACATCTACATGCTTGTCGAGCGCGAACTTGCTACCCACTTCCGGCTGCGAGGTCACGCTGATGGAGGCGCGCAATGCCTCTTCGATGCAGGCACCGAGGCCCGAGAGCATCGCGTTGCCGCTGGCGGCCAGCAGCAGCCGGTGGAAGGCAACGTCTGCCTCTGTCGTGGTTTCGGTGCGCTCGCCATTGCCGCGCGCCATCGCCATGACGGTCTTTTCCAGCTGCGTCACGATCTCCGGCGTCACATGAAGCGCCGCCAGCGCCGCCGTCTCCGGCTCGATCATTCGCCGGACGGCAAAAAGCTCCAGCAGGAAGGTCTTGCGATCCACCACCTGCTGGCGCCAGCGCAAGAGGTCGGCGTCGAGGAAGTTCCATTCCAGCGACGGGCGCACGAGGGTGCCGAGCTTGGGACGGGAGGAAACAAGGCCCTTGGCGGCCAGGTTCTGCAAGGCTTCGCGCAGGCAGGTGCGGCTTACCTTCATCTCGGAAAGCAGGCTGGCTTCGCTGGGGATGGGCTGGCCGGGCGGGTAGGTGCCGTCAAGGATCCGGATCGCCAGTTTTTCGGCAATGATCGCCTTGAGCCGGGTGGCTTTGGCTGGCGTCTCGTTTTTTGTCATTCAGTCTTTCCTGGAAGCGGGGTGCCCTTCGGTCTGGTCTGCCCGTCAAGCCCGATCTCTTAAGCCCGAAAAGTGCGACGTTATCGCTATTGAATAATAATACTAATAGCGATAGCGTTCTTTCACAAGCACGAGGGCATGGGGAGAACCCCCGGCCCCGATAAGCGCCGGAGCACCGGCGTAATCATAAGGGAGGAAACCATGAAAAAGGCACTTTACGCCACCATTGCGCTTGCTGCCGGCATGCTGCTTTCCGCCGGCGCCCATGCCCAGTCCGTCGATACCAGCTGCGCCGGCAAGAAATTCGTTTTCTTCCCCGGCGGCGCGGAAGGCGATTCCTTCGCCTCCATCGTCTATAATGGCGCACGCCTTGCCCAGAAGCAGACCGGCTGCGACGTCGAATATGTCTGGTCCGACTGGAACCCGGAAAAGATCGTCCGCCAGTTCTCCGAGGCTGTCGGCCGTTCGCCGACCGGCATCGCGGTCATGGGCCATCCGGGTGAAGCCGCGCTTGGCGCCCTTATCGACGACGCCCGGGCCAAGGGCATTATCGTCACCACCCAGAATGTCGACCTCCCGAGCTACGAGGCCAAATACAAGGGCACCGGCTTTGGTTATGTCGGCGCCAAGAACTACTCCGCCGGCGTCAATCTCGGCGACGGCATCGTCAGCCAGTGCAAGGTTGCGAAGGGCGCCAAGGCCTTCGTCTGGGGGCTCCTGGCGCAGGAAGCCCGCGGTCAGCGTACCCAGGGCGTGATCGACGCGCTCAAGAAGGCCGGCGCCGAGGTCAAATATCTCGAGATCGCCGACAACGTGAACAAGGACGCCGCCCAGGGCATCCCGACCTTCGCGTCCTTCATGGCCGCCAATCCGGATGTGAAGGTCGTGGTGACCGACCATGGCGCGCTGACGGCCACGTTGCCGGCCTATCTGCAGGCGGCGGGCAAGAAACCCGGCGATATCTGCGCCGCCGGCTTCGACCTGTCGGCCGCCACCGCGCAGGGCATCAAGGACGGCATGGTCAACATCGTGCTCGACCAGCAGCCCTTCCTGCAGGGCTACCTGCCGATCATGCAGCTCTACCTCACCTCCAAGTTCGGCTTTGCCGGCATGGATATCGATACCGGCGCTGCCCTCATCACCAAGGACAATGTCGATCAGGTCGCGGACCTCGCCAAGGCGGCGATCCGCTAAGTCTCCTTACGTCTGCTTCTCCTGTGACTGGCCCGTCCCGGCTTTGCCGCCGGGGCGGGTTTTCTCGAAAAAAAACGAGGGAGAAGGGCCGGGGGCAGGAAACAAGAGACAGGGCGCCGGGACGGGAATGTGATGAATCAGAATACCAGCCAGCAAACACCCATCGTCGAACTCAGGGACATCCACAAATCCTTCGGGCGTGTGCATGTGCTGCGCGGCGTCGATATGGAAGTCGGGCGCGGCGAGATCGTCGCGCTGGTCGGCGACAATGGCGCCGGCAAATCTACCCTCATCAAGGTCATTACGGGCGTTCACAAACCCTCAGGCGGTTCGCTGCTGATCAATGGCGAGGCTGTCGACCTGCAATCGGTGCAGGATGCCCGCCGGCGTGGCATCGAGACGGTTTATCAGGAGCGCGCGCTTGCCGATCAGCAGGCGCTCTGGCGCAATATCTTTGCCGGGCGGGAGCTGACCAACTGGCTCGGCTTCATGAATATCCGCGAGCAGAAGCGCGAGGCCGATCGCCTGTTGCGCACCCGCATGGGTTTTACCTCCCGCGCCATCACTGTGGATAGCGAGGTTCAGGGTCTCTCGGGCGGTGAGAAGCAGGGCATCGCTATTGCCCGCGCGCTGCATTTCGAGGCCGAGCTGATCATTCTCGACGAGCCGACTATGGGCCTCAGCCTCAAGGAAACCGACAAGGTGCTGGATTTTGCCCGCGGCATCCGAGACGCCGGCAAGTCGGTCATCCTCATCGATCACAACATCCTGCATGTGCATGCCGTGGCCGACCGCTTCGTGGTGCTGGATCGCGGGCGCGTCGCCGGCTCCTTCCGCAAGGAGCAGCTCTCGCGTGACCAGCTGATCGAGATGATGGTGGAACTGCACCACACCGGCCAGCTGCATGTCGCCTGATGTCGAAAAAGACACTGCCGTAAAAGCCGCAAGAAAAGATCAGGGAGAACCGGCGATGGCCGTTTCCGTCAGTCAGCACGCCCCCGCAAGCCCCGCGCCCGAGCGCGGTGAAAAAGTGATGCGCTTCGTCCGCCAGAACCGCATCGAGGTGGCGATCACCGTCATCTTCGCCATCCTCTACGCCATCTTCCTGATCGGCGCGCCGGAGGTTTATACCCAGTTCGGCATCTACCGCTCCTTCATGTCGACCATGCCCTATATCGGGGTCATGGCGCTGGCGGCGACCTTCGTGGTCACGCTGGGCGAGGTGGATCTGTCTTTCCCCTCGGTCATGGGCGTTTCCGCCTGGGTCTTCGGCGCCAGTTTTGTCGCCACCGGCAGTTATCCGCTCGCCGTTGTGCTGGCGCTGGCGGTCGGCGCTGCCTGCGGCCTGCTTAACGGCCTGCTTATCGCCCGGGTCGGCGTGCCCTCCATCGTCGCCACCATCGGCACCATGTTCTTCTGGCGCGGTTTCGTGAATGTGCTGGCCGAAGGGCGCGGCATGGCCCTCGTCGATCTGCGCGGCTCTGCCTGGCATTCGGTGCTGGTTGGCCGGCTGCCAGGCGGAATTCCCATGCAGTTCGTCTGGTTCATCCTGCTCGCCCTGCTCTTCATGGCTATCTATCGCCGCCATGTCTTCGGCAGCCATGTGCTGTTCGTCGGCGATAATGAAGAAAGCGCGCATATGATGGGCATCAAGGTCATGCGCGTGAAGGTCATCTGCTTCACGCTGCTGGGCCTCATGTCCGGTCTTGCCGCGATCTTTCTTGTCTCCGAAGTCACCTATTTCTGGCCCACCACCGGTGACGGCTTTCTGTTGCCGGCGCTGGCTGCCGTCTTTATCGGCGGCACCCCGGTCTTCGGCGGGCGCGGGTCGATGTATGGCACCGTCATCGGCGTGCTCATCATCGGCTCGCTGGAAGCCGGTGTGGTGGCGATGGGTATCGAAGGGTTCTATACCCAGCTCATCTACGGCCTGCTCATCACCATCGCCGTCACCGTCTATGCCGTGATCATGAGGCGCAAGTGATGGCCGATGCCTTCAAGTTTGCCAGTTATCCCAGCCTTGCCGGCCGCACGGTGTTCGTCAGCGGCGGGGCAACCGGTATCGGCGAGGCGCTGGTGCGCGCCTTTGCTGGGCAGGGAGCGAAGGTCGGTTTTGTCGATATCAATGCCGAAGCCGGCCAGAAACTTGCGGCTGAACTTGCCGGGAGCGGCGCCAGTGTGCGCTTTGCCGCCTGCGACATCACCGATACCGCAGCCTATCAGGCCGAGATCAGGGCTTGCGGCGAGACGCTTGGCCCCATTCGCGCGCTCGTCAACAATGCCGCCAGCGATACGCGGCATGACTGGCGCGAGGTAACGCCCGACTATTGGGACGGGCGCATGGCGGTCAATTTCAAGCAGGTGTTCTTTGCCATCCAGGCGGCGGCGCCGGGCATGATCGCGGCCGGTGGCGGCTCCATCATCAATTTCGGCTCGGTGTCGTGGATGCTGATGCACAGCTCGCTTGCCGGTTACGCCTCGGCCAAGGCCGGCCTGCACGGGCTCACCCGTACCATGGCGCGCGATCTTGGCCCCCACCGCATCCGCGTTAATACGCTGGTGCCGGGCTGGATCATGACGCAGCGTCAGCTCGACCTCTGGGTGGATGAAGTGGCGGAGCGACAGATCGCCGAAGGGCAATGTCTGAAGGACAAGGTCTATCCTGACGATGTTGCCCGCATGGCGCTGTTTCTCGCCGCAGATGACAGCAAGATGTGTTCGGCACAGGAATTCATCGTCGATGGCGGCTGGGTCTGAAGAGGCCAGCCGGCATCGTGAAACGGAGTGGGTTTAAATGGTAAAGCTCAGATCGCAGCTCTGGTTCGACAATCCGGATAATCCGGACATGACCGCGCTCTATATCGAGCGCTACATGAACTGGGGCATCAGCCGGCACGAGCTGCAGTCCGGCAAGCCGATCATCGGCATTGCCCAGTCGGGCTCGGACCTCTCGCCCTGCAATCGCCAGCACATCATTCTGGCAGAGCGTATCCGCGAGGGCATTCGCGAGGCGGGCGGCATCGCCTTCGAGTTTCCCGTCCATCCGATCCAGGAAACCGGCAAGCGCCCGACGGCGACGCTGGACCGCAACCTTGCTTATCTCGGGCTGGTCGAAATCCTCTTCGGCTACCCCATTGACGGCGTGGTGCTGACGACCGGCTGCGACAAGACCACCCCCTCCCAGCTCATGGCGGCGGCAACCGTCAATATCCCGGCCATCGCCCTCTCGGTCGGGCCCATGCTGAATGGCTGGTACAAGGGCGAGCGTACCGGCTCCGGCACCATCAAATGGCATGCCAAGAAGCTTCAGTCCAAGGGCGAGATCGGCTGGGCCGAATATGTCGACCTGGTCGCTTCCGCCGCCCCGTCGCCGGGCTTCTGCAATACCATGGGCACGGCCACGACGATGAACTCGCTGGCCGAGGCGTTGGGCATGATGCTGCCCGGCTCGGCCGTCATTCCCGCCGTCCATCGTGATCGTGCCGAGATGGCCTATAAAACCGGCCTGCGCATCGTCGAGATGGTGAAGGAGAATCTCAAACCCTCCGACATCATGACCCGCGCGGCGTTCGAGAATGCCATTGCCGTCTGCTCGGCCATCGGCGGCTCCACAAATGCGCCGATCCATCTCAACGCCATCGCCCGGCATCTCGGCCTTGAGCTCACCAATGACGATTGGGAGCGTATCGGCCACCACATCCCGCTGCTGGTCGACCTGCAGCCGGCCGGCCGTTTCCTCGGAGAGGATTTTTTCCGCGCCGGCGGCGTGCCGGCCGTTGTGGCGGAATTGCTGGCTGCCGGCGCCCTGCCGCGTCCGGAGGCGATCACCGTCAACGGTCGCAGCATGGGCGAGAATTGTACCGGTGCCTTTACCGGCGACCGGGAGGTGGTACGGCCCTTCGATCAGCCGATGGTGGCCGATGCCGGCTTCCTCAATCTGAAGGGCAATTTGTTTGACAGCGCTATCATGAAGACGAGCGTGATCTCCGACGAGTTCCGCCAGCGCTACCTCTCGAATCCGGCCGATCCGGAAGCTTTTGAAGGCCGGGCCATCGTGTTTGACGGGCGGGAGGATTATCACACCCGCATCAACGACCCCGCCCTCGCTATCGACGAGCACTGCATCCTCGTCATCCGCGGTACCGGCCCCATCGGTTATCCGGGCGGGGCGGAGGTGGTGAACATGCAGCCACCCGATGCCCTGCTGAAACGCGGCATCAACGAGCTGCCCTGCATCGGCGACGGGCGCCAGTCCGGCACATCGGGCTCGCCCTCCATCCTCAACGCCGCGCCGGAAGCGGCGGCGGGCGGCGGTCTTGCCCTGCTGCGCACGGGCGACACCATCCGCATCGATCTTAACAAACGCAGCGCCAACCTGCTGCTGCCGGAAGCAGAACTGGCGGCGCGCCGGGCGGAGGTGCAGCACCAGATGGCCAATGGCGGCTTGCCTTACGTGCCGGAAAGCCAGACGCCCTGGCAGGAGATTCAGCGCGACATCACCGCCCAGTTCGACGAGGGCATGGTGCTGAAGCCGGCCACCAAGTACCGCGACGTCGCGCACAAATTCATCCCGCTCGACAATCACTGACGGGATTTGACCCGACACTTCCGGGCGGCAGCGGGAGCTGAACCCGCTGCCGCCCCGGGGCGTTCCATCACTCAGAAAGGCCGGGAAAACCGGCATCCGTAAAAGGGCAGGAAACGATGCGTCTCATCCAGTTTGTCGGCCGTGATGGCCAGCGTGGTGTCGGAGCGATCACCGGTACGTCCGCGCCGCGTCAGGTCAAGGCGGCGACAAGCGTACATGCGCTGGCACTGGAAGCGCACCGGGCCGGTCGCGGCCTGACTGAAACCGTCGAGGCTCACGGCCTCGGCGCCGAGGTCGATTATGACGCGCTGTTTGCCGAGCATCGTATCCTGCCGCCGCTCGATAATCCGCACGAGCCGGCGCGCACCGTGGTGGCGCTGACGGGGCTTACCCATCTGGGCAGTGCCCAGTCGCGCGATGCCATGCATGCCAGGTTGCAGGCCGACGAGGCCGATCTCACCGACAGCATGAAGATGTTCAAGATCGGCATGGAAGGGGGCCGGCCGCTCGCCGGCGCCATCGGCGCCCAGCCGGAATGGGGCTGGAAGGGCGATGGCAGCTGGATCGTTGCACCCGGCGCTCCGCTGGAGCTGCCCGGTTATGCGGGCGATGCCGGGGAGGAGGCGGAGATCACCGGCCTTTACATCATCGGCGATGGCGGTGAGGTGCTGCGGGTGGGTTATGCCCTCGGCAATGAGTGCTCCGACCATGTGATGGAGCGACGCAATTATCTCTATCTCGCCCATTCCAAGCTGCGCGCCAGCTCCTTCGGGCCGGAGCTGCTGGTGGGCGAGCTGCCGCCGGAAGTAACCGGCACCGCGCGCATCCTGCGCGGCGGGCAGGAAGTGTGGCGCGGGCAGATGATCTCCGGCGATGCCAACATGTGCCACTCCATCGCCAATCTGGAGCAGCATCACTTCAAATATGAGCGCTTCCGCCGGCCGGGCGACGTGCACATCTATTATTTCGGGGCAAGCGCCCTCAGCTGCACGGCTGGCATCACGGCGGAACCGGGCGATGTGTTCGAGATCGAATCACCGCTTTTCGGGCGTGCCCTTATCAATCCGCTGAAGGCCGGCAAACCGGATGAACTGGTGACGGTGACGGCGCTTTGATGCCCCGGCGGGGGCGGCAGGGCAGGTTTCAGGCTTTTTCTATGGCGGCGAAGCAGATTTGGGGCCGGGTTTGACCTGCCTCAATCGGTGCGCGTCGTCCTGCGGGTAGCTTCAGGGGGCCGGTTTGCGCATAGGGCGCAGCCGACGGCTCCAGCGGAAGTCCTCCCCCCAAGATGAAGCTGCCTGATTTTCTCGCTCGCCCCTCCATCAACCAGCGCCTCGCCATGATCGTGGTGCTGTCGGTGCTCGGCATTGCCTGCCTCGCCGGCCTCAACGGCCTGTCGATGAGTCGCCAGCTTTACGCCGACCGCCAGCAGCAGACGGAAAATGCGGTGGCGCTGGCAACGAGCGTGCTGGCCGACTATCAGGCACGTGCGGCGGCGGGCGAGGTTCCGGAAGCGGAGGCGCGCCAGGCGGCGCTGAAGGTGCTGAGCACCCTGCGCAGCGAAGATGGCGAATATGTCTTCGTCATCACCGGCGACGCCCGCATGCTGATGCACCCGATCAAGCCGGCTCTTGATGGTCAGGATGTTTCCACCATCCGTGACCCTTCCGGCTTTGCCCTGTTCAGCGAGATGGCTTCCCTTGCCAATGCGGCGCCGGAAGGCGGCGTCATCCGCTATGAGTGGCCCAAGACTGCCGGCGGCAAGCCCCAGCCCAAAATCTCCTTCGTGCGGACCTTCAAGCCCTGGGGCATGGTCGTCGGCTCCGGCGCCTATGTGGACGATATCGAGCAACAGGTGCGCCGGGCCTTTCTGGTAGAAGCGCTGGCCGCAGGTCTTATCGCTCTCGTCGTCTTCATCTCCGCCAGCCTTGCCGCCCGCGCCCTGTCGCGCCGGCTTGGCACGGTTACCCAGACCATGAGCACTCTTGCCGCCGGCGATACCGGCCTTGTCATTCCCGGGCTTGATGACCCGCACGAGATCGGCGCCATGGCCCGCGCGGTGGATGTCTTCCGCAAGGGCATGATCGAGCGGCGCGCGCTGGAAGCGCAGCAGGCTGAAGAACATCGCCAGCAGCTTGAACGTGCCCGCCATATGGACCGGATGATCGCCACTTTCGATGGCGAGATGGCGGGCCTGCTGGCGAGCGTGGCAACCGCCGGCACCCAGCTCGACCAAGCCTCCCGCACCATGGCGAGCGTGGCCGAGGTGACGAGCCGCGAGGCGCAGACCGCAGCCTCCGCGACCGAACAGACTTCCGCCAATGTGCAGATGGTGGCAGCGGCAACAGAGGAGCTCAGCAGCTCCATCAGCGAGATTTCCCGTCAAGTGGGCGACAGCGCCCGCGTCGCCAGCACCGCCCTTTCCGCAGCCACCGGCACGCAGGCGAAGGTCCGCGGCCTGGGCGAGGCGGCAAGCCGGATTGGCGAGGTCATTACTCTTATCGATGCCATTGCGGCCCAGACCAATCTGCTGGCGCTCAACGCCACCATCGAGGCGGCGCGGGCCGGCGAGGCCGGACGAGGCTTTGCTGTGGTGGCCGGAGAGGTCAAGAACCTCGCTGCCCAGACGGCCAGTGCGACCGGAGAAATCGGCGCGCATATCATGGCCATGCAGAAGGCGACCGACGAGGTCATCGTGGCTATCGATGAAATCGGCGGCACCGTGCAGCAGGCGAGCGAAATCGCCTCCAGCATCTCGGGTGCGGTCGAGCAGCAGAATTCTGCCACCCGCCAGATCGCCCAGAGCGTGAGCGAGGCTGCCGCTGGCACCGAGCAGGTGTCGGTCACCGTGGAGCAGGTGAGTGCGGCGGCGGGTGATGCCGATACCGCCAGTGCCGCTGTAACCTCTGCCGCTGGCGAACTCACCCGCCTGTCCGGTGTGATGCGGCAGGATATCGAGCGCTTCCTTGCCGAGGTGCGCGCCGCCTGACGGCGCGCACCTCCCTTGGCTCAGGCGGGCTTCATGCAATGGCCTTGAGGCCGTATCGGCCTGCCGGCCGCGCGAGGGAAAGGTTCGGCATCAACTTCTGCCGGGCGCCTTCGTAGGAGCCCCAGTCTGCCGCGTCGGGCAGGGAGGGGATGGTCACCAGTTCGCCCATGTCCAGCCCGGCGAGTGCGGCATCCACCATGTCGGGGGCGCTCATCACGATTGCCTCCGGCAGGTTGCTGACCGGGTTGCCCGCAATGTCCCAGAATTCGGTCGAAGTGGCGCCCGGCAGCACCGCCTGCACGGTTACACCCTTGTCCGCCAGTTCGTGATGCAGCGACTGGGTGAAGGCGAGCACGAAGGCTTTGCTGCCGCCATAGACGCCATTCAGGATCTCGGGGCCGACAGCGACGATGGAAGAGATGTTGATGATCGTGCCCTTGCCCCGGGCAATGAAGCCCGGCACGGCGGCGTAGGTCAGGCGCATCAGCGCCGTGACATTGAGGTCGATCATCGCTTCCATCTGGTCGACATCAGACGCGACGAGCGGCATCACCCCGCCGATGCCGGCATTGTTGACGAGCGTGGTGATGCTGGCATCGTCCTTCAGGACCGCCTCGATCCTGCGCACATCCTCGCCCTTGCCGAGATCCGCGACGATCACTTCTACCGAACGTCCGGTTTCATCGCTGAGGCGCTTTGCCAGCGTATCCAGCCGGGCCCGGTTGCGCGCCACCAGAATGAGGTCGTAGCCGCGCCGGGCAAGGCGGTCGGCATAGATCGCGCCGATGCCGCTGGAAGCGCCGGTGATGAGGGCGGTGCCCTGATGCTGGATGGTCATGGTGAAGGTTCCTTCTTCAAGGCTCCGGGCCGGCCGGGTGCCGGTGGATGCCGTCTGAAGAGAGACTAGGATCATTGCCTCTTGTCCTGAATGTCGTATATGCCATCTTTCAGGACATGCCGCCTGTCAGGACGGTTTTTGAAAGAGGGTGACCCCATGCAGCGGATCGGCTTTGTCGTTTATCCCGATTTCCAGGTCATCGGCCTTGCCGCCGCCACGGTGTTCGAGATCGCCAATCTGGTGGCGGAGCGCCCGGTCTATGAGGTGCACACCCTGTCGGAAGCGGGCGGGCAGGTTGCTGCTTCCTTCGGCGTTACGGTGGAAAGCGAGCCTTTTGCCGGCGGGCACTGGGATACGCTGCTGCTGTGCGGCGGCACCGACCTGCCGGTCGCGTCATCGGGGCTGGTGGGGTATCTGCAGGGGCAGGTCGGTATCGTGCGCCGCATCGCATCCATCTGTACCGGTGCCTTCATCCTCGCCCAGGCCGGCCTGCTCGACGGGCGCCGGGCAACCACCCACTGGCTTACGGCGCGGGAGCTGAAGGATCGGTATCCCGCGATCACGGTGGAGGAGGACCGCATCTTCATCACTGATGGCCCGATCTGGACCTCTGCCGGCATGACGGCGGGCATCGACCTTGCCCTTGCCATGGTGGAGAAGGATCTGGGCGCCGGGATAAGCCGCGACGTCGCCCGCAAGCTGGTGCTGTATCACCGCCGCTCCGGTGGCCAGTCGCAGCACTCCACCCTGCTGGAGCTTGAGCCAAAATCCGACCGTATCCAGATGGCGCTCGACCATGCGCGCCGGAACCTGACGGCGGAATTATCGGTGGAAGAGCTGGCAGAGGCCGCACGTCTCAGCCCGCGTCAGTTCAGCCGGGTTTTCCGTGCTGAAACCGGCCAGTCTCCAGCCAAGGCAGTCGAGCATCTGCGGGTAGAGGCGGCGCGGCTGATGCTGGAACAAACGGCCCATCCCATCGAGATCATTGCCCGCGAGACCGGCTTTGCCGACCGCGAGCGCATGCGTAAGGCCTTTCTGCGCGCTTTCGGCCAGCCTCCGCAGGCGCTCCGGCGCAGCGTTCAGGCCGCCTAAGCGACCTGTGGTCGACACGGTGGAATTTTAATACATTTTGTATTTGTTATTTTTGATGTGAAATTCGTCGCCATAAAACATGTTGACGATGTTCTTTTGTCATGGTGAATGAACCTCAACGCACAGGGATGTGTATAAAAAGGGGTGTCCATCATGCGCAAGCTGGCTATCGCCGGTGTTCTTCTTGCCGCGTCGCTCGCCGCTCCGGTGACCGCGGCTCATGCGGAAACCGACAAGCTTCTGAACGTTTCCTACGACATTGCCCGCGAGCTTTATGCCGCGCTCAACCCTGCTTTCATTGCGGACTGGAAGGCCAAAACCGGCCACGATCTGACCATCGACCAGTCGCATGCCGGCTCCACCAAGCAGGCCAACGCCATCATTGAAGGCCTGCAGGCCGATGTGGTGACCTTCAACCAGGTGACGGACGTTCAGGTGCTGCATGATCGCGGCAACCTCATCCCTGCCAACTGGCAGCAGCGCCTGCCAAACAACAGCTCTCCCTATTATTCGCTGCCCGCCTTCCTGGTGCGCGCCGGCAATCCCAAGGGCATCCATAACTGGGGCGATCTGGTGAAGGATGGGGTCGAGGTGATCTTCCCGAACCCCAAGACCTCCGGCAACGCCCGCTATACCTATCTCGCCGCCACCGCCTGGGCACGGGAAGAGTACAAGGGCGACGAGACCAAGGTTGAAAATTACATCAAGGCGCTGTTCGACCATGTGCCGGTGTTCGATACCGGCGGCCGCGGTGCGACCACCACCTTCGTCGAGCGTGAAATCGGCGACGTGCTGATCACCTTCGAGGCCGAGGTCAACACCACCCGCGACCTTTATGGTGCCGACAAGTTCGAGGTTGTCGTGCCGCCCGTCAGCCTGCTGGCCGAGTTCCCGGTCACGGTGGTGGATAGTGTGGTCGACAAGCGCGGCAGCCGTGCGGAAGCCGAGGCGTACCTTAATTTCCTCTATTCCGACCCGGCGCAGGAAATCCTCGCCAAATTCTACAACCGCGTGCACAGCCCCGCTGTGGTCGAGGAGCACAAGGACCAGTTCCCGCCCGTGCGCCTCGTGACGGTTGAAGACACCTTCGGTGGCTGGGATCAGGCGACCAAGGACCATTTCGCCAAGGGCGCGCTGCTCGACCAGCTGTTCGGCAACCGCTAAAAGACCCCTGTCCCGCAAGCCGTTGCGGGGCAACGCAGCCGGCGGATGGCCCTCTGGTCCGTCCGCCGGCTGCGTCCATTTGCATCTGTTTTGAAAAGGGAGGGTTCCATGCGGCGACGGGTTTTGCCGGGCTTCGGCCTCTCCCTCGGCGTCACGCTGCTCTATCTCGGCCTTATCGTGCTGCTGCCCATTGCGGCGCTGCTGATCAAGACTGCCAGCCTGTCGCCGGCCGAGTTCTGGGCGACCGTCAGTTCTTCCCGCGCTGTCGCGACCTACAAGGTCACGCTTTCCTCCGCCGCCTGGGCCACGCTCTTCAATGGCGTGTGGGGTTTCCTCATGGCCTGGGTGCTGGTGCGTTATGAATTTCCCGGCAAGCGCCTTGTCGATGCGCTGATCGACCTGCCTTTCGCCCTGCCCACGGCCGTTGCCGGCATCGCCCTGACCGGGCTTTTTGTGCGCAAGGGCCTTTATGGCAGCCTGCTGCTGCCGATGGGTATCAAGGTCGCCTACGCGCCGGCGGGTATTGCCGTCGCCATGGCCTTTACTTCCATCCCCTTTGTCGTGCGCACGTTGCAGCCGGTGTTGCAGGATCTGGAGCCGGAGCTGGAGGAGGCGGCCCGTACGCTGGGTGCCCGCGACGGGCAGATCTTCCGCCGGGTGATCTTTCCGGTGCTGATGCCGGCTTTCCTGAGTGGTTGTGCGCTTGCCTTCGCGCGCTCGCTGGGCGAGTTCGGCGCCGTTGTCTTTATCGCCGGCAACCTGCCGAACAAGACGGAGATCACCGCGCTCCTCACCTATATCCGCCTGCAGGAATATGACTATGGCGGCGCTGCCGCCATCGCCACCGTCATTCTGGCGTCCTCTTTCCTGCTGTTGCTTGCCGTCAATGCGCTCGAGGCATGGTCTACCCGCCATGCCGAGCCGCGCTAGGGCGGAGGGGTTCGATCATGGCTGGTCCTGTCTCCAACGCCCTCAACCGTAGCCCCGCCGCACCCGTTAGCCCCAACCGCCGCCGGGTGGGGGAAGGGCCGCTGCTGCGTGCCTTCCTCATCCTGCTGGCGCTGGCCGGCACCTTCTTTCTGCTGGTGGTGCCGCTGGGCGTCATCTTCACCGAAGCGTTCCGGGCGGGTTTTGCCCACTATGCCGGCAGCATCCTCGAAGCGGAGACGCTGCACGCCATCTACCTGACGGTGCTGACGGCGCTGGTGGTGGTGCCGATCAATCTCTTCTTCGGCATTGCGGCCGCCTGGGCCATCACGCGCTTTGCCTTTCCGGGCAAGAAGCTGCTGCTGACGGCCATCGAGCTGCCCTTCTCGGTCTCGCCGGTGGTGGCCGGCGTTACCTATCTCTTCCTCTATGGCGCGCAGGGGCTGCTCGGGCCGATGCTAGGCGCCCTGGACGTGCAGGTGATGTTCACCGTGCCGGCGATCTTTCTCGTCAGCCTGTTCGTGACCTGCCCCTATGTCGCCCGCTCGCTGATCCCGCTGATGCAGGCGCAGGGCGCGGATGAGGAGGAAGCGGCACTGTCGCTCGGCGCCAGCGGCTTCATCATGTTCCTGCGGGTCACGCTGCCCAATATCAAATGGGCGCTGCTTTACGGTGTCATCCTCACCAATGCCCGCGTCATGGGCGAGTTCGGCGCCGTCTCGGTCGTCTCCGGCAATATCCGGGGCCAGACCAATACGCTGCCCTTGCAGATCGAGCTTCTTTTCAACGACCAGAACGTGGCCGGCGCCTTTGCTGCCGCCTCGTCGCTGGCAGTGCTTGCGCTTGTCACCCTCATTGCCCGCATCGCCGTTGAAAGGCTGGCGGCGCGGGAGGTGAAGGCGCCGCGCAAGGCTGCTTCGGTGGGAGTTTCCGGATGAGCATCTCCGTTCGCAACATCACCAAGAATTTCGGTGACTTCACTGCCCTCAAGGGGGTGAGCCTCGATATTCCCGATGGTGATCTGGCAGCCCTGCTCGGCCCCTCCGGCTCGGGTAAGACCACGCTGCTGCGTCTGATTGCCGGCCTTGAATTTCCCGATGACGGCGAAGTGCATTTTGACGGGCAGGACACGACCGCCCTTGATGTGCGGGACCGCCGCGTGGGCTTCGTATTCCAGCATTACGCGCTCTTCCGCCATATGAGTGTCTATGAAAACGTCGCTTTTGGCCTGCGGGTGCTGCCGCGCAAGGAGCGGCCTGCCGAGGCGGAGATCAGGAAGCGCGTGATGCGCCTTCTGGAACTGGTGCAGCTCGACTGGCTGGCGGACCGGTTCCCCTCCCAGCTTTCCGGCGGCCAGCGCCAGCGCATCGCCCTTGCCCGCGCCCTTGCCATTGAGCCGCGCGTATTGTTGCTGGATGAGCCCTTCGGCGCGCTCGATGCCCAGGTGCGCAAGGACCTGCGCCGCTGGCTGCGCCAGCTGCATGACGAAATCCATGTCACCTCCGTTTTCGTGACGCATGACCAGGAAGAGGCGCTGGAAGTAGCCGACCGGGTAGTGGTGATGGATCACGGCCATATCGTGCAGGTGGGCAGCCCCATCGAGGTGCATGACCATCCGGCAACGCCTTTCGTCTGCGAGTTTCTTGGCAGCGCGGTGCGCTTTGATGGCGTGGTCGAGGGCGGGCAACTGCGCATCGGCAACTGGCATCGCGCCAGCACCCATGCCGCCGGCGCGGTGCGTGCCTATGTGCGCCCGCACGAGATGGCGGTTCTGCCGGGTATCGTGCCGGAGGCGGCGGCCAGTTTTGCCATCCGCCATATCGTGGCGCGCGGCGGCCTTGCCCGGCTGGAGCTGTCGGCGGAGGGCGGCGCCATCGTCGAGGCCGAGATGCCGCGCCACAAGCTGGAAGCGGCGGGCCTTGCCGTCGGCAGCCCCGTTTCGCTCTGCCCCGACGTGGTGCATGTCTTCCCCGCCTGAGACCGATTGTCCGGTTGCGCCCTGTGCCCCGGCCGATAGGGTGACCGGTCAGTCGCCGTCATCCGGATAAAAAGACAAGGAAACCGCCCATGACCCGCCGCCTTTCCTCTGCCCGCCGTCTGCTGGCTGCATCTGCGCTTGCCGTCGGGCTGTCTGCCGCCCTACCTGCTACCCGGCCGGCTTTCGCCGATGCCGTGCCGGCCGGCACCGTTGTGGCCGGGCCGCTGACCGTCGTGGGGCCGTGGACGCGGGCCACAGCAGGGGCCGGGCGTACGTCCGCCGTCTATTTCTCGATTGTGAATACCGGCCCTGCCGACACTCTGCTGTCGGCAACCGGTGATGATTTCGCCATGGGTGAGGTACATGAGCACGTCAATGACGGCGGCATCATGCGCATGCGCCCCGTGGAAGGCGGCTTGCCGGTCCCGGCGGGCACGACCGAGCTCAAGCCCGGCGGTTATCACCTGATGCTGGTAGGCCTCAAGGCGGCGCTGAAGCCCGGCGAGACGCTGCCGGTGATCCTTCATTTCGAGAAGGAGGGCGATGTGCCGGTCATGGTCTCCATCACCGCCATGGGGGCCACCGGAGCGCCGATGGTCACGCCGACTGAAGGTGGCAAGGCTAACTGAACAACAGTGATCTGGCGGGCTTCGCAGGCCTATTGATTAGATATGAAAGTATTTCTTTCTTCTCCGGCTTGACGGGGTGCGTGCCAATCCGTCACACAAGAAGGCGGAACGATGGGCCGCCACCAGGGTGAGCCATGCCGGCGCCAGGGTAAGAACAATCACAGCGCGCCGGCTGTCCCGGGCGGCCACCAGGCCGAAACCGGGCTGGAGCTGATATTTCGAGGGAGGCCGGAGGGGCCATGGAACGCGAGTCGATGGAATTCGACGTGGTGATCGTCGGTGCTGGCCCGGCCGGGCTCGGCGCCGCCATTCGCCTCAAGCAGCGTGCGGCGGAAGCCGGGCGTGAGATCAGCGTCTGTGTGCTGGAAAAGGGCTCCGAGGTCGGGGCCCACATCCTCTCCGGCGCCGTTATGCAGCCCGACGCGATCAACGAGCTGTTCCCTGACTGGAAGGAACGCGGCGCGCCGCTGAACACGCCCGTCACGCAGGATGAATTTCATCTGCTGACCCAGAAGGGCAAGGTCGAGGTGCCGCATTTCCTGCTGCCCTCCTACTTGCATAATGCCGGCAACTACATCATCAGCCTTGGCAACCTCTGCCGCTGGCTCGCCGAGCAGGCCGAGGCGCTGGGCGTTGAGGTTTATCCCGGCTTTGCCGCCGCCGAAGTGCTCTATGACGACAAGGGCAAGGTGCGTGGTGTTGCGACCGGCGACATGGGTGTGGCGCGCGATGGCAGCCACAAGGACAGCTACCAGCCGGGCATGGAACTGCATGCCCGCTACACGCTGATTGCCGAAGGCGTGCGCGGCTCGCTCGCCAAGCAGATCATCTCCCGCTACGAACTCGCCCGAGAAAGCCAGCCGCAGACCTACGGTCTCGGCATCAAGGAGCTGTGGGAGGTCGATCCGGCCAAACATCAGCCCGGCAAGGTCATGCATTGCTTCGGCTGGCCGATGGATCTCGGCACCTATGGCGGCGGCTTCATCTATCACCTGGAAGATAACCAGGTCGCCATCGGCTATGTCGTCGGGCTCGACTACAAGAACCCCTATCTCTCCCCGTTCGAGGAGATGCAACGCTTCAAGACCCATCCGTCGATTGCGCCGCTCTTCGAAGGGGCCCGCCGCCTTGCCTATGGCGCCCGCGCCATCAATGAGGGCGGGCTGCAGTCCATTCCCAAGCTGACCTTCCCCGGTGGCGCGCTCATCGGCTGCTCGGCGGGTTTCGTCAACGTGCCCAAGATCAAGGGCAGCCACAACGCCATGAAAACCGGCATGCTGGCCGCCGATGCCGCCTTCGAGGCGCTGGCCGCAGCCGGTGACGATGGCGTGGTGCCGGACGAACTGACGGCCTATCCGGAGGCTTTCCGCAAGTCGTGGGTGTGGAAGGAACTCAATGCCGTGCGCAACTGCCGCCCGGCTTTCCGCTGGGGCCTCGTGCCCGGCCTGCTGATGAGCGGCATCGAGCTCTGGCTCAAGGGCCGCACGCCCTGGACCCTCAGGAATCATCGCGATAACGAGACGCTGATGGCCAAGGAAAAGGCCATGCCGATCGACTATCCCAAGCCCGATGGCAAGCTGACCTTCGACCGGCTTTCCTCCGTCTTCCTCTCCAACACCAATCATGAGGAAGACCAGCCGGTCCATCTGCGCCTTGCCGACCCGGCCATCGCGGTCAACCACAACCTGCGCCTCTATGGCGGCCCCGAGCAGCGTTACTGCCCGGCCGGTGTCTATGAGTTCGTCGAGGCGGATGGGGGCGGCCAGCGCCTGCAGATCAACGCGCAGAACTGCGTGCACTGCAAGACCTGCGACATCAAGGACCCGATGCAGAACATCACCTGGACCGTGCCCGAAGGCGGCGGCGGGCCGAATTACCCGAACATGTAAGGGTGCCGATAACAAAAAACCTCCCCGCCAGAAGCGGGGAGGTTTTTTGTCTGCTTGTCCTCGGCCGCCTCTTAAGCGCTGAGGGTCAGCGCATAACGCGCAAAGCCGTTTTCGCCCGGGCCGACATAGGTGACGTTCTTCAGGGAGGCGGCATAGGCCTGTGCATTGGGCGAGCTGTCGAAGAGCGCCTTCGTCACGCCGGCCACCGGAGCGAAGCTCCAGTTGTTGTCGGCGGACGGGTTGATGGTGCCCTTGTCGTGGATGTAGCGGATCAGCACGTCGCGGTTGGCGTCCGGTGCCTCGATCACGATCTTGTCCGGGCCCACGCCGGGGAAATTGCCGCCGCCGCCGGCACGGTAGTTGTTGGTGGCAACGATGAATTTCTGCGCCGGGTCGATCGGCTTGCCCTGGAACTGAAGGTCCACGATGCGGTGGGCATCCGGCGCCGCCAGCTTGCCATCCTTGTCGTAACGGTTGGGCTGGCTGAGGTCGATCTTGTAAGTCACGCCGTCGATGACGTCGAAATTGTAGGAGGGGAAATCGTTGTTCACGAGTTCCTGCTCCGCCTTGCCCGGCGTCAGCTGGTTGAACATGCCGGCCGAGCGCTCCAGCCATTCCTTGACGGTGGCGCCATCCACCAGCACCGCGCGCACGGTGTTGGGGTAGAGGTAAAGGTCGGCCACGTTCTTGATGGCGACGGGGCCCTTGGGCACGTCGGTATAATAATCCGGGCCGCCACGGCCGCCGGCCTTGAACGGGGCGGCGGCGGAAAGCACCGGCAGGGCGGCATTGGCCGTGCCCTTGATGAGCTCGGAGATGTACCAGGTCTGTGCCTGACTGACGATCTGCACCGAGGGGTCGTCATAAACCAGAGAGAAGAAGCTGTTGATCGGCGCGGAGGTCTCGCCCACCGGGCGGCGCACATAGGCGAGCGTGCCCTCATGGCCCTCGCGCGCGGCATCTTCCACATCCATGCGCGGGTCGATCAGCGGCACGATGTTCTTGCCGTCGCGCTTGTAGATCGGGCGTGCCTCGCTCTTGTGGTCCACCACCTTCCACTTGGCCCCATCCTTCTGCAGCATGAGGTCGATGATGCCGAGATGGCTGCCCCAGAAGCCGGCCATTACAGCCGGAACGCCGTGCAGCGTGCCCTTCTCGGCATCCACTCCGTCAACGGCGGCATAATCCGGGCCCGGCAGCACCTTGTGCTGGTGGCCGGTGAGGATGGCGTCGATGCCGGGCACTGTGGCGAGGTAGAGCGCGCTGTCTTCCGCTCCCTCGGTCGGCTGGCCACCATTGATGCCGGAATGGCAGAGCGCGATCACGATCTCGGCGCCGGCCTCGCGCATCTGCGGCACGTAGGCCTTCGCGGTCTCGACGATGTCACGCGTCATGACATTGCCGGCCAGCCACTTGTTATCCCAGTTCATGATCTGCGGCGGTACGAAGCCGATCAGGCCGATCTTGACCTTGTGCTCCTTCCCGGTGCCGTCCTTCAGCGTGCGCTCGATAATCATGTAGGGCTTGAGGAAGGTCTTGTCCGCCGTCGGGCTGCCGGCGAGGGAACCATTGGCAAGGTTGGCCAGCACGAAGGGGAAGTTGGCGCCGGCCAGCGCCTTGTTGAGGAAGTCGAGGCCGTAATTGAATTCGTGGTTGCCAAGCGTGGCGGCGTCGTAACCCAGCAGGTTCATGGCCTTCATCACGGGATGGACGTTGGTGCCGTCCAGCCCGCGCTCATAGGCCATGAAGTCGCCCATCGGGTTGCCCTGCAGGAAGTCACCATTATCCAGCAGCAGCGAGTTCGGGGCCTCGGCACGCGCGCCGTTCAGCAGCGCTGCGGTGCGGGCAAGGCCGACCGTATTGTCCTCGCGGTCGCGATAATAATCGTAGGGGAAGATGTTGACGTGGACGTCGGTGGTTTCAATGAGGCGCAGATGCACCATGTCCTCGGCAAAGGCCATGTTGCCGAACGGGCTGATGATGAGCCCTGCACCCACACCGGCAAGGGCGGTGGTGGTCAGAAAACGGCGGCGGCTCAGCGGCGCCAGAAGAAACTTCGACATGTCCTGATCGTCCCCCTCATGAATGGGCGGGCTCCCCTCTGGAGCCCGCGAAGGCCTCTCCCCAAGGCCATCTTCTAAGCCTGATTAGCAGAGCCGCTGTTGCGGCCTTGCGCAAGCTTTGATGACAGTTTTGTGACGGATATTTTGTCGCCTGGGAGAGACTGTTCTTCTGACGTGCGGGGCAGTCATTCGGCGGTCATTCGGCCGGCGAGATCAGGGGCCGGTTTGGCGCCGGATGAGCGAGGGCGCCGACGATGGTATCGGTACCCACACCCGGCAGTTCAGCGGGCTGCCAGCGCGGCATGCGATCCTTGTCGATCAGCACGGCGCGGATGCCTTCATAGAACTCGTCGCCCTCCATGCACCAGACCATGGTGCGGTATTCCTGGTCGAGCGCGCCGGCCAGATCGGCCTTTTCCGCCGCCTGCTGGGTGGCAAGGGCAAGCTTGAGACCTGTGGGGCTCATGCTGCGCAGAAGTGCGAGCTGCTCTGCCGCCCAGTCATTGGCCTCGGCCGCCAGCGCCGCCTCAATCTCTTCCACCGTGCTGCCGCCGAAGCAGCGCTCGATGGTGGGGAGGTGCTGCGCCAGAATCCCGGCACCGGCCGGCCTGCTGCGGGCCGTCAGCACGCGGTCGATTTCCGCATGGGCGCCGGCGAACCCTGCCGCCGCCCGACCGGCGAGGGTGAGGGCCAGCTCTTCTTCAAGGCCTTCAAGCTGCGCACGGGGGGCGTAGTGGGTGGCAAGGCCGCTTGCCAGCATGTCGCCCGCCTGCAGCCGTGCACCCGTCAACCCCAGCCAGCGCCCGGCATGGTTTGGCAGGCGGGAGAGGAAGTGGCTTGCACCGACATCCGGAAAAATCCCGATGGCGGTCTCCGGCATGGCAAACAGCGTGGCTTCTGTCGCCACGCGGTGGGTGCCGTGGATGGAGAGTCCGGCCCCGCCTCCCATGGTGATGCCGTCGATGAGCGCGATCCAGGGTTTGGGGAAGGTGGCGATGCGGTGATTGAGGCTGTATTCGGCGTGGAAATAGGCCGCGATCAGCGTGCTTATTTCTTCTGCCCGGGCTGTGCCTTCGGCCGTACCGGCGCCCCTTGCCGCCTTGCGCTCCCGGCCCGCCGCCCAGACCTCCCGGACATCTCCGCCGGCACAGAAGGCCTTGCCCCCGGCGCCGCGGATGAGGATGGCCCGGATGGCGTCATCCGCCTCCCATTCATCCAGTGCCGGATTGATGAGGCAGATCATTTCGGCGCTGAGGGCGTTCAATGCCTTTGGGCGGTTGAGCGTGATGATGCCGAGTGGCCCCAGCCGGCTTAGCAGAACGGGGGCTTCGGGGACTGGTTGCGGGGAGGCGGGGGCAAAATCGCTCATATCGGCTCTGGCTTGAAAGGGGCGGGGAAGCTGGCGGCGCCTGGGGCAGAAATAACGGATCAATAATGGAAACAGGTAAAGAGAGAAGTAAGGTGTAAGTAGTAAGATAGTTAGCGGACAAGGAGAGCGTCATGGCCTTTCGCGGCAGCTGTCTGTGTGGAGCAGTGCAGTACGAGATCGACGGTCTCGACATGCCGATCGGCCATTGCCACTGCCGCACTTGCCGCAAGGCCCATGCTGCGGCCTACACCACCACGGCCGGTGTGATGCGGGAGCATTTCCGCTGGCTGACCGGGGAAGACAAGATCACCGCCTATCAGTCCTCGCCGGGCAAGTTCCGCCATTTCTGCTCCGTCTGCGGCTCGCAGCTGATTGCCGAACGCCCGGCCCAGCCGCATGTCATCCTGCGGGTTGCGACGCTGGATGATGATCCGGGAGTGCGCCCGGCACGGCACATATGGTTTGAGGATGAAGTCAAATGGCTGGCGGACGATTTCAGGCACCCGGCTGCCCGCTATGCAAAGTGGCCACCCGGCCGCTGAGGTCAGCACCGCTTGAGGTGGTCCCGGTGGCCGGTACTGGAGCGTTTTGAACTCCAGATTGACGTTTACGTAAACGGAAATTACCATCCCGCATATAAACAAGGCAAGGCGCCCACATGCCCTTCCTCTGTCTTCCGGGCCGGAAAGGGGTCGCCTCCTGCCGCCGGATGGTCTAATGCAGGAGGCCTGATTTGGGACGTCGCAGCGTAACGAGGAGCGCGCCATGAAGGTGTTGGTGCCCGTCAAGCGGGTGGTCGATTATAACGTCAAGATCCGCGTCAAGGCCGATGGGTCGGGTGTGGAACTCGCCAACGTGAAGATGTCGATGAACCCCTTCGACGAAATCGCCGTCGAGGAGGCCGTGCGCCTGAAGGAAAAGGGCATCGCCACCGAAGTCATCGCTGTCTCCATCGGTGCCACCCAGGCGCAGGAAACCCTGCGCACCGCGCTCGCCATGGGCGCCGACCGCGCCATCCTCATCCCCGTCGAGGGCGATGTGGAGCCGCTGGCCGTTGCCAAGCTGCTGAAGGCCATCGTTGCCAAAGAAGCGCCGGAACTGGTGCTGCTCGGCAAGCAGGCCATCGATGATGACTGCAACCAGACCGGCCAGATGCTGGCCGCCCTGCTCGACTGGCCGCAGGCGACTTTCGCCTCCAGGGTAGAGATTGCAGGCGGCAAGGCCACGGTGACGCGGGAGGTCGATGGCGGCCTCGAGACACTGGCGCTTTCCCTGCCAGCCATCGTTACCACCGATCTTCGCCTTAATGAGCCGCGTTACGCTTCGCTACCCAACATCATGAAGGCGAAGAAGAAGCCGCTCGATACCCTGACCGCCGCCGATCTCGGCGTCGATGTCGCGCCCCGCCTCAAGGTGCTGAAGGTGGCCGAGCCCGCCAAGCGCCAGGGCGGCATCAAGGTGCCCGACATCGCGACCCTGGTCGACAAGCTCAAGAACGAAGCGCGCGTGATCTGAAGGGCGGAGAAGCAGTCATGACCATTCTCGTAGTTGCTGAAATCTTCGAAGGCGCGCTGCGTCCCTCCACCCTGAGCACGGTGACGGCGGCTGCAGCCATCGGCGGCGATATCCATGTGCTGGTCGCCGGCAAGGGTGCGGACAGCGCCGCTGCGGCGAAGATCGCCGGTGTGGCCAAGGTACTGGTGGCGGATGACGCCGCCTATGAGCACGGCCTTGCCGAGAACATTGCCCCGCTCGTCGTCTCGCTGGCCTCCGGCTACAGCCATGTGCTGGCCCCGGCTTCCAGCTTCGGCAAGAACCTGATGCCGCGTGTGGCCGCCCTGCTCGATGTGCAGCAGGTGAGCGACATCACCAAGGTTGAAAGCGCCGATACCTTCGTGCGCCCGATCTATGCCGGTAATGCGCTTGCCACCGTACAGTCCACCGATGCCATCATGGTGGTGACGGTGCGCCCGACCGCGTTCGAGGCGGCAGCCACCACCGGTTCGGCTGCGGTTGAGGCGGTCTCGGCCACGTCTGCCAGCGGCAAGATCAGCTTTGTCGGGCAGGAGCTTTCCAAGTCCGACCGTCCGGAACTCACCGCTGCCCGCATCGTCATCTCCGGCGGTCGTGGCATGGGCTCTGGCGAGAACTTCGCCCTGCTGGAAAAGGTGGCGGACAAGCTGGGTGCTGCCGTTGGCGCCAGCCGCGCTGCCGTCGATGCCGGTTTCGTGCCCAACGACTACCAGGTCGGCCAGACCGGCAAGGTGGTTGCGCCCGATCTCTACATCGCTGTCGGTATCTCCGGTGCCATCCAGCATCTGGCTGGCATGAAGGACAGCAAGGTCATCGTTGCCATCAACAAGGACGAGGAAGCGCCGATCTTCCAGGTCGCCGATTACGGCGTCGTGGGTGATCTCTTCGAGCTCGTGCCCCAGCTGGAAAAGGCGCTTTGATCTGATTTCCTCCCCCACTTTTGGGTGGGGGAGGTGCCCGCAAAGCGGGCGGAGGGGATGTGGGCAGTGCCGCTTATCGCGGCAGGCGCTTGTTGGATAAGCCCACACCCCCATCCGGCCTTCGGCCACCTTCCCCCCGCTGCCGCGCGGGGAAGGATCTAAGAAAGTGCCAGCCGCATGATCGGCCGGTTGGGGGAGCGCCGCTCGACTTCCGTGAACCCGGCACGCTTGAAGGCGCCGGGCGTGCCGACATAAAGCTCGCCGGACATCAGCTTGCGCTGGGCATCCAGCGGATAGCCTTCCACCATCTCCGCGCCCATCCGGCGGGCATAATCGACGGCGCCGGCCAGCAGCACATCCATCAGTCCCTGCCGGCGATGGCCCTTGCGCACCACAAAACAGGTGATCGACCAGACCGGCGTGTCATCCACCGCCGAGAGCACGGTCGGCCTTTGCAGCCGGTCATAATCCTGGCGGGGGGCGATGCCGCACCAGCCCACCGGCTCCTCGCCCCTGATGGCCACGATCCCCGTCGGCGCATTGTTTTTAAGCCGCAGCTCCAGCAGGTCCCTGTTGCTGCCGGTCACGCAGCCTTGCTTGAACTCGCTCCGGCTGAGGAACCAGTAGGCGCACCAGCAGCGCCGGGCATCGCCGGTATCGGCAAACAGCTCTTCCACCGCCGGCCAGCTTGCGGCATCGGCCGTCACGATCCTGATGTCTTCCTCCGGCACCTTGCCCCTCCCGTTCGCCCAAATCCCGGAGAGAGCCTAGCGCAGGCCAGTCAGTCGCGCAGCGCCCGTGTCACCGGCTCGCGATAGATGAGGAAGGCCGGCACTGTTGCCAGGATCAGCCCGACAAGGATGATGATGCCGGCAAGCGAGAGTTCCGGCAGGCCGAGTGAGACTGTCATGGCCATGTCGGTCTTGCCGGAGACGAGGCGGGAGAGCCCTGCCGCCGCGCCGTACCCGAGGCCGAGGCCCGCCAGCGCGCCGCCAGCCACCAGCAGCGCTACCTCGCACCAGATCAGGCTGAAGATATAGGCCCGGGTGGCCCCCATCGCGCGCAGCACGCCGAAGGTCCGCCGCCGCCGCACCGTCAAGGCCAGTACCGCGACCAGCACCGCTCCAATGACAAGCGCCTGCGTCATGATCGAGAGCCCGGCGAGAATATCGCGCACATTGCCCAATAGCCCATAAAGCTGCACCAGCACTTCTGCCGGAAACACGGCGATGCTCTCGGCGCTGCGATAATCGGCACGCAGCCCGTAGGCAGCGGAGAAGCTAACGGGCTTCACCACAATGGCGGGGACGCCCGACAACAGCTTTTCGTCCCAGGGCGGGCCGACGGGAATGCCGTCCGGATCGGGATGGTCAATGTCGGTTGCAGCCGCATCCAGCGGATGGCCGACGGGAAGCCCGTGTACCCACCATGTCGCCTCGATAGGCACCAGAATGGCCTGATCCCACGGCCCGCCGGTCGGGGCGAGGCGGCCGACGATGTTTACTTCGGCGTGATGATGATGTTCCTCGCCCGCAGGCTCGCCGTCTTCATG
This sequence comes from Radicibacter daui, assembly GCA_030657355.1. Lineage (GTDB taxonomy): Bacteria > Pseudomonadota > Alphaproteobacteria > Radicibacterales > Radicibacteraceae > Radicibacter > Radicibacter daui. Next base: position 906,888 of record CP131056.1, read on the forward strand.
CTCGTGGTCATGATCGTCCGCATCATGGCCGTCCCCGTCATGATCATCGTTGCCGAGAGCTACGGCCTCAGCCTCGGCGGAAGCGAACTGGCCGTGCGTCGGCAGGAAGTGCTCGCCCACCTGCAGCGGTACGCGTGCGCCGACGACGGCCTCGCCGATATGGCCGAACATCCGGCCCTCGGGCAGCGTGCCGGCGAGGCTCGCAATAAAGTCGGCGCTGGTGCCGACGATGCTGTGGCCGTGCCAGCTGTCGCCGAAGCCGATAGGCGCGGCGAATTTAACCCGCTCGTCCGTTGCCAGTCTTGCGAGGAGGCCGGCCGGCATCAGTTCCAGTGAAGCCGGCTGCAAAAAGACGGTGCTCAGAACCAGCTGCGTTTCGCTGCCCGGCGCGCCGACGACGATGTCGAAGGGGCGGGCGGCGGCTGCGCTGCCGGCGCGCAGGGCGCGGTCCTGCGCCGAGACGGCAACACCGAGTGCGGCGGCAAGGGCGATCAGCGCCGCGAGCGCCAGGCTGCTGACAGGGCTTTGCTTCAGATGCGCACGCACCAGCGGCAGCGGATTGAACATCGCTCGGGTTCTCTTGGCTCGGTTCGGGTCGGCGGAAGGGCGGGCGAGTTTCAGAGGGTGCGGGCTTCGGCCTTCACCAGCCGCACTTCGCTGACAAAGCCGGTCTCGTCATCCACCTCGGTGCCCAGCTCCAGCACGCCGGTCACCTTGATCGGCACGTTGAAATAGACCCAGTCGATGTCGTCGCGGGTCTTGATCAGCACGATGTCGCGCGGCCAGTCGGCAGTGCTGTCACAGAAGGGGCAGATCGCCATCGGCATGCGCGTCAGCACAAAGAATTTCACGTCCGGCTTCAGCGGCGGCGCCATGAAACCGGCAAGGGTGATCTCCTTGCCCGTCAGCGCCTTTGCCTGATCGGAAAAGGCCATGCGCGCGCCGTAAAGATCGGGGATGCGCAGATCCGGCGGCGCAGCCAGCACGGGGCGCGGACGGTAGGCCGTGAACAGCGCTGCAGCGGCGATCACGTTCAGGGTCTGGCGGCGATCCAGGCGGGCGGTCATGACAGGTATCTTCCCTTGAAAAACAGGAGATGCAAGGTCGTGTCCTGAAAGCCGAAGGGGCGGGGCGAGCCTCCTCATCGGAAGGATCGCCCCGCCCCCGGGAACTTCCGGGGCCTTGCGGCTTACATGGAAGCGGCCTGCTCGCTGATCTTCGACGCGTAATCCATCACGTGGAAGATGTACTGCTGGCCGACGGTGCCCTGGAACAGGTGCGCCCACGGGCCGACGGCGAAGATGCCGACATCGTCACCTGCATGGGTTTCGCTGCTCATCGGGATCAGCGACTGCTGCAGGAAGTCCGGGGCGGTGGTGTCGACATTGGTCAGGTCGGCGCGGGCGCCGTCCTTGGCCGCACCCGGGCCGTTCATGTAGCCGAGGATGGTGTAGGGCTTGTCGTCATCGCCCTTCAGCACCTTGCCGCCTTCGGTGGCGAGACCGAGGATGTTGGTGCCGCGGTCGGCATAACCGCTGATCGAGAAGGTGTGGCTGTGGTCAGCCGTCACGATGATCAGCGTCTCGTCGAGGTTCACCTTGGCCATGGCAGCCTTCACGGCCTGGCTCAGTTCGACGGTGTCTTCCAGTGCACGGTAGGCGTTGCCTTCGTGGTGCGCATGGTCGATACGGCCGGCCTCGACCATCAGGAAGAAGCCCTTCGGGTTCTTCGACAGCAGCTCGATGCTCTTGGTGGTCATCGCCGCGAGATCCGGCTCGCCGGCCTTGTCGTTGGCGATGTCGGCTTCATATTCCATGTGCGAGCGGTTGAAGAGGCCGAGCAGATGGTCGGTCTTCGACACGTCGATGGCGTCGAATTCCTTCTTGTTCCACACATAGGCGGAGTTCGGCGCCTTCTTGACCCACTCGGCGGTCAGGTCGCGGCCATCCTTGCGCACGCCCTTCTTGCCGGCATCTTCCGGGTCATCCATCGTCGCCGGGATGAAGTTGGTGCGGCCGCCGCCCATGGCGACTTCAAGGCCGTTGCCGTAGGGCGATTCGATCAGCTGGCGGGCGATGTCCTTGCAGCCGGCGGCAGCGGCATCATCCGGCAGGTTCTTGTCGGCTTCCCAGTCGCGGTGAGCGGTGTGGGCGTAGGTGGCGGCCGGAGTCGCATGCGTCAGGCGGGCAGTGGTGATGACGCCGGTGGAAAGACCGGCGGTCTCGGCCATCTCCAGCATCGTCGGCACGGAATGCTCGAGGCCGGCTTTGCAATCACCCTGCTTGACGGCAGAGGTCACACCGATGGTGCCGTTCGGCGACTTGATGCCGGTCATCATGGCAGCGGCGGTCGGCGCGCTGTCGGCGATCATGCCGTCGGAGGTGTAGGTCTCGGACAGGGCGGAGTACGGGAACTTCTCGAAGCTCAGCAGATTGGTCTCGGCCTTGTCGCCCATGCCGTTCTTCTGGCCTTCGAAGATGCGTGCGGCGGTCACCGTCGGCAGGCTCATGCCGTCACCGACGAAGAGGATGATGTTCTTGGCCTTGCCGGTGTTGGTCTTCTGCTCCATCACGCGCTTCAGCGTGGCCTGGCCTTCGGCGAAATACGGGTCGGCCGACTGGGTCAGCGTGGCCTTGTCGGCGGCGTAGGCGGAGCCGGCCAGAAGCGCGGCGGCAGCTGCGCCGGCGGCGAGCTTGAGGGTGAAAGTCATCGCTTGTGTTTCCCTGCCTTGAAGGGGGGGCATCATCGATCCCCCGGATGGGCCCCTGTGCGGGCGGCGCCCCGGCCTGCGACATATTGGCCGGAGACGTTATGCCGCACTGGCGTAACACCCGCTCCGTTACGGGCCGATGACGGGTACGTGACGTTTGCGAAGCAGTTGCACTGTCACCGAACTTTCACTCGACGTGCTGCCGGCCTGCGGGTGACTAGTGGCAGGCTGCACCCAACTCGCGGACTCCGCCTGCCATGCCCGACCTGATTGCCGAAAATCTCCTGCTCAGCTTTCCCGGTCAGGGCAAGGAAGCGCCGGTGCTCGATCTCGCCCGGCTGGAGGTGGCCGCCGGCACGCATCTGGCCATCACCGGCCCCTCGGGTGCGGGCAAGAGCACGCTGCTTTATGTGCTGACGGGTATCGAGAAGCCGGATGGCGGCAGCGTGCGCTGGGGGGCGGAAGACTTGACGGCGATGCCGGAAGCCGCGCGTGACCGCTGGCGGCGCCGGCATGTCGGTTTTGTCTTTCAGGATTTCCACCTCATCCCCGGTCTGGATGCGCTGGAAAATGTCCTTCTGCCGCTCAGTTTTTCCAATCTTTCCGTCTCCGGCGAGCAGCGCGCCCGTGGCCGCGACCTGCTGGGCCGCATGGGGCTGACTGCCGCCGGAACGCCGGCCAGCCGCCTGTCGCGCGGGGAGCAGCAGCGCGTGGCGCTCGCCCGGGCGCTCATCCAGTCTCCCGCCATCATCGTGGCGGACGAGCCGACGGCAAGCCTCGATGCCGCCAGCGCCGACAAGGTGATGGATCTGCTGATGGAAGCGGCGGGCGAACTGGGCGCGACGCTGATTGCGGTGACGCACGATCCGATGGTGCAGCAGCGCCTCGGCCGGGAGCTCAACCTTTCCCATGGCCGGCTGATGCAGGCCGCCTGAGCTTTCCTTCCGGCTTTTCAGGGCAGGCCTGCCGCCCCTCATTATTGACAAAAGGGGCGGTTTGGCGCAGAAACCGCCCGCGCCTTTCAGGGCCAGCGCTTCGGCGGCGGCACTGGAGGGGACGCATCGTCGGCGAACAGACCGGACTGGCACCCCTGGAGGCCAGCCCTGCCTTTCGTCTTTTTTGATTTCAGGAGTTAGTACCATGGCAAAGACTGTTGCGCTGAGCGCACAGCTCCGCGAGGCGGCCGGCAAGGGGGCAGCGCGTCGCGAGCGTCGTGAGGGGCGTATCCCCGCCGTTATCTATGGCGACAAGCAGGAGCCGGTTTCGATCAGCTTCGAGCGCGTCGAGTTCGAGCGCAAGCTGGACAGCCATTTCTTCACGCATCTCTTCGAGATCACCGTCGGCGAGACCGTGCACACCGTTGTTGCGCGCGACCTGCAGATGGATCCGGTGCGTGACTTCCCGATCCATGTCGACCTGCTGCGCGTCACCGGCGATGCCGTCGTGACCATCAACGTGCCGGTCGAGTTCCTCAACGCCGACAAGGCCCCGGGCCTGAAGCGCGGCGGCGTGCTGAACATCGTGCGTCATGAAGTCGAGATGAAGGCCCTCTGGAATAACATTCCGGAGAAGGTCACCGTCGACCTCACCGGTGCCAATGTCGGCGACAGCATCCACTTCAGCGCCGTTGTGGTGCCGCGTGGCGTGACCCCGACCATCACCGATCGCGATTTCACCATCGCCACCATCGCTGCTCCTTCCGCTCTCAAGTCGGAAGAGAACGCCGAGGGCGGCGAGGCCGCCTGATAAAGGCGCCTTCGCGGATGGAAAAGAACCCCGCCCGCCTTGCCGGGTGGGGTTTTTTATTGCGGCCCTTCGCCTTTCTGTGGCGTCTTGCCGGCAACCGGCCGGCAGGTGCCGGCCAGCCTTCAGCAGACGAAGCCGGTTCGATGTATATCTTTGCAGGCCTCGGCAATCCGGGGCGCGACTATGCGGGCAACCGCCACAATATCGGCTTCATGGCGGTTGACGAAATCGCCCGCCGCCATAGCTTCGGCCCGTGGCGCAGCCGGTTTTCGGGCGAGATCGCCGAAGGGCGCATCGGCAACCAGAAGGTCATGCTGTTAAAGCCGATGACCTACATGAACCGCTCCGGCCAGTCGGTCGGCGAGGCGATGCGCTTTTACAAGCTGACCCCGGCCGACGTCATCGTGCTGCATGACGAGCTGGATATCCTGCCCGGCCGCGTGCGCATCAAGAAGGGTGGCGGCCACGGCGGCCACAATGGCCTGCGCGATATCGACGACCATATCGGCAAGGATTACCAGCGCGTGCGCCTCGGCATCGGCCATCCCGGCGACAAGGACCGGGTGACGGGCTATGTGCTGGCCGATTTCGCCAAGGCCGAGCAGGCCTGGCTTGAGCCCATGCTGGACATGGTGGCGCGCTGCGCCGGCCATCTTTTCAGCGAAAAGGGCCAGTCCCAGTTCATGAATGAGGTGGCAAAGGCCGTCGCCCCCGTTCTAAAACCGCCGGTAACGAAGGGGCCGCGCGAGCCATCGCCGCAGCCTGCTTCTTCCCAGACTTCCACTGATACATCCACGGGCGATCGATAAATGGGTTTCAACTGCGGCATCGTCGGCCTGCCTAATGTCGGCAAGTCGACCCTGTTCAACGCGCTCACCAGCACCCAGGCGGCAGAAGCGGCGAACTTTCCCTTCTGCACCATCGAGCCGAACACCGGCCGTGTCGGTGTGCCCGATCCGCGCCTGACGAAGGTCGCCGATATTGCCAAGTCGGCACAGATCATCCCGACCCAGCTGGAGTTCGTGGATATCGCCGGCCTCGTGCGCGGCGCCAGCAAGGGCGAAGGGCTTGGCAACCAGTTCCTCGCCAATATCCGCGAAACCGACGCCATCGTCATGGTGCTGCGCTGCTTCGAGGATGACAACATCACCCATGTGGAAGGCTCGGTCGACCCGATCCGCGATGCCGAAGTCATCACCACCGAGCTGATGATCGCCGACCTCGAATCGCTGGAAAAGCGCGAGCAGGCGCTGATCAAGCGCGTGCGCGGCAATGATATCGAAGCCAAGGAAACGCTGGCGCTGGTCGCACGCGTGCTGCCGCTGCTGCGCGACGGCAAGCCGGCCCGTGTGCTGCTGCCGGAGCTTTCGCCGGATGAGCGCGAGCGCTTCCGCCAGCTTCAGCTGCTCACCTCCAAGCCGCAGCTCTATGTCGCCAATGTGGATGAGGACAACGCCGCTACCGGCAATGCCCTCTCCGCCAAGGTGGCCGAGCTGGCAAAGGCTGAAGGTGCGGTGTCCGTTATCATCTCCGCCGCCATCGAGAGCGAGGTCGCCCAGCTCGATGATCCGGAAGAGAAGAAGGAATTCCTTGCCGGTCTCGGCCTTGATGAGCCCGGCCTCAACAAGGTGATCCGCGCCGGCTACGAGTTGCTCGGCCTGCTCACCTTCTTCACCGTCGGCCCCAAGGAAGCCCGTGCCTGGACCGTGCGCAAGGGCGCCACGGCGCCGGAAGCCGCCGGCGCCATCCACACCGATTTCCAGCGCGGTTTCATCAAGGCCGAAACCATCGCCTACGACGACTATGTCGCCCTCGGCGGCGAATCCGGCGCCCGCGATGGCGGCAAGCTGCGGCAGGAAGGCAAGGAATACATCGTCAAGGATGGCGATATTTTCCATTTCCGCTTCAACGTCTGATCTCTCGCCACTTTCACAGGCGACCCCAAGGCCTGCCCGCCTCGCATTGTCTGTCAGGTAGGCCTTGGGCTCCTCAAGCCACGACCTCGTCGTAAAGAACCTGCTCCTGCAGCGCGGCGTCGAACTCGTGATTCGTGACAGGGTGCCTCCCCAACATCTCCTCAAGATGCTCGCGAATGACCAGCTCGACCTGGTTGGCGACGGCCTGTTCTCGCGCTCCTGATGTGAAGCGCTGATTCGTCACGGCGACCCGACGGAAGCGAGTGCCGCTAAACCTTTCCCGGTACTTCGCTGCGCCGGCGGTCACTTCCTTGATGGCATCCCATCCCACATCGGCAGCCTTGGAGCTTTTGCATTGAAGAAGCTCACTTTCCTGTCCCTTGAGGGCGACAATGTCGATTCCTCCGTCGCCACCGCGCTTCCGGGTAACCGTTGCCTGGAAGCCTTTCTTGTCCCAAAGCAATTTGCAGAACACTTCAAAACTGTCCCCGTCCATGCGATCGACATCGTCCATCGTCAGGTATCGTTTCGGGAGCGCCTCACCGTCCTCGCTCCCCCCGACTAGCTCGGTGAATGTCGCGTCCTTGCCTGAGCCGTTGAGCATTGCCGTCAACGCTGCGGATAAACCATCGACGTCCAACGTAGAGCCAGCCAACCCCGCCTTGCGCTTCATGAGTTGGTCGAGCCGGACTTCGAAAGTGTGGAAGTCGTCTGTCACCACGGTGGGACAGTAGACAAAAACGTCCCGTTTTTGGCCGATACGGAAAGCTCGGTCGGTGGCCTGTGCTTCCTTGGAAGGGTTCCAGGCACGAGTGAAGTGGAAGACATGGTTCGCGGCGGTGACGTTGAGCCCGGCACCTGCGGCGAGTGTCGATAGGATGATGACGTCGAAGCCTGGCTTTGCGGAGAATTTGTCTATGTACCCCTGACGCCCCTGAGAGTCGCCGTTGATGATGAACGGGCGCAGGCCGAACGTTTCCTTCAGGAAGTAGTACAGCGCGGCCTGGACCTCCCGCAGCTCGGTGAACACGATGGCCTTTTCGCCAGAGCGCTGAACCTCAGACAGCTGGGTCAGCAGCCAATCCAGTTTGGGCGAGTTCGAGAGGTGTGGCTTACGTCCGGCCTTATCGACCATGAACTTCGTACCCGGCAGGCAGTACGGTTCAGCACAGACAGCCTTCATCAGGTGAAGTGCGCCGAACGAAAGCTGAACACGCTTTCGGCCATTCAGCTCACGGGCCGCTTCCTGAAGTTTTTTCAGCCCGCCCTTGTAGAGAAGGCGCTGATGCTCCGTCAGCGAAATTTCAAGCAGTTCGTCATCGCCAAGAACAGGTTTGAAGCGCACCCCCGGTTCTGCGGCCTTCTTGTGCGCGAAGAATTTCTTCGGCAGGTCTGCCGCGATGTCGGCCTTTGTCCGGCGAAGCGTTTGCGGAGCAATCGCTGCCTGCAAACGCTGTAGCGCCGTTACCTGCTCGTCAGTTTGGCATTCGATAGGGCGGCGATAGGTCTTCCCGAATTCCTCAAGGGCGCCAAGCAGGCCCGGTTGCACCAGGTCAAAAAGGCTCCACAGGTCCGCGAGCGAGTTCTCGACGGGTGTCCCCGTACAAGCGATGCGGAAGTCCGCCTTCAGCTTCTTTGCGGCCAACGTCACCAAAGTGCCTGGTGTCTTGAGGCGTTGTGCCTCATCGCAAATGAGGAACGCGAACGGTTGTCTGGCCAGTGAGAACTCGTATGAGGTGAGCACCTCGTAGGTGGTGACGACGATCTTCGCGGTCCCGACCCAGTCGGGCTTCAGGAGTTCGACGATGCCCTTGTTGCGTAACTGGCTGTCGATAAGGCCGAGCGGTTGTTTGCGAACCCTCAGGTTGTCGCCATAGAGGGGGAAAACTTCAGGAAAAGAGTCGTTGAAGAATTTGCGCGCCTCGTTGGCCCAGTTCTCCAGCAAGCTCTTTGGAGCAAAGACGATAGAGGGCGCGGCATTAGGGTTCTTCTCATAGTACCAGCCGAGCAACGACAGCAGCTGCAGGGTCTTGCCCAATCCCATGTCATCGGCGAGCAAAGCTCCTCGGCACTCTGCCGGCGCTTTGGAGACCAAGTGCTGAAACCACGCTATGCCGTGAAGCTGATGCTTTTTTACCTCAACGGATGGTCTTAGCGAGCGTGGGAGTTGAGCTCCCCAGCCCTCAGGTAACGCCAGTGACGCGCGCCGCTCTTCGAGGTAGTCGATTCCGTGGAAGTTGGTTTTGACCAGCAGGGTCTCCCGCCGGCTTTTTTCTTCCTTCGGTTTCGATTTTCCATCGACTTTTACCCGGTCTTGGCCACCGAGCATCGCCTTGAATCCCTCGGCGAGGGTGCGCGCCTGCCCGGTCTCAAGGGGGGTGGGAAGGCTGGCATTCGTGACCTGGCTGGCCCCGTCCCGCTCCGCATCGCTGACTTGCTCGTCAAAGCCCTTGACCCATTCCTGGGTCAGGGGGATCAGCACCTGGCCTTCATGGCCCCGAAGAGTCACCTTGACCATTGGTGTCAAGTCCGTGGGCAACCAGCCGGATTCATCTTCGTCCTGCTTCTTGTCACGCTGAAAGACGGGCACGTAGATAGGCTTGGCCGCGCCAATTCCTTCAATGCGCTCGCTATAACCATTGAGCTGATAGACATCCTCCAGGCTGATGTGCTGGGCCGGTTGCATGCGCCAAAACTGTGCCAGCTCTATGCCTTGCCCAAGCTGTTCCGGGGATGCGGCGTCAACGGTCAGGTCGTACTCATCCCAGGGAAAGTGCTCCCGATCCTGCTCAATGGCTGATTTCAGGGCGCTGAGAAACGCGTCGAGATCGTCGGCGGTTTTGAAAATCTTTTTGTCTGTGCGCGCTGTGCCATCGCCGAAGTGTTCGTTAACCAGCAGATCGACCGAGTTGATACGTCCATGTTCGATCCGGCCAACGATGCTGAAGGCTGCCGAAACGGCTCCTGCTTTCGCCCGGTCCGCTTCAAACTCTGCTTCGTTCAGGACCTGGTGCGCTGTGTCTCCCAAGAAGGCGAAAGGGTTGTGGATGAATTTCTCCGCCTTGGCGCCAGCTACCTTACGGTTCGGCATCTCTCGTTTGATGACGGCGAGCACCCTGCGAACGGGTTCGGAAATCACCACGCGAATACGACCGGTCCCCCGGGTGAGGTCGTAGTGCGGTTGCACCGAATTGAAGCCGTCGAAGGCGGCCAACCATCCGTCTGGCGCGCCATCGAAGGTTGGAGAGACCGTTAGCACGCGGCCGAATGGTGTCTCCTCTTTTGCCAGAGGGAGGCGCAGGCTGTCTGGCGTCAACACCAACGTCGTTTCGAGGTATGGGCTGGCATATATCGCTCCGGCGCGGTCGGCATGACTGCGAATCCGTCCCCATGCCAGCTCCTGGGCGTGTTGCGTGCGCTCCTGCGGGAGGCGTGACTGAAGTGCGGCAATCTCAGACAGCGCAGCCCATGCCGCAGCGGTTAACAACTGGGCGCCGCCGCCCACAGTGGCCACAGCCCCGTCCAGCCGGTCTACGCGAACCTGTTGCACTCCATCTGTCCAACCAGACACCTCTATCGAGAAGTCGTCTGAAGACAGTGTTCCTGAGCCGTCGATAATGGGCCGGAGCGGACTCAATGGTGGGAGTGCCAGCAGCTTCAGGGCGCCTGTATGCTCGGCGGAGCCCCAAAGCTCATAGATATCCGCCCACGGAATGGTGACACCGCACACATCGACCAGGCATCGTGACTCAGATGCTAATTGCGCCAGATAGGCACCGAGCACTGAATCTGCTGCTCCGGCCTGATGAATGGCCTCGAGCAGCCCTTCAGGTGTTGTCTCCGCGATGTCGCTATTGAACTCGACACGCACACCCTCGGCGCGCCACGTCGTGGTGAGAGCCGGCTCATGCTGCTTGGATGTTGCGGCACGCTTGAGAAAATCGAACAAGCCCATCAGTTCCCCGGGAAATACCAAGCTTGGCGACGATCCGCCCACCTGAAGCCCAGCGCCTTCAGTTCTGCGGCCAGCTGCTCGTGTTGACGCGGGTCCTCCACCCACAGCCGGCCCCATAAGGTGCTGCGCTTGTCATCAATGTACGCGCCCCCAAACCGCGAAATGAGCGAGTTCAGCTCTGCCATGTCAGGACCGGATGTCACCGTCTTCGGGCGCTCGTCGGTGCGGCCGGTACTTATTGTTGCGGCGGTGTCAGTCGGCGGCTCGCGTCTCGTGCCTGCCAGGTCCGGCTGGATGCCCAGTCGCCGGAGATCTTTCTCGGCTTCGACAGCCCATCCGGCCCGGTGGACAATCCGCAAAGCACAACCATCCCGGAAACCAACTCCAAGGTCGGTTGTCCCTCCTTCGTATTTGAGCGAGTAGGGCTCGAAAGGCAGTTGGTCCGCCTCGTAAACGTAACAAGCGTTTGGTTTCTTGCTAAACTCAATGATGACGTAAGAGCCTAGCTGCATCATGAACGCGTCGACCTCAGGTTTGCTCGTAAGTTGAGCGTAGGCCCCCTCTTCCCGCGCGATGAGCTCCCGTACGCCAGAGTTGGTGCGTTTCAGCGCCATCGTGTCGGCACCGAACACCAGCCGGGTCCAGGAAATCTGCTTGAGGTATTTTGACCAGAAGGCCAGCCTGCCCTCATCCGCGTTGTTTCGCGCGGCAAGAATGTCGAAAAAGTCCTTGAGGTTGCCCTCATTCACCCAACCCAGCACCATTTGCCATACAGGGTCTGGCACCCGGTTCCAGGCTGTCGCAATCCCTGCGGTTTTGAGTTTTGGGTTCTTCCAAACCGCCGGCTGACAGATAAAATTGCGCAGTTGCTCATCCGGGGGCGCTCCCTTGCAGTCATGGTAGCGGTTCAGGATGATCTCGACGGCCTCATCGCGGAAGCCGGGTTTTGTCTGGATCAATGTGATCAGTTGGGGAATCAGCCTGCGGAATTCGGCGTCATCCTCTCTTGCGGCACAACGTACGGCTTCACGCACCAGAGCGTGCCAGAACCAGCTTGATGGCGGTATGCCAAGATCCGCTCCCAGACGGTCCGTGGGCTCGGTGTCGCCGCGAAGATAGGCTCTTGAATACTTTTCGGCAGGCTCTGCCTTGAGGATGTCAGCTTCTTGACGGAGCACCTTCATCCAGTCCGGAACCAGATCCTGACCGGCCTGCCGATCCATAGCCGGCCAGGTCCGCTCGAGGAAGGACCCGAGGGCCTTCCATCCTTCGAGAGTGGCCGTGTCTTTCCCGGCTTCAATGTTAAAATTGAAGTAGGAATAGAGGAGGCCATGCCATGTCAGCCGCCACAACTCCCCGCGAACGGCTTCATCCTCGTAGGTTTTGAGCAACGCCGGGAAACGTGTTGACGCAAGCGCCAGTGCGCCCGATTGCTCACGGATAGGCTCGGCCACTGCCGACGCCACCAGATCGCGTTGCCAGGCATCGAGCGGTTGTCCCCGAGCGAAGGCAAGAGCGGCGGCGTAGGCGTCTTCCTTGCGGGGCTTTCCCTTTGTGTACCCTTGGAACAGCTGTTCTGCTTCTTTTGCGGGCTTTTCCACCAGGTCCGGCTTTCCGAATTCCCCGGCGTGCAGCCTCATGGACTCCAGCGACGCCGCCAGGTCGCTGGCCAGACGTTGCAATGCGGAAGTGGCTAGCACCGGCCAAATTCCTTGCCGTTCAGCACGTCGCTGGCTTCCGGAACCCGCTCGTCCAATCCCCAGAAATCAACCTTGAACTCCACGCGGCGGCTTTCGGCCTTGTCTTTCTTGATGGAGTTGAACGAGTAACCACCGACAAGGAACAGCTCTTGAACCTTGCGTAGCTGTTCTGGCGTCAGCGCGTCCGTCGCGTCGCTGGTCTGGAAGAGCGAGCAGACGACGCTGCGACTGCGGTCGAGGCTGAGCTGAAGATTGTAGAGGTATGTTCCATCCTCATCCGTAAAGCCCTCGATGACGATGCTTCGTATCCATCGGCTTCCATCCTCGGACTCTTTTGCTCGCAACAGGACCGGGATGTAATTTCGAAGAAACTGGCCAGCTGCCGTGCTGATGGCGTAGCTGCCGCTATCGAAGCGCACCTCCTTGCCCAAGTCGATGCGGAAGTTCTGCTGATCGACTCCGACGCCGGCACTCTTCGGGTCCTGCGCAATCATTTGCATGACCCGATTGATGGCAGCGCTTCGCTCTATGGTCGCTCGGGTGGCGGCGTCGATGCTCTGTGTCACCGACACCAACGTTACCGCCATCACAACGAGGAACAGTACCATCAGTGCCGACATCAGGTCGGAGAAAGAAATCCAGAACGGACTTTCCCCTTCATGTTTGGCGCTGCGCTTGAGAACAAGTCGTGCGAGCACGTTAGGCCCTCTTCATGCGCTGGACTGCATTGGCGAGTTCCTGCACCACGCCGGTGAGGTGGCCTGTCCCTTGGGCAAGGTGCCGGTCAGTCTCGGCGATGGTCGATTTGACCTGGCTCACCAGTGAGTTTCCGAAGTCGCTGAAGGCCTTCACCAGAGCGGCATTCACCTGGTCGAGATGCTCACGCGCTTCCATCTCGGACTGACGCATCGCCTCGGCGCTGGTCTTGATGCTGTTAACCAGTTCCTGAGAAATGCCAGCCTCTTTCTTCGCGGACTCGATGAGACCTGTCAGCGCAGCCACCTGCATGTCCACCGTTTTGCGCGTTGAATCATACTGTTCGAATCCGCGCTGAACGGCAGTCGATGCAGCCTGTAGGGACGCCGCTGCCGAGGTCAGCGTCTCAGCCACTGTTGTCGAGCGCTCAAACACGCCTGTGACGGCTATGCCGGCTGTCTCGAAGCGCTGCGCCGCCGACCCCATGGTCACAGCCCCATGGCTCATGCCGTCAATCGCGCGAAGCGATACATCTGTCAGCGCGTCGATGTTGCGCTGGGTCTTGTTAACCTGGTCCGAGACGGTGCTGAGCAAGGTTTCAACCTGAGACGTCAGGCCACCAACCATCTGGTTCGTCTGTGAGGTTAGCTTGGTGTTCCGGTCAGCCTCTTCGGCGGCGGAGTTCTTGCGGATACCCTCCAGCCCTTCCATGGCCGTTGTCACCTCCGCGAGGACCTTCATCACGGCTTCGTTCATGGCGTGCTTGGACTTGTTCTGCTCCTCGGTGATCAGACTGCGGAAGTCCTGTACGAACTCGCGCATCTGATCGGTCAGCACCTGCTGGTTGTCCGACGCTTTCTTCATGGCCTCTTCAAGTGTTCCACTCATCTGCGAGGCGGCATGTTCGTTGGTGCTCTTGATGTCGGAAAGGAGCCCCTGCAGTGACGCCTGGACTGCCGCCATTGAATCCATCGACCGCTGCATCTGCTCGTTGATGCCGCGCATCTGCCCGCCGAAGGTGTCCTCCAGCTTCGCCATGAACCCGGTCAGCAAGGTTTCGAGCATGGAATTCACCTGCTCGCCATTGCCACGGGAAGTGACTTCCATGGCCTCGCTAACCCGCTTCATCGGCTCAGTAATTGCCGTCGAGATCGCCTCGCTGACATGTTTGCCGATGGCGAGTGACGAAGCCTCCTGTGCAGCTATCTGCCGATCGACCAGATTGCTCATCATCTTGTGGAGATCCTCCACAAGCGCATCCTTTAGCTGCGCGGTACTGGCGGCACCCTGCTCCGAAGATTTGACTAGTCGGGCAAGATATTCCTCACCGGCGCCGGTTCGGTACAAGCTGTCGATGCCGTTCGTCAGATGTTCGACGAGGCGATAAAAGTACGCGAGGATAAGTCGGCTGATGAGGACCACGCTCATCGCGCAGCCGATAGCCGCGCCGGAGGCCAAGAACGCGTGTTGCACGCCTTCTAGCAAGGGCCCCAAACCGTTGACCGTATTTTGGATTTTTTCGGGGTCAACCTTGAACGTCCCCAGACCGCTCAATAGGCCAGCGAACGTACCGATAATCCCCAACCCGGTGAGTATACCGGGAAGATGTCTTATAAATTCGTCGAACAGACGTGCATCGACCAGCACTTCTTTGGTGAACATGGCCTCCGCTGGAACCGTGGCTCGGAACTCGCTGAGCGTTGCTTCTCCGGAGCCGGCTTTTTTCAACTCATGGAGTGTGTCGGCATACTCAGCCCACAGATGCTTCAGCGGCTCGCCTCGGAAAGCAGTTTCAACCTCTTCCGGGTCGGGAGCCGGGCCTGCTTTACGAAGACGACGAACAGCCTTTAGTGAGGAGCTGAGCTGCCCCCAAACCCGCAGTCCCTGGATGAGGTAGATAATCAGGAAGACAATGGTAAGTGCTGCGACAAGAAGGAATATAAAGAGGGGCACGCCATTGAGGTTGGCGAGGGTCGGGTGTAAAAGCCCTAAATAATTTGATATTTCTTTCAACTAAAAATCTCCTGTGATTTTTATTTATTTTGACGTTAACGGCTTATTTTCTGATTATCTCGCGTGTGTAGGTGTTGTTAAACGCAACTTAAACCGCGTTGGCCGATCCCGCTGCCCGTTTTCGGTGGCAACTGCCGCGAAAGTAACTTAGAGAGCTGTGATTGAAATTGGAATGCGTGGAGCCCTTTTCGCGAGCGGATGAGAGTCACTTTTTATATGAAGTGAATCGTAAACAATCCGTCATCAGAGGACCGTCGGGAGTGCTGATTTGCCGGCTAAGCGAATTTCCCTATAATCAGGACATAACGTTTCCTGGGGAGGGGCGGAAGGCATGGCGGTCGAGGTCTATTGCGCGCGGGCCGGGCAATCGCTCAAGCAGGGTGAGATGTCCACCCTGCCTTACCTTTCCAGCAAGGAAGAGGCGCGATCGGATGCCGAGGCGCGCTGCCGGCGCGATCCCACCATCGCCAAGGTTGCCTATTACACCATCGCCGAGAGCGGCGATTTTCGCCTCTATTTCACCTACACGAACCCGCGCCCCGTCGTGGCCAGCACCAAACCGCGGGCGGCGGCCAGCGCCCGGGGCGGGGGAGATTTTGTCGGTGGCAAGCCGGCCTCGCGGCCCCAGGCCGCGCCGCAGGGGCTGTGGAGCCGGCTGAAGGCGCTGTTTGGCGGTTGAGGGCGTTTTTCATCACAGCAAAGAGTGAACCAAAGCGCACTCCATGCGCTTTCTCCCTTGACGGTTCATTCGTATAGCCATCACCCTGCTGACTGGAGACGGTGTCCGACTTGTGGCTCCATGAGTGTCAGCCCCTTTGTTGTCGCACCGCCTTTTCCGATGGAGAGCGCCATGCAGATTGCCACCATGATCATCGAAGTCGCCTTTGCCCTGACGGGTGCCGGTTTCATGTTCGTCATGGCGAACCGGGCGCTGAACACCGAGAAGGTGAAAGCCCGCAGAAAATGACCCCTGGCGGATTGAAGCGCTGGCGCAAGTCCCTCGATCTTTCGCAGAAGGACGCAGCGCACGCGCTGGGCCTGAAGCGACGAGTCATCCAGTATTACGAGAAAGGTGAGCGGGACGGCGACAAGCTGGAGATCCCGCTCTATGTCAGGCTTGCCTGTTACGCCCTGACGGCCGGCGTGCGGGACTATTCCGGTCCGGAAGAGCAGGGCCGCCGCAAGGAAGCCCGCCAGCCGGAGGTGTCTCCTGTGGCAGAGCCTGCCGCTGAGGCCGAAACTCCGGTGGCTGCCGTGGAAGCGGCGCCAAAAAAACCGGCGCGCAAGAGCGCCGCCAAATCCCCTGCAAAGAAGGCTGCTCCGGTAGCTGCCGAAGTCTGAAGACGGCTCCGTCCGACGGCTACATCGTGATTTCGTAGATGATCCAGTCGCGTTCGCTTGCGACTGATCTATAGAGCTGGCGTGCCGTGTCGTTGTCGGCATGGGTACGCCAGTAAAACCGCTTGATGTTCCGCTCGGCGGCAAGGTCGCGCGAGGCGCCTATCAGGGCTCGGCCTGCGCCGAGCCCACGGGCTTTTTTAGCCACAAACAGATCTTCCAGATAACACATCCCTTCTATCGACCAGGTGTTGGGATGAAAGACCAGATGGGCGAAACCGAGGACACCGTCCTCGGCGGTTTCCGCCACAAGCCCAATCATGTCGTCGCGTTCGCGGGCCGTAAGGCGAGTAAAACAGGTGTCGGTAATCTCGGGTGCTACGCTGGCGTCGCAAAAATCGAGATAACCCTGCCACAGGGGCGCCCAGGCTTGACGGTCGCGGGCGAGAAGCTGGCGGATGATCATGGACAGGGGCTCCTTCAGCCGATGAGCGCGTCGTAGATCAGCTTCACGCCGGCCACGAAGATGCAGGCATAAACGACGATATAGAACAGACGTTCCGGCACGCGCTTGTGCAGCCAGATGCCCAGCAGCACGCCCACCGGCGCGATGGGCAGCAGCACCAGCGCCGTCTCCAGATTGACGACATTGAGCTGGCCGAGCAGCGCGTAGGGCACCAGCTTCACATAGTTGACGATGGCGAAGAACACAGTGGAGGTGCCGACGAACAGCGTCTTGTTGAGCCGCTGCGGTGCCAGATAGATGGTCACCGGCACATTGCCGGCATGGGCCAGAAAGCTGGTGAAGCCGGCAACCGTGCCCCAGAACAGGCCAGAGGGCGTGCCCGGTATCCGCGCCTCCGCCACCTCGCCGCGCTTCAGCCAGCGATAGAGCGTAAACAGCACGGCGATGAGGCCGAGCAGCAGCTTCACCATCTCCTCGCTCAGATAGCCGGAACTGAGCGCGCCGATGATGATGCCCACAATCGCGGCCGGCGCGAGGATCCACATGCTGCGCCGGTCCCAGCTGTGCCGATAGCTCCACAGGCCGAACAAATCCATGATGCAGAGCGCCGGCAGCGTGACGGCCGCCGCCGTGGCCGGAGAGACGGTCAGCGACATCAGCGGTACGCCCAGCAGGCCGAAGCCGCCGCCAAAGCCGCCCTTGCTGATGCCGATGATGAGAAGGGCGATGACAGCGGTCACATAGAACCACGGGTCCGTCATGAGGCCGGGCAGCAGGTCAGTCACGTCGGGAATGTCCGGAAAAAGCGCCCTGGGGCGAGGCGGAAAGCGGGGGAGTCAGCCGAAGCTCAGCCCATATTGGCGCTTTTGCCATAGCTGGCAATGGCTTGCGTGCGCTCCAGCTGCCTTTGCGCTTCCAGCGCCGTCAGGCCGCGTCCGGCGGCTGCGGCAGAAAGCCGGTCTTCCATCGAGGTGGCGCCGGCCATGCTGCTGGCGCTGTAGAGTGCTGCCAGCGCCGAGGCCTGCTGGGCCCCGCTGGCACCTGCCGTGGAGAGGTTCACGTGACCGGAGACGGCATAGAATGCACCGTCCGGCCCCAGCGCATAATCATACTGGATCGGGCCGGCATAGGCGCCGGCGAGGGCCTGGTGGGATTCTTCCTCGCTGCGTACGGCGGCATCGCGTGCGCTGAGCGTGTCGATTGCCTGCTGCTCGGCGCTGCTGGCTGCAGTGTCCGTGTTGGTGCGGCCGCCTGATGCGGATTCGGCACTCTCCGGGCCGTCCGTTCCGACCTTCCTGTCCGCAGGCGCGCTGCCGGCGGAAATCTGCCCTTCTTTCCTGGTCTGGGTGCCGGGGACCTCCTGCGGAGAGAGTTGCTGCAACACGGTGATGGTCTGCCGTGCCAGGAGCCCGCCGGGCAGGTGATCGCGTCCTTCGCCCTCGCGGCCGCTTTCGCCGCCGCCTTGGGGCAGGACCTGATAGGTCACCTCCGCCTGCACCTGCCCGTTATTTTCCGCCGTGCCCGATTGCGGCAGGGCCCGCACGGAAAGCACCTGGCCGGTAGCACCATTGCCCCGGCTTCCCGGTATCGTCCCTATGCCGCCGATATCCGCCATGATGGGCTTATGGTAACGCGCCGGCGCCCGGTCGGGAAACCTGCTTCCGGCACTACCGCAGCTATGGGTGCAGGCTGGAGGTTGCCCCCTGTCGCGCTGGCGCCTTATGGTGTTGAAATAACTGCATGCTCGGGCGGGGAGGCGCGGGTGAAGAGGCTCAAGGCTTGGCGCGCGCCTGCGGGTGCATTGCTGCTGGTGGCGGTTTCTATCGCCGCCGGACTGCCGCTGCTCGCCTTTTCGCCCCCGGCACAGGCGCAGAATGAGGATGTGTCGGTACCGCCGCGTGTCCTCCAGGATGTCACCGACGCCATGGTGGCCGATCCGCCGGATTTTGACCGGTTCGGTGCCCTGCTCAAGGAAGCGCCGCGCGCCTCGGGCGAGCTGGTCTCCCGTGCCATGCTGGTCAGGCCGCAGATGGTCGGGCAGATCACCGATGCCGCCGTCAGAGCCGTGCCGGACCAGCTGGACACCGTGCTGCGCCGCCTCGTGCAGGCCGCACCGGACAAGGCCGCCGTCATTGCCCAGGCTGCCGTCAAGGCCTCTCCCTCTTCTGCGACGCAGGTCTCTGACATCATCGCCAGCATTGATCCCACCGCTGCCATCGGGCTGAAGCGGGTGATCCAGGGTTCTGGAGGCCATACCGGCGGAGGGGCAATGCCGGGAATGGTTGCGGGCGGTGCAGCCGCTGCCGGTCCGGTCCAGTCGGCGGTGCCGGCCCTCGTCTATGCCGAAGCCCGCGCCGGCGGAGAGCCGCGCGAGCAGGCCCGCCGCATCGGCGACGGTGTTTCCGCCATCATCGCCGCCAGCGTGCACGAGCAGCCGCAGCTTGCCGACAACATCATCTCGCTGGGGCTTGAGGCGCTGGTAAGTTCCGCCCGCTCGCTGGAGCCGCGTACCGGTTCGCTGGTACTGGGGCAGGTGCCGGTGCTGGTTGCCTATCGCATCATCGGCAGCCGGGCGCAGGCCACGCCGCAGAGCGCCACCAGCGCCGGGGTTGTCGCCGGCGCCATCGTGCGCGCCTTGCCGGATGCCCTGCCCACGCTGGTGCAGGCCTCGGTCGAGGCGAGTGCCGAAGGGTTGCTGCAGTCGGTCGCCGATACTGCCACCTATCGCAACCTCCTGAGCCGGTCGATGGTCGATATCGCCGGCGAGGTATCGCTCTACCAGCCCACCCGCGGGGCGACACTGGCGCAGATCATGTTGCAGTCCGCGCAGATGGCAACGCTGCGCAGCCGGCCCGCCGCGACCCAGGGGTTGGTCGAGGTGCTTGCCCCGCCGCTAGCGGTGGCACTGGTCAGCAGTGCATCGCAGGTGCCGGGCGCGGGCGACCCGGCCCGCATGGCCGGTGACGTGATGGCCGCTATTGCCCGCCTCTCGCCGGCCAGTGCCACGCAGGTCACCGCGTCCCTGCTGGCCAAGGTGCCGACAGCCGGGCCGCAGGGGCAGGCGCTTGCTCGCGCCATGGCCGGGGCTCTGGTGGCGTCCGCCGGCGCGGTGGATCCCAAACTCGTCGGGCCGGTCACCACGGCGGCTCGCCAGCAGGTGCCGCATTTCGACAGCCCCGATGCGCGGTATGTCGCCACACCCTATTCCACTGGCGAACTTTCCCGGCCTGATTTCGGACCGGGCAATTGATGGCAGCGCCGGCATCCGGCACCATCGGCCCCGCCGGAAACGAGCCAGAGACGCGGAACGGATCCATGTTGTCAAAGCGGTTCACGATTGTTGCGCTTGCCCTGCTGGGGCTGGCGGCGGTGCTGCCTGCCGCCGCACGGGCAGCGGGGCAGGCGATCACCGGCACCTCGCCGCCGGAAATCGCCTCGGTGCTGGCGCCGCGCCCGGCCGGCGAGAATATCCGCCTGTTTGATTTTTTTGCCGCCAACGCCGTGGCCTGGGTGCCGTTCAACGGAACCGATCTGCAACTGCTGCAGGGGGGCTCCGCCGATGTGGCCGTAGGCCGGATGCTGGCGCGGGAGCCGCTGCCTGACCGTGCCGGTCTCAATGCCGGTGTGCGCGCCCGGCTGCGCCGGCTCGATGCCGGCATGCTGCAGGGCAAGCCGGTCCGTATCACCATCCGCGCCATGGCCGACCCGAAGAACCCGGCGCAGGCCTTTGCCGTCTCGCTCGCCAACGCGGAGGCCGAGACGCCCTGGACCAGCTTTTCTCCGGGTCCGGAGATGCGCGACTTTTCCTACACCGTGACCTTTCCCGACGAGCAGCTCTTTACCCGCATCGCTTCGGTCGGCATCTGGCCGGATGTCGACGGGCGCGGGCATGGCATTCTGGTGGATTATGTAACAGTCGAGCCGGCAGAGGAGGGGGCGCCAACTGCCGAAGCTTCTCCGGTGCCGGCGGCGCCTGTTGCGCTGCCGGAGCCTCCGGCACCGGCAATGCCGGCCCCCCCGCCCACTCCCGGGCCTGAGGTTGCTGCCGCCGAGCCGCCGCCGTCACCCGCTCCGGAACCGGCACCCGCCGCGAAACCGGTAACCGTTCTGGCCCCGGCCCCTGTCCCTGCCCTAGCCCCGGCCCCTGTAGCCAAGGCCGTGCCGAAAACCCCGGCTCCAGCAGCTGCGCCGGCTCCGGCCGCACCGGCGCGCCAGGACATAGAACCGGAGACGGTCTACATCCCGCCGCGCCCGGCAGATGCCGGGCAGTGGGTGGCGCATCTGGCCTCCTATCTGGAGCCGCAGCGAGCCCTTGTCGGGTGGAAGGAGATTGTCGGCCGTGCTCCCTCGGCCTTTGCCGGCCATCAGCCGTTCCTCAGCAGCGTCGTCATTGCCGGCGGCAAGCAACGGATCAGGCTCTCTGCCGCACCCTTTGCCGATCAGGCCGCCGTCGATGCCTTCTGCCAGCGCCTTGCCAAGGCCTGGCCCTCCTGCGAAGCACTGCTGGTGCCGCCGCAGGATGTCGTGAAACCGTAAGAGCCTAGATCCCGGCGCGGGCCAGAAGGGCGTCGAAACCGGCCAGCACGTCAGCCCGGATGGCGTCCTTTTCCATCAACAGTTCGTGCTCACCGGGGTGGTGACTAAGCCCGGCCTTGAGCAGCGCGGCGAGAGCCGTGTGGGTGCCGGCGGGGACGACCCTGTCCGCCGGTGCGCTGAAGATATGGAGGGGAAGGCGCGGGGCCTCGGGCGCCCTTTTTCGTACCGCCGCCATGGAACGGAAGGCCGCCTCCAGCCAGCCCCATGTCACGCCGCCCGTCCGCAGCGCCGTATGGGCAAGCAGCAGGCTCCGGGCCCGCTCGTACCGGTCCCGGTCGCTGGTCACCACGTTTGCATCAAAAGCATCGGCCGCCGGATCGCTGTCATGCTGGCCGGGGGCATAGGCCTCGGCAAAACCGAGCCGGCAGGCGAGGCTGGCAAACATGGCGGCAAGGCCTTGCGGCAAAGGGCCGACATTGATGCCGCTCATCGGGCTCACCAGACCCGCCGCCGCAACTTCCAACCGGGTTTCGCCCAACCAGCGCAGTGCGATGTTGCCGCCCATCGAGTGAGCCAGCACCACCCTTGGAACCGCCACAGCGGCAAGGCGTGGCTCCAGTGTGCGCATCACCGCCACGCATTCGCCGATGTCGTTCAGGTGTCCGCGCTGCGGGTGCGTCGCGGCGACGGGGGTAGAAAGGGCCTGGCCGGGCCAGTCCGGGGCCAGGACGTAAAAGCCGCGCGCCGTCAGCTCCGACGCCACTTCGGCATATTTCTCTACGAACTCCGCGCGCCCCTGAAACAGCAGGCAAACTCCGCGCGCGGAGTTTCCATCACCCTCCTGCGGCGCCCAGCAGGCAAGGCGTACTCGCCGGCCTGCGGATTGGTCGAGCCAGCAGGCGCGGGCAGCCGGAAAGATATCCGGCGCCAGATAGGGCGCAGCCGGGAGAGTAGTAAGTCCAAGGGATTGCTCGAAGATTGTCTCTGGCATCGCGTACCGCGGTCATGGCGTTGCGCATGCAAACATGATAGCTCTATTTCCGGGTGAGGTATCAAGCGGGGCAAGACAATGCGCGTGTTACTGGCCGACGATCACGATCTCGTTCGTGATGCCCTCAAGGATTATGTCGAGCGGCTCGATCCGAGCATTACCGTTATGACCTGCAGTTCTCTTGGC
The DNA here is from genome assembly GCA_030657355.1 of Radicibacter daui. GTDB lineage: Bacteria > Pseudomonadota > Alphaproteobacteria > Radicibacterales > Radicibacteraceae > Radicibacter > Radicibacter daui. The sequence goes on from CP131056.1 coordinate 929,141, forward strand.
GAGGCGATGGAGCGCGTCAACGATCTGGGAACCGGCGTCGATGTCGATCTCGATCTTGTCCTGCTCGATCTCAACATGCCGGGGATGGACGGGCTCACGGGGCTTGAGCGGATGATCGACCGCCTGCCCGATACGCCGGTCTGTCTCATCTCGGGCAGCATGTCGCGCAAGGACGTGATGCGGGCGCTCGATCTGGGTGCCGCCGGCTTCCTGCCCAAGACGCTCTCCGGCAAGGCGCTGCTCAATGCGCTGCGCCTCATTATCAGCGGCGAGGTTTTTGTTCCGGCCACGGTGGTGGCGGGCGGCGTGGAAGGCACGCGGGCCGACATCCCGACCGACGAGATCGTCCCGGCACCGGAGACGCTGGCACTGACTCCGCGCGAGCGTGAGGTGCTGTCGCATCTGGCCAAGGGCTGGTCCAACAAGGAAATTGCCCGGGCGCTCGATCTGCAGGAAGTGACGATCAAGCTTCATGTCCGCGGCGTTTTCCGCAAGCTCGAGGTGCGCAACCGCACCCAGGCCGCCCGCAAGGCGGCCGATCTTGGACTTGTCGACTGACGGCGCACCCGTCCTGAGGGCCGGCCGGGACTTCCGGCCGGTCGCCTGCTGGCCGGAATCACGGCGATGAGTATTCCCGGCGACCCGCATGAGCGCGACGTCCGCACGGCGGAAAGCCGCTTTATCACCCTCTTCGAGCAGGCGCCCATCGGCGTGTCGATCGAGGATATGGGCGGGCGCTATCTGCGCACCAATCCCGAATTGCAGAAGATGCTCGGCTACAGCGAGGCCGAGCTTGACGGTCTCAGCCGCTTCGAGCTGACACCGGTAGAGGGGCTCGCGCTCTATCTGCCGCAGATCGCCGAGATGATGGGCGGCATGCGCGAGCGGGTGGATGTGGTGCTCCAGCAGCGCTGCAAGGCCGGCAACTCAATCTGGACGCGCCTGTGCGCAGCGCCGCTGACACTGGAAGCGGAAGAGACCGGCGAGGCGCAGATCATCTGCATGGCGATGGATGTGACGCCGCTTGTCGAGGCCCGCGACAGCCTTGCCCGGCGCCAGCAGGCCATCGCGGAAGCCCAGGACGGTATCGCCATCTGCGATGAGCGTGCCTGCTTTACCTTTACCAACCGGGCCTTTGCCGATCTGTTCGGTGGCGGTCCCGCGATCGCCCTAGTCGGGCGTTCCTGGTACGACCTTTATGGCGATCTGGCCGACGATGTCCGGCTCATGGTTGTTCGCGGCGTGGCCAAGGGCGGTACCTGGCAGGGTGAGCTGGAGCCGGTGCTGGACGGGCAGAAGCGGGTGCACGAACTCTCCGTCACCGGCATGCCCGATGGCGGGCTGGTCATCGTGGCGCGCGATGTCACCGAGCGCCGCCGGGTGGAGGAGGAGCGGGCGCGGCTGCGCGAGCAGATTTTGCAGACGCAGAAGCTCGATGCGGTGGGGCGTATGGCAAGCGGCGTGGCGCACGATTTCAACAACCTCATCGCCGCCATCAACAATTACTCGGAAATGGTGCTGGAGGATCTGCCGCCGGATCATCCCAGCCGTAATTATGTCGAGCGTATCCGCCTTGCCGGGCGCAAGGGGCAGGGGCTGGTGCGGCAGATTCTCGGCCTCAGCCGCCAGCAGCCGGGCGAACGCACGCCGGTGGCGATTGCCGATCTGATGTCCGACGCGGTGGCGACAGCCGAGGCATCGCTTGGCGATGGCGTCCGGTTCGAACAGCAGGGGCCGGAGGCGGGGGCGGTTGTGCTGGGCAGTGCCCTGCAGCTTGAGCAGGTGGTGGTGAACCTGCTCGTCAACGCCGTCCATGCCAGCGAAAAAACCAGGGCGGACGGGGCGGCGACGATCCGCGTAGACTTACGGGCCGGCTTTTTCGATGAAGCGGCGCTGGCGCAGCTGGGCGCTCCTTTCGGACTCGATGCTGCCGATCGCCACATTCTCCAGCCGTCCCCGGGCCGTACCGAGCTCTGGCTTGGCAAGCTGGCACCGGCAACCTCCTATGTCGCCGTTACCGTCGCCGACAGCGGCAGCGGTATGCCGCGCGATGTGGTCGAGCGCATGTTCGATCCGTTCTTTTCCACCAAGGCGGTCGGCAAGGGGTCGGGCATCGGCCTCGCCTCGGTGCTGGGCATCATCCTCGCCCATGAAGGCGGGTTGCATGTGGCAACCGAGCCCGGCGTCGGCACCAGTATCGATGTTTTCCTGCCACTGGAAGGCGGCGGAGCGGGGGGCAGCAGCGCGCAGCCGGCTGCTGCCGATGTCGTACCGGAAGTTGCTGCCGGGCCGCGCGAGTGCATTCTTGTCGTGGATGACGATCCCGATGTCGGCAAGGCCACCTGCACCATTTTGAGCAAGCTTTCCTATGGCGCCGAGCATCTGGCGTCGCCCGAGGAGGCGCTGGAGGCGCTCGCCGCCACGCCGGGACGCTGGGAGCTGGTGATTACCGACGAGGCGATGCCGGGCCTCAGCGGCATCGAGTTTGCGCGAGCGCTCAAGGCGCGCGGCGTTACCATCCCCGTCATTCTGTGCAGCGGTCATGCGCTGGCGATCAATACGGCGGAGGCCTACGAGGCCGGCATTGCCGCGATGATCGACAAGCCTTTGGTGCCGCGCAAGCTGGCGCGTGTCGTGCGCCGGGCGCTGGATGAGGCAACGCGCAGCGCCTAACCCGGTGAGGCGGCAGGTTTTTCTTCCCGACTCGGCGTTTCCCGGAGAGGCTGGCGCGGCGTCGCAACCTCGCTCCGCGGTCATTGCGTTGCAGCAGGAGAGAGGGCACGAACTGCCTTGCCTCACCTTATCCGTCGCCGGCTTTTGCGAATCCCACCCCATGTTGCCGGAGGGTGACAGGCGGGCCAGCTGCGTAGGGATGGCGAGGTGGCTTTTACGTCAAGGGCTTGTTGCCCGGGGATAAAGTGATTTTTCAGCAAGCGCGGCAGTATAGCTATCCATCAACGCCTTAGGTTGCGCCGCACTAAACCCCTATAATTGCCGTTATGGGGCGGTCTCATGAGGCCGCGGCGGGAACCGGATGCGACACCCAGAGCGTTGATATCATCCGGACGGGTGCAGGTAGTGTGTGGCATGGGCCGGTTTAAGCTTTTCCTTCTGGCGGGTGTTTTGTCCGTGGCGCCGTTTTCGGCAGCCTGGGCCGATCCTGCGTCTATTGGTGGCTACGCCCTTGGCGGCGCCGCGCTGGCGCCTGTTGCCTCCGGTAATTTCACTGCCGATGCGTCCACCGCCGGCGAAACTGCCGACTGGCAGGCCGGCGCCCTGGTCACGCAGCCGTCCGCATCCCACGGGGCCAGCGTGGGTGGCTACGCGCTCTGGCATATCGACGAGGCCAGCGACCTTGCTGCGGCCATCGTGCAGGGGCCGGGTGCCAGCCTTGCCGCACCGGGTGCCGACCTTTCCATGAGCACGCCGCCCACCTCGGCGGACACCATCGCGCTCGGCTTCAGCTACGGTGCGCGTCTGGCTCCGGATGTCTCGATGTCGCTCACGCCGAGCGTCAGCTGGTCCAATCCTGAATTCTCGCCGGATCTCGGCGGCGCCGGCGCGGCCCAGCAGTTCGGCCTGCATCTCGGCATGTCCTGGCAGATCAATGATTATATGGGTCTCAGCGGTGGCGCCGGCGCGGTGCGCAGCCTGTCGATGAGCCCGCAGCAAGCCGGTACGGCCGACGGTTCGGGCTCAAGCCTGCGCCTTTATACCGGCGTGGCGCTCGGCTTTGATTTCTGAGCCGGGCGGGCGCCGGATTTTCCTGCGCTTTTCTCAGGCCCCTTCCGCGAGCAGCTGCAGCTCTCCCACATCCTTGATCTGGAACCGGTGTCCTTCCAGCAGCCTGATGGCGCCGGAGGTCTTGAGCTGGGTAACCGTGCGGCTCACCGTCTCGGTGGTGAGGCCCAGATAATCGGCGATGTCCGATCGGCTCATCGGCACATAGAGCGGATTGCCATCCTCCCCGCGCTGGATTGCACGTTCGCGCAGCGAGAGCAGGAAGCTTGCCACCTTCTCCTTCGCGCTCTTGCGGCCCAGCAGCAGCATCTGGTCCTGCGCCGTTGCCAGTTCGCGCGAGGCGAGGGTGAAAAGCCGCCGGTGCAGGTGCGGATAGCTTTCCAGCATGCGTTCCAGCTTGGTGCGCGGGAAACGGCATACCGTCACCTCGCTTAGCGTTTCCGCCGAATAGACGTAGGTGTCCGAAACGGCAAAGCCGATGAAGTCGCCGGGAAACAGGAAGCCGGTCATCTGCCGGCGACCATCCGGCAGCAGCTTGTAGATTTTCACCGCACCGCTGGTGAGATTGTAGAGATAGTCCCCGGTCTCTCCCTCATTGAAGAGGGCTTCACCCTCCGCCAGCGTGACCGTCTGCATGATCGAGGCGAACTGTTCCAGCTCCGCCGGCGCCAGGGCCGAGCAGATCGCCCGCGCGCGTACGGGGCAATCCGGGCAGACGCCGCTCTGCTGCTTGTGGGCGCAGCTCTCAGCCAGAAACATTGTCCATATCCTTGCCGGGGGCGGATGGGGGCCTGGGCCGGCCGCTCCGGCAAGCGGCGGGCCTGATCCTTGCGGGCCCCCCTTCGGGGGGCGTTGCGCCGGATCGTACCCGAGTGCGGGCGCAAAGGTTTTGATGCAGATCATGGTTTGCCGGGCAGGCACCGCCGGATGATGGTGGCAAAGAGCCCTTCCGGCATGGACCCGCGGAAGGGCCGCACTCGCAAAGCCCCGGACACGCTGCCATGTCGATTGAACAGATCAGCCCGTCAGACTATCTGCCTGGCCACCCGACCACCCACCCCGATGCAACGGCCGGTTATTACGCTGTCGACCGCCTCGGTGTTGCCGAGGCGCTGATCGCGCTGCCGCTTTGCCAGAGTTTCTATCCGCAGGTTGGCCGGCAGCAATGGCAGCGCTTTGTCAGCGAACAGGAGACGCGCGAGGCCGGCGTGCTGGTCGCGCGTGATCCCTTTGGCATTATCCACGGCCTTTTGTGTTACCGCGCCGTACCCGATCTCACCGAAGGCAAGGTGATGATCATCGACAAGATCGCCGTTGCCGGCCCGGTCGATCGCAAGGTGGCGCTGACGGCGCTGCTCTCGGCCGTGAATGCACTCGCCGCCCACTTCAATTGCGCACGGTTAAATGCCATAATACCGGAATGGCGCACCGCCGGCGCTTCCTACCGCATCTGGTTGTCGGAAGCGCTGCGGGAATCGGGATTGCAGGTTACGGCCGCCATCCTGACCTGCGAGGTTGCGCCGATGGGCACCGGCATTACCGATTGAAACCGGAAGCGAGAAAGCCGCCTTTCCTCCGGTCGGTCTGAAGTCGCAAGCGGCGGCAACCCGTCTGGCCGGTCTTTGCAGACCGGGCCGGACACGGAGGAAGTGCCATGAACACGCTTTACGACATCGAAGCCGAAATCGCGCGTGTGCGCGGTCAGCTGGATGACGAGACGGCCCCGGCCAAGCGCGAGGCGCTGATGCGCGTGCTCGCCAAGCTGCGCCTGTCGCGCGCCTCGCTGGTCGAACAGGCGGCGCACCCCACCCGCGACTATGTTGCGGGCGAGGAAGAGACGCCCTTCGGCCACATCTACCGCTAGGGCGTCCTGCCCGGCGTCAGCTGGCGGAAATGCCCGCCAGCTCGCACAGATGCGCCCATTCCGCGTCCGACACCGGGCAGACGGAAAGGCGTGACTGGCGCACCAGCGCCATACCCTGCAGCTTCGGATCGGCCTTGATCTCAGCCAGCGTTACCGGCCTTTTCACCGGGAACAGCGCCTTGAGGTCGACCATGCCGAACCGGCCCGTCGGGTCGGTATGATCGGGGTAATATTCCTTCACCACCTCGACGACGCCGACGATCCGCTTCTCTTCCACCGAATGATAGAAGAAGCCGCGATCACCGATTTTCATCGCCTTCATGTTGGCGGCGGCCTGGTAGTTGCGCACCCCGTCCCAGAACTGCACGCCCTTGGCCAGATGCATGTCCCACGACCAAGTGTTGGGTTCGGACTTGTAGAGCCAGTAAGCCATCTCTTGTCTCTTTCCTGTCGGTGCTTCAGGCGGCGGGCTTGGGGTAGACCTTGCTGGTCGCCTTGATGGTCACGCTCTGGAACAGGCCTGCCTGCGCGTAGGGATCGGCCTCGGCAAAGGCTGTGGCGTCGGCAAGATCGGTTGCCTCGACGATCAGCAGGCTACCCAGCGCCTTGCCATCGTCGCCCAGCAGCGGTCCGCCATAGACGAGGCGGTCATTGTGCCGGTCGAGATAGTCGATATGCGTCGGCCGGGTGACCATGCGCAGATCAAGCGCGTTCGCCTTGTCGAGGCAGTAGATCGTAAACAGCATGGGAGCAGACCATCAGGCGGGTTGGATTGGCCTGCGACGGTAGCGATGCCTCCGGCTGGCGGCAAGGCACTGGCTGCTTTCTGTTTGAGCGCGCCGGTGGTGGTGCTCCCAAAAAAGAAAGCACCGGAGCTTGGCGGTGGGGCCGCGGGGCTGCCGGTGCAGGGAGGAGTTCGAACAGGGAGGGCGGAGCCGGGGTTCCTTCAGTCGCTGTCCAGCGCCTCATTGTTGACGGCGGCCGGGCGGATGAAACGGCCGATGAAGAGCGGCAGGACAAAGCCCAGGATCGCGCAGGTCCAGATGGCGATGGAGAGCGGGCTGTCGAGCAGGGCCCCCCAGTTGCCGTCCGAGATCGTCAATTCGCGCCGCAGGTTGGTTTCCATCAGCTTGCCAAGCAGCACGCCAAGGATCACCGGCACCAGCGGAATGTCCATCTTGCGAAAGAGCCAGCCCATGATGCCGAAGCCGACCATCACCAGAAGGTCGAAGCTGGAGCCGGAGATACCGTAGATGCCGACGAACGAGACCATCGCCACCGTCGGCATCAGATAACGCGAGGGTACCTGCAGCACCCGCACGAAAATCTTCACCAGCGGTAGGTTGAGTGCCAGCAGCATGATGTTGGCGATGAAGAGCGCGGCGATCAGGCCCCAGACCACGTCGGGGTGCTTCTGGAACAAAAGTGGCCCCGGCGTGATGTTGAGCGCGAGCAGCAGCGACAGCAGCACGGCGGTTGTCCCGGACCCCGGCACGCCAAGGGCCAGCATCGGTACAAGGGCACCGCCGGCGGCAGCGTTGTTGCCGGCTTCCGGTGCGGCAACGCCGCGCGGATCGCCGGCGCCGAAGGTGCCCTTGCGGCCGGAGACCTTCTTTTCCAGCATATAGGCGAGGAAGGAGCCGAGCGAGGCGCCGGCCCCCGGCAAGACGCCGGCAAGAAAGCCGACGATGGTGCCACGTGTCACCGCCGGGGTGACATGCCCCAGCATCTTCGCCGATGGCATCGAGCGGCCGAGCGGCACCTTGGTAGCATCGACGCCGCCGCCGGCGCGATGCTCGAGGAAGACGAACACTTCCGACAGGGCAAACAGGCCGACGATGGCAACGAGAAAATCGATGCCGTCATAGAGGTGGATGTTGTTGAAGGAAAAACGCGCCACCCCCGTTTGCAGGTCGACGCCGACCATGGCGATCAGCAGGCCGATGCCGGTGGCAAAGGCAGCCTTGATCTGGTTGCGCGCGGCCACGCCGCCGATGGTGGCAAAGGCGAGTGCAAAGAGGGCGAAATATTCTGCCGGGCCGAACAGCAGCGCCACCTTGACGAGCTGCGGCGCCAGAAACACAAGGCCCCAGGTCGCAAAGAAGGCTCCGACGAAAGAAGCGATACCGGAGATCGCCAGCGCTTCGCCGGCCTTGCCTGCCTGGGCCATCGGGTAACCGTCAAGGCAGGTCATCATCGCCGGCTCGTCGCCGGGAATGTTGATGAGGATAGAGCTGATGCGGCCGCCATACATGGCGCCGTAATAGACCGAGGTCAGCAGGATGAGAGCCGGCGTCGCCGGCAGGCCGAGCGAGAAGGCGAGCGGAATGAGAATGGCAACGCCGTTCGAGGGGCCGAGGCCCGGCAGGGCTCCGATGATGGTGCCGAGAAAGCAGCCAAGGGCGGCGAGCGCCAGATTCTGGAAGCTGAGTGCCACCAGGAACCCGTCGCCAAGTGCGTGAAGTGTATCCATGGCGGCCTCCTAGAACCCCAGCGGCCCACGGGCGAGATTGAGCCCGAGAGCAAGATGGAACACGACGAAGATCCCGAGCGATATGGCAAGCCCGGCAAGGGCGGCCTTGGGCAGCGTGGCCCCCAGTCGCCAGGCGAGATAACCGGCGGCAAAAACGGTGGCGATCACGAATCCCAGCAGGGGCAGAAGCTCGGCATAGGCGACGAACACCGCCGTGCCGGCACCGATTTCAAGCAGGGTGGCGAGCGCCGGCCATTGCGGTTCGGGGTCCGGCTTCAGGATGAGGCCGAGACCTGTCAGCCCGACAAGCACACAGATGATGATGGGAAACACCCGGGGGCCGACCGGATCGGAAATGAACGGCTCTTCGATCAGCGTTGCGCGCCAGATGAAGAAGGCGGCAATACCGAGGGCAATCACCCCGAGGATGCGGTCCGTGATCTTCATGTTGTTCTCCCGCAGGCGGGGGAACGGCCGGTGGCCGGCCGCCCCCGCAGCGACTATTTGATCAGGCCGATTTCACGCGACAGCCCCTGGATGTCGGTGATCGAGTCCTTCACGAAGGCTTCGAACTTGGCGCCCTGAAGGTCGAGCGGAGCGAGGCCGTTGGTCTCCATCACCTTCTTCCATTCCGGCGAGTTGTAGAGTTTGGCGATGCTCTCTTCCCAGAACTTGTAGGCTTCATCGCTCATGCCGCCCGGGCCGTAGAAGCCGCGCCAGTTGGCGCCAATGGCATCAATGCCCTGCTCGCGTGCTGTCGGGAATTTGGCAAAATCGCCCGGCATGCGTTCCGGCGCCAGTACGGCGAGCACCTTGATATCGCCTGAATCGACAAAGCCCTTGGCTTCGGAGGCATCGCCGCTGAAGGCCTGCACCGAGCCGGCCAGTAGCTGGGTGATAGCCTCGCCGCCGCCCTCGAAAGCCACGTACTTCACCTTGCGCACGTCCTTGAAGCCGGCCTTGCGGGCAGCGATCAGCACCTTGAGATGATCCCACCCGCCCACGGCCGAACCGCCGGCGAAAGCGATCGAGCCGGGGTCCGCCTTGATCTTGTCGAACAGCTCCGGAAGCGTGCTGATCGGCGAGTTCTTGGAGACGGCGATCACGCCATAATCGGCGCCGACCGAAGCGATCCAGCGCACCTGGTCCATGTTGGCGCCCGGGAAGGCGCCCTGGGCGAGGCGAGTGGAGGTGGCGGAGGAGGCGGCAACAATCAGGTTATTGTCCTTGTTGCGCTTGCCCGTCACCTCGGCATAGGCAACGCCGCCCGAGCCGCCGGTAAGGTTCGTTACCTGCATCGTGCCCGAGATCAGGCCCAGATCCTGCAGCGTCTTGCCCACCTGGCGGCAGGTGAAGTCCCAGCCGCCACCGGGATTGGCCGGCGCGATACATTCGGTCGAGCCAGGGTCGAAGGCATGGGCGGTGCCGGGCAGCGCCAGCAGCGCGCAGGCGAGGGCCGCCTTGCAGAAGGTTGAGAATTTCATTGAATTTCCTCCGGTTTTTCTTGTGCCAGTGAAGCGGGCGCCGGTCCCTCGTAGGTGTAAAGGAAGCGGGGCGGGACCGGGCCCTTGTTCCTGCCGCCCTGCTGGGTCTGTTCCCAGGCGTGGGCGAGTATTCCAACCGAGCGGGAAAGGCAAAAAAGCCCGCGCGCCAGCGGCGGCGCACAGCCCAGCTCGGCAAAGATCACGGCGGTGGCGCCGTCGATATTCATCGGCACCGGGCGGTCGCGACCTTTTGAGAGGGTGGCTTCGACGGCGCTGCCGATATCGGCGAAGCGGCCGGAAACCGCGCCGCGTCCGGCAGCCTCGCGCACCAGCGCCAGCAGGCGGGGTGCGCGGGGATCGCCATCCTTGTGGAAGCGGTGGCCGAAGCCGGGGATAAATTTGGATCGGGTCGCTTGCCAGCCGGCAATTGCCGCGGCGGCGGCCTCCTCAAGGCTCTCGCCAGCCTCAAGGCACCGGTCAATCTCGTAATAGAGCTCCAGCGTCTGCTGGCCGGCCCCGCCATGCACATCGCCCAGCATATTGACGGCGCTGCCGATGGCGTTGTTGAGCGGCAGGCCGCAGGTAACGGCCATGCGCGCGGCGGCGATGGAGGGGGCCTGCGGCCCGTGGTCCACGGCGGCGACCAGTGCGGCTTCCAGCAGGTGCGCTTCATCCGCGCTCGGCAGCCGCCCGGCGACCATCAGCCAGATCATTGCCGGGAAGCTCACAGTGCCGGCCAGTTCCTCGATCGGGTAACCGCGAAAGCGGATAGTTCCCGGCCGCATCTCGATGATCGAGGTGCGCCACCAGTCGCGCACCTCGGTCCGGTCGTCGCTCATATCTCACTCCTGTCGCGCATCGTGCTGATCTGGTCCGGGCTAAAGCCGAGGGAGGCCAGGATGTCGTCGTTGTCCGCCCCCAGCGCCGGTGGTGGTGCTGCTACCGCCGGGGCGATGCCATCGATCTTGATGCCGGTGCGCAGTACCGAGATCGGGCGGTCCACGCCCGGCGCAGCCGAGAAGCGGGCAATCATGCCGCGCTCGCGGATCACCTCGTGTTCCAGGACTTCCGGCAGCTCCAGCACCGCCCCGGCCGGTACGCCGAGCTGGTTGAGTTCGCGTGCCCAGTCACGGGCACTGCGCCCGGCCAGGGACTTCTCGATCTCGGCCTTCAGCGCGGCGCGGTTGCGCTTGCGCTCTTCGCGGGTGGCAAATTCCGGCCGCTCCAGCAGGTCTTCGCGTCCGATGTGCCGGGCCAGCAGGCGCCATTGCTCATCCTTGTTGGCGGCGATGTTGAGCGGGCCGGTTCCGGTCATGAAGGTGCCGGACGGGGCGGACGTCAGGTTTTCATTGCCATTGGGGGTGGGCCGCTGGCCGGCGATGAGCCAGTTGGAGACCGCCCAGCCCATGGTGGCGATCAGCGATTCCAGCATCGACACATCGATGAAGCCGCCGCGCTCGGGGGCGTTGAGGGCAGCGGCAATGGCAAAGGCGGCCGTCAGCCCGCCAACCGTATCCGCCACCGGATATCCGACACGCAGCGGGGCGCTGCCGGCATCGCCGGTAATCGCCATCACGCCCGAGGTGCCCTGGATGATCTGGTCATAGGCCGGGCGGTGGGTCCACGGGCCGGTCTGGCCGAAGCCGGAGATGGCGCAATAGATCAGGTTCGGGCGCACCTCTTTCAGCGCCTCATAACCAAGGCCAAGGCGGTTCATCACGCCCGGCCGGTAGTTTTCCACCAGCACGTCCGCCGTCGCCACCAGCCGCCGCAGCACCTCGCGCCCGGCCTCGGTCTTGAGGTTGGCGGTCACGGATTTTTTGCCGGCATTCTGGGCCAGGAACGAGACGCCCATGCCGGCGGCGTTAAGCTCGGGGTCGGCGCCAAGCTGGCGGGCGAGGTCGCCGGTTTTCGGCACCTCCACCTTGATCACTTCCGCGCCCAGATGCGCCAGCTGATGGCAGCAGAACGGGCCTGCCAGCACGTTGGTCAGGTCGAGGACGCGGATGCCGTCAAGCGGGCTTTTCATCTCAAGGCTCTTGTTCATCGGGGCGGAAGGAACGGGTGCGGACGATGCTTGCGGGCAAAGGCCGGGTGTTCGGCCCCGCCGGTGGGCGGCGTGGCCGTTGAAAGAAAGTTCGTCTGTCGGGAGAGGGCTGATGGGGCGGCGCCAGGCCTGCGGGCGGATTGCTGCGCAAACCTGTTGAAACATCCCGGCGAACAGTGTCCTCAATTTCACCTGAAGACGGGGCGGGGATATTCCGGCGGCCGCAGGCGCTCAGGCGCCCTGTGGCTGCATCGTGGGTTTCCTCCGTTCGGTTCTTTATGGCGTTCTATCTAACAGAACGACGTTTTATCTAATGAAACGTGATGATATAGATCGGCGGAATTGTCAATGACCGTGCCTGAAGGGGGCAGCATGTCGGATGCCAAGGGCGTCGAAGCCGTTGAGCGCGCGCTGCAAATCATGGATTGCTTCAGCCCGGGAACGCCGGAGCTGGGATTGGCGGATATCGCCCGGCAGACCGGCCAGTACAAAAGCACCATCCTGCGCCTTGCCGTTTCACTGGAGCGATTCGGCTATCTGATCCGCATTGAGGGGGGGCGTTACCGGCTCGGGCCGGCGATCTGGCGGCTGGGCTCCACCTACCGTCAGGGCTTCGATCTTTCGGACATCATGCGCCCGGAGTTGAAGCTGCTGTCGGACGCCACCAACGAAACGGCGTCCTACTATGTGCGGGAAGGGAACACCCGGACCTGCCTGTTCCGCAGCGAACCCACACGCTCGATCCGCCATTCGATCGCCGAAGGGGTCAACATGCCTCTTGGGCGCGGGGCAACGGGCAAGATTTTGATGGCCTATTCAGTGCCGCTCGACCCGGCTTATGAGGACATCCGGGCTGCCGGTTATGCGGTGTCGCTCGGGGAGCGTGATCCGGAGGTCGCGGCCATGGCGGTGCCGATCGCAACGCCGGATGGCCGTCTTCTCGGCGCTATCGGGGTCTCGGGCCTGATCACGCGCTTCGGACCTGATCGCCATCCGCAGCTTCTGGCCGCGTTGCGCGATTGCCAGAAGCGTCTGACGGACCAGATTACCGGCTGATCAGTTGCTTTCCGCGCGGAAGGGGCGGGAGAGCAGGGCTTCCAGAATGGAGGCCGGACTTGCCCCGTCTTCCAGAATGGCGCGTACCCCGCCGCAGATCGGCATGTCGACGCCATGGCGGGCCGCCAGCGCTGCCAGCGGGCCGGCGGTGCTGGCGCCTTCTGCAACGCTCACGCGGGTGGCGAGAATCTCATCCAGCGTCTTGCCCTCTCCCAGCGCAACGCCGAGCGACATGTTGCGCGACTGGGGGGAGTTGCAGGTGAGCGTCAGGTCGCCAAGGCCGGAAAGCCCCATCAGCGTTTCCCGCTCGCCGCCCAATGCCAGGCTTAGCCGCCCGATCTCGGCAAGGCCGCGCGTTACCAGTGCGGCGCGGGCGTTATCCCCGAGCTTCATACCGAGGGTAATACCACAGGCAATGGCGAGCACGTTCTTGACCGCGCCGCCCACCTCGGCGCCGACCACGTCGTGCGACCAGTAGGGACGCAGGCTGCGCGTGCCGATCATCTCGACAAGGCGCCAGCCGGTCTCCTTATTTGCGCAGGCGAGCGTCACCGCCGTTGGCAGGCCGCGAGCCACTTCGGCCGCGAAGGTCGGGCCGGAGAGCACGGCCACTTCATGGCCGGGCAGGCACTCGCGGGCAACTTCGCTCATCAACGCGCCGGTGCCGGCTTCGATGCCTTTGGCGCAGAGTAGCAAAGGCGCGCCCGGGGCCAGATGGGCGGCAAGGGCAGTGCCCCACTGGCGCAGATGCTGGGCCGGTACGACCAGAATGGCGGCATCCGCCTCCTCTGCTGCCGTCAGGCTGGCGGTCGGCTGGATGGCCTCTGCCAGTGGCACGCCCGGCAGGTAGCGGCTGTTTTCGCGGGCGGTTGCCATGGCAAGGGCGGCTTCCGGCGAACGCATCCACAGATGCACATCGTTGCCGGCACCGGCGGTAGCCTGCGCCAGCGCCGTGCCCCAGGCGCCGGCCCCGAGGATGAAGAGGCGCGCACCGCTCATGCCTTTACTCCCGCGCCCGGTTTGGGTTCGGCATCGGGATCGAGCGGCCAGCGCGGGCGCGGCGCAAAATCGAGCCCGCTGGTCTCGCCGCGGCGGAAATGCTCAAGGCCGGCCCAGGCGATCATGGCGGCATTATCGGTGCAAAGCCCGATGGGCGGTGCCACGAAATCGAGCCCGTTTTCCCCGGCAAGCGCGGTCAGGCGCGCGCGCAGGTATTTGTTGGCGGCAACGCCGCCCGCGACCACAAGGCTCTGCCCTTCGGGATGGCGCTGGCGGAACAGCCGGATGGCCCGGCGCGTACGGTCGACGAGCGAGTCGCCCACCGACTTCTGGAAGGCTGCCGAGAGATCGGCAATGTCCTGTTCCGTCGGATTTTCCAGCTTCTCCAGTTCGCGTCTCACCGCGGTCTTGAGGCCGGAGAAGGAAAAGTCGCAGTCATCGCGGCCAATCATCGGTCGCGGCAGCGCAAAGCGGCTGGCATCGCCTTTGGCAGCGGCGGCCTCGAGCCGCGGGCCGCCGGGATAACTAAGGCCCATCAGCTTGGCCGATTTGTCGAAAGCCTCGCCCACCGCATCGTCGATGGTGGTGCCAAGGCGGGTATAATCGCCGGGCCCGGAGACGATCAGCAACTGGCAATGCCCGCCGGAGACGAGCAGCAGCAGGTAGGGAAAAGCCACATCGTCGGTAAGGCGCGGCGTCAGCGCATGGCCTTCAAGATGGTTGACGGCAAGGAAAGGCAGGCCGCGGGCGGCGGCAAGGCCCTTGGCCATCATCACGCCCACGATCACCCCGCCAATGAGGCCCGGGCCGCCGGTGGCGGCCACGGCGTCGATGTCCTCCCAGTCACAGCCGGATTTTTCCAGCGCCTGCGCCACCAGACCCGGCAGATGCGCAAGATGCGCTCGGGCAGCAACCTCCGGCACCACGCCGCCATAGGGGGCGTGGTCGTCCAGCTGGCTCAGCACGACATTGGCCAGAATATTGCGCTCGCCATCCACCACGGCAGCGGCGGTCTCGTCGCAGCTGGTCTCGATACCCAGCACGATGGGGCCTTTTGCCGGGGCGGCAGGATCAAGCTTGGGGTTGCTGTTCGTCATAAGCCCTCATAAACATCGTCCCTCATGAAGGCTCAACTGAAAATCGGCACCCGTGGCAGTCCGCTGGCTCTTGTCCAGGCCGAAGCGACGCGCGACCTGCTGGCCGCCGCCCATCCCGAGCTTGCCGCTCCGGGGGTGATCGAGATCGTCGTCTTCCGCACCAGCGGAGATCGTCTCTTCGATCGGTCGCTGGCCGATGCCGGTGGAAAAGGCCTGTTTACCAAGGAGATCGAGGAAGCGCTGCTGGCCGGCGACATCGATCTTGCCGTCCATTGCATGAAGGATGTGGCAACCCGCCTGCCGGCCGGTCTCAGCATCCCCTGTTATCTTCCGCGCGAAGATACGCGCGATGCATGGCTTTCCCGTGACGGAAAGCTGCTGGACGACTTGCCGGCGGGCAGCCTTGTTGGCACCGCGGGGCTGCGCCGTCAGGCCCAGATTCTTCTGCGCCGGCCCGATTTGCGCGTCGGCATCCTGCGCGGCAGCGTCGATACCCGCATCGCCAAGCTGAAGGCGGGAGAGTGCGACGCTACGCTGCTGGCCATCGCAGGGCTTAACCGTCTCGGCAAGGCGCATCTGGCAACCGCCATCTTTGAGCCGGCGGAGATGTTGCCGGCGGTGGCGCAGGGCGCGCTCGGTCTCCAGATCCGGGAGAGTGACGAGCGTGCCGCAGCGTTGATAGCCCCGCTCAACTGTTCCGAGACGGCAACCCGCGTGATCGCAGAGCGGGCCTTCCTTGCCGCGCTCGACGGTTCCTGCCGCACGCCGATTGCCGCGCTGGCGGTGCTGGAGGGCGAGACGCTCAGCCTTGAAGGGTTTGCCGCCCGCATCGATGGACGCGATCCCCGGCGCATCAGCCGTAAGGGCCCGGCAGCTGATGCCGCACGTCTCGGCTTCGAGGCCGGCGCCGAGGTCAAGGCCGGCCTTCCCGCCGATTTCTTTTCCGGTCCCTGATGGCCCGGGTGCTCGTCACCCGGCCGCTTGAGGATGCGGCGCCGCTGGCCGCCTGGCTTGAGGCGGCGGGGCACGAGGCCGTGCTGGCCCCCTTGCTTGAAATCCGTCCCCTTGCCGACGCCACTATCGATCTGGCGGGCGTGCAGGCGGTGCTGGTCACCAGCGCCAACGGCATCCGTGCACTGGCGGCACTCACGGACCGGCGGGACCTGCCGGTGCTTGCCGTCGGGGCCGGCAGCGCGGCGGAAGCTACCGGCCTCGGCTTCGGCGCGGTGGAGAGCGCCGGCGGCGATGTCAGCGCCCTGGCGGCGCTGGTGCAGCAGCGTCTCGACCCGACGGCAGGCGCGCTCTTTCATCCTGCCGCTTCCGTACGGGCGGGGGATCTTGCGGCGCTGCTCGAGCCGCGAGGCTTCCAGATGCGCCGTCAGGTGCTGTACGAGGCAGTACAGGCAACGCGCTTTCCGGAGGTGGTTCTGGAAGATTTGCGTACGAAAAGGCTGGATGCTGCGACGTTTTTTTCTCCCCGTACGGCCCAAAGCTTTGTACGCTTGACCGAGTTGTACCGGATTGAGGACTGCTGCCGCGCGTTGACGGCCTATTGCCTGAGCCCTGCGGTGGCCGCCGCCTTGCGGGGGCTGGGCTGGGCAGGCGTCGTTACGGCAGCGCAGCCTGATCTGCCTGCGCTTCAGCAGGTGCTGGCTGCGGGTCTGGCCTGAGCCGGGCAAGGACATAACGGCCCGGAGGCCGGCAGAAGGGAGCGGGGAGCAGGAGCGATGCAGGATCATTCCGCCGGCACGGCTTCGGGCGACGGCCAGCGTGCCGCCACCACCGAAGCGATCATCGAGGCCTTCGGCGGCATTCGCCCGATGGCCAAGAAGCTCGGCGCTCCGGTGACCACCATCCAGTACTGGAAGAAGGCTGGCCGCATTCCGGTGGTGCGCCATGGCGACATTCTCGCCGCCGCTGCCGCCAACGGCATCACCGGCGTCGACGCCGCCCTACTGGCGAAGACCGACGGCGATATGCCTGCGGGTGAGGAGAAACCCGCCATCGCACTGCCCGCCGGGCCGGTCAGGACGACGCCGGTAGATACGACGAAGGAAAAGGACCCCGGTTCCCCCGAGATGAAGACCAGTCAGGAAAGCGCGAACCCGCCGAAGCCGGCTCCCGAAAAGGCCGCCGCCGAAAAGCCGGTGGAAAAGCCAGCGCCGGCTCCGGCAAAGACAAACTCCTCTGCCAGTGATTCTGCAGCGACTGCCGCTGCCGCTCCGGCCCGGGGTGGCAGTGCTTTCCCGGGTGTCGTCGCTGTTCTGGCACTTGTGGTGGCCGTGATCGCGCTTGCCTTGCCGCATCTGCGGGGACCCGTTGGCGCCGCCATCGGGTCCGGCCCGGCGGAAAAGCTGCTGGGGCCCGATCCTTCCGCCCGCATCAGGGCGCTGGAGGGCGAGGTGGCGACCCTCAAGGCCAGTGCCGATCCGGCCGCCCTCGGTGTGCTCTCCGGCAAGGTCAGCGATCTGGCCTCCTCGCTCCAGCAGATCGGGGGCGAGCTCAAGCTGGCGCAGGAGAGCGCAGCCTCGTTGCCGGCCGATACCGCCACGCGCCTTCAGGCGATGGAAGGCCGTCTGGCCGCTGCCGAGCGCAGCCTGCAGGAATTTACCGCCGCCCTTGGCAAGGTGGATATCGAGAGCGTGACCAAGCTCACCGCCACGGTCGCCAGCATGCAGGACATGCAGGGCCGTCAGGGCAAGGATATCAGCGACCTCGACGAAGGAATGCGCCGGGTGAGCGAGCGGCTTGGCGTTGCGGAGCAGCAGCTGGCAGACCAGTTGCACGACAACCTCGCCAACGAGGCGGTGCTCTATGCCGCGCTCAAGGTGGGCCAGTCGCTGGAAACGGCCGATCCTTACGACAAGGCGCTCGCCAATATGGCGGCGCTGGTGGGAGAGGATGCGGATTTCACCGCCCCGCTGGAGACGCTTCAGGCTTATGCCGAAAGCGGCGTGCCCACGCTGGATGACCTGCGGGACGGCTTCCGCGCCACCATCCCGGCCATCATCGCGGCAACGGCCGGCGATGACCGCCCGTGGTGGCAGAAGACGCTCGATACCGTCTCTGGCCTCGTCTCCATCCGGCTTGAGCCGGGCGAGGATCATGGCGAGAGCGTGCGCGGCGTGATCGCGCGGACGGAGTCGCGCCTCAACGCGGCCGATCTTGCCGGTGCCGTCTCTGCGCTGCAGGAGCTCTCCGGACCGCCGGCAGAGGCAGCGGCCGGGTGGCTCAAGACCGCGCAGGACCGTCTCGCCGTCGATGCCGCGCAGCGCACGATGTCTGACATCGCGCTGTCGCGCCTTACCGGCGCAGCTGACTGATCAACCCGGCGGGCTCCCCGAACGCGGGCGCAAGTAAAGACAAGGGGCAGGACACGGCAATGCTACGCAGGTCAGTCTGGTTCTTCATCAAGGTGGCGGTGCTTATCGCCATCGTGCTGTGGCTGGTGGACCACCCCGGCAGCGTCGAGGTGCACTGGGGCGGCTACATCGTCGGCTTCCCGCTGCTGCTGGGGGCCGTGGTGGCGGTTGTCGTCATTGCTGTTGCCGCCATTCTTTACCGCTGGTGGCGCGAGCTTCTGGACCTGCCCGGCATCTTCGGCCGCCGCCGCACCACGCGGCGCCAGCGCAAGGGTTTCGAGGCGGTCAATCAGGGGCTGGTTGCGGTTGCCGCCGGCGACGTGGAGCAGGCGCGCCATTATGCCCGCCGCGCCAATTCCGCCATTCCGGGCGAGCCGCTGAGCCTGCTTTTGCAGGCGCAGACGGCCCAGCTCGCCGGTGACGAGGAAAGCGCCGCCACCTTCTTCGAGCGTATGGCGGAGAAGGAAGATACCGCCTTCCTCGGTGTGCGCGGCCTCATGCAGCAGGCCCTGCGGGCTGGCGATACCAACCGCGCCATCAGCCTTGCCGTGCGGGCACGCGATCTTCAGCCCAAGGCGGGTTGGGCGCATCGCTCGCTGTTTGATCTTCAGGTCCGTACCGGCGATTTCATCGGCGCGGAAGCCACCATGCGCCGTGCGATGGACAACAACGCCATCGGCAAGGCCGAAGGTCAGGAGCAGTTGGCCCGCGTGCTGATGACGCGCGCGCGCCTTGCCGCCGAGGCGCATGACCGCAAGCGGGCACATGAACTGCTGCGCGAAGCGTATGAGATCGCACGCACCTTTGGCCCTGCGGTGGCGGCCTATGCGCGGTCGCTGGCGTCGGAGGGCAACCTCAAGCAGGCGAACAAGGTCATCGAGCTTGCCTGGCGCAAGAAGCCCGCACCGGAACTGGCAGAGGCTTTTGCCTCCCTGTCGCCGGGGGAGACGGAGGCAGAAAAGCTGGCGCGCTTCCGCCGGCTGGCGGGCATCAATTCCGGATCGGTGGAGAGCGATTTTGCTGTCGGTGAAGCGGCGCTGTCGGCTGAAGACTGGGCGGCGGCACGTCGACATCTGGAGCGTGCAGTGGCGAGTACGCCGGGGCCGCGCAGCTACAGGCTGATGGCCGCGCTGGAGCGCGCAGAAAAAGGCGATGCCGCCCGGGCGCGGGACTGGGAGCTGAAGGCGGAGGAGGCTGAGGCCGTACACCAGCCGCTGGCGGAATTTCTGGCTCCGGAGGGGGCCGTCAAAACCGCGTAACTTACCTCAAGGGCCGTTCCCGCAAGCCCGCAGGGGCCGGGACAGCCTTGGGTCAGGTCAGGACAATCTCAGGCCTGCGTGCCCCTGCCGGTCTTGTCAGACCAGCGTGGCCGGCACGAAGTTGTCGACACCGGGCGGGTCGAGATCATCGTAAAAAAGTTGCGCTTCCAGGGCCGGGCCGCGCCGTTCGGGAATGCCGCTGACGCGGACGATGCGGATGTGGTTGCCTTGTACGAAGGTCAGAACCTGGCCGGGCCTTACCTGGTAATGCGCCTTGGTCACCACGACGCCGTCGATCCGGATCTTGCCGCTGTTGCACAGCTTGCTGGCAAGGGACCGGCTCTTGAAGAAGCGCGCGTGCCAGAGCCACTTGTCGAGGCGATCGCTCGGGCGCTGGCCCGACAGTGGAGAGATGGAAGTAGTGCGGTCGAAATCGAACGCTGTGTGGTGGGTCAAGGGCTACACCTCCTTGGAGTTCGGATTATAGCACTTCGTTAACGCCCTCCGGCAGTCATCAGTTGTTTTAGAACTGCAAAGGGCGACTCTTCCCGTCCGCGCAGGCTGCGGGCCACGAGGGCGGGTTTGGGCGCGCCGGGCTTTGTCCCTGCTACCTGGCGCGGTCTCTGGGGCTCGCTGCGGCGCCGGCGCCGCCAGCGCTGGCTGCCGTCTTCGGCCTGAACCTGTTTGAAGGAAAGGCTGCGCAGCAGCGCTTCCACATCTTCGGCCCGGCCGCCGATGCGGCTTGCCAGCTCGACCGGCGTGGCAAAGGGGCCGTCCTTGGCACGCTCGGCAATGTCGCCGGCCGTGCGCTCCAGCACATCGATGCGCACGGCAAGCCGGCCGACCGCCATATAGCCGCAGGCTTCATAAAAGGCATCCGGCACCGCCTCGACGCGCGGCGCGGAAACACGGCCCGGCTGCGGCACCGGCGCCGGCAAGGCAAGCCCGTTGTTGACGGCCCACAGCAGCGCCCGTGCTTCTGCCGCAGCCGGCTTTACCAGGCTCGCCACCCAGATGGATTTGCGCCCGAACCGCACCCCGAGTTTGGTGAGGATCGCCCGGTCCGCCTTTTCCACATGCCCTGCCGGATCGCCATCGGCAAAGCGGGCGAGGGTGCCGAGCCCCTCCACCAGCTGATAGGCAAGGCCGCGCCCCGCGCCGCCGAGGCGGGCGTCGCTGCGCTGCGCCTCATCAAGGGCAAACAGCGGCTCCAGCCGGCGGCGTACCCAGCGCAGCACGAAGCTTTGCAGCCGGTCCCTGATCTTGTCGCTCTGCCCGCTTTCGAACAGGGCGCTGTCCAGCACCTGCACCCGCGGCGCCAGCACATCGTCGCCGGCCACGAGACGGGCCACCGGTACGCTTTGCCACTCGATCTGGCCGGTGGCTGCCAGGGTGAAGGCATCGTCCCCGGCGGTTTGCAGGGCGCGAACACGCCCGCTGATCTCGTCTTTCAGGATGCGCCGGGCCGCGGCCAGCACGGCGCGCTCATCCTCGCCCAGATTGCCGCTCTCCGGCTCGAAACGGAAACCGGCAAGCTGGCCGACGCGTGCGCCCTCTACCTGCACTTCGCCATCTTCCGTCACATGGCCCAGAAGGGTCGCGCCGCTGGCAAGGCGCCTCACCAGCATGGCGGAGCGGCGGTCGACAAACCGCTCGGTCAGGCGGCTGTGCAGCGCGTCCGACAGCCGGTCTTCAATGGCGCGGGTCTTCTCCTGCCAGCCCTTGCTGTCGTCCAGCCAGGTGCCGCGGTGGGAGATGTAAGTCCAGGTGCGGATATGGGCGATGCGGCCGACAAGGGCATCGATATCGCCTTCCGTACGGTCCAGCCGGGAGACGAGGCGGGAGACCCAGTCTTCTGGCAGGCGCCCGTCGCCCTGGATCAGATGTTCGTAGATGCGGCCCAGCAGGCGCGCATGCTCGTCCGACATCACCTTGCTGAAGTCGGGGATCTGGCACACTTCCCACAGCAGGCGGATGGCGGCCTTGTTGGTGGCGAAGTTGCGGATGAGCGGGGTGTCGGCCAGCACGCCAAGGGCGGCATGATCGTCGGCATCGCGCCGGCGGATCATCAGCTCGCCATCCGGCGGCCGGCGCTCCAGGCTGCGCAGCAGGCCGGCTACCGAGCGGAAATCCAGCTCGTTGTTGCGCCATACTATCTGGCGCAGCACGTCATACTCATGTTCCTCGACGCGCTGGATGAGTTCGGCGTCGAGCGGGCCGACATCCTCGGTGGTGCCGAAGGTGCCGTCATTCATGTGGCGGCCGGCGCGCCCGGCAATCTGGCCCACTTCCATCGGCATGAGCTGGCGCGGAGCAAAACCGTCGAACTTTACCATGCGGGCGAAGGCCACATGGTCGACATCCATGTTGAGGCCCATGCCGATGGCGTCGGTAGCGACGAGGTAATCCACCTCGCCGGCCTGATACATCTCGACCTGCGCGTTGCGGGTACGCGGGCTGAGCGCGCCCAGCACCACGGCGGTGCCGCCGCGCTGGCGCCGCATCAGCTCGGCAATGGCGTAGACATCGCTGGCAGAGAAGGCCACCACCGCCGAGCGGGGCGGCAGGCGGGTCATCTTCTTCTGGCCGGCATAGGTCAGGGAGGAAAGGCGCGGACGGCTGATGAACTCCACACCCGGTACCAGCCGGCGAATGATCGGCCGCATGGTGTCGGAGCCGAGGAACATGGTTTCGGCAAGACCGCGGGCATTCAGCAGCCGGTCAGTAAAGATGTGGCCGCGTTCGGGGTCGGCGGCGAGCTGGATTTCATCGACGGCCAGAAAGGACACCGCCCGGTCGACCGGCATGGATTCGACCGTGCACACCCAGTAGCGGGCGCCGCGCGGGATGATGCGTTCTTCGCCGGTCACCAGCGCCACATTCTGCGCCCCGCGCAGACGGCAAATCTTGTCGTAATTCTCGCGTGCCAGCAGCCGGAGCGGAAATCCGATCATGCCGGAGCTGTGGCCCAGCATCCGCTCGATGGCGAGGTGCGTCTTTCCGGTATTGGTTGGCCCCAGAACGGCCACCACCCGGCTCTTGTCGGCGATGTGATCCGAAAGGGTCACGAAATCTGCACCTGAAGCGCTGATAGCCGAAGGACCATCGAAGTTTCTAACAAGCCGTTGTCTATGACAAGGGCCGTGACACAATATATTGCGGCTGCCCTCAAAAAAACGCCGGCCGGCCCCTTGCAAGCCTTTGTGTTGGCGTCATTTTGTGAGCATCTGCGAAATGGGGCCGCAGGCCCGGCTGTGCAAGGGGGATGTGGCAATTGGCATCATGGTCGGCAAAGGGCTGGGGCAAGGGGATGCGCGCCGTGCGGCGGGCCTGCGGTCTGAGCCTGCTGGCCGCCCTGGTCTTCGCTTCGGCGGCGGGGCCGGCCCATGCGCTCGATGCGGACACCATGCGCGACGCGCTGCAGAAAAATCTGCCCGGCGCCCTGTCCCTGACGCTCGGCGTGCCGCTGCGCTTCGTTGAATCGCCGTCCCTCATCCCGGCGGGCGACGGCTTCGATGTCGGGCTTGCCGATGTGCGCGCCGAGATCGGCACCGATGCCTCCCGTGTCGAGGTCGGCTTCGACCCCATTACCGGCCATCTGACCCCTGGCAAGGACGGCTATATTCTCGATCTTACCCTGCCCAAGGATTTTACCCTGCTCTCCGGCGGTGATGTGCTCGGCCACGGACAGATCAAGGGCGGGAGCCTCTCGCTGCATTGGTCGGCAGCCTCCGCCTTCATCTCGCGCCTCGACCTCAAACTCGGCGGCGTTGCGCTTGCTGCCAGTCGCACCCTGCCGGCAGTGGCGGGCACCATCGGTCCGGTTTCTCTGTCTGTCGACGCCGCTGCCGACCTGCGCTCGGTCAAGCGCACCCGGTCGGCCGGACCGGGCGATCTGCGGATCTCCGGTCGCGACGGCAAGCAGCTCGGCCTTGGCTGGCAATCCATCGACGCCAGTGATGATTATCGCATCGACAAGCCGCTGGCCCAGGAGGAGCAGAAGCATATCGGCGAGCTGATGAATTATTTCTCGGACCCGCTGATGTCGCGCACGATGGACAAGGAAACCGTCTCCGGCGTGCTGCTGCCGCTGCTCGACCTGATGCTGAAGCTGCGCTCCGGCAACGACCCTGCTGGTGCCGGCCACTCGCAAAACACCATCGCCGGGCTGAAGGTCGAAGGGCCCGACGGGCTGCGCCTGAATGTCTCCCGCCTCGCGAGTGCCAGTAATGTCGATGGCAAGACCCTCAACCGGCTGGGGGCGCTGGTGAAGCTGGCGGCCGAAGGGGTATCGCTGGCCGGTGCACCTGCCGAGCTATCGCCTTATGTCCCTTCCCAACTGCATCTCGATTTCAGCGTTTCGCCCGTGCCGGCCTATGACCTGATGCAGCAGCTCAGTCGCTCGTTGCATGCCCAAGTCAAGAGCGGGGCTCCGCTCAAGGATATGGACCCCGCGCCATTCCTCGACCCGCTGATGAAGGCCGAGACCGGCATAACGGTCGACCGGCTGCAGGGGGAGGCGCCGGCGCTCGGCATTTCCGGTGCCGGCTCCGCCGACCTCAACGAGGCCGCGCCGCATGGCGTTCTGGGTGGCGGCACCCTTACCATCCGCGGACTGGACGAGGCGGTAGCCGCCCTCTCCAAAGCCGCTGACCGCGATCCCCGAATGGCAAAACTCGTCCCGGCCGTCAGCATCATTGCCGCTGTCGGCAAGCAGACGACGGTCGGCGGCAAACCGGCCCGCCAGTACGACCTCAAGGCCTCCCCCGACGGTGCCCTCACCATCAACGGTGTTGATCTCGGCGTGCTCATGCTTCAGTGACGGCTCTGGATGCCTGCCCCTTGCAAAGCTTTGTGTTGCTGTGGTTTTTGTAGCAACTGAAAGTTGAGGCGATTGAAGGGGATGCAAAAGATGGGGCGGATCGCACCATGGGTGATGGCTGGAAACGGGAATGTTACCAACGCCGCGGGCCGTACCGCAGGTTTCATTCTTGCGCTGGCTCTTGGTGCTCTCGTTGCAGGTTGCGCCGTCCATAATCCCGAGACCGATCCTCTGGGCGACAAGCTGCAAAAGACCCTGCCGGGCGCGCTCTCCCTGACGCTTGGCGTGCCGGTCAGCTTTAACGATCCACCGTCGTTGGTGCGTGTTGGCGATGGTTTCGATGTCGGTCTTGGCGATGTCCGTGTCCAGCTCGGAACGACCGCGATTGAGGCCGAGATCATGTTCGACCCGATCACCGGCCATGTCACACCGGAAGCGGACGGCTACAATCTCAGCCTGAAGATGCCCGAGGGCTTTACCTTGCGGTCCCGTGGGGAAGAGGTGGGGCGCGGCAAGATCAAGGGTGGAGTGCTAGGCGCTCATTGGTCGGACGCCACTGCGTGGTTCTCGCATTTCGATCTTCAACTGGACGGGGCCACCGTTGTTTCGTCCGGCGATGAGCCGCCGGCCAATGGCGCCATTGGTGCCATTCGCTGGAATGTCGAAGTCTCACCGGATTTGCGCACGCTCACACGCAGCCGGTCGGCAGAGGCGGGCGAACTTCACATTGCCGGTCCGGAGGACAAGCGGGTCGATCTGGGCTGGCAAAGTGCCGGCTCAAACGATGAATTTCATATCCCCACCCCAATTTCGCTCGAGGAGCAGAAGCATGTCGCCGAGACGTTGGGTTCGTTCGCCAAGCTGGTGCTGACCCGGCCGATGGATCCCGCCACGGTCTCCGGAGCGTTGCTGCCTGTTCTGGACACTCTCCTCAGACTACGCATTGGGGATGACCCGGCGGGAAGCGGTCACTCGGAGGCTGCCATCACTGGCCTGCATGTCGAGGGTCCCGGAGGCATCCGGGTCAGTTTCGGCGCGGTGCGTGCCGTCAGCGATGTCAGCGGCAAGACCATCAATAGCCTCGCGGGTGAGGGCAAGCTGGTGATGGAAGGTTTTTCGGTGAGTGGCGTCCCGCAGGAGGTGGCAGGTTATCTGCCGTCCGAACTGCATCTCGATTTCAGCCTGTCCGCCCTGCCGATGTACGATCTGCTGCAACAGCTGAGCCGCTCGACCCACGGCCAGCTGGAGAGCGGCAGGCCATTGAAAGATATGGATTTAACGCCGTTCAAGGCGCCGTTGAGCAAGGCGCAGACCGGTCTTGCGCTTGAGCGGGTGCAAGTGGAGGCACCGGCTGTTGGTCTCAACGGCTCTGCTTCGGCGCATCTGGACGCAGACGCCCGGCACGGATTTGTCGGGGACGGCACCTTCACCATCCGCGGCCTAGATGAGATGGTCGCCGCCTTGACCAAGGCGGCGGACAGCGATCCCAAGATAAAGGACATCATGCCGATTTTCAGTCTGTTGATGACGCTCGGCAAGCAGACGACCGTGGGCGGGCTCCCGGCGCGGCAGTTTGATCTCAGTGCCAGGGCGGATGGCGCCTTGATCGTCAATAATCTCGATCTGGGGCAACTGGTGCAGCCTTGATGCCCGGAGCAGGCGGACTGCACTCCGCCCGTCTGCCCCTCTTGCATGAGGCTGCTCTCTTGCCACATATCAGGCCGGAATATACCGGTCGGGCCGGGGCTCTGTCCCGCCTTGCCGGGCCGTCAACTGAACCCATCAAAAAAGGAAAACAGGTCAGATGACCGAGCAAACGCTCTCCTTTCAGGCTGAGGTCAGCCGCCTGCTCGATATCGTCGCCAACGCGCTTTACAGCGAGAAGGAGGTTTTCCTCCGCGAGCTGATTTCCAACGCGTCGGACGCCTGCGACAAGCGCCGCCATCTGGCGCTAACCGAACATGCCCTTGCCGCCGATGGCGGTTATGCGGTGCGCCTGACGGTTGATACCGCCGCCCGCACGCTCACGGTTGCCGATAACGGCATCGGCATGAGCCGCGATGAGCTGGTGGAAAATCTCGGTACCATCGCCCGCTCCGGCACCGGCGCCTTTGCCGAGAAGCTGACCGGCGATGCCAAGAAGGATGTGAGCCTCATCGGCCAGTTCGGTGTTGGCTTCTATGCCGCCTTCATGGTGGCAGACAAGGTCTCGGTGCTTTCCCGCCGCGCCGGCGAAAGCCAGTCCTGGCTGTGGAGCTCGGATGGCCGCAGCGGCTTTACCATCGGCGAGAGCGAGGAGGCCGTCGACGGCACCCGCATCACCCTGCACCTCAAGGAAGGGCAGGAGGAGTTCCTCGACCGCACGCGCCTGCAGCACATCGTGCGCAAATATTCCGACCATATCGGCCTGCCGGTGAAGTTCGGCGAGGGCGAGGCGGAAGAGACGCTCAACAGTGCTTCCGCGCTCTGGACCCGCTCGCGCAGCGAGATCACCGAAGAGCAGTATGGCGAGTTCTACCGCCATGTGTCGCATGACTTCGCCGCTCCATGGGAGACCATCCACTGGCGGGCCGAAGGTGTGCTCGAATATACCGGCCTGCTCTACATCCCCGGCATGAAGCCGTTCGATCTCTACGATCCCAAGCGCGAGCATCATGTGAAGCTCTATGTGCGCCGGGTCTTCATCACCGACAAGGCCGAGGGGCTGGTGCCGCCCTGGCTTCGCTTCCTGCGCGGCGTCATCGACAGCGAGGACCTGCCGCTTAACATCTCGCGCGAGATGCTGCAGGCCAATCCGGTGGTGGCGAAGATCCGCGCCGGCCTCGTCAAGCGCGTGCTGGGCGACCTTGCCCGCAAGGCGGAGGCCGATGCCGAAGGCTATGCCACCTTCTGGGAGAATTTCGGCGCCGTTCTCAAGGAAGGCCTGCATGACGACCCGGCCCGGCGCGAGGATCTGTTCAAGGTCATCCGCTTCCGCTCTACCGCGGGCGAGGGGCTGGTCAGTGTTGCCGAGTATGTCGCCCGCATGAAGGAAGGCCAGGAGGCCATCTATTTCATCACCGGCGACGATATCGATACGCTCGGCCGCAGTGCCCAGCTTGAGGGCTTCCGTGCCCGCGGCGTGGAAGTGCTGCTGCTGGCCGACCCGGTCGACGAGTTCTGGACCAACGCGGTGCAGGAGATGGGCGGCAAGCCGCTGAAGTCCGTGACCCGCGGTTCGGCCGACCTTGGCGCTATCAAGGAAATCGAGGAGCCGGGCAAGGATCAGAAGAAGCCGGATGCCGCGCCGGAAGACGAGATTTCGGCCCTCATCGCCGTCATCCGCGACACGCTGGGCGAGACGGTCAAGGACGTGCGGGTTTCCGAGCGCCTGACCGAGAGCGCCTGCTGTCTGGTGGCAGAGGAGGGGGACATGGACATGCACCTTGCCCGCCTGCTGCGCCAGCACAAGCAGCTGGAAGCCGCCGTGCCGCGCGTGCTGGAGATCAATCCCCGCCATGCCCTGATCCGTGCGCTTGCCGCCGGCGCGGTGCGCGACGGGGCCGCCACGGCCCTTGCCGGTCCTGTGCAGCTCCTGCTCGACCAGGCCCGCATCCAGGAGGGCGAGCCGCCGGCTGATCCGGTGGCTTTTGCCAGCCGCCTTGCCGACGTCATGGCCCGTGCCCTCGGTTGAGGGTGCGTTGGCTCACCTTGAGGACTGCCATAAGGATAGTGCCGGTTTGCGCGTGATCCGCTTCACAGGGGCGTATCCGCGCACCGCCTATGTCTAGGGGGAGCGGCGCTTGACCCGCCAAACTTCTGCGGCCTAGAGTGCCGCGACACCAGTGTTCCGGAACCTGACCTCCGCCCCAGGGATCAGGTGTTCCGCCAAGGAGGATGGGATGAGCAACAACATCATC
Source organism: Radicibacter daui (assembly GCA_030657355.1). GTDB lineage: Bacteria > Pseudomonadota > Alphaproteobacteria > Radicibacterales > Radicibacteraceae > Radicibacter > Radicibacter daui. The sequence continues at coordinate 957,244 of CP131056.1, forward strand.
CATGTTAGCGACGACAGCTTCGAGAGCGACGTGCTGAAGGCCTCTGGCCCGGTGCTGGTCGATTTCTGGGCCGAATGGTGCGGCCCCTGCAAGGCCATTGCCCCGATTCTGGAGGATCTCTCCACCGAACTCGGCGACAAGGTCACCATCGCCAAGCTCAATGTCGACGATAACCCGATGACGCCGACCCGTTATGGCGTGCGTGGTATCCCCACTCTCATCCTGTTCAAGGGTGGTGAGGCTGCCGCCGCCAAGATCGGCGCGCTGCCGAAGGCGCAGCTCAGCGAGTGGGTTTCCGCCAGCCTCTGAGGGCGGGTCGAAAGCCATCGCGGCATGATCATGAAAACCCGGCGTCATCTCGACGCCGGGTTTTTTCTTGTCTGGCTCAGCACAGCGTGCGGTCAGCCGCCCCTTCGGTGCCGAAGGCGGCGAGGAAGACCTCTACCGAGCGTTTCGCCCGGGAGCTGTCCTGTTCGGGGCTGCCAGGCATGTCGATGTTCATCAGATGCTTGAGGTGCAGGTCGCCGCGCACGATGGCGGAGAAATAGAAGGCGGCTTCCGCCGCATCGCCCGGCTTCAGCACGCCCGCTTCCATCAGCCCGGCCATTTCCTGCGTCATGCGGGCCCGGGCGCGCCGGATGGCGGCGTCGTAGAAGATCTGGCCGAGTTCGGGAAAGCGCCCGGCCTCTGAAAGCACGGCCCGGTAAAGCTCGAGCGTCTGCGGCTCGCGCAGCTTGTCGGTGATGCGGGTCGCAAGATGGAACAGCCGCTGAAAGGCGGTTTCCCCCGGTTTGTGCGGCCCGAGCGAGAGGGTGTGCTTGCGCGATTCATACTCGATCACCGCGCCGAACAGCTCGGCCTTGCTGCCATAATGGGCGTAGACGGTCGCCTTGGAAGCACCGGCCTGATGGGCCACGGCATCCATGCTGGTGCCGCCATATCCCTGGGCGCGAAAGATGCTGGCGGCCGCCACCAGAATGCTGCGAGCCTTGTCGTCCGGGGTATCGGCATCAATATCATCCGCCAGCGGTTGGTCCGGGGCGGTAATGCTGGGTTGTGTGTGACGTTTCACAATGCGGGTCCGGGCTTTACTTGACGTCATGATAGGACGCAGAGCAAATTCCCCACAACATTGAACTGAACAGTTCAGTTCACATTCCTTGCCTGCCCCTGACGCGGGCGCTTTTCAGGTGATTTTGGAGAAAGTGTGATGAGCGATCAGCAGGGCGCGGGCGGCAAAGGGTCGTCGCGCCGACGTCTCATTCTTTCCGTCGTTCTGGCCGTTATCGTGATTGGCGGGGGCCTTTTGTGGTGGCTGGGCCATGGCAAGGAAGATACCGACGATGCCTTTACCGAAGGCAATGTCGTCGATCTGCGCCCGCTTGTCGGGGGCACTGTCCTTGCTGTCCACATCACCGATAACCAGCAGGTCAAGAAGGGCGACGTGCTGGCCGAGATCGATCCGGCCGACTACCTGATTGCCCGCGATACCGCCCAGGCGTCCGAGCTTTCCGCCGAGGCGGCGCTGGTCAAGGCCCAGGCCAACCTGTCGCTGATCGAAATCACCACCGACGCCTCGCTGGCCGAAGCCCAGCACAATGTCGATGTGGCGGAAGCCTCGCTCGCCCAGACCAAGGCCGATGTCACCGCCGCCAGTGCCGTTGCCGGCCAGACGGCGCGCGATGCCAAGCGCTACCAGGAACTGAGCGTCACCAGCGCTGCCTCGAAGCAGAAGCTGGATTCCGCGGATGCCGATGCCCGCTCGGCTGCGGCCAGGCTCGTTGCTGCCAACAGCGCCGTGAAGGCCGGTGAGGCGCAGGTTGCTGTTGCCCGCGCCCAGCTGCGCTCCGCCCAGACCAGCGAGCAGCAGATCGCGCTCGCGCAGGCCGAGGTCAAGGCCGCCCAGGCCCAGGTCAAATCCAGCAAGGCCGCGCTCGACAAGGCCGAGCTTGACCTGCAGCGCACCACCATCACCGCTCCGGAAGATGGCGTTATCACCAATCGCCAGATCAATCCGGGCGACGTGGTCAGCGCGGGCCAGAAGGTCAGTGCCTTTGTTGTCGGCACGCCCTGGGTGGTCGCCAATTTCAAGGAAACCCAGCTGACCGACATGCGTCCGGGCCAGCCGGTCGAAATCGAGATCGACGCCTATCCGGGCAAGAAATACGCCGGCCATGTCGACAGCATCCAGCGCGGCAGCGGCCCCTATTTCTCCCTGCTGCCGCCGGAGAATGCCACCGGCAACTTCGTGAAGGTAGTGCAGCGCGTACCGGTCAAGATCGTGTTTGACGAGCTGCCGGAGCAGCCGCTCGGCCTCGGTTTCTCGGTCGCGCCGGTGGTCGACGTCTCCGTCGATCCGCAGCGCAAGTAAGCGGACAGCAACCCATGTCAGCGACGACGCAGGACGCGGTGGCGGCTCCGGCCGGAAAGAAGGCGGTCAATCCCTGGTTGATCGCTCCGGTCGTGGCCATGGCCGCGTTCATGGAAGTGCTGGATCTCTCGATTGCGAATGTGGCCCTGCCGCATATCGCCGGCTCGCTCTCGGCCGGCCAGTCGCAGTCGACATGGATCCTGACGGCCTATCTGGTCACCAACGCCATCATCCTGCCGATCTCCGGCTGGCTGTCGCAGGTGCTGGGCCGCAAGCGCTACTTCCTGATGTGTATCGTGGGCTTCGGTCTGTCATCGCTGGCCTGCGGTATCTCGCCGACGCTCTATATCCTCATCATCGCCCGTGCCATCCAGGGCCTGACCGGTGGCGGCCTGCAACCGGCGGCCCAGGCCATCCTGTCGGATGCCTTTCCGCCGGCCAAGCGCGCCATGGCCTTTGCCATCTACGGCATGGCCGTGGTCGTGGCGCCCGCCGTCGGCCCGACTTTCGGCGGCTGGATCACCGACAATTTCAGCTGGCACTGGATCTTCCTGATCAACATCCCGGTCAGCATCATCCTGTTCTTCGTCGCCAGTGCCGTGGTGGAAGACCCGCCCCATCTGGTGGAGATGCGCGAGCGCTACAAGCGTGACGGCCTCAAGGTCGATTATCTCGGCTTCACACTGCTGGCCGTCGGCTTCGGTGCCTTGCAGGTCATGCTCGACAAGGGGCAGGAGGAAGACTGGTTCTCCTCGCCGCTTATCGTGGTGTGCGCACTGCTGACCTTCCTGTGCCTTGGTTATTTCGTACTCTGGGTGCTGGATCGCGATGATCCCATCGTCGATCTGCGGCTGCTCAAGAACCGCAACTTCGCCATGGCGAACATCATGATGTTCCTGCTCGGCTTCGTGCTGCTGGGGTCGACCTCGCTGCTGCCGCAGTTCGTGCAGGCGCTCCTCGGTTACACCGCTACCGATGCCGGCCTCGTCATCTCGCCGGGCGGCGCCATCCTCATCGTACTGATGCCCATCGTCGGGCGCCTTACCGGCAAGGTCGATGCGCGCCTGCTTATCGGTTTCGGTCTTGTCGTCTCGGCCTCCGGGCTTCTGCTCACCAGCCACCTGTCGCTGGATGCGGATTATGCCAGCGTGGCGCTCTGCCGCCTGATCCAGGCGGCGGGTCTCGGCTTCCTCTTCATCCCCATCACCTCGATGGCCTATATCGGCATCCCCAGGGAGAAGAGCAACGCAGCCTCGGCTATCATCAACCTGTCGCGCAACCTTGGCGGCAGCGTCGGCATTGCGCTGCTGATTACCCAGCTTGCCCGTGGCACCCAGGTGCACCAGAACATGCTGGTCCATCGTGCCAGCGAGTATAATCCGGCCTGGAACACCATGGTCGCCAACCTTCAGGGGGCGTTCCAGGCGCAAGGCTATGCGGTGGCGGAGGCATTCGCCGCGGCGCAGGCCAAAGCGGCCGCCATCCTCGGCCAGCAGGCGCAGACCCTGGCTTATCTCGATAACTTCCGTTATCTGGCCTTCGTCTTCTTCGCCATGATCCCGCTGGTCTTTATCCTGCGCAAACCCAAGCACGATCCGTCCGCCGAGGCGCCGCCTGCTCATTGAGCTGCCGCCCCGCAGACGGTACGCGCACAAACAAAAAGCCCCGGGCGATATCACTATCGTCCGGGGCTTTTTGTTTGTCTGTTGCGGGCAATCAGGGGGCCGGGCGGCCCATTGCCAGATATTTGTCGCGGCGCTGCTTCTTTAGCTTGTCGGCATCCTTGCCCGACAGGCTGTCGATAGCGGCGCTGATAGAGGCGCCCACAGCAGCAATCGCACTCTTGACGTCACGATGGGCGCCGCCCACCGGCTCGTCGATGATGGTGTCGATAACGCCCATTTCCTTCAGGTCCTGCGCGGTCAGGCGCATGGCCTGGGCAGCTTCCTGCGCCTTGTCGCCGGCGCGCCACAGGATGGAGGCGCAGCCTTCCGGCGAGATGACGGAATAGACCGAATGCTCGAGCATGATGATCTGGTCAGCCGTCGCGATCGCAATCGCGCCGCCGGAGCCACCTTCGCCGAGGATGACGGAGACGATCGGCACACCCACGCGAAGGCAGGTCTGGATGGAAGCGGCAATCGCCTCCGCCTGGCCGCGCTCTTCCGAGGCGATGCCCGGATAGGCACCGGCAGTGTCCACCAGCGTGATGATCGGCAGGCCGAACTGGTCGGCCATGCGCATCAGGCGCTGGGCCTTGCGGTAGCCCTCGGGCTTGGCCATGCCGAAATTATGCTTCACGCGGCTGGCGGTATCGTTGCCCTTCTCAAGGCCGATCACCATCACCGACCGGCCGTTGAGGCGGCCGAGGCCGCCGATCACGGCTTCGTCCTCGCCATAAAGGCGGTCGCCGGCCAGCAGCACGAAATCGTCGATCAACTGGTCGATATAATCGAGGCAGTGCGGGCGGGAGGGGTGGCGTGCCACCATCACCTTCTGCCACGGGGTCAGCTTGGCGTAGGTCTGGCGCAGCAGCTTGTGGACCTTGTCCTCCAGCGCGCGCACCTCATCGCTGACACTCACATCATGTGCACTGGTCCCGTCGAGAGACTTCAGGTCGCGGATCCGGCCTTCCAGCTCGGCGATCGGCTTCTCGAATTCAAGGAATGTCTGCATCAGCCCTGGTACTCGGTTGCTCCCCCCGTCTTAAGGGCAGGGGGCTGCCCCGATTAACATGGCTTGCACCGCCGCGTCACCTCTTTAGCGCTTTTGCGGGCGGCCGGCGTGGCTTTGCCACTGATTTGCCGGACGGGGATTGGCGCTGACCTTGGCCGCTCTATTGTGTATTATGAAAAGAAAAAACAGCGGATGGGCCGTTAACGCCAGAAGGCGGGCGGATTAATTCAACCGTTGCGGGGAGTAAGCCTATGACAATAAAGCGCATTGTGCCGGACGTTATCGCGCACAAGCAGGATCTCGTGCTTGTTTCTCCAGAAGACAGCGTTCGGCAGACGGTCAAGCGGATGGTCGAGCGCAAGATCGGTGCCGTGCTGGTGGTGGACGATGGCCGCCTTGTCGGCATTTTTACCGAACGCGATGTCATGAACCGCGTGGTGGGCGGCGGGCGCGATCCCGCGGATACCGCGATACGCGACGTCATGACGGCGGACCCCGACTATGTCGAACCGCACATGCCGGCCATGACCGCGCTGGAGCTGATGGGCTCGCGTGGGTATCGCCACCTGCCCGTGCTCGATGGCGGGGATATCGTGGGCATCCTGTCGGTGCGCGATCTCTACGCCACCATCAAGGAGCACCTTGAGGAGGAGATCAAGGAACGGGAGGCCTTCATGTTCGGGGCCGGTTACGGCTGAGACGCGACATTCAGACGGCATTTCCGTTGACGTAAACGTAAAGCTGGCGGCATGATCTTTCCAAGGGCGCCCGCACGAATCGGGCTTGTCCGCTTCAAGGAGAGAGTCATGCCGCTGAGCGCGCCAGTCGAGCGCGACCCGGTGCATGTGCGAGAGATCACTTGCCGGGGATTTCGCCGTCGCGACGGGCTGTGGGACATCGAAGCCCACCTGACCGACGTCAAGAGTTACAGCTTCACCAATGATGACCGCGGCACCATCGCCGCCGGCGAGCCGCTGCATGAAATGTGGATGCGGCTGACCATCGACAGCGACTATCTGATCCATGGCGTTGAAGCCGCGACGGATCATTCCCCCTTCCACATCTGCCCGGCTGTCGTGCCGCATTTCCAGCGTCTTGTCGGCCTCAGCATCGCACGGGGGTTCAAGCGCGCGGTGCGGGAGCGCCTTGGCGGCGTGGAAGGCTGCACCCACCTTGTGGAACTGCTCGGCCCGCTCGCCACCACCGCTTTCCAGACACTGGCGCCGATGCTGGCGCGGGAGCGCAGCAAGAGCAGCGGGCAGAAGGGGGGACCTCCCGGCTCGGGCGATACCGGCAGGCCGCCACTGCTCGGCACCTGCCACGCCTTTGCGGCCTCCAGTCCCGTCGTCGAACGCTACTGGCCGGCCTATTACGAGCCGTCCGGCGGTACGGAAGGTGACCAGGAATAAAAAAACCGGCCACGGAAACTCCGCGGCCGGAATGACTGCTGGGGGAACAAGAGCGTAAAACGGGTGGCCGGTTCAGGCCGTCATCAACTGCTCGACCAGTTCTGACGCCGAGGTCGCGCTGCCATGCTGGTGGCGCGAAGCGTTGCGGAAGTAACTCATCACGAAGACACGCACCGCCGCAGTCAGCGAGGACTCGCTGCGGCGCCGGTCGATCAGCGTGCAAAGCTGGTCTACCGACATGCCTTCGCGTTCGCTGATTTCGTAAAATGCATCCCACATGGTGGCTTCGAGGCGCATGCTCGTGCGCCGCCGGCCGACATGGATGTTGCGGCTGATGAGCGTGCTCGGGGCCGCTTGATTGATCTGCAGCGGTCTGCGGCTTCGTCCGCGGCGCCGGGGCAGATCGCTATTTGCCAGCGTATTCATGTCCAGAAAACTCCTCCTGCCTGAAATCCGGCTCGTGGAGAGGTAATGCTTCAGGGCGGGGCTAAGTTCCTGCCACGCCGCATCGCCTGTCCGCTTTTGCCTGTTACGGGCTGGGGCCTGCCTGCCTTGTTCCTCAGGCCCTGGAACCAGCGGCTGATCGTCGCTTTCCCTTGCCTTTGGCCCCTGATGCCTTGGCTTCAAAGCATACAACCACAGAGGCAAAAAAATGGCAGAAATTCGATTTATCAGCAGCGTTAACGTTTTCTTAACATAATCAAGTCGCTGCCAGGCTGCAATGGCCCCTCAACGATAAAGCGAAAATGATTACGGTAAGTGATAGGTGCCTCACACTGGCCTGTGCGAAGGCATTGTGGCCGACTCACAGCTGCGAGGGCGCAAGTGCCTTTATCTGCAGCGCATGGACGCGGGCAGCCAACTCCTCTGCCAGCAGCGTATAGATCATACGCTGGCGCTCCACCCGGCTCTTGCCTTCAAAGGCGGCACTTACGATGTAGAGGCTGAAGTGCGTTTCCTCGCCTTCGCGCCAGCCGCCATGGCCCTGATGGCGATGGCTGTCGTCTTCCAGTTCCAGCACTGTCGGCGTCAGCGCCGCGGTCAGTTTGTCGCGGATGGTCTCGGCCTGGCTGCGGGCGGCGGGGGTGTCGGTCATGCTGGTCTGGCCTGTTCTCTGGGGAAAAACCGCCGGGGCAGAGGGTTTTGTCGCCCCTGCCGGGCTCTTTTGCCGGAGGTGGGCTGTCGCCGCAGGTCTGTCAAGGATTCATAGCAGTTGGCGGGGAGCCTGCGGCGGGGGCAAAATGCCAGACCCCATGAGGTTGGCTGGCCGTGCCATACCGCCTTTGGTGGGGTCGGTCACATCGAAGACGGGATTGCTGTGCCATCTGGAATAGGGTGGCGGGCCGTGCGGCAAGTGCCGGCGCCGGAGAGGAAGTTGGAAACGAGGGTCATGCTCAAGTCACGCGACCGGGAGGCCTATTTCGAAGCGCAGCGCCATCGCCGTGCCTATGATGGCGCGCGCGGTTGCGATTGCCCGGGCTGCGAGCAGGCCGGCGAATACCGTGCGCCGCGTGGACGTGACCGGCTCAACGAGTATTTCTGGTTCTGCCTCGACCATGTGCGCGAATACAACCAGCGCTGGGATTATTTCGGCGGCATGTCGACGGCCCAGATCGAGGATGAGATGCGCCGGTCGGTGACCTGGGACAGGCCGACCTGGCCGCTCGGTTCCGGCCGCATGGGCAAGAACGGCTTCAGCTTCCGCCATGACGATATCTTCGACGATATCGATCCGCTCGGCGAAAAGAAGGGCCGGGGCGGGGAGAAGCGCAAGGAGCAGGCTGATCCGGCCGATGGCACCAAGCGGGCCCTTGCCATGCTTGACCTGACCATCAGCGCCACCTGGGAAGAGGTGCGCTCGCGCTATCGCCAGCTGGCCAAGCGCTACCATCCCGATGCAAACGGCGGTGATGCAGCGGCGGCAGAGCGATTCAAGGACATCAATCAGGCCTATGCCGCGCTGAAGGCCTTCTACACCCCTTGACCGGGGGCCATCGCCTTGGCAAGTCATGTACCTGACTATATGGAAGACGACGGCTTCAGCCGGTCGCCGGGCGGGGGCTTCCCGCCGGAACTCGGACGGGTAGTTACAATAGAATGAACGATTTGGTGGGCCAGAGCGCCGGCCTGATGAGCCAGCCTGATACGACGGTCGACGTGCGCGAGACCTTCGGCATCGATATCGACATGAAGGTTCCTGCTTTCTCGAAGGCGAGCGAGCATGTCCCGGACATCGACCCTGCTTACCGTTTCGACCGCGACACCACCCTTGCCGTGCTGGCCGGCTTTGCCCACAACCGCCGTGTGATGGTCCAGGGCTTCCACGGCACCGGCAAATCCACCCATATCGAGCAGGTTGCCGCCCGCCTTAACTGGCCGTGCGTGCGCATCAATCTCGACAGCCACATCAGCCGTATCGACCTTGTCGGCAAGGACGCCATCGTCCTGAAGGACGGCAAGCAGATCACCGAATTCCGCGAAGGCATCCTGCCCTGGGCGCTGCAGCATTCCGTGGCGCTGGTGTTCGACGAATATGACGCCGGCCGTCCGGATGTGATGTTCGTTATCCAGCGTGTGCTGGAAGTCGAGGGCAAGCTGACCCTGCTCGACCAGAACCGCGTCATCCGTCCGAGCCCGTGGTTCCGCCTGTTCGCTACCGCCAACACGGTTGGCCTTGGCGATACCACCGGCCTCTACCACGGCACCCAGCAGATCAACCAGGGCCAGATGGACCGCTGGTCGATCGTCGCCACGCTCAACTACCTGCCCTTCGAGCAGGAAACCCAGATCGTCGAAGCCAAGGTGACCGGCACCAGCCGTGAGACGGTGCGCTCCATGGTGCGCCTTGCCGACCTTACCCGGTCGGCCTTCGTCAATGGCGACCTCTCCACCGTCATGTCGCCGCGTACCGTCATCACCTGGGCCGAAAACGCCCGCATCTTCGGCGATGTCGGTTATGCCTTCCGGGTGACCTTCCTCAACAAGTGCGACGAGACCGAACGCGCCATCGTGGCCGAGTTCTATCAGCGCTGCTTCGGGGAAGACCTGCCGGAAAGCGCCGCGCCGGGTTATCTCGCGCACTGACCTTGCGCGTCAGAAGACATTAAAGATACGGGCGGGTTCCTCAGGAACCCGCCCGTTTTGTTTCTCGCAGCGACGCGGCAGGTTATTGGCCCGGCGCCTCTTCAGGGGCCGCCATCGCCGCCAGCGCGGCGCCTTCCAGCCGGTAGAAGATTTTCTCCTCTATGCGGGCCGCGCCGATCCGGTCGTAGAAGGCCAGTGCCCGCCCGTTGCTGCGCTCGGCCGTCCAGTCCAGCCGGGCGCAATCCAGCTCCGTGGCGAGCTGCGCCAGATAGCGGACAAGCGCGGAGCCGACCGCGCGGGAGCGCACAGCTGCCGAGACGAAGAGGTCTTTCATGAACAATGTGCCTCGCCCTTCCGGGCCCGGATAGACGAGGGCGAAACTGGCAAAGCCCGCCGGCTTGCCGTCCACAAGGGCGATCACCGCTTCCGCACTGCCGCTGGCCGGGGCGAGCAGGGCGCGGGTTGCGGCTGTTCCTCCCTCGGGGCTGCCGGAATAATGCGTCAGGCACTCCTTCATCAGGGTTTCCAGCGCGGCGAAATCCCCGCCGCCTGCGCGTCTGATGGCCAGGCCTTCCTGCATGGTGTCGTTTCCCTCGAGCATATGGACGCCCGCGTGCCTCACGGCGCGGGTGCCGGCGACACTACGGTCCTGCGCGCCGGAGGGCCAGCGGGTGCGGCGTCAGCGTGCCGCCCACAGCATGCCCCGCCGCAGGATTTCCTTCATCTGCGGCACCTGAAATTCGCTCGAGACGTGGCCGAGGGAGGAATAGAACACGCGGCCCTTGCCATGGTGGCGCTTCCACACCACCGGCATCACCACCCCGTCGATCCAGCTGGCGTGCTCGCCGGTAAAGGTGGTCGTCGCCAGCACCTCGTTGGAGGGGTCGACATGCATGTAATATTGCTCGGACCGGTAGGCGAAGCTGTCGATGCCCGCCATGACCGGGTCGTCCGGCCGGGTGACATCCACCCGGTAGTCGATGACATTGCCGGGATGCGCGACCCACTGGCCGCCACACATGAACTGATAGTCCACCGCCTCGCGGAAGGCATCGCACATGCCGCCGTGGTAGCCGGCAAGGCCGACGCCGCTTTCCACTGCCTTCGTCAGGTTGCTCACCTCCTCCTTCTCGATCTTCGACATGGTGAAGATCGGCACGATGAGGCTGAGGTCGCGGATAGAGGGGTCGGCAAAGGCTTCGGTCGTGTCTTCGACATAGACCTTGAAATCCGCCTCCTCCAGCATGCCGCGGACGATTTCGGCACCCTGCTGCGGCTCATGTCCGCTCCAGCCGCCCCAGACGATCAGCGCTTCGCGCATTTCCCGTTTCCTTCCTTTGTTTTCTGGCCTTTGTTTTCTGCCGATTGTTTTCTGCTGGCGGCCGCTCAGGCGAGCTTGCCATCCCGAATGCTTTCGGCCAGCGGCGCCGGCCGCTCCACTTTGGTGGTGATCTCGACATGCCGCCCGGTGCTGGCGGAGGTGCCGATGGCTTCCATCACCTCCAGCACATGCAGCGCCAGCGCACCGCTGGCCCGGTGCGGCCGGTTCTGGCGGATGGCAAGCGCCATGTCGGCAACCCCGAGGCTGCGATAATTGCCGTCGGCATAGGGCATGACCGTCGCCACGCCCTGCCATTCGCCGCCTTTCTTGAGGTACTGGATGTCGCCGCCGAAATAGTTGGGGTCCGGCACCGCCAGCGTGCCTTCGGTGCCGTAGATCTCGAGCGGCACATGCTTGTGGGCGGCAACGTCAAAACTCATGCCGATCTGCACCACGGCACCATTCGCGAATTCCAGCATGCCGGTCACATGGGTCGGCACCTCCACCGGAATGTGCGTGCCGTTCAGCGGCTGGCTGGTGATGAGCCGTTCCTTGCGCAGCATGCTCGCCATGCCGGTAACGCGCGCAACCGGCCCCAGCAGGTTGACGAGGTCGGTCACATAGTAGGGGCCCATATCCAGCATCGGGCCGCCGCCCGCTTCGTAATAGAAGGCCGGATTGGGATGCCAGCGCTCATGGCCCGGACACATGAAGAAGGCGGTGCCGCCCACCGGCGTTCCCAGCACGCCCTCGTCCACCAGCCGGCGGCAGGTCTGGTGCGAACCGCCCAGGAAAGTGTCCGGTGCCGAACCGATGCGCAGCCCGGCCTTGTCCGCGGCTTCCATCAGCTTCTTGCCGTCGGCGAAGGCGATGCCGAGCGGCTTTTCGGAATAGACATGTTTGCCCGCCGCCAGCGCTTCCTGCCCGACCGTCACATGGGCGCGTGGCACCGTGAGGTTGACGATGATCTCGATATCATCGGCGGCCAGAAGGTCTGCCAGCGGCCTTGCGCTAACGCCGAACTCCGCTGCCCGCGCTTCGGCTGCCGCCGGGTTCATGTCGGCAATCCCGCGCACCTCCAGTACGGAAAATCCCTGCATCGCCTTCAGATAGGCGCCGGAGATATTGCCGCAGCCGATGATGCCGATACCGACCCTTTCGCTTGCGCTCATGGTTTTTCCTCCCCGTAAGTGGCCGGCCGCCTGACTGGCGGCTCTTTGCCTTGTCATGACCCCCGGAAATCAGCCGGCGCTGCCGCTTCCCATGCGCCGTGCCGGGCCGGTCGTGCTCCAGGGCGCGCCATAAAGTTCGCACAGGGCGATGGCGGCGGCGCCGCGTGCCCAGACCTCGTCTCCGACCGGGTCGATGATGAGGTCGGCAATTCCCTCCAGCGCTGGCGGCAAGGCAGCCGCCAGCGCTGTGCGCAGACTGGCCAGCAGATGTTCGCCCAGCACCAGCGCCGAGCCGACAAGGATGACGCGCGGCGGGGCGAACAGACCGACCAGATTGCCGATGGCCACCCCCAGCGCCTCACCGGCTGCGGCAGCTGCCGCGCCAAGCCGGTTATCGCCGGCATCGATGAGTTCGCGGATGCGCGCCATGCCGCCGCCAAGGCGGATGACGTCACGCAGGCGTCCGTCGTCGTTCACGGCGGCGGAAAGCGCGGCTTCGCCGGCATGGGCAAAGAGCCGGGCTTCCGGCTCCGGCCGGGCGGCCAGCATCATCTCGCCGAGATTGAGCGAAAGACCGCGTGCGCCGCGGAAGAGCTGCCCGCCATGCATCACCCCAAGCCCCAGCGATTGCTCGAGGCTGACGAGCACGAAATCATCCAGTTCGCGCCCGTGCCCGAACCAGTGCTCGGCCATGGCGATGGCATTGGCTTCGCCTTCCACGATGGTGGGGCGGCCGAGCCGCTGGCTCACCGCCGCGGCGATCATCACCCCGCCATCCTGGAAGATGGGGCTGGAGCGCACGCAGCCGGTGCCGTGTTCCACCACGCCCGGCACGGCAATGGCAACGGTGCTGATCTCCTCCAGCGCAAGGCCGGCATCGACCGCGCAGCGGCGCACCCCGTCCTCTATCAGGTCGGCGATCACGTCCGGGGGCTGGCGGTCGACGCGTACCGGCAGCACCAGCTCGGACAGCACGTCGCCCTGGAAGTCGGTAACGGCAAACACAAGCCGGCTGCCGGAAACCTTGGCGCCTACCACCCGTGCCGCGCCGGGGTTCAGCTCCAGCATCACCCGCGGCCGGCCGCGCCCGCCATTGCGGATGTCGCCGACATGGCGCGGGGCGATCAGCCCGTCATCGATCAGGCTTGCCGTGATCGCGGAGACGGTGGTTGAGGAAAGCTCGGTGTGCTCGCTGATCTCGATGCGTGCCAGCGGCCCGTGCCGGCGGATGGTGTCCAGCACGTGAAAGCGGTTTATCGCGCGCATCAGTTCTGGATCGGCGGTCTTCATCGGAGTCCGTTTCCGGGGCGAGGGGGCTGGATATTTTATTAGGGATACGGATTAAATGGCGTTCCGTAAAGCGAGAGATTGCGCAGGAAAGGGTGTTTCCAGCCGTTTGCGCTGCAATAATTAACATAAGATTGCGTTGTTGCCTTGACAGGGTGGGGTCTGGGGGCATGATTTAATGCGTGATGCGAATAAAATAACAGCATCCACACAAGCGGAGGAAACCCCATGACCAACCGGACATTCCGCCGGCGCGGGGTCGCTGCTGCGGCGTTCGTCGCCGCCACGACCGCTCTTGTTGCCGGCAGTGCCCTGCTGCCGGGCCCCGCCCGGGCCGATACCACTGTCAAATGGCTGCATCTGGAGCAGAACCCCTCGATCGCCACTTACTGGGCCGGTATTGCCAAGGCCTATGAGGCCCAGCATCCCGGCGTGAAGATCGAGATGCAGTACCTGGAGAACGAGGCCTACAAGGCCAAGCTCACCACCCTGCTGCAATCCAATGATCCGCCCGACATCATCTACACCTGGGGCGGCGGCGTGATGCAGGAGCAGGTGAAGGCCGGCGTCCTGCGCGATATGACCGGCATGCTCGACAAGAGTTACGCCGACAGCTTCTCCTCGGCGGCCTGGAACGCCCTCAATTACGAAGGCAAGCAATGGGGCATCCCCATGCTCGTGAGCCAGGTGGGCTTCTTCTATAACAAGGAGCTGATGGCCAAGGGCGGAGTCGATCCGGCGGCCGTCAAGACATGGGATGACCTGCTGGGGGCGGTCAAGAAGCTGAAGGCGGCGGGCGTCACGCCCATCATCGCCGGCGGTGCCGACAAATGGCCGCTGCATTTCTACTGGTCGTATCTCGCCATCCGCCTTGGCGGCAAGCAGGCGTTTGACGATGCGCTGGCCGGCAAGGGCGACGGCTTTGCCAGCGACACCTTCGTCAAGGCCGGCGAGCTCTTCAAGCAGCTGGTCGATCTGGAGCCCTTCCAGCCCGGTTTCCTGGGGGCCACCGCGCCCGATGCCTATGGCCAGTTCGGCGATGGCAAGGGGGCGATGGAGTTCATGGGCAACTGGCTCTACACCAGCCAGAAGACCGGCTCGGCCAGCGGCAAGGGCATTGCCGACGATAATCTCGGTTTCCTCTCCTTCCCGACCGTACCCGGTGGCAAGGGCGAACCGACAGACACGCTGGGCGGCATCAATGGCTGGCTGGTGACCAAGAAGGCGCCGGACGCCGCCATCGATTTCCTCAAATTCTTCATCACGCTCGATCATGAGCGCGAAATGGCGGCGCAGGGCTTCTTCATCCCGGTGGTGAAGGGGGCGGATGCGGATATGAAGAACCCGATCTTCCGCGCTGTCGCCGCCAACCTCGCGGCCTCTAAATACCACCAGCTGTTCTATGACCAGATGCTCGGCCCCAATGTCGGCCGTGTGGTCAATGACGTTTCCACCAACATCGCCGCCGGGACAATCAGCCCCAAGGATGCGGCACAGCAGGTCCAGGACGCCTGGGCGCTGGAGCACTGACAGGGGGTGTTCCGGAAGAATGGTCCCTGCCTGTCCGCTGCCCGTTGCGGGCGGGCGGGGATCCTTCGATGAAATGGGGTGGAGACGGTGTTGATGGGTGATGAAACCGCCGAGGTGCGGCCAGCACGGCCGGAGCGCTGGATTCCGGGACGGGCAGCCAAATACAGGACGGTCAGGGGCACGGCGCCGGTGCTGATCCTGTTCCTGCCGCCGGCGTTGCTGCTGTTCAGTATTTTTGTGGTGCTGCCGATTGCAGAGGCGGCGCGGTACTCCTTCTTTTCCTGGAACGGCTACAACAGCCCCGACAATTTCGTCGGCCTGCGCAATTACCTGTTCCTGCTGCGCCACGCCGCTTTTCACACCGCGCTCATCAACAACCTGCTGGTTATCGCGGTCTCGCTGGTGGTGCAGTTGCCGCTGGCGCTATGGCTCGCCACCCTGCTGGCGGACCGCATTCGCGGTGCCAGCATCTTTCGCCTCATCTTCTTCCTGCCCTATGTGCTGGCGGAGATTGCGGCCGGCCTCATCTGGCGCTTCGTCTATGATGGCGATTATGGGCTCGCCGGTTCCATTGCCGGCTTCTTCGGCCTGCCGGCACCCTATCTGCTGGCCGATCCGAGCACCTCGATGGCGGCCGTTCTTGGCGTCATCGTGTGGAAGTTCTTCGGCTTTCACATGATGCTCTATATCGCCGGCATCCAGGCCATCGACCGCAGCCTCTATGACGCGGCGGAGATCGACGGCGCCACGCGCTTCCAGCTTTTTCGCTTCATTACCCTGCCGCTGCTGGGGCCAACGGTCCGGCTCTCCATCTTCTTTGCCGTCATCGGCTCATTGCAGCTTTTCGACCTCATCATGCCGATGACGCGCGGCGGCCCGTCTGACAGTTCGCAGACCATCGTCACCTACCTCTATTCCTACGGCATCACCCGCATGCGCATCGGCTTTGGCAGTGCCGTCGGTGTCACGCTGTTCGTCATCTGCGTGGTCTTTGCCTTTACCTATCGCCGGACCCTGATGCGCCATGACTGATTTTGCCCCCAAAATCCGCCGCTCGCGCCTCGGCTGGTTCCTCACCTACTTCGCTCTGGTGCTGGTCGCCGCCATCGTGTTGCTGCCGCTGGTGGCAACGGCGCTCGGCGGCTTCAAGACGCTGGGCGAACTGCGCACCAACCCGTTCGGCCTGCCGCAGCACTGGGAGTGGTCCAATTACTGGTCCATCCTTTCCGGGCCGACCTATTGGCGTATGCTCGCCAACTCTCTCATCATCTCGGGCCTTACAGTGTTTCTGGCGCTGGTGGTCGCCTCCATGGCCGCCTTCTGCTTTGCCCATGTGCACTTTTATGGCTCAGGGCTGCTGCTCAATTATTTCCTCGTCGGGCTGATGTTCCCGGCAGCAACGGCGGTGCTGCCGCTGTTCATCAAGATCCGCGATCTCGGGCTGCTCGATACCTATATGGGGGTGGTCTTGCCGCAGGTGGCCTTTGCCCTCGGCATGTCCATCCTGCTCCTGCGCAATTTCTTTCGTGGGCTGCCGGGGGAGTTGCTGGAGGCGGCGATGGTCGATGGCTGCGGCTATATGCGCTTCTTCTGGCACGTCACGCTGCCGCTCTCGAAGCCCATCCTTGCCACTGTCGGCATCGTGCAGTTCGTCATCAGCTGGAACAATTACCTGCTGCCGCTCATCCTTCTGAACAGCGACGCCAAATATCCCTGGCCGCTCGGCATCATGGTCTATCAGGGCGAGTTCACCACCCAGTGGCAGCTCATCCTCGCCTTCATCACCCTTACCATCCTGCCAACCATCATCGTGTTTCTGGCGGCGCAGAAATACATCATCGCCGGCCTCACGGCCGGCGCGCTCAAGGGGTAGGGCGAGATCAGAAGAAGCGCAGCGCGCCTTCCGGCTCGCCGGTAATGGCCTGCCGGGCTTCCAGCGCCAGGAACAGCCCGCCGGCCACCAGCAGCACGGCATTCTGCTGCCGGGCCAGCGTCATTGCTTCATGAACGGCAGTGCCGAGATCGTCCTCGACCAGCCGCGCTTGCTTTCCGGCCTTCAGCGCTGCCTCGGCCACGCGTGCCGCCGGGGCGCCGCGGTGGGCGGCACGGGTGCAGATCAGCTCGTCCGCCAGTGGGGCGAGGGCGGCCTGCATGCCGTCGATATCCTTGTTGGCGGAGCCGCCGGTCAGCAGCACGATCCGCCGGCCGAAATAAGCCGCGCGCATATAGCTGGCAATCCGGCGTGCGGCGTCCGGCGTGTGGGCGACATCCAGCAGCACCAGCGGATCGCGCGCCACGGTCTCCAGGCGCCCAGGGTTGGTGGCGTCAGCAAGCGCGGTCGCCGCAGCTTGCCGGAAGGTCTGGTCGCTGACCCGATGGCCGGCGGCGGAAAGCCAGCTATGGCAAGCCAGAAGGGCGGTTGCCGCATTCTCGGCCTGATGGGCGCCGGCAAGGCCAAGGGGCTGGCCCTCCCACACCATGCTCCCGAGGCGGAAATCGGCGTGAGTCACCCCGTCATGGTGATGGACGGTACCGATCTCGATATCGTGCCCCACCCGCAGCAGCTTAAGGCCGCGTAGCCCGGCATAGGCCGCAAGGCGGCGGGCAAGATCCGCCTCCAGCGGGCCGGTAACCAGTGTGCCGCCATCGGGGCAGAGGTCAGCCTTGTCATAGGCAATGGCCTCCAGCGTGCCGCCCAGCACCTCGGCATGTTCCAGATCGATGGAGGTGATGACGGCAACCTTGCCGGGAAGGATACGGGTACTGTCGTAACGCCCGCCAATGCCGGCCTCGGCCACCAGAGCCTGCGGCCGGTTTTCGGCAAAGGCATTGAGCGCGGCGAGCGTAAAGCCTTCAAAGGCGCCCACCTTCTCGCCCGCAAACGCCTCTTCATAAGCCTCGATAGCGGCAAGGGCGGGGCCAGCCGCCACGGCAAGCGCCTCATCGGTGATGTCCACGCCATCGAGGGCGATGCGCTCATTGAAGCGGACCAGATGAGGGGAGGTGTAAAGGCCGGTGGAAAAGCCCAGTTCGCGCAGGATACGCTCGCTGAACCGCGCCACGCTGCCCTTGCCGTTGGACCCGGTGATCTTCAGCACCTCAAGCCCGCGCCACCAGCCGCCGGTGCGCATCTCCTCCGTCAGTGCCAGCATCCGGTGCAGGCCGATACCGCTGCCGAATTTCGGCAGGGCCAATAACT
This sequence comes from Radicibacter daui, assembly GCA_030657355.1. Lineage (GTDB taxonomy): Bacteria > Pseudomonadota > Alphaproteobacteria > Radicibacterales > Radicibacteraceae > Radicibacter > Radicibacter daui. The sequence continues at coordinate 975,293 of CP131056.1, forward strand.
GCTGGACGATCTCGTTGGCCGGCGCGCTCATGCGCTGCCCCTCAGGGCCGCCGCAGCAAGGTCATCGAAGGCAAGGCGGCAGATGCGCGCCCAGATGTCGATCACCAGATCGCGCCGTCCATGGTTCCAGGCGCCGGCCAGTGCCGGGTTGCCGTTCACTTCCATCACCGTGAAGGCGGCAGGATCGGCAAGCCCGCCCTCGCTCATCACATCGATGCCGCAGACCCTGAGGCCAAGAACCCCGGCCACCTGCCTGGCCCAGCCGGCGAGCACGGGGTCAGCTTCCGTCTTGAAATCCGTCAGCTCGCCGCCGCCGCTGAGATTGGCGCGGCGGGTATAGGCAATACGCTGCCCCCGGGCCGGCACGCTCTCCAGCATCATCGACCAGCGCTCCAGTTCCCCTTGCAGGAAGAAGCTGTCGGCTGCGACCGGGCTGATGCCCTTGCCCACAAGCTCCGCATTGGCAGCCGCGAGCAGTTCGGCCACCGTCTCCGTGCCATTGCCCACCAGCGTTGCCGCAGCCTTGCGGTAATGGAAGCGTACCTCCCCGTCGACGACGAAGATCCGGTACTCCTCCCCATGCACCACCCGCTGCACAAGGCCGCAATGATAGCGTTGCCCCATGGCTGCCAGGTGGTGGAGCAGGGCGTTTTCCTCGCGGATCAGCTCGGCAAAGTCCCCGCGTGACCCGTCATTGGGTTTGACGAAGACCGGGAAGCCGAGGCTGCGCGCGTAATCGAGCGCGTCGGCAATTTCCCGCCCGTCGGGGCGATGGGCGCGATAGCTTTGGTTCAGAAAGAAATGCCCACCTTCCGGCACACGGATGCTGGCATCCTTCAGCAGGGAATAGGTATGCGCCTTGTCGCGCGCCACGGTTACCGAGACGGCGTTGTTGATCGGATAGGAGTGGATCGACCCGGCGCCGACGAGGAAATTGCGCGACCCCTCATGCACCCGGGCAAGCTGACCCGAATAATGGTCGACGATTTCCAGCCGGTACCCCTCGCGTGCGCAGGCGGCGGCAAGGTAACCGATCTGCTGCGTCATCGGCAGCTCAGGGTTCGGCTCGATGGTCTGGGGCAGCGGGGCGCTCACGGCTGGCAAAAGCCTTCAGATAAGAAGAAACGGCCGCTTTCCCGTTTAAAGGAAAGCGGCCGTTTGCTTATAGAACCGGGCGCCCGCAGGCGCCATGCCCTCCGGTGCGTCAGGCGTGACGCAGCGTCTCCAGGAAGTCCTGTACCTTGCTGCGCAGCACGCCGCCGTCACCCGCCAGCTTCTGGGCGGAGCCCAGCACCTGACCGGCATTCTCGTTGTTGGTGTGGGCCGAGCGGCGGATGTCCTGCACGTTCTCCGACACCTCGCCGGTCCGGCGGGCAGCTTCCGCTGCCGCATGACCGATCTCGGAAGTGGCGGCGGACTGCTGGGTCACGGCGCTGGCAATGGACTGTGCGGTCTCGCCCATCTGCTCGATGATCGAGACGATGGCGGCGATGGATTTGGCCGCGCTGGAGGAGACTTCCTGCACGGCGGAAATCTGGGCGCTGATTTCTTCCGTCGCCTTGCCGGTCTGGCTGGCGAGGTTCTTGACCTCGCTCGCCACCACGGCAAAGCCCTTGCCGGCTTCGCCTGCCCGCGCCGCCTCGATGGTGGCGTTGAGGGCCAGCAGGTTGGTCTGCTCGGCGATGTCCGCAATCAGCTTCACCACGTCGCCGATCTTCTCCGAGGTTTCGCCCAGACGGCCGACGAGCGAGCTCGTCTCCTGCGCCTTGGCGGAAGCATCGTGAGCGATGCTGCGCGACTGCTCGGTCTGGCGGGCGATCTCCTGGATGGAGGCCGCCATCTCCTCGCTGGCGGAAGCCACCGTTTCCACATTGCGTGTCGCCTGCTCGGAAGCTTCGGCGGCACTGGCGCTCTGGTTGGTGTTTTCCTTGGCGAGGCCCGACATCGACTGCGCCGTTTCCTCAAGCGCACGACTGGCGTTGATGAGGTCGGTCACGAACTGGCCCACGCTGCTCTCGAAGCTGTCGGCCAGCTCGCGCATGGTGGTGCGCCGTTCTTCCTCGGCCGCAATTCGCTGCTCTTCCTGCGCGCTGCGCAGGCGTTCCACTTCAAGCGCGTTCTGCTTGAAGACGGCCAGTGCCTCGGTCATGTCGCCGATCTCGTCATTGCCGGCCTTGGGCAGCTCGGCATTGAGATCGCCGCTGGAGATCTGCCGCATGGCGCCGGAAAGGGCGAGCAGGCGGCGGGTGATCGCCGGACGGACATAGAGCAGGATGATGAGGACCGCAGCGAGTATGCCGATGCCGGCTGCCGCGAACAGCAGAGTGCGGCTGGAATCGAGCGCGGCCTGGGCCGAGGCGCCAGCGGCGCGGCCGGCCTTCAGCGAACCATCCACCAGCACACTCACCTGCTTGGCGAGATCGTCGGCGAGCGAGCGGCTCTCGTCGAGCGCAACACCCATCGAGGCCGTTGCCTGCAGGTTGGTAAGGCTGAGGGTAAAGACATTACGATCACCGGCGCCGATCTGGGTCAGCGAGGAGATGGCCTGGGTCAGGGCTGTCTTCTCGTCCGAGTCCGGCATGTCGGTCATCAGCTGGGCGATACTGTCGCTGCTTTCCTTGAAGTTGTTTTCAAGCTCGGTCAGCACATCGGCACTTTCCGCGTTGGCGGCGGTGCTGAGTGTGCCAAGCACGCGGTTTGCCAGCGCATCAAGGCGCAGCAGCCGCTCCAGCGCTCCGACGCCCTGCGTCATGAGGAACTGGATCTGGTCGGTGTTGTTCTTGGTCAGATCGACGCTGGAGAGCACGACAGTGGCGCGGCTGGCTGTCACCAGCGGCTTCAGCGAGCTGTCGAGCTTGTCGAGCAGGTCGGAAACCTTGCTGACATTCTGGGCGAATTCCATGCGCTGGGAGCTGGTTTCAGTCCCTTCCTTCACCAGAGCCTGACGCTTTTCGAAGATGTTTCCATCACCGCGGCCGAAATCCAGCAGCTGGTTGTAGATTTCCTCGATCGTCGGAATGGCCTTGGCGATGCGATCATTGCTCTCGCCCTGCTGCTTGAGCTTGGAGAGAGCATTGCCGATGCGGCCGCCCTGCGAGGCAAAGGCCACCCAGGAAGAGCTCAGCGCCTGTTCGTCTGGCGTGGTCGCGGCGATGATGATGGAGTTGGAGAGGGCGTAGACCGAGGTCTGAACCTCGAAGACCGACATCAGCTGGTTGGTGATGATGTCCTGCAGGTTCTTGAGGCCGGTCTGGGTTTTCTGCGTCACGTCCTGGCCGGCCGTCTGCAAGGAGGACGAGGCCATGGAGAGCAGCGGCGCCGCCGCCTTCTGCACTTCATTATAGGCCATGCCCATCTGGCGGATCTGCTGGGCGCGGGTATCCTTGAGGTCGATGCCGGCACCGACCATCTTGTTCAGGTCTTCAAGGCTGGCATCCAGCGCGTCGATGGACCCGCTGATCGATTTTTCCAGCTTGGGCTCGATGCCCAGCTTGCGCAGCTCATCGAGGCCGGAGTTGATCTGGCCGAGGCGGTCGGAAAGGGTGGTTTGCGCCGAGGTCCGCTCGTCCTGGGTGCGGGCGGCCGCCAGTGTCGGGGCGCTTGCTGCAAGGCTGGCGGTACGGGCCGAAAGCTCTTCGGCGGCGACGACCTGGGGGATGCTGCGGCTAAGCAGCTCATCCATCCGCGCGCCGACCGTGCTGTAGGAGTAGGTGCCAACGCCGGCACCGATGACGGTGGTTGCCGCCACAAGGCCGAAGGCCATCATCAGCTTGTTGCCGATGCCAAGGCGCCTGCCGGAAGAAGGAGGGGTGGCTGCTGCCACGCCATGATCTCCGTCGTCGTTTCCGCCGCCCGGCGAAACCGATTCCACCGGTTCAGCTGATGCCGCCGGGATTTCCTCCGAGGACGCGACTACCTGATCGCTTGTCATTGATGACTACTCCCAAAAACGTACCAACTACGCCTCCAGTTCGCCATGTTACCGAAAAACCGGCTCGGGGAAAGGAAAAGAGACGCCTGTTGCCGGATCCTTTTGGGAAAGAGTCCGCCGATTTTACGAAATAATTGTATACTGAAGGTTAGTCTGACACTGGTTTCGGGGTGATTCTGAGGCTCGTGATCTGGTGCCGGTGACGGCGCAGAATGTCGAAGCGAAAGCCGTGAAACGTAAAGCTTTGGCCGGCTTCCGGGATGCGCCGGGCTTCATGCAGCACCAGGCCCGCGATGGTGGAGGCCTCGTCATCCGGCAGGCCCCACTCATACTGGCGGTTGAGGTCGCGGATCGTCACGGTGCCGTCGACAATGAAGGAACCGTCGGCCTGGGCACGCACGCCGGCCACCTTTACATCGTGCTCATCCTCGATATCGCCGACGATTTCCTCGAGGATGTCCTCCAGAGTCACGATGCCCATGAACGAGCCGTACTCATCCACCACGATGGCAAAATGCTCGCGCCGGCGGCGGAACTCGTGCAACTGGTCGAACAGCGTGGTGCTTTCGGGAATGAACCAGGGCTTGGCGGCGATCGCCTGCGGATCGAGCTGGGAAAGATCGTCGCCGCGCTGCTGCACCTCGCGCATCAGCTGCTTGACGTGCAGTACCCCCAGCACATTGTCCGGGGTGCCGCGGAAGAGTGGCAGGCGGGTATGCGGGCTTGCCAGCACCTGGTCGATGAGCTGGGTCATCGGCTGGTCGACATCGATCATCACCACATTGCGGCGATGGGTCATGATCTCGCTGACCACGACATCGTTGAGGTCGAGGATGGAGCGCAGCATGGCGCGCTCCTGGCTGACTTCCTCATCCTCGCCGCGATGCATCTCGATCGCGCCGCGCAGCTCTTCTGGATCGATGCCAAGGCGCACGCGCACGGCGTGGGCGCCGAACAGCCGCAGCGTGCCGCGCACGATCCACGCGATGGCGGTGGTGATCGGCGACAGGACATAGACGATGGCGGTGGTCAGGCCGGAGACGGCCAGCGCCAGGCGGTCGGCATGCAGCAGGGCGTAGGTCTTGGGCAGCACCTCGGCGAACACCAGCACCAGCACCGTCATGACGAAGGTGGCGTAGACGACGCCGGCATCGCCGAACAGGCGGATCAGGACACTGGTTGCCAGCGCCGATGCCAGAATGTTGATGACATTGTTGCCCAGAAGCAGCGTGCCGATCAGCTTGTCCTTGCTGGCGCGCAGCTTGTTGACGCGGATGGCGCGCTGGTCGCCGTCCTGTGCGATCTGGTGAAGCTTGGCTTCCGAGGCGGCGGTCATCGCCGTCTCGGTGGCGGAAAAGAAGCCCGAGCCGATGAGCAGCACCACAATCGCCAGTGCCGTCAGCCACAGACCCCAATCTATCCCGTCCACCACCCCCTCCATCTCCAGATCCAGTTAAGAAAGCCTGTCCCCCAGGCTTCAGCCCACGGCGCCTGCGTCGCGCAGCACCGCTCCCACAAGGTCGGCCGGTGCTTCGCTGCCGGCAAACGCTTCGCCGATCTCCCGCACCAGCACGAAGCGCAGCGTGCCGGCCTTTACCTTCTTGTCTTTTGCCATATGCGCGGTGAGCGCGTCGACGGTCAGGCCCGGCAGCGCCGCAAGGTCGACCGGCATGCCAAGGCTCGCCAGCGCCTGCTTCACCCGGCCGGCGCTCTGTCCGCTGACAAGGCCCATGCGATGGGACAGATCGAACGCCATCACCATGCCGATGGCAACGGCCTCGCCATGCAGCAGCCGTTCGCTGTAGCCGGTCTCCGCCTCCAGCGCATGGCCGAAGGTGTGGCCGAGATTGAGCAGGGCACGTAGCCCCGTGGTCTCGAACTCATCCTGCTGCACCACATCGGCCTTGTGCTCGCAGGAGCGGCGCACCGCCTCCGCGAGCAGTGCGGCATCGCCTGCAATGGCGGCATTGCCGTTGGCGGCACACCATTCATAAAAGCAGTGCTCGCGGATGAGGCCGTATTTGATGACCTCGGCAAAACCCGCGCGGCGATGGCGCTCGCTGAGCGTGGCCAGCAGTCCGGTATCGGCCAGCACCAGCTTCGGCTGGTGGAAGGCGCCGACGAGGTTCTTGCCCTGCGGGGTGTCGATGGCGGTCTTGCCGCCCACCGAGCTGTCCACCTGGGCCAGAAGCGTGGTCGGGATCTGCACATAGTCGATACCGCGCAGCGCCAGCGCTGCAGCAAAACCGGCAAGATCGCCGATCACGCCGCCGCCAAAGGCGACCATCAGCGTGCCGCGGTCGATGCGGGCGGCGAGCGTCTTCTCCAGCACCAGTTCCAGATACTGCCAGCTCTTGGTCTGCTCACCCGGCGGCAGGATGATGTCGAGGCTTTCGATCCCCTCGGCGGCCAGCGCGGCGCGATAACGCGCCAGATGCAGGCCGGCCACGTTCTCGTCGGTCACGGTAATGACCCGGCGCGGCCCCTTGCCCATCAGCGGGGCGACGCGGGCGCCGGCCTCATCCAGTACGCCATCGCCAATGACGATGTCATAGGAACGGTCGCTGAGATCGACGGTGACGGTCTGGCGGGAGGAGCTGGGCACGGGCAGACGCTACAGTTCAGAAAAGGGGCGGGAGGGGCGGCTGGCGGTTCAGCCTGCCATGTGGGTTTCAGCGGCCAGCTGGCCGGAGAGGGCGCTCAGCACCTTGTCCACGGTGGTGTCGAGGCTGGCAGGGCTGCTCTCCACCACCAGATCGGCCTGGCCATAGATCGGGTAGCGCACCGAAATCAGCTTCTCCAGAATCTCGCGCGGATTGCCGCCGCGCAGCAGCGGGCGGGTGTTGCGGCGCGAGGTGCGCTCGACCAGCGTGTCGAGATCGGCCTTGAGCCACAGCGACAGGCCGTTCTGGCGGATGGTGGCGCGTGTTTCCGCATCCATGAAGGCGCCGCCGCCGGTGGCCAGCACATGCACCGGCTCGTCCAGCAGGCGCGCGATGACGCGCCGCTCACCCTTGCGGAATTCCTCTTCGCCGAACTTCTCGAAAATCTCGCTGACGGTCAGGCCGGCCGCGGCTTCGATCTCATGGTCGGCGTCACGGAACTCCAGCCCCAGCCGGGCAGCCAGGCGCTTGCCGACGGAGGTCTTGCCGGCGCCCATGAGGCCGACCAGCACGATCGTCCGGGGGATCGTCAGGGGAGGGGATGAAACCATGATGCTGCTTGTCGCGTATTTCCCCGCATTTTGGCAAGGGTGCTGCGGGGGCGCCGCGGCTGTTGCCTGTGCCAGAGGCAAACTGCCGCTCATTTGCCCAAGCGGGTTGTCAGCCATGGCCACCGGCGCATAAACTCATGATCGGAAAGACATCGGAACCGGGCGGCTGATATCAGCCCGGTGTTCCAGAGCGATGATCCCGCGGTTTTCAGGGCCTGATGGCCATCAGCTGGCCGCAATGTCTTGCTCGTCTTGTCCGTAGGGGTTCGGCCCGGCGGTCCGGCATGTTTGTGCCTTCTGGCACCTGCTTGTTGTCCTTCCTTCCAACCAGCTGAAATGGCGTCAGTTCGTGCTTAAAGCGCTCTTCGTTGTTATTCTGCTTCTCGTCATCGGCGGCGGCCTGTTCGTCGCCTCCATGGTCAGTGCGCCCCCGGTTGCGACGGTTGAAAAGGCCATCCCGCATGAGGTTCTGGTCCAGTAGGTACCTTCCGGGGCTGGCTTTGCTGGCCCTGGTTTCTTCGCCGGCAGCCGCCCAGGCCCCGATCCAGCTTTTCCCTCAACCCTCCGGCACTACAGCCGCTCCTTCCGCGCAGCCTGCCCCGCAGGCCGCGCCGCAAGGGGGCTTTGTCTTCACGCCGCCTGAAGAGGGAAGCCAGCCGGCGGCAAAGCCTTCCTCGGGCATTGTGGTCGAGCAGCTTGGCGCGGCCCCTGCCGGGATCGTCGGCGGCATTCTCGATCCGGGCGAAGGCGGGCTCGGGGTTGATCTGTGGCAGGGCGTGCCGATGGCAACCGCCCAGCACTTGCTCGCCGGCCTTTCCGTTCCCGGACAGCAGCCGGCGGCGTGGGATCTGCTGCGCCGCGCCCTGCTTTCCGCCGCCCGCGCGCCGGAAGGCGCCGCCGACGACAAGACGGCCTCGCTCCCGGAGCTGCGCCTCGATCTCCTCGGCCGCATGGGCGATCTCGATGATCTGCAGGCGCTTGCCGCCTCCGATGCTGCCGTCATCAAGGATCCTGCGCTCTCGAAGGTCTGGGCCGGCGCCATGCTGCGAGGCGGGCGGACGGATGATGTGTGCAAGGTCTCCGCTGATCGTGACCCGTCCAGCGCCAGTGTCTTCTGGCAGCAGGTGGCGGCGCTGTGCGCCTTCTATGCTGGTAACGGCAGTGACGCCTCGCTGAGCGTCGATCTGCTGCGCGAGCAGGCGCCGGACGACAAGACCTTCTTTGCCCTTGCCGACATGCTCTCCGGCCTGTCGTCCTCGAAAAAGCCCCCGCCAGCCCCGGAGGGCGGTTTCAGCCCGGTACATCTGGCGATGATTGCCGAGGCCGGTCTTGCCTGGCCGGCCCCGGCGGGTGCCACCGATCTTGGCTATCAGGCCGGGTTGCTGGTGGTGAAGCCGACGCCGGTCGAGCTGCGCATCGCCGCAGCCGAGCGGCTGGTGGCAGCGGGGGCCATCAGGGGCGATGTGCTGACGGGCCTTTATGCCGAACCCTCTTTCACCGATGCCGAGAAGCACGGTGCCCTCGGTGCCGCGAAGCAGGGGCAGAACACGCCGATGCTGCGCGCGCTGCTCTATCAGGCCGCCTCGGCGCAGAGCGTTCCGGCAGCACGGACCGAAGTCGTTGGCCGGGCGCTCGATCTGGCGCCAGCCCCGGCCGTCGGGGCGGTGTGGGCAAAGCTGCTGGACCCGCAGCGCGATACCGCCTGGGTTGCTCCCGCTGCGGTTGCTGCGCTGGCGAGTGCCGGTGAGATGCAGCCGGTGCAGGGCTGGTATGAGCTGGCGTCGGGGGTGGACCCGGCCTCGGCCCGCCAGATGTGGCCGCTGGCGATGGCCGCAGGCATCCCTTCCGTCCCTGCCGGAGACCTGTCGGCGTGGGTTTCGGAAAAGCCGGATAATGCGGCGCAATCATTGGCGTTTCTGAAGGCGCTGGGCGTGCCCGTGAAGGCCCCGTGGAGCGAGCTTGCGGCAATACCGAAAATGACTGCTCCGGCGGGTGTGAACCCGGCCATCTTTTATGCCCTTGACGAGGCCTCTGCGGCAGGTAGGCGCGGCGAGACCGTCTTGCTTGCCGTCACGGCCTTGGGTAATGACGGTGCCAACAGGGGTTCGCCCCTCATCCTCGCTAAAGCTGTTGAGGCTTTGAGCCGTGTCGGTCTTGATGCTCCGGCGCGGCAAATGGCTGTTGAGCTCATCGCGGCCCAGCCCCGGCTTTAGCCCTGTGCTGTACGAATTAAGGACTACCGCTTATGGCCAAACCGGGCCGCAGACCGAAACCCAAGGCTGAGCGCAGCGCAGCGATCGATGCCTTTCTCGACATGTTGGTGGCAGAGCGCGGCGCGGCGGAAAATACCCGCATCGCCTATGAGCGCGACCTGATCGATGCCGAAGGCTATCTCTCTTCCCGCATCGGTGAGCTGGCGCTGGCGTCCACGGACGATCTGCGGGCTTACCTGGCTTTCCTCTCCGACGAGGAAGATGGCGCGGTAACCGCCCGTACCGTGGCGCGCCGCCTGTCGGCCCTGCGGCAGTTCTTCCGCTTCCTCGTTTCCGAGAAGCGCCGTGCGGAAGATCCGACCAGCACCATCGACAGCCCGCGCCAGGGCCGCACCCTTCCCAAGGTGCTGGCCGAGGCCGAGGTGACGGCGCTGATCGCCGCTGCCCAGAACAAGGAAGGGCCGGAAGGCATCCGCCTCATCGCCCTTCTGGAAGTGCTTTATGCCACCGGCCTGCGCGTTTCCGAGCTCGTCGGCCTGCCGCAGAGCGGCATCTCGCGTGACGGGCGTTACCTCGTCGTGCGTGGCAAGGGCGACAAGGAACGTCTCGTTCCGCTCAGCGAGCCCGCCCGCGATGCACTGGCGGCCTATGTCGGCGTGCGCCACAGCTTCCTGGTGGCCGGCCGCGAGAAGAGCCAGGCCAACTGGCTGTTTCCGTCGCGTACCTCCTCCACCGGCCATCTGACGCGCCAGCGTTTTGCGCAGCTGCTGAAGGAACTGGCGGTGGAAGCCGGGCTCGATCCGGAACGGGTGAGCCCGCACGTGCTGCGCCACGCCTTTGCCACCCATCTGCTGAACCATGGCGCCGACCTGCGCTCGGTGCAGAAGATGCTCGGCCATGCCGACATCGCGACCACGCAGATCTATACCCATGTGGCCGGCGAATCGCTGAAGCAGCTGGTGGAGACCCGCCACCCGCTGGCGACGGCGGCTACCGGGCGCAAGATCGCCTGATTGGAAAAAGTGGCCTCGCGGCCCTTTTCCCCGCAGTAAAGATGGCTATGCTTCCGGCGCCCCTTCGGGGGCGCCGTTTTGCGTCCGGCGGCAAAACGCGGGATTACCCGTTACCAGCAAGCGGAGCGTCTACATGATCCGAATCTGGCATGAGGCTGACTGGCGGCAGGAAGGGCTGGATGCCCAGACCCTGATCGCCGCACCCTGGATCGATGCCAGTTCTCCGGATGAATCCGAACGCGATACGCTTGAAGTTCTGCTCCAGGTCGAATTGCCGGAGCGGGCGGAGATGGCCGAAATCGAGGCCTCCAGCCGCCTGTTTGCCATCAGCGAAACCTTGTTCCTGACCACGCCGGTCCTCTCCGATACCGAGACCGACCAGCCCGTGCTGGCGCCGCTCACCATGGTGCTGCATCGCGGCCAGCTGATCACGCTGCGCTATCACGAGCCGCGTTCCATCGCGCTCTTTGCCGGGCGCATCCGCCGCTCGCCGGTGCTGGCGCGCGATGGGTCTTCCGCTCTCATCGGCCTCATCGACACCATCGTCGACCGCACGGCCGATATCGCCGAGATGCTCTCGCGCCGGCTGGACGAAAGTTTCCAGGAAGTCTTCCTCAACCTCACGCCGGATGTACGGCCGGGCAAGAGCCGCAATACCGACCTGCAGAAGGTATTGCGCGAGGTAGGGCGCACCGGCGATCTCATCGGCAAGCTGCGTGACAGCATCGCCGGGCAGAGCCGGCTTGTCGCCTTCCTCAATGCCAGCCTTCCCGGCAAGAGCGGCGAATTGCGCCAGCGCCTGAAAGTGGCGGCCCGCGACCTTCAGTCCCTGACCGAGCATGCCAATTTCCAGGCCCAGCGCATGTCCATGCTGCTGGATGCCACGCTGGGCGCCATCAATATCGAGCAGAACGTTATCGTCCGCAGCTTCTCGGTCGGCGCGGCCGCTTTCTTCCCGCCGGCGCTCATCGCAGGTATCTACGGCATGAATTTCGACTTCATGCCCGAGCTGCATTCCGCCTGGGGCTATCCGGTGGCGCTTGGCGTGATGGTGGCGTCGGCCGTCATTCCGCTCTGGTATTTCCGCCGCCGCGGCTGGATGTAGGCCGGCGCAAAAGTGACGCCGCCCTGCTCATCTGGTTAGTAACTTTCTGTCGGCGTCCATGATATCTCAGTATGTATCTTTGCTACTGAAGAGCTTCGGACGCCTCCGGTGACGGTTACTATTTTAGGGCTGTGCTTCAGCACCAATCAGCACGGTCTCCCAACCGGTCACAATCTGTGGCTGGTGGCGCTGTCTTTCCTTGTGGCGGCCTTCGCCTCCTATGTTTCGCTCGATATGGCCGAGCGTCTGCGCTTTGCCACGCCCCGTTCCAGGCCCTTCTGGCATGCCGGCGCGGCGCTCGCGCTGGGTGGTGGCATCTGGGCCATGCATTTCATCGGCATGCTGGCGTTCGATGCCGGGCTTGCCATCAGCTTCCACCCGGGCCTGACCTTCCTTTCCTTCGCCATCGCCGTCGGTGTGGTTGCCGTGGGCCTGGCGCTGGTGCGGCAGGCAGAACATCCTTCCCTCGCGCGCCTTGCGTCGGGCGGCGCCGTCGTCGGGCTCGGCGTTGCGGCCATGCATTACACCGGCATGGCGGCGATGATCCTGCCGGGTGTGATCGCCTACAATCCGGGCCTGTTCGGGCTTTCCGTCATTATCGCCATGGCGGCCGCCACTGCCGCGCTCATCCTTGCCTTTACGCTGGAGCGCACATGGCAGCGTGTGGTGGCGGCACAGGTCATGGCGGTTGCCATCTGCGGCATGCATTACACGGGCATGGCGGCGCTTGTCGTCACCATCGACCCGATCAGCTTTACCACTGCCGCCGGTGCCTCACGCACGGCCCTTGCCATAGCGATTGGCGGTGGGTCCTACGGGCTGCTGCTGCTCGCCCTCATCACCATCATTGCCGACCGGCGGCTGAGTGCGCTTGCAGAGCGCGAGGCCGAGCGCCTGCGCGAGGCCAATCAGGCGCTGGCGGGTGAGATCGAGGAGCGCCGGGCTATCGAGGCGGAACTTGCCCGCTCGCGCGATGCGCTGGAAGAACGTGTGCTGGAACGCACCCGAGACCTGCAGGAGGCACGCGAGCGCGCCGAGGCTGCCAACCAGGCCAAGACCGAGTTTCTGGCCAGCATGAGCCATGAGCTGCGCACGCCGCTCAACTCCATCATGGGGTTTGCCCAGCTGCTCGCCTTCAACAAGGAGCGTGAGCCGCTGACGCCGCGGCAGGAGCGGGCCGCCAGCCAGATCCAGAAGGCCGGCAATCATCTGCTCCGGCTCATTGATGAAGTGCTGGACCTTGCCCGTGTCGAGGCCGGGCGCCTCACCCTTTCGCTGGAGCCGGTCAATGCCAGCCAGATCGGCGCCGACATCACCAGTGCGCTTATGCCGCTGGCCAGTCAGGCGTCAGTTAATCTCAACATTGTGGTGCCGTCGGCGCTGGACGGGGTGATGGCAGACCGCACCCGCCTGCTTCAGGTTCTAGGCAACCTCGTCTCCAACGCCATCAAATACAACAAGGCGGGCGGGTCGGTCTGGCTGGAGGTGGCGCCGGTTGCCGGCGGCCGCGTCGGCTTTACCGTGCGCGATACCGGCCTTGGCATTCCGCAGGACCGGCTGGGGGAACTGTTCCAGCCCTTCAACCGGCTTGGGCGCGAACATGGCGCCATCGAGGGCACCGGCATCGGCCTCACCATCTCGCGCCGCCTGGTCGGAGAGATGGGCGGGGATATTACCGTCACCAGCGTCGAGGGGCACGGCAGTAGCTTCTATTTCGACCTGCCCGCCGCCGAGGTCGAGCTTGTCGCGGCCGTGCCTGTTGCCCGCCCTGCACGCACCGGGGCCGGCGGGCGCCGCCACACGCTGCTCTATGTCGAGGATAACCCGGCCAACGTCCAGCTGATGCGGGATCTGGTCGAGTCGATGGGAGGCATCGAGCTGCTGTTTGCCGCCGATGCCGGTACCGGTATCGCGCTTGCCCGGGCCCATGCCCCCGACCTGGTCGTGCTCGATATCAACCTGCCGGGTATCGACGGCTTCGAGCTGCTGACCCGGTTGCGCTCCGATCCGCTGACCCGGGATATCCCCGCCATCGCCCTCAGCGCCAATGCGCTACCCCACTATGTGGAAAAGGGCCTGAAGGCCGGCTTCAAACGCTATATGACCAAACCTCTGCAGGTGGCCGAATTCATCGCCGCCGTAGAGGAAGTGCTGCAGGTCGCAGAAGATGCATGATCTCTATGCCGCGACGATCCTGGTGGTCGATGATGTGCCGGCCAATACGGAACTGCTGTTCGAGATGCTGGAAAGCGCGGGCTTTACCAATATCCACACCAGCAACGATCCTTACGAGGGACTTGCCCTTTACGAGCGGCTGAAGCCGGACCTCGTGCTGCTCGATTACCGCATGCCGGGGCTCGACGGCGTCGGTTTCATCCGCGCCGCCCGTGAGATGACCTCCGATGCCGAGCCGCCCATTCTCATCGTCACCGCGCAGAATGATGAGGACAGTCGCCGCAAGGCGCTTGAGGCCGGTGCGCGCGATTATGTCACCAAGCCCTTCGCTTTCTGGGAGCTGCTGGCCCGCACCCGCACCGTGCTGCAGCTCCAGTTGCTCTATCAGGGCCAGCGCCAGCAATCCGAGATTCTCGACCAGCAGGTGCGCGAGCGTACGCGTGAGCTGGAAGAGACGCGGCATGAGATCATCCGGCGCCTGTGTACTGTCGGGGAATTTCGTGACGAGGATACTGGTCATCACGTCGTGCGCATTGGCCGCCTCTCGGCCGAACTGGCCCGCCTTGCCGGAGAGCCTGACGAGTTCGTGGACATGATGCTGGCCTCAGCGCCGCTTCATGATATCGGCAAGATCGGCGTGCCCGACCGGGTGTTGCTGAAGCCGGGCCGGCTCGATCCGGAAGAGATGGCGATCATGCGCACTCATGCGCAGATCGGCGCCCGCATCCTTGCCGGCAGCGGCCTCAGCATGCTGGAGCTCGCGGCCGAAATCGCGCTCACCCATCACGAACGCTGGGATGGCGATGGTTATCCGGCAAAGCTCGCCGGGCAGGCCATTCCGCTGTCCGGCCGGCTGGTGGCGGTAGTGGATGTGTTCGACGCGCTGCTCTCGCCGCGACCCTACAAGCAGCCATGGAGCATCGAGACCACGCTGGCGCATCTGGAAGCCTCGGCCGGCACCCATCTCGACCCACACCTGACGCAGCTTTTCCTCGACAATGCCGACACCATGATCGCCATCCGCGCCGAACTGGCGGACAAGGCCGGTGACGAAACCGGCCTTACCTGAGTTTCAGTCGAAGCTGCGCCGAAGCCCGGTGCTGATCGCCAGATAGTCTTCATGCTCCGGCCGCAGATAGCCGTGGCGGATAAGGAAATCGATCACCACCGGCCCGCAATTGAACTTGAAGCGGTCGCTCGTGCGCACGATCTCGGCCACCTCGCCAAGCGGCATCAGGTCGAAGCGTGCCACTTCGCCATCGGCATTATGCGGCCGGAAGCTCTCCGGCAGTTCCAGATCGTAGAGAAACAGCGTGTCGCGCCGCACCTGCGCTCCGCCGCGCAGGCAGTAGCGGATGGCACCGACTGGCACGGCCTGCCGTGCGATCCCGGCCGGGATGTCGGCCTCCTCGGCCGCTTCCTTCACCATATTCTCTTCGGCGCTGAGCCCCGCGGGCTGGCCGCCGGCAACCAGATTATCGAGCTTTCCAGGGTCGAGCGCCCGGTCCATCGCCCGTGTGGCAACCCACATCCAGATGCCGTCGGCCCGGCGGACGAAGCCATTGAGGTGGATGCCGAAGCTGCGCAGGCCGAAATAGGGGGCGGCACCGCGGTCGATGCGGGCGATCTCCGGCGCTCCCCATTCCTCCACCACGCGGTAGGCCTCACCCCGCAGCTTGCGCACGATGCCGAGATCGACAAGCCGGCGCGCCGCGATATCGAGCGCCGGCGTTTCGTTGCCGCTTGTCAGGTGCCAGCCATCCGGACGGTGTTCGAAACCGGCAAGCCCTTCCAGTGCCGCCGCCACTGGCGGGGAGAGCCAGCCCACGGGCTTTCCGCCGGCAAAAAAGCGCACACAATCGGCAAGGTCACCCGCGTTGCAGGCCCGGATATGGTCAAGAAAGCCGGTGATCATGGGGGCTCTGGTCACGCCTTGAGGAAAAGCTGGTAGGCCGGGTTTTCCGTCTCGTCCTCATACGGATATCCCAGAGAGCGCATCTGTTCGGCAAGGCGCGGCCGGTCTTCCGGCGGCACCTGAACGCCCGTCAGCACGCGCCCGTAATCGGCGCCGTGATTGCGATAGTGGAACAGGGTGATGTTCCATTCCGAGCCGACCCCGTTCAGGAACTTCATCAGGGCCCCCGGCCGCTCCGGAAACTCGCAGCGCAGGATAATCTCGTTGTTGAGTCCGGCCGCCCGGCCGCCCACCATGTGGCGCACATGCGACTTGGCGGTCTCGTCATCGCTGATATCCAGCACGCGGTAACCGAGCTGGCGCAGTTCCTCCAGCAGCGGGCCTTTTTCCTGCCGGGCGTCGGCAAGCTTTACGCCCACGAACACATGCGCTTCCTGCCCGGCCGCATAACGATAGTTGAACTCGGTGACGTTGCGGTTGCCGAGCACGGTCACGAAGTTGCGGTAGCTGCCCCTGGTCTCGGGAATAGTCACCGCCATCAGCACCTCGCGCGCCTCGCCCAGTTCGGCCCGTTCGGCGGCATGGCGCAGACGGTCGAAATTCATGTTGGCGCCGCTGTTGATAGCTACCAGTGCGCCCGTTCGCGCCGGGTTCGCCGCCGCATAGGCCTTGAGGCCGGCGAGGGCGAGGGCGCCTGCCGGCTCGGCGATGACGCGAGTATCCTCAAAGATGTCCTTGATGGCGGCGCACATGGCGTCGGTATTGGCCACCAGCACATCGTCCAGCAATTCCCGGCAGAGGCGGAAGGTCTCTTCTCCGGCCTGCCGCACGGCGACGCCATCGGCAAACAGGCCGACCCGGTTCAGGATCACCCGGTCGCCGGCCTCGATGGCGGCCTTCATGGAGGCGGCATCCACCGGCTCCACACCAATCACCTTCGTTTCCGGCCGCAGGAATTTGACGTAGGAGGCGATGCCGGCGGCAAGCCCGCCGCCGCCGACCGGTACGAACACCGCCTCGATCGGGCCGGGATGTTGCTGCAGGATCTCCATGCCGACGGTGCCCTGGCCGGCAATGACGTCCGGATCGTCATACGGATGGATGAAGGTGAGGCCTTCGGCCGCTTCCAGCTCGCGGGCATGGGCATAGGCTTCGTCGAAGGTGTCGCCTTCCAGCACCACGCGGCCGCCCCAGTGGCGCACGGCGTCGATCTTGATGCTCGGGGTCGTCACCGGCATTACGATGGTCGCCTTTAGCCCCAGCTTCCGGGCGGAATAGGCAACACCCTGCGCATGGTTGCCGGCCGAAGCGCAGATGACGCCGGCGGCACGTGCCGTCTCGTCCAGCCGGGCGATGCGGTTATAGGCGCCGCGGATCTTGAAGGAGAAGACGGGCTGCAAATCCTCGCGCTTCAGCAGTACCGAGCCGCCCAGCCGCTGGCTGAGGCGCACCATACTGTCGAGCGGGGTCTTTTCAGCCACGTCATAGACGCGGGCATCGAGAATGCGGCGGATATAGTCGGTCACGGCGAGGTCCTGAGCGGCATTGGCCGCTTCGTGCATATCATGATTGGCGCTGTGTTGCGCGGCGCCATCGTCGGCGAGCGGGCGGTTTGCAAAAGCCGTCATGATGCCCTCGCCGCACTGTCGGCCAGGTGCCGGCGGGAGATCAGCACCGTTTGCACGCTCACCATCTGTCTCATCTGATGCGCCATCACGTCGGCCACGTCCCAGTCCAGCCCTTCAAGCTGGAAGTCGATCGAAAGCTCGTCCGGCCCTGTGCGGCGGCTGATCCAGCTGTCCGGCACCAGGCCGCGTTTGGCAAACAGTTCCAGCACGCGCGGCATGGCGCCGGGGTCGGCAGCGCAGGTGAGGGAAAAGCAGGCAGTGGCCGGGGAAAGGTCGCTGGCCGCACCGGCTGTTGCGCCGGTGGTGAAGGTAGAAAGCGGGGTCATGATGGTTTCGTCCCGTCGAACAAGCGGATCGGCGCCAACTGAAGAGTGAGGCGCACGAAAATATATCGAAGGGGCGCTGGTTGCTCTCGCCTGGACGCTCGACGCTCTGGACGGCCCTTTTCAGGGCGTCGCCTGAGGGTCAGCGCAAATGGCCCTGCCGGCATTGCCGGTGGCCGGCCATGTCATCCATGGCCTATGTCAGGGGAAGCGGCGCGCAGCAGCCCTTGTCCCGGCCCTCAGGAGAGGACCGGGCCGCTAATTCGATGCGCTAGGCCGTGGATGGAAACGGCGGGCGCGTGGAAGATAGCGTCGTGGGACATGATGGGGTGACCGTAGGCCGGGCAAGCCCGCAGCGTCAAGGCGATGTCACCCCTCTTATGTGAAGCGTGCCAACCGCGAGCGATCTGCCTATACTGGCCGCCCATGAGCACATTCTTCGCCATCATTGCCGGGATTGCCGGCCTCGTCGTCGTCGGCAGCCTGCTGCTGGGGCTTGTGACC
Source organism: Radicibacter daui (assembly GCA_030657355.1). Lineage (GTDB taxonomy): Bacteria > Pseudomonadota > Alphaproteobacteria > Radicibacterales > Radicibacteraceae > Radicibacter > Radicibacter daui. Next base: position 993,314 of record CP131056.1, read on the forward strand.
ATGGTGCGTACGGGCGACGGCGCCCGCCACACCTCCAACAAGCTGATGCAATATCGCGTCGTGGCGCAGGGCGTGGCCATCGTGGTCATGCTGATCGCGGTCTGGCTCGCCTCTCACGGCAAGTGAGCCACCGCCGTCTTTCCCGTCAGGAAGCGCTGTCGGCGCCAGCGTCGAGATAATACTGGATCAGCGCCTTGGTTGCCGGATGCGACCAGTCGGCATCGCCTTCCAGGCGGCCGATCTCCCGCCCCTTGCCGTCGATCAGCAGCGTGGTTGGCAGGCCGCGTACCGTCAGTGCCGCCATCGAGCTGCCGGTGGGGTCGAACACCATCGGCAGATGGCTGATGCCGTTCTTGTTGAAGAAGGCCTCCACCTGCTGGCGTCCGCCACGATCCAGTGAAATCGGCAGTACGGCAAACCGGGCGCTGCCCATTTCCTGCTGCAGGGCATCGAGCGTCGGCATTTCCTTCACGCAAGGACCACACCAGGTCGCCCACAGATTGACCAGCAACAGCTTGCCCGAATAGCTGGCGAGCGTGGCAGCATTGCCGTCGGCATCCGTGAGGTTGAAGGGCGGCAGTGCCGCCGGCTTCTCCACCAGGGTGAACTTCTGCATGTCGCCTGCCAGCGGGGCTCCGGCGCTGACGGGGCCGGCAACCAGCGTGACGCTGGCGATGGTCATCGCGATCATCGCGGCGAGGGCAAGGGGCAGGCGGGTCGTGCGCGGCATGGTGGTCTCCGTTTCCTGTCGTCGGGGCGGTGCTGCTCGCCCCCTTCGGCAGCGCTTGCTGGCTGCTTTTGATGTTTTCACCATGGCAAATCTGCTTTAGTGCGTCCACGCGGCGGGGCAGCGCATAAAGCGAGGCGCTTCACACCCCGGCAGATGTGACGATGAGACTCTGGAACGGCAGGGAATGAGCAGCAGCACCAACAAGATGTGGGGCGGCCGGTTCGCCGGTGGCATGTCGGCGATCATGGAGCGCATCAATGCCTCGATCAGCTTCGACAAGAAGCTGGCGGAGCAGGATATCGCCGGTTCGACGGCGCACTGCCGCATGCTTGCCAAACAGGGCATCATTCCGGCTGAAGATGCCGAGAAGATTGTTGCCGGCCTTGCCCAGGTGCTGGAGGAAATCCGTGCCGGCAAGTTCGAGTTCCGTACCGACCGCGAAGATATCCACATGAATGTGGAGGCCCGCCTCGCCGAGATCATCGGCCCCGGCGCCGGCCGCCTGCACACGGCCCGGTCCCGCAACGACCAGGTGGCGACCGATTTTCGCCTCTGGGTGCGTGATGCGCTCGACCGGCTGGATGAGGACCTCAAGCTCCTTCAGTCCGTGCTCATCCGCCATGCCGAAGAGCAGGCCGATACGGTCATGCCGGGCTTCACCCATCTGCAGAATGCCCAGCCGGTAACCTTCGGCCATCACTGCCTCGCCTATGTCGAGATGTTCGGTCGCGACCGCAGCCGTGCTGCTGATTGCCGGGCACGCCTTAATGAAAATCCGCTGGGCGCCGCGGCGCTTGCCGGTACGCCCTATCCCATCGACCGCCATATGACGGCGGCGGCGCTCGGCTTTGACCGCCCGACGGAAAACTCGCTCGACAGTGTGTCGGACCGCGATTTCGCCATCGAGTTCCTCTCCCTGCTGTCGCTCATCTCCATGCATCTCTCGCGTCTTGCCGAGGAACTGGTGATCTGGACGTCGGCCCAGTTCGGCTTCGTGCGCCTGTCGGATGGTTTTTCCACCGGCAGCTCCATCATGCCGCAGAAGCGTAACCCCGATGCCGCCGAGCTGGTGCGTGCCAAGGCCGGCCGCGTCAATGGCGCGCTCATCTCGCTGCTTACCATGATGAAGGGCTTGCCGCTCGCCTACTGCAAGGACATGCAGGAGGACAAGGAGCCGGTATTCGAGGCGGAAGACACCGTGGCACTTTGCCTTGCCGCCACCACCGGCATGCTGGACGAGATGACCGTCAATGCCGCCCGCCTGCGAGAGAGCCTTGAGGGCGGTTTCCCGACCGCGACCGACCTTGCCGACTGGCTGGTCCGCTCGCTCGGCATGCCGTTCCGTGAGGCGCATCATGTCACCGGCGCCATCGTCAAGATCGCGGAAGACAAGGGCTTGCGCCTCGATGAACTGCCGCTGGCGGATTTCCAGTCAGTCCATGCGCCCATTCATGAAGGTGTGCTGGCGGTGCTGACGGTCGATGCCTCGGTTGCTGCCCGCAAGAGCTATGGCGGCACTGCGCCAGATCAGGTGCGTGCCGCCGTTGCCCGTGCGAAGGAGCGTTTCCTGTGAGGCGCGCTGCGCTGCTGCTGATTGCGGTTGCCGCCGTGGCCGTGGCGGGGTGCGGCGTCAAGCCGCCGCTCTCCAAGCTCGATCCCGACAAGGCCCAGCATCGGCCCTATCCGGCGCGGCAGGAGGGGGAGCAGCCGGCTTCGAGCCCGGCTCCGGATGCGTCCGGTACACCCGCCAGCTGAAGCGTGGCCGGGGCTGGCCTGGCCGGAATGATTAAAAGATTTCGCCGCCGCCTTCGGGCGGCGGTTTCTTTTTGCAGTGCTTATGGGCGTCCTGCCTCAGCGCAGCAGGGCGAATTGCCGTCCTTGCAGGCGCGGAGCAGTTTCCGGGTGGGGCCAGAGGCTTTGCAGTTCGGTGCCCCCCAGCATCTCGCCCCGGTTCTCTGGCTGGCAGGCAGAACGCATAACTTCCCTCAGTTGCCGCAACTCGGCTTCGCGGTCGCGCAAAAAGGCCAGGGCGGTCTGCCGGGAGGCGGCGCGCTGGTAACGCAGCGTTATGGCATTCAATTCCGGAGAGATGACCATCGGGGGAGCAGCGCTGTAGGGAAGGTTAACCAAGAGGCTATAGCTGGATTACTTTTGTATAAGGTTAATAGGACTTGGTGGTATTTACTATTAAAAATTCTACGCTAGGTAGATTGATGATGTCGCAGGAGGCGGGAAAGGACCGTCATCCCTGACGGTCCTTGTGCGTTTCCGCTCCGATGCCGCCCACCCTCAGGATGTGCAGCCAGTTCTCGTCGGTCAGTGCTCCGCGCCGTGCCAGATCGTCCCGCAGGTCACGCAGCGTGTCGTGCAGGTCGATGAGCTTGTCGGCGGCCTCGTAGGGGTGAGGTTCGCCATAGGCGCCGCGCAGGTATCCGGCCAGGGTCAGGCGCAGGATGTGGTAATCCATCGCCACCGGGCTGGGGTTGCGAAAACCCACATTATCCACGGTTTCCTGCCGTTCCGGGCGCCCGGCGCCGGCTGTTGTGCCGTTTGCCAGCCATTCCATGCTTACGCCAGCCGCGGCGGCAAGGCGGGTCAGCCCCTCGAAGGAGGGGTCGGCCTTGCCTTCCACCCAGCTTTGTAATGTGGATTTGGCGACACCGGCAGCCTTGGCGGCTGCAGCGCGGTTGGAAAACTTCTTTTCCAGTGCTCTGAGCCGGTTCCCTACTTGGGAACGGAAGCTCTGAGCAGTCGATCCGGCGAGCTGATCGGCTTTCTCATTGGGCATATCGTTTAAAAAACCAGAACTCGTCGCCATCTTGGCGCTCGACACACCTGCCTGGCGTGTGGAACCGAAAATACGGTTGCTGATGGTCTAATTTCTGGTTTATCCTTTCATCTCTAGGCTGAATTGATCAGTTAACGAGTTTGAGACTCCGGATTTCTGTTTCTCCGATGGTTGGGCCGGAAACCGGTCCGTTTGATGTCATCCAGCAGCTTCCGTAACTCCGGGGGGAGACGGGGCCGCCGCCTGGGGACAGAAAACCATTCCGGAAGTGCGCGAAGTCACTCGTCCGATCCGTCATGCACGGATCGGAAGGGTTTCCTGCGCCCGTCCGGTTCCTTCCTTCGGTGTGTGCGCCTTGCCGGATTCGTCTCCACTCCGGCAAGGCGCACAATTCCTTCGATGACTATACGAATACTCCACTGCTTCGTCACGGGCTGAAACTGAATGGCGAAGCGGCGCTTCGCCGGTGTGAACCGGCATTTTGCGCTAGGACAGAATGTCAGAGTAACCGAAGTCTTTTGCGGTTGCTTAACCGTTTCAAGGGTAGGGTTCTAGTTCTTTAGGGGTAGGTGTTCGTGCGAAAGTGGCTGCGTAGGCCGGCTTGCTGGCCCTCCGGACCGGTTTCCTTTCACGGGCGGATTGGCACTTAGCAGGTGAGGTTTGCAGTATGTTGCGGCGTCTGTTGGGGGTGCGAATCCTCGAGGACCGGGTCGAGAATTACGATTTCAACCAGATCATGGACACAGCCCGCAGCCGCTACCTGCTGCTGATCTCGCTGTCCATGTTCGCCCTGGTGGCGCTGCTGGTGCCGGCATTGCTGCTGGCCGGCGAGCACCGCCCGCGCAGTTACGCCTATCTCGCCACCGGCGCCGCCATCGCCATCGTCACCCTGCTTTTGCTGCGCCGGCGGCGCTCGCCCGCCCTGCCCATCACCTTCTTTTCGCTGTCCACGGCCCTGCTGGCGACGATTGCCGTTGCCAGCACCGGCGGCCTGCTTTCCGAGGGCAGTTTCTGGCTGCTCATCGTGCCACTGGCCTTGCCTTTCGAGCGCCGCGTACAGCTTCCAAGTGCCCTCATCGTGCTGCTGGGCACCTCGGTCGACTATCTCGCCATGCGGACCGGCTTCATCCATCAGGGCGCGGGGCCGCCTTCGGATGTCCGGTTTGTGGTCTTTTTCATCGGCTTTATCTTCGTCCTGGCGATGGTCTGGCTGTTCGGGACCCTTGTCAGCAGCTATTCCCGCACCCTGATCGAGTTGCTGCAGCAGCGCGTGCGGGCTGAAAGGCAAGCCCGGCGGGCGCAGCTTCGGGTTCGCGATGCGCTGAGGGTCCAGTCGGTCTTCGTCTCGCTCGTCAGCCATGAGCTGCGCACGCCGGTCAATGTCGTGACCGGTTTTGCCGAGCTGCTGTCACAGTCCGCCAACCTGCCGGCCGAAGAGCGCGAGCAGGCCAGTTTTCTGGTTGAGGCAGCCCGGCGCCTCGCGCTGTCGGTGGAAGAAGTGTTGCGCCTTGCCCGCCTCGATGCGGCACCGGATTTTACCCGGCCCGAGACGCGGCTCGATCCGGTGGCGCTCGTTCATGGGGCGTTCGAACTTTTTAATGCCAGCGCGCGGGGCGGCGTTCCGCTCAGCTATCAGGTCAAGGCGCCGGAAGTCCCGCTCTATATCCGCGGTGATGAAAACTCGCTGAAGCAGGCCATCGTCTCGCTGCTGCTGGCGCTGGTAAGCGCGCTGCCCGACCTGGCGATGCTCAAGATCGGCCTTGCTCGCGCGGGTGACGCGGTGCAGGTCACGCTAGATCTGCCGACGCATATCGAGCGCCCGGTGATCATGGAAACGGTTGATCTGCCTACCGTCTGGCGTGCCGGGGCGGAGCGCATGAGCATGCATTGGCTCATCCTGCAGGTGATGGTCGAGGCGCATCAGGGCAGCGTGCGCATAACCGAGCTGCCGGGAGGCACCCGCGTCCTGCTTTCCTTCCCGTCCGAGCCGGCAAACGCCGATCCGCGCCTCGTCATGGCCAGCACCTGAAGCTTGCCACAGTTTGGTGTTAATCGGCTAAACTCTGGCGGCTGCGGGTATGCGGCCTGCCGGAGCGGATGAAGGAGCGCGAGTGCCCTTGGCCAGACGCCATGCAAAGGGAAACGGCAACGACAAGGCGGCCCGGCGCGCGGCGCGCCTGCCCGTCTCCCGTGCCCTGCTGATTCGCGGCTGGCTCGTGCTCTTCTGGGAGCGCGCCTTGCCGGCCTTCTGGTCACTGGCGGGCGGCATCGGGTCCTATGCCGTGCTCGCCTGGACCGGCCTGCTGCAATCGCTGCCCGGATGGCTGCATGCCATCCTTCTTGCCCTCATTGTTCTTGCGACGCTCTGGCTGCTCGTTCGCGCACTCACCGGGATGCGCTGGCCGCGTCGTCAGGATGTCCTGCGCCGGCTGGAGCAGGACAGCGGGCTCGATCACCGTCCGCTCTCCACCTTCGACGACCAGCTTGCGCTAGCTGGCAGCCCTGCCGGTGCGTCGGCCTATACGCTCGCGCTCTGGCGCCGGCATCGGGCCGATGTTGCCGTAGCCGCCGCTGGCGGCCTGCGGCTCGATCTGCCGCGTACCGATATGGCCGGACGCGATCCGCACGCCTTGCGTATTCTTCTCCTGCTGGCATTGGTTGTCTTTGGCGTGACCGCCGGCGGGGAGCGCTGGCAGCTGCTGCGTGCCGGTCTGGTGCCGGAATTTGGCGGTGCTCCGCCAGTTCCCGTTGCCTTCGATCTCTGGATTACGCCGCCGGCCTATACCGGCCTGCCGCCCCGCTCGCTTTCGCGCGGGGTGGGTGGGGCAGCATCGCAGCAGACCGGGGAAGGGGCCGGAGATGCGGATACCGCGGCCACCGGTTTCAAAGTGCCGGCCGGGTCGGTGTTGCTCGGTCGCCTTGGCCCGGCGGATACGGCGCCGGCTCTAGACCTTGCCGGTCAGCAGGCGCCCTTTCAGGCCATGAGCGATGGCGCCAGCTGGCGTATCGAACAGAAGCTGGACCGTTCCGGCACATTGAAGCTGACGGCCGGCGGGCGCACGCTCGGGAGCTGGCAGATCGATCTCATAGCCGACCTGCCGCCTTCGGTTGAGCTGGTGGAGCCGCCGGTGCCAACTGCCCGGCAGTCAATCCGCGTCAGCTATCATGCTGCCGACGATTACGGGCTCGCCTCCCTCAAGCTGCGCCTGTCGCTGGCGGTCCCGCAGCCTGACCTTGCCCTGCCCGTCGAGGGGCTCGAAGGCGGCGTGCTGACCGTGCCCTTGCCGCTGGCCGGCAACGGGCCGCGCGACATTCGCGCCATCAGCTATCCCGACCTTACGGCGCATCCCTGGGCGGGCCTGCCGGTCAATGCCACGCTGGTCGCAACGGATGCTACCGACCAGAGCACTGAAACCGCGCCCGTGCGCTTTACGCTGCCCGAGCGGGAGTTTCATCATCCGCTCGCCCGCATTCTGGCTGCCTTCCGGCGCGATCTGGTCGAGCACGGGCTGTCCGTCAGGCAAGTCATCGCCAACCAGCTGGCCGGCATCGCGGCCACACCCGATCTTTATGGCGGGGATACCGGCGTCTTCCTTGGCCTGCGGGTGGCGGCCACCGGGCTGATGCTGGCCCATGGTGTGGAGGATGTCGCCCCGGTGGCGCGTCTTCTCTGGCAGATGGCGCTTCACCTCGATGAAGGCGGTGTTGCGTCGGCGGCCGACGAGTTGCGCGCCGCGCAGGAAGCGCTGCGGCAGGCGCTTGACGATCCCAACTCCACCGATGCGCAGATCTCCCAGCTGGTAAATCGCCTGAAGCAGGCGGTGCAGAATTATGTGCAGGCTCTGGCTGAGCAGGCGGCGCGCAATCCCGCCTCCCTCCAGCCGCCGCAGTCCGGTGCGCAGGTGCTGACGCCGGAGGCGCTTCAGGAACGGCTTGACCGGCTGGGTGATCTGGCCCGCACCGGCGCGCGCGATGCCGCCCGTCAGGCCCTCGCCGAACTCCAGCAGATGATGGAGAACGCGCAGGCCAGCCAGGGGCAGGGCAGCGAGCAGGCAGGCGGTCAGGCCGGGCAGATCATGCAAGGGCTCGACAAGCTGGCGCGTGACCAGCAGGGGCTGCTGGATGAGACCTTCCGCCGGGCGCAGGGGGCGCCGCCTGCCGGCGGCGCTGCCGGCCAGCAGGGGCCGGGCTCGATGCCCGGCAATCAGGGGCAGATGGCGCCCGGTGAAAACGGACAGGGCTTTTCCGGCCCGGACATGCAGGATGCCGCCCGCCGCGCGGCCCGGCAGGAAGAGCTGCGCAATGCCCTCTCGCGCATCCTGCAGGGTATTGGCGAGATGAGCGGCCAGATACCGGACGAGCTTGGCAAGGCCGAGCTGGGCATGCGTTCGGCCGCCGGCGCGCTACAGCAGGGCGATGACCGTGCCGCCGCCGATGCCCAGGGCAAGGCGCTGGATGCGCTACGCAAGGGGGCACGGCAGTTCATGGATCAGCTGGCAAGCCAGGCGCAGGGGCAAGGCGGGCAGGGCGCCCAGGGGCAGACGGGGGGACAGGGCAGGCCGGGACAGCGCGGAACCGATCCTTTCGGCCGGGACGACCAGGTTGGCGAGCAGATGGGCAGCGGCAGCGACGTGAAGGTGCCGAGCCGCTCGGAAGTCCAGCGGGCCCGCGATGTGCTGGATGAGCTGCGCCGCCGCGCCGCCGACCGCAACCGTCCGCCCGAAGAGCTGGATTATCTGCAACGGCTGCTGCGCCGCTTCTGAGGGACGATACTGGCCGGCCTGTTCCGGCTGGTGCCTCAGACCGGCAGTATTGTGCTGTGCTTGATCTCTTCCAGCGCAAAGGCGGTGGAGATGTCTCCCACCCCGTCAATGGCGACCAGCTTCTTGTAGAAGCGGTCGAAGGCCGGCACGTCGGCCACCCGCACCTTGAGGATGAAGTCGTTGCTGCCGCTCAGGCGATAAAAATCGCTGACTTCCGGCCACAGCGCCACAGTGCCGGAAAAGCTGGTGAGCCAGGGGGTGCTGTGGTCCCGGGTGCGCAGCGTCACGAACACCGCCAGTGCACAGCCGACCTTCTGTGGATCAAGCAGCGCAACGCGGCCCCGGATGATGCCGCTTTCTTCCAGATTGCGGATGCGCCGCCACAGGGGCGTGGAGGAAAGCCCGACAGCATCGCCGATCTCCGCCAGGGAGCGGTCGCAGCGCTTTTGCAGCAGGGTCAGGATTTTACGGTCGATCTCATCCATGAGTGATCTGGCATCCGCTAGGGGGCTTAGCGGGCTCCGGCCTTCGGGCACGGGCAGGCTGGGGCAGGTCGAGGGAAGATGCCCATGCCGACGCTTTTCAAAAAAGCGGCCTCCGCCATTTCTGCGGAGGCCGTTGCTTGATTGAAAGCGGAGTTACTCGACTTGGACGATGTTGCCGCCACGCCCGGCGCGAAGGGCCGAAACGCAACTGACAATCAGGACCCTAGCGAAGCTTTTTGCTCCTGACAATGAGAATAATTCGCACTCTCGATGATTTTATCGTCCGGCCCGCGATGAGCGGTGGAGGCAAGGGGTGTCGGCCCATCGCAAGTGCGAGTGTATCTCATTGTTATTTATTGATTTTGTTCAATTTTTCTTGAATGGACCGGCAAGCTGGCAGACAATGCCGGTCAATTTTGGGGCCGCCGGCCGCCAGCATTTCACCCGCGTCTATAAGCGGGTAACACCAGAATCGGAGCGAAGGACGATGAAGGGCGACAAGAAGGTCATCGAGCACCTCAACCGCATCCTCACCAATGAGCTGACGGCCACCAACCAGTACTTCCTGCATGCCCGCATGCTGAAGGACTGGGGCATCAACGAGCTGGCGGACTATGTCTATCATGAGTCGATTGGCGAAATGCGCCATGCCGACCTGATGATCCAGCGTATTCTCTTCCTCGAAGGCCTGCCGAATGTGCAGGACATCTCCAAGATTCACATCGGCGAGAATGTGAAGGAGATGATGGAGTGCGATCTCAAGGTCGAGAGCAAGAATCGCGACGATCTGCGCGAAGCCATCCCCTACACCGAATCCGTGCGCGACTTCCCCAGCCGCGACGTGCTCTCCAAGATCCTCGACGATACCGAAGAGCATATCGACTGGCTGGAAACCCAGCTCAGCCTGATCGAACGCCTTGGCGAGAAGGCCTATGTCCAGCAGCGCCTCGGCGAGGTTGGCAGCAGCGAACATTGATCTGAAAAACAACCTCCCCGCCACGCGGGGAGGTGGCCCGAAGGGCCGGTGGGGGTAATGAGCCTGCTTTCAGGCGAGACCTGCGATCAGGCCGGCCTCATTACCCCCATCCGCCGCTTACGCGGCACCTTCCCCACAAATGGGGAAGGATAAGCAAGTCAGCCCCACAGCTCCTCGTCCGTCAGCAACGGCTGGAGGACCCGGGCCAGCACCCCGGCCCAGTGCAATTGGCCGGCAGTATCGGCGATCAGGTCCTGCCTCAGCTCGACGAGGACATGCGGCAGGCCTGCCGGCATGGCGTGATGTTCGATGGTGAAGCCGTGGCTGTTGCGGCCCGAATAGGGTTCGTTGTCACCCACCACCACACCGTCCGCTTCCAGTGCGGCCATGAAGGGCACGGCCATGCGCCCGTCCTCGCCCCATAGCACTCCCACTTCCCACGGGCGCTTGCGGTTGTTGCGCAGCCACGGCGTGAAACTATGCAGGGAGATGATGGCCGCGCGCTGTCCTCGTGTCCTTCGCTCAGCCAGAACGCTGGCGACGGCATCGTGATAGGGCTGGTGGTACCGGGCGATCCGCGCCCTGCGTCCCGCTGCATCCATGGCACGATTGGCCGGCACGATGGTGCCGTCGCTGATGACCGGGATCAGCGTCGGATCGTCCGGCGCCCTGTTGGGGTCCAGCGCCAGGCGGGAATATCCATGGAGCAGGGCGGGCGCCTGCATCAGCCGGCTCATCTCGCGCGTTACCGCCGCGGCGCCGATGTCATAGGCGATGTGCCGTTCCATCTCGCCCTCGGGCAGGCCCAGATCGCCAATCTCCGCCGGGACCCGGTTGCTGGCATGGTCGCACAGCAGGATGGCGCTGCCGGTGCCTTCGGCATTCAGGATTTCGACGGTATCGGCCGCAACGGCCGGAGTGTCCTGCATAATTTTGATCCGGGGGTCTTTGTCGCTCGAGGCCGCGCACTATAAATCATATTTCAGGGGTGTCATGACGCAGTGGCGCGATAGCACCCTTGCGCGGCCTGCAGCAAGGCGGGGAGAGCGGCATGGAAAAGGCACCGGGCATTGTCGTTATCGGCATGGGGCTTACCGGCAGCATCGCTGCCATCCATCTGCTGCGCAGCCTGCCGGACGGGGCCAGCCTTACCCTGATCGAAGGGCCGGAAGATATCGACCGGCGTCACGCCGGCCATGGCGGGCGCATCTCGGTGCCGGTCAATATCCGCGCGGCGCACATGAGCGCGCTGGAGGACGACCCCGCCCATTTCGTGCGCTGGCTGTGGGCGCGCGACGTGCCCTCGCCCCAGCGCCGGCTGGTGCCGCCCACCGGCCACACCTTTGTCGAGCGCAGCCAGTTCAACGACTATATCGACGAAGTGCTACGCGTTGCGCTCGCCGAACATGGCTCACGGCTTTCCGTCAGCCGCCTTGGCGCTCCCGTCACCGGCATCACCCGGCTGGAGAACGGTGATTATCGCCTGCTGACCGGTGCCGGCGACACGGTGATGGCACGCCATGTCGTGCTCTGCCTCGGCAGCCTGCCGCCGGCCTTGCCGCCGCAGCTTGCCGGCCTTGGCGCCGCCGACGAGCGCATCATCGCCGATCCGTGGTCTGCCAGCGCCTATGAGAAGGTGGGGGCGGAGGAGGCAGTGGTAATCTATGGCACCGGCCACACCATGGCGGATGCCGTGCTGGCGCTCGACGCCCAGGGCCATCGTGGCCCGATTGTCGCCTTTTCAAGCCGCGGGTTGTTGCCGCAGGAACATGATCATGTGCGCCCCTATCCGCTGTTTCTGGATGGCGGGGATGGTGCGCTCGGGCCGCTGGAACTTCTGCGCCGGGTACGGCGCGAGGTGGCTGGTACCGGCCAGCGTTATGGCTGGCGCAGTGTCATGGATGCGCTGGTGCCGGTGACGGATGCGCTGTGGCAAAGCGCGGGCGAGGCCGGGCGCCGCCAGTTTCTGCGCCATCTGCGCCCTTACTGGGACGTGCATGCCCATCGCCTCTCCCCCAACATCGCCGGCCGCCTTTCGGTGCTGCAGGTGCAGGGGCGCCTGCGCATTGTCCCCGGCCGCCTCGTTTCCGTGACCGCCGAACCGGAGCGGCTGCGCGTGGTGCTGAGCCGGCGCGGCATCGGCGGCCAGTGGCGGCTCGATGTCGGGCATTTCATCGTTTGCTCGAGCCCGCGCTGCGATTATGAGCGCATCTCCGATCCGCTGATGAAGGCACTGCTTGCCACCGGACTGGCCAGGCCGGACGGGTTGCAGCTGGGGCTGGAGGTAACCGGCCGCAGCGAGCTCATCGGTGTCGGGGGCGGCGTAACCCCGGGGCTCTATGCCCTCGGCCCGACCTGCCGCGGCCAGCTGTGGGAGGTTACCTCCCTGCCGGACATCCGCGCCCAGGCTGCGCGCCTTGCCGGTTACCTCGCTACCAGCCCCGATGAACTGCCGGTGCTTGAGCAGGCCTGAACGCGAAGAATGTAGCTCCCGCCTTGCCAGCCGGCAGCCTGCCCGGGCAATAGTTCGGCAGTGATCTGTTGTCTTGAGCGGGGCAGGGGCAATGCCGGACCGGCTGCTGGAACTGGAACTGGGCGGTATCGTCTGCGGGGTGGATGAAGCCGGGCGGGGCCCGCTTGCCGGCCCCGTGGTGGCTGCCGCGGTCATCCTGCCGGCCGAGCTGCCGCCCGAACTTGCCGGCCTTAACGATTCAAAGAAGCTGACGCGCAAGGCACGCGAGCGCCTGTTTCCGCTCATCCAGCAGCATTGCCAGTGGGCAATTGCCGAGGCGAGCGTAGCGGAGATCGACAGCCTCAATATCCATCGCGCCACGCTGACGGCGATGGCCCGCGCCGTCGTCGCCCTGCCGGTTGCGCCGGCCCATGCGCTCATCGACGGCAAATTCGCGCCACCTGTTGCCGCGAAGACTCACACCGTCATCGGCGGCGATACGATTTGCGTTAATATTTCAGCCGCTTCCATCCTCGCCAAGGTCGCAAGAGACCAGATCATGGGGGATCTGGCAGCCCTGCACCCCGAATATGGGTGGGAGCGCAACGCGGGTTATGGAACCGCCGAGCACATGGCCGCACTGGAACAAAACGGGACCACCATCCACCATCGCCGTTCCTTTGCTCCCGTGGCGGCAGCTTTGGCAGCGATTACAGGCGACTCGGCCATTAATCTCGCTTGACGTCCGAGTCGCGCCGACTCATTTTGGGCCGACCGTAGGGGCACGGCGCTGCATGATTCGCGCCGGGCGGTTGGGGATTATTTATGGTCAAGCCAAACACCATTCTGCTGGGGGATTGCATAGAGGCGATGCGGTCGATGCCGGCCGGCAGCGTCGATATGGTCTTTGCGGATCCGCCTTATAACCTCCAGCTGGGTGGCGAACTTTTCCGTCCCAACAACAGCCGCGTGGATGGCGTCGAGGATGCGTGGGATCGCTTTGCCGATTTCGCCACCTACGACAAGTTCACCCGCGACTGGCTGTCGGCGGCGCACCATGCGCTGAAAGATGATGGCTCGCTGTGGGTCATCGGCTCCTATCACAATATTTTCCGCGTCGGCTCCATCCTTCAGGATCTGGGTTTCTGGATCCTGAACGACATCGTCTGGCGCAAGACCAACCCGATGCCGAATTTCCGCGGCCGGCGCTTTACCAATGCGCATGAGACGCTGATCTGGGCGGCCAAGGACAAGGACGCGCGTTACCAGTTCAACTACGAGGCGATGAAGAGCCTCAATGATGACCTGCAGATGCGCTCCGACTGGGTCATCCCGCTGTGCACCGGCGCCGAGCGCCTCAAGAACGAGCAGGGCCAGAAGGCGCATCCGACGCAGAAGCCGGAGGCGCTGCTCTATCGCGTCATTCTTTCCTCCACCAAGCCGGGCGACCTCATCGTCGACCCTTTCTTCGGTACCGGCACCACGGGTGCGGTTGCCAAGAAGCTCGGCCGCCGCTGGATCGGCATCGAGCGCGAGAAGGACTATGTCGATATCGCGCGCCAGCGCCTTGCCAGCACGCCCGATGCCATGGATACCGATGCGCTGAAGCTTGTCTCCAAGCGTCAGGCCCCGCGTATTCCCTTCGGCTCGCTGCTCGAGCGCGGGCTGCTGGAGCCGGGCACCACCCTGTTCGACCAGCGCCGGCGTTATGCCGCCAAGGTGCGCGCCGACGGTACGCTGGTGGCCAGCAACCATCTGGGTAATCACAAGGGCTCCATCCATCAGGTCGGCGCTGCGCTTCAGGGGGCGCCGTCCTGCAATGGCTGGACTTTCTGGCACCTCGACGGGCAGGGCGGCATGATGCCGCTCGACACGCTGCGCCAGCAGGTGCTTGCGCAGATGGAATCCACCGGCTCGCTGCAGTAAAAGGGCGCTTCCGGAAGGTTTTTCGTTGCCGCTTCCTCCCGCCCGGACCGGGAGACTGATCCCCCCGGGAGGTCCACCGACATGACCGTTGCCCCGCAGCCGGCCGCCGGTTTGCCCATTCGCCGCGTTTTCGTGCGCAATCTGGTGCTGGATGCCGCCATCGGCATCTACCCCAGCGAAATGGGCCGCCATCAGCGCGTGCGCATCAATATCGACCTTGCGGTCGAAGACGTGCCGCCGCGTGCCGACAGCATCGCCGAGGTCGTGAGCTACGAGGGCCTTGTGTCTTCCGCCCGCTCGGTTGTCAGCGACGGCGGGCATGTCCAGCTGGTGGAAACGCTGGCCGAACGTCTTGCCGCCTGCTGCTTTGGCGATCCGCGCACGCTCAGTGCCCGTATCCGGGTGGAAAAGCTGGATATTTTTGAAGAGGCCGAGGCCGTCGGCGTCGAGATCGAGCGCTTCGCTCCGGTGCGGAACTGACGTTTCCCGGCTTTAGCCGCCGGGCCGGGAAATCCCGCGCCGCTTCATTTCTTCCTCGATGATCGTCAGGCCGCGTGCCGCCTCTTCATTGCCGGCGGCATTGCGGCTGGTCACCATCCAGCGCGCCAGCACCATCATGTCGCTGGCCGAAGCGATGATCTCGCGCGCCACCGCCATTTGATGCGGCGTGACTTCCAGCGGTTCGACGGAGGCGAGCAATTGCCTTAGTGCCTGCCGCCGCGCTTCGGGATCGGCAGCGCTCATGGTTCGTCATCCTCGCCGCGGGTGCCGGCATGGCGCAGCGCATGGCGGGCAATCTTCATCATCACCGTTGGCAGCGCCACTTCGCCCAGCTTCTCGAACGGCACCCATTGGCCCTGCGCGATGCGGCTCGTCTGGCCGGCAAGCACCGTCAGTTCGAGATGGAAATGGGTGAAGGTGTGGCGCACGAGGCCGGGCAACTGGCGCCACAGCACCGGCGCGGGGCCCTTGCCGCGTGCGGCCTTGATGTCGGGTTCCGACGGCAGCCACTCGGTGGAGGGTACTTCCATCATTCCGCCCAGCAGGCCGCTTTCCGGCCGGCGGCGCAGCAGCACCTCGCCACGCGGATTGCTGAGCCAGAAGGCCACCCCCTTGCGAGTCGGCTTTTCCGGTTTGGGCTTCTTGCGCGGTAGCTCTTCGGCGATGCCCGTAATGCGCCCGGCGCAGCTGGCATTCCACGGGCAATGCAGGCATTTGGGTTTGCGCGGCGTACAGATGGTGGCGCCCAGATCCATCATCGCCTGGGCAAAATCGCCGGCGCGGCGCTCCGGCGTCAGCGTGCCGGCCAGCGCCTTGATCGTGGGCTTGGCGTCCGGCATTGGCTCTTCAAGCGCAAAGAGCCGTGCCATCACCCGCTCCACATTGCCGTCCACCACCACCGCGCGTTCGCCAAAGGCAATCGCTGCCACGGCGGCCGCCGTATAGGCGCCGATGCCGGGCAGGGTTAGCAGGCCGGCTTCCGTGCCCGGGAAGGTGCCGCCATGCAGCTCCGCTACAGCCTTTGCGCACTTATGCAGGTTGCGGGCGCGGGCGTAGTAACCAAGGCCCGCCCACTGGGTGAGCACAGCGTCCAGCTCGGCTGCCGCCAGTGCTTCCACCGTCGGCCAGCGGTCGAGGAAGCGCTGGTAATAGGGGCCGACGGTCACCACCGTCGTCTGCTGCAGCATGATCTCCGACAGCCACACCCGGTAAGGATCGGCCAGCTCTCCCGGATTGGCGCGCCAGGGCAGCCGCCGGTGATGGCGGTCATACCAGGCGAGCAGGTCGTCCGGGTTGGCCGGCGGCAGGGCCGGAAGGGCGGGGGCGGGTACAGGGTCAAGCATCGTTCCTGCCGGTATAGGATAGCGGCGTTTGCGCCGCCATAGGCACCGGTCTAGAATCGCTTGCGATGAAGGACGGGACGATGGCAGCGGAAGACGACAAGCAGAAGATACGGGTGCTGGAGCGGCGCGAGGCAAGCACTTATGGCCTGACCGCCGTTGCCACCATCGTGCCCAAGGCGACGAAGAAGGCCCTTGGCACCAAGGGGCTTGCCTTCGGTGCCCTGGCGCTCGACTGGGCGGCGATTGCCGGCCCCGATCTCGGCGCCCGCACGCTGCCGGAAAAGTTCGCCTTTCCCAAAGGCCAGCGTCGCGACGCCACGCTCACTGTCCGTGCCGGCAGTGCAGCCGCGCTTGAAGTGCAACATATGCAAAGCGTGCTGCTGGAGCGCATCAACACCCATTTCGGTTACAGCGCCGTTGCCCGCATCAAGATCATCCAGGCCCCGCTGCCGGCAACCAAACGCAAGACGGTGCGCAGCAAGCCGGTAGGCCCTGCCCGGCTGGAAGGGATCGCCGCTGCCGTGGCCGGCATCGAGGATGAGACCCTGCGCGAAAACCTGCGCCGTCTGGGAGAGGCGATTGCCGCCGAGCGCGGTTGACGCGCCGGCGCGGCTTCAAACCTTCGTGATCGGGCCGACGTTCGGGCCGTTCATTTGCCCCAATCACATGCTCTTGTCTGGACAGGACCCTCGCAAGGCCGTTTAAGTCGCATTTGCAGGGAACACGACAGTTGCAGGGTCACTCCGGGAACCGATGAATATGATCAAGACATCCATGCGCCCCTCCGTGGGCTCCCTTATGGGCCCCATGAATCGGCGCTCTTTCGTGGTGGCCGCTGTCGGCGTCACCGCCGCCCTTGGCCTGCCGGCCTTTGCCCGTGCCGACGATCCCGCTCCCGCCACCCCCGCACCGACCGGTGTTGACGAGGCCGGCATCGATCTTGGCAAGGCTGCTGCGCCGCGTGTGCTCGGCAAGGCTGACGCCAAGGTCACCATCATCGAATACGCGTCCCTTACCTGCCCGCATTGCGCCGATTTTGCCGTTCACATCCTTCCCGATGTGAAGAAGGAGTTCATCGATACCGGCCGCGCCAGGCTGGAATATCGCGATTACCCGCTCGATGGCCTTGCCCTGCGCGCAGCCATGATGGCACGCCTTACCGAAGGCGAGCGTTATTTCCAGCTGGTCGAGATGCTGTTTTCCACCCAGGGCCAGTGGGCCCGGGCGAAGGATCCGCTCTCCGCGCTCAGCAATATCGGCAAGCTTGCCGGCATCGATGCCAAGCTCATCGACAAGGCGCTGTCGGACGAAAAGCTCAGCGACATCGTCCTGCAGTCCCGCATGGAAGGTGAGAAGACCTGGGGTGTCGATGCCACGCCGACCTTCTTTGTCGGCACGCGCAAGATCTCCGGTGCCCAGCCGATCGAAGAATTCCGCAAGGCGATCGAAGCAGAGGGCGCTTGACGCCCTGACGTTCAGAGGCGAGACCTTGAAGTTCCAAGATCTCGCCTCCTGAACGATCCGTAACCCACCTTGCACTTCACCCGGCTGCGCCTTACCGGTTTCAAGAGTTTCGTCGACAGCACCGAGCTGTCGATTGAATCGGGTGCGACCGGAATCGTCGGCCCCAATGGCTGCGGCAAGTCCAATTTGCTGGAAGCCTTGCGCTGGGTGATGGGTGAAAACTCGGCCAAGCGCATGCGCGGCGCCGAGATGGATGACGTCATTTTCGGCGGCACCTCGCAGCGCCCGGCGCGCAATGTCGCCGAAGTCTCCCTTGCCATCGACAACGCCGACCGTACTGCCCCCGCCGCTTACAACGAGAGCGACGATCTGGAGGTGGTGCGCCGCATCGAGCGCGGCGAAGGCTCCGGCTATCGCATCAATGGCCGTGTGTCGCGTATGCGCGACGTGCAGATTCTCTTTGCGGACAACAATGCCGGCGCCACCTCGCCCTCGATGGTGAGCCAGGGCCGTGTCGGCGCCCTTATCAATGCCCGCCCCTCGGACCGCCGCCAGTTGCTGGAAGAGGCGGCCGGTATCGCCGGCCTGCAATCGCGCCGGCATGAGGCCGAGCTGCGCCTCAAGGCCGCCGAAGCCAACCTTACGCGTGTGGAAGATGTGCTGGGCGAGATGGGGCAGCAGTTGCAGGGCCTTGCCCGGCAGGTGCGGCAGGTCCAGCGCTACCGCACCCTTTCCGAAAATATTCGCAAGGCCGAGGCCGTGCTGCTGCATCTGCGCTGGCAGCAGGCGACCGCCGCCGAGGACGAGGCCAGAAAGCGTTTTGCTGAGGCCGATGCGCTGGTTAGCGAGGCGATGCGTCAGGCCGCCGCCCGTGCCCGCGAGCAGGCCGATGCCGCAACCGGGCTGCCGGCCCTGCGCGAGGCGGAGGCAAGCGCTGCCGCCGGCCTGCAGCGCATCCGTATCGCCATCGACCAGCTGGCGGAAGAAGAGCGCCGGGCGGCGCGTGAAGCAGCAGAACTGGATCGCCGTCTTGCCCAGCTCGAAAGCGATATCCAGCGCGAGCGCTCGCTCGCCGCCGATGCCGTGGACGCGCTGGAGCGCCTAACCGAAGAGCGCGAGGAAATTGCCGTTGCCCGCGAGGGCGAGGAGGAGGAGCGCGCCGAACGGGCGATGGCGCTGGAAGTCGCCGAAGAAGTGCTCGCCGGCCTCGATGAGGAACTGACGGAGCGCACCGAACTCGCAGCCGGTACCGAGGCCCGCCGCAGTGTGCTGCGCCGGCAGGCGCAGGAAGGGGCAGAGCGTGCCGCTGCCATTGCCCGCCGGATCGAGACCAACCGCGCCGAGGCTGAAAAGCTGGAGCAGGACCTTGCCAGTCAGGGTGGGCTGCAGGCGGCGGAAGAAGCCATTCATCTCGCTGAAGCCGAACAGGAAGCGGCTACCCATGCCGCCGAGGAGGCGCATCATCGCCGCCTTGCCGCGGAAGGGGAGGCGGCCCACGCCCGTGATGCCTTCCACAGCGCGGATGGCGAACGGGGCCGGCTGGCGGCGGAAGTCTCCGCCCTGACCGATCTTGCCCATGGCGCCGCCGCTGCCCCGCAAGGCCGCCCGCTGCTGGAGACGCTGGCGGTTGTGCCCGGCTTTGAAGCGGCGCTGGGCGCTGCGCTGGGCGAGGATCTCGCCTTTTCCGAGGATAGTACCCAGCCCGCTTTCTGGAGTGCTCTGCCCGGTATCGAGGCCCCGGCCCTGCCGCAAGGGGTGAGGCCGCTGGCGGCGGAAGTCACCGGCCCGGCCCTGCTCTCCCGTGCGCTCGGCCAGATCGGCTGGGTGGAGGAAGCAGCGCTGGCAGAGGCGCTGCACACCAGCCTTAAACCCGGCCAGAGCCTGGTGACCCGGGAAGGGGACCTTTGGCGCTGGGACGGGCTGGTGCGTCGCGCCGGAGCGCCGGGTGCCGCCGCTGCGCGCCTTCGCCAGCGCAACCGTCTCGCCGCCCTCGCCGAAAAGCTGGAGGCCGCCGAAGCCCATGCCGCCCGCAGTAGGGCCGCGATGGAAGAGGCGCGCGCCATGGTGGCGAGTGCCGCCGATGCCGAGCGAGGCGGGCGTGACCGTTCACGCGCGGCCATGCTGGGCTTGACCCAGGCACGCGATGCCCATGCCCGGCTGATCAAGCAGACGGCGGGTGCCGTCTCCCGCCTCGAGACGCTGCGCAATCTCATCGAGCAGCAGGCCGAGGAGCGTGAGAGCGCATTGGCCGCGGCGGAGCATGCGCGCGAACTGGAAATGGAGCTGCCGCCCGAGGACGGCATGAAGGCGGAAGTGGCCGCCCTGCGCGAGAAGGTCGAGGCGGCTCGCCGCGCGGTTGCGGACCGGCAGGGCGCGCTGGTGCTGGTGGAGCAGCAGGCTGCCACCCGTAATGCCCGTCTCTCCGCAATAACCGGCGAGATGGAAGGCTGGCGCAGCCGTGCCGGTGGCGCCGATGTCCGCGTTGCCGAGATCGTCGCCCGTGCCGAGGAAGTGCGCGAGGAAAAGCTGATCCTTGAGCAGAAACCGGCCGAGATCGCCGAGCAGCGCGAGACGCTGGCCGAGGCGATGATGGAAGGCGAGGCGAAGCGCAAGGCGGCTGCCGATACCCTCGCCGCCGCCGAAACCACGCTGCGCGAAGCCGATTTCGCACTCCGGCAGGCCGAGCACACGCTCTCTGAAGCCCGCGAGGCACGCGTGCGTGCCGAGGCGGTGGTGGAAGCCGCGCTGCATGAGCGCCGGGCCGTTGCCGAACGTGTCGAGGAGCGCCTGCAACTCCCGCCGGAGCGCGCCATTGAGGCGGCAGGGCTGGAGCCCGGGGCGCCGCTGCCGGATATCGAGGAAACCCGTCGCCGGCTGGAGCGCCAGACGGCCGAGCGCGAGAATATGGGGCCGGTCAATCTGCGCGCCGAGCAGGAATCGACCGAGCTGGAAGAGCGCCTTCAGGGCATGAACCGCGAGCGGGACGATCTGACCGGTGCGATCAGCCGGCTGCGTCAGGCCATCGGCACGCTCAACCGTCAGGCGCGCGAAAAGCTTCTGGCGTCCTTCGACATCGTCGACGGCCATTTCCAGCGTCTCTTCTCGGAGCTGTTTGGCGGCGGTCGTGCCCATCTGCGCATGACGGAGACGGAAGACCCGCTGGAGGCGGGGCTTGAGATTTACGCGAGCCCTCCGGGCAAGAAGCTGCAGCTCATGTCGCTGCTCTCGGGTGGCGAGCAGGCGCTGACGGCCATGGCGCTCATCTTTGCCGTGTTCCTTACCAACCCGTCGCCCATCTGTGTGCTGGACGAGGTGGACGCCCCGCTCGATGACGCCAACGTTGCGCGCTTTTGCGATCTGGTTGCCCGTATCGGGCGCGAGACCGGCACCCGATTCCTCATCATCACCCATCACCGCCTCACCATGGCCCGAATGGACCGGCTTTATGGTGTCACCATGATGGAAAGGGGCGTCTCCCGCCTTGTCTCCGTGGACCTCGGAACGGCTGCGGCGATGGTGGATGAGTAAGGCGCCATAGCAGGGTTTCTCCGGGTCCCGCGAGGCCCTGCTTTCGTTCAAGATTTTCGTTTGTTTTCGGCCTGTTTTTCACCCCGTCAAGGGGGGTGCCATGCGCCTTGACACCGCAGGGACGCATCCGTATGGTCCACGCGCTTCGCTGAGGCGGCGGCTGTTCCGCTTCTTTGGAGTGAGGTCCCGTGCGTATGTTTCGGCATATGCCCAAAGCGCGGTAAATTTTGAAGGTTTGCCATGCCTGAAGAGGACATCACACCGAAGGCGCAAGGGGCAGAGGGGGAGGCTGCTCAGAGGTCGTCGGATGACGATCTCGATGCCCGAATCCGCGCTGCCAGCGCAAAGCACATTCCGGAGTCAGCTTCAAAAGAAGCGGGCTCACCGTCTTCCGGCGGCATCGGCATGGGTTTTCGCATTGGCGTAGAGGTTGTTTCGGCGCTTGTCGTCGGCACGCTCATCGGCCTGGCGCTTGATCGCTGGCTGGGAACGGCGCCCTGGTTTGTGATCCTGTTTTTCCTTATGGGGTCCGGCGCGGGCGTGATGAATGTGTACCGGATCGTCAACGGTCTGGGGTACTCGGTGGGGTTGCGGGCGTCCGGGAGCAAGGGCGACGGCAGCGACGAGAACAAGATGTGAAGCCGCCCTTCCGGCCGTCCGGGCCGGGGCAGGGCACAGTCAGCAATGTTGGGGGATAGTCCGTGGCCGGTCCCATTGAACAGTTTGAGATCGTTCCCCTGGTCAAGCTTCCGCTTGGCCTCGACTACACCAATTCCGCGCTGTGGATGACGCTCGCGGTCGTGGGCTCCTTCGCCGTCATGCTGCTTGGCATGCGCGGGGCGAAGACGGTGCCCGGCCGTTTCCAGTCCGTTTCCGAGCTGCTTTACGAATTTATCGCCGGAATGGTCCGAGACCATGCCGGACACAAGGCCACGCCCTATTTTCCGTTTGTCTTCAGCGTGTTCATTTTCGTGCTGTTCGGCAACGCGCTGGGCATGATCCCGTGGGCCTTCACCTTCACCAGCCACATCATCGTGACCTTCACGCTGGCGGCGATGGTGTTCATCTTCGTGACCCTGCTTGGCATCTACAAGCACGGGCTCCACTTCTTCTCCCTCTTCCTTCCGGAAGGCGCGCCGCTTGCGCTGGCGCCGATCATCGTGCCGATCGAGATCATCAGCTATCTCTCGCGCCCGGTCAGCCTCTCCATCCGACTGTTTGCCAACATGATGGCCGGCCACACCATGATGAAGGTGTTCGCCGGGTTCTCGGTGTCGCTTGGCGCGGCGCTGGGTGTGGCGGGTTATACCGTGGGTATCCTGCCGATCATCATCAATGTGGGTCTTGTGGGCTTCGAGTTTCTCGTCGCCTTCCTGCAGGCCTACGTGTTCACCATTCTGACCTGCCTCTACATCCGTGACGCTCTCGAGCTTCACTGACCCCGTAAGGCGGCCATCGGAAAAAACCAGTACCCTTTTTCCCATCAACTGAAGTCTGTTTTATTACTTCGAGCCAGAGAGGAAGCTCAGTCATGGAAGCTGAAGCCGCCAAGTACATCGGTGCCGGTCTTGCCGTTTTCGCGCTGTTCGGCGTCGGCCTCGGTATCGGCAACATCTTCTCCAACCTGATCCAGGCCATCGCCCGTAACCCGGCGGTGCAGCCGAAGGTCTTCCCGATCGGCATTCTCGGCTTCGCTCTGACCGAAGCCGTCGCGCTCTTCGCGCTGCTGATCGCCTTCCTGATCCTGTTCGCCTGAGGCCGGCGAACCCTTAAAACAGGGTTCGGGTTTATCGTGCCGGTGGCATGGGGTCTTCCGCCTTCCGGAAGGCAGCCGTCCGCCGGCTCGGTATTGCTGGGGATAGGGTCATCGCCTGTGCCGGTCTGCTCTCCCGATCGGGAGAGCCGTCCGGTTCAGTGTGAGGCCCGGAGGAACGCGGATCATGACGGAACATCTCAAAGCCTTTTTCCGTCCGCATTTCGCCGTGCTGATGGTTGCGCTTCTGGCCCTGCCGGGTCAGGCGTTCGCCGAAGGTGGTGAAGAGGGCGGCCTGCCGCAGCTCAACACTCATACCTACGGCACCCAGATTTTCTGGGGTCTCGTGCTCTTCGTGGTGCTCTACCTGCTGATGTCGCGGGTGGCCTTGCCGCGCGTGGGCGAGGTACTGGAAGAACGCAGCAAGCGGATCACCGGCGATCTCGAGCGTGCGCAGCAGCTGCGTGCCGAGACCGAGGCGCTGGTTGTCTATTACGAAGAAGGCCTCGCCAAGGCCCGTGCCCATGCCGGTCAGGTTATCTCCGGTGTGAACCACGAGCTCTCCGCTGCCACCAATCATCGTCTCGATGAAGTGGGCAAGGCGCTGGCCAAGAAGATCGAAACGGCTGAAAAGCGCATTGCCAAGGCCCAGGCCGAAGCGATGGGCGAGGTCCGCAACGTCGCTGTCGACGTGGCTGCCACCGTGCTCGACAAGCTGGTCGGTATCTCCGACCGCGAACAGGTCACCTCTGCGGTTGACCGCGTGATGGGAGAGCGTGCGTGATGGCCGAGTGGATCCAGGACGCCCATTTCTGGTACTTCGTCGCCTTCGCCATCTTCGTCGTGCTGGTGTGGAAGAAGGTTGCGACCGTCGTTCCGCAGATGCTCGATTCGCGTGCCGAAGCCATCCGCAAGGAACTGGACGAGGCTGCTGCCCTGCGTGAGGAGGCTCAGGCCCGTCTCGCGGAAATCCAGCAGAAGAGCAATGAGGCCGAGCGTGAAGCCGAGCTGATCGTGGCGCATGCCCGCGAGGAAGCCGAGCGTCTGCGCAAGCGAGTCTCTGCCGAGCTTGAGCTTGCGGTCCAGCGCCGTGAAGAGCAGGCCCTTGCCAAGATTCACCAGGCCGAGGCTGCTGCTGCCGAGCAGGTGCGCAATGTCGCCGTTGACCTTGCTGTCAACGCCGCCACCCGTGTGCTCAGCGAGCACATGAAGGCGGATACCGCCAACGGCCTCATCGACAAGGCAATCAAGGAACTGCCGACCAAGCTTCACTGAATGCTGGTCGCTGGTCCTGAACGGTCAGCCTGACGACAAAAAAACCGCCGGTTCCCCTTGGGAGCCGGCGGTTTTTTTTGGATCCGGTTATCCGGGATCAGCGTAGGACTGCGGTCGCCTTGTTGAAGTCCAACTGCTCCGGCGTGAGCTTGAGGCCGATGAGCACACGCAGGTTCTGGCCCTGCTCACGCTTGCCCAGGGGCAGGCGCTGCTCGATCTGGTCGACCACGCGCTGCTGGCGTCCGCCCTGGTCCACCGTGACCGGGGTAGAGAAATCCTGCTGGGCAATGATGGTGTCATCCGGCGCCACCACGGCGACGACATAGGGCACCTGAACGGTGTTGGAGGCGGCGTGGGGGCCAAGCTCGCCTTCCAGCGTCAGGTCGACATCCACGGTCAGCCACTCCTGCCCGTCATCCTTGTCGTAGGTGCAGGTGCCGGTGTAGTCGATGAGCCGGGCGTGGCTATCGACGTCCGTCAGGTCGCGGCCCGGCCCGGGGGCGAAATTGGTCATCTCGGTAAGCTGGGCCACGAAGCCCACCTTCGGGCAGGTGAGGCCCTTGTCCGTCACGGTCTGGTTCTGCGCGGCGCAGCCGGCAACAGCCAGGGTGCTGGCGCCGGCCAGCAGCAGGACGGCGAGCGGACGGCGGACAAAAGCGATGCTGGGCAAACCCATGCCTTTTCTCTCAAGCAATGGTGCGATAAGTCTGGGCCGGACTGTAGGCGAGCGGCTCGCCCGCCACAAGCGCGCGGCTTGGCCGCGGTAACAGGAAAACTACGCAAATGACCACATCCTCGCGCCCGGGCCTGACCGTGCTCATGGCCAATCCGCGCGGCTTCTGCGCCGGCGTGGACCGTGCGATCCAGATCGTCGAGCGGGCGCTGGAGAAATATGGCGCTCCGGTCTATGTGCGCCATGAGATCGTGCATAACCGCTTCGTGGTCGATCAGCTGCGGGGCAAGGGCGCCGTCTTTGTCGACGAGCTGGACGAAATTCCCGATCCCGAGCGTCCTGTGATCTTCTCGGCCCATGGCGTACCCAAGGCTGTGCCTGAGGATGCCGAAGCGCGGCGCATGTTCTATATCGACGCCACCTGCCCGCTGGTCTCCAAGGTTCACCGCGAAGCCGAGCAGCATTTTGCCGAGGGCCGCGAGATCCTGCTCATCGGCCATGCCGGCCATCCCGAAGTGATCGGCACTATGGGTCAGCTTCCGCCGGGTGCGGTCCAGCTGGTCGAGACGGTGGAGGATGCGCGCCGGATCGTGGTCAAGAACCCGGACAATCTCTCCTTCGTGACCCAGACCACGCTTTCCATCGACGATACCGCCGGCATCATTGCCGTGCTGCGTGAGCGTTTTCCGGCGATCGCCGTGCCGCGCAAGGAAGATATTTGCTATGCCACCACCAACCGGCAGGAAGCGGTCAAGGGAGTTGCCGCGCGCTGCGATCTGGTGCTGGTGCTGGGCGCGCCCAACTCCTCCAACTCCAATCGCCTTGTCGAGGTCGCCCTGACCGGTGGCGCTGCTGCCGCCCGCCTGGTTCAGCGTGCCGCGGAGATCGACTGGAGCTGGTTTGAGGGGGTTACCACCCTTGGCCTTTCGGCCGGTGCGTCCGCGCCGGAGGTGCTGGTCGAGGAAGTGATCGATGCCTGCCGCGAGCGTTTCGAGGTGACGGTCGAGACCGTCTCCGATGTACGCGAGAATGTCGTCTTCAAGCTGCCGCGGGTGCTGGCCTCGTGAGTTCGCCGGCGGTCGAGATTTTTACCGACGGCGCCTGCAGCGGTAATCCTGGCCCCGGTGGCTGGGGGGCGATCCTGCGCTGGAAGGGTAATGAGCGCGAGCTCTATGGCGGCGAGGCCGATACCACCAACAACCGCATGGAGCTGATGGCTGCCATCAGCGCGCTGGAAACCCTGACGCGTCCGATGTCGGTGGAGCTGCATACCGACAGCCAGTATCTGCGCCAGGGCGTCACCCAGTGGATCCATAGCTGGAAACGCCGGGGCTGGAAGACGGCCGATAACAAGCCGGTCAAGAATGTCGATCTCTGGCAGCGGCTGGAACTGGCGGCCGCCCGGCATCAGGTGAGCTGGCACTGGGTCAAGGGCCACGACGGCCATGCCGAAAACGAACGCGCCGACGAACTCGCTCGCAAGGGTGTGGCCGATGTGCGTGCCGCCGCGCGCGGCCCGCAGGAGAAAGAGTGATGAGCCTTACCCCGAAGTCTCCCTTCAGCCCGGCTGATCTTGAAGCGCTGCTGCCGGAGCTGATCCGTCTGGCGGACGAGGCCGGGGCGGCGATCATGGATGTTTATGGCCGGGCCGATCATGGCGTGGTGACCAAGGACGACCAGAGCCCGCTGACCGAGGCCGATATGGCGGCGGACCGCATCCTCTATGCCGGGCTCAAGGCGCTTACCCCGGATATCCCGGTGATCACGGAGGAGCAGATTGCCTCCGGCCACGAGCCTGACTTCAGCGCCGGAACCTTCTGGCTGGTCGATCCGCTGGACGGCACCAAGGAGTTCATCGCCCGACGCGGCGATTTCACCGTCAACATCGCGCTGCTGACCGATTACCGGCCGGTGCTCGGTATTCTCGGCGTGCCGGCGCGCGGCCAGCTTTACTGGGGCGGGCGCGGCATAGGCGCTTTCCGCCGCGATCAGGAGGGGATCGCCCCCATCGCAGCACGCGATGCCGTGCCGGAAGCGGGGCTGACGCTGGTTGGCAGCCGCATGCACCGCGACGGGCCGACCCTCGATCACCTGCTGTCCTGCCTGCCGATCGCCGGCCATGTCGCCGTTGGCAGCGCCGTCAAATTCGCCCGCGTGGCGGAAGGCGCGGCGGATTTCTATCCGCGCTTTTCCCCCACCTGCCTGTGGGACATTGCAGCCGGTCACGCCATCGTCGAGGCGGCAGGCGGTGTGATGATGCGGGCCGATGGCGGCACTGTCAGCTACACAAGGCGCAAGGGGCAGGGCACCGAGGCTTTCCTCTCCGACTATTTCGTCGCCGCCAGCGCGCCGACGGCAGCAAAGCTGCAGGGTTACCTGTCTTAAACAAAAATTAACGTTGAGCGGGCCTGTAAATCTCTTTCAGACGCGCTACATGAAAATTATCCACTCGGAACGTTTTCCTGTACCGGGTGGTGCCCATCCTCCTGCCCCGGCCAGTCCCCCTCCGGCCGGGGCATTTTTTATCCGCGATTTGCCCGCCGGCATGGCTGCTCTGTGAGGCGCTGGCTTGCGGGGTGTCCGGCTTTTGCGCTCAGATGGCGGCCTACCCTGTGCACCCTTGTTTCCGGAGGGCGCGCCCGAAGGCCGGAGCCCCGCCCCTAGCATGTCAGATTACGCACTTGATTACGGCAGCCCCCGCGGCGCTGCCTTGATGGGGCTTCGCCACGCCATGGGCTCGCCGCTCATTGTGCTGGGGGCCAGTTACGTCGGGTTCGGCTCGCTGGTGCGCTCGAGCGGCATTCCGCTGCCGGCAGGGTTGCTCTCCACCATCCTTGGCTGGGCGTTGCCCGGGCAGGTGGCGGCCGTCGAACTTTACGGTATCGGCGCCTCGCTGCTGGCAATCATGGCCGCTGTCGCGCTCGTCAATGTGCGCATGATGCCGATGGTCATCGCCCTCATGCCGTTCCTGCGCCGACCGGGTGTGCCGCGCTGGCAATATGTGGCGGCGGCCCATCTCATCGCGGTGACCAGCTGGGTCAATTCGATGCAGCGCTGCCCGCAACTGCCGCCGGAGCAGCGCATGCCCTACATGCTGGGCATCGGCGCTTCGCTGTGGTCGGCGATGGTCTTCTTTACCTGGGTCGGGTACGCCATTACCAACGAACTGCCGGCCAGCGTGTCGCTCGGTCTCGTGTTTCTCAATCCGCTCTACTTCATGCTCGTGCTGGTCTCCGACCTGCGTCAGCGCGCCCGGGCACTTGCCATCGGCCTCGGCGCGGTTGCCGGGCCTTTCACCTATATGCTGTCACCGGAATGGGGGTTGCTCTTCTGCGGCTTCGGGGCAGGCACGCTCGCCTTCGCCGTTGACCGGTTGCTTGCAGCGCGGGAGGCAACATCATGATGGGCGCTTACGCAGCCATTCTGGGCGGCGCTGCCGTCACCTTCTTCTGGCGCCTGATGGGGTTGCTGCTTGCCGGCCGCCTCAAGCCCGATCAGCCCGTGGTGCTGTGGGTTGCCTGCGTTGCCTTCTCGCTCCTGGCGGGTCTTATCTCGCGCATGATCGTGCTGCCGCTGGGGCCGCTGGGTGAAACGCCGCTTACCGCGCGCCTTGCCGGTGTCGCCATCGCGCTTGCGGCCTTCTTCCTTGCCCGCCGCAGCATAGTGCTGGGTGTGCTGGCAGGAGCCGGGGCTCTGGTCGGGATTGCTGCGGCGCTCGCCTAGAGCGCTTGCTGCGCTGTCAAAAGTTCAGGAAAGCGGGGCGAGGCGCTTGCCACGGGTGGGCAGGCTCGGTCCCTGCCGGCCATCATCCAGCATGGTCGCCACCGGCGTTCCCATCGGGAAGGGCACGTCGAACGGACTTTGCAGCTGTGCGTGCAGATGCACCGGCACATCCGGGCTGATGCAGCGGCCGATAGGGGTGCCGGCGGTAATGGTCTCGCCGGCGATCACCTGCGGGCTGTTGCGGGCCAGATGGGCGATGGTGACGAAGACGACACCATCCGGCTGCCGGGTGCGGATGGTCACGCGGTTGCCAAGCCGCGCCTGCCAGCTGCCATGGGCGGCAAAACTCACCTCGTCGCGGCGTTCGGAGAGCGAGTGTTCATCGACCTTCGGCTGCTTGTAGGTCGGCAGGTCGCCGCGCACTTCCACCACCTCGCCGGAAACCGGCGCCAGCACCTGCGGGCAGGCGGCACCCGCCGCAAGGCTGAAGCTGGGATCGGGCGTTACCTCCAGCGCAAAGCGCGTGGCGGGCAGGGTAACATTGTGGTTCTGGTCATAACCGAGTCCGCCCTGCTCGACGATGCCCGGCCGGTCGAATGGCCAGGCCACGGTAATGGCGCTCTCGCTGTCAAAGCGCGCACCGGGATAAGGCACCACACCAACGCCCCACAGCCACAGGCTTGGAAAACCGCCGATGAGCCCGACCAGCAGCCCGAAGAGTGGCGCCGCCCGCAACCGGCGGGTAAAGGCAAGGCGCAGCGCGCTGACGATCAGCATGGCGAGCCCCAGCACCGGCCCCGCGCCCATCACCACGCCGAGCCAGAGCTGTGCGCCGGCTTCGCCGCCCTGAAAGGCGACGGCCCAGGCCACTGCCAGCGTGGCGGCCAGCAGGGCAACGCAGAGGGTCCCGGCAAGGCCAATCAGCCGACCCGCCGGACCTGAGAGCGAGAACAGAATTCTTCTTCCTCCCGGCGGGGAAGAGGGGGCCTCCTCAGGCCCCTTCCGCCGCCAGCTGGTCGATCAGCCCTTCAACCACCGTCAGGCCCTTGTTCCAGAAGGACGGGTCGGTGGCGTCGAGGCCGAACGGGGCCAGCAGTTCCTTGTGCCGCTTGCTGCCGCCAGCACGCAGCAGGTCAAGATACTTCTCCGCAAAGCCCTTCTCGGCTTCCTGGTAGACCGCATAAAGCGAGTTCACGAGGCAGTCGCCGAAGGCATAGGCGTAGACATAGAAGGGCGAGTGGATGAAGTGGGGGATATAGGACCAGAAGTTCCGGTATCCCTCGTCGAACTCCAGCGCAGGCCCAAGGCTCTCGGTCTGCACTTCCATCCAGAACGCGCCAATCTCCTCTGCCGACAGCTCACCCTTGCGGCGGGCATTGTGGACCTTCTGCTCAAAACGGAAGAACGCGATCTGGCGCACCACCGTGTTCAGCATGTCCTCCACCTTGCCAGCCAGCATGGCCCGGCGCTTGGAGGGATCTGCCGTATTCGCAAGCAGGCTCTGGAACGTCAGCATCTCACCGAAGACCGAGGCAGTTTCCGCCAGCGTCAGCGGCGTATCCGCCAGCAGCAGGCCCTGGCCGCCGGCCAGCACCTGATGCACGCCGTGGCCCAGCTCGTGGGCCAGCGTCATCACGTCCCGCACCCGGCCCTGATAGTTGAGCAGCAGATAGGGGTGGGCACCCGGCACAGTCGGGTGAGCAAAGGCGCCCGGCGACTTGCCCGGCCGCACCGGCGCATCGATCCAGGCATTGTCAAAGAAACGTTTGCCGACGCCGGCCAGTTCACCGGAAAAACGCCCGTAGGCATCCAGCACCATGGATTGCGCCTCCGCCCAGGGGATGATGCGTTCATCCTCGTCCGGCAGCGGGGCATTGCGGTCGAAATAGTCCAGCTTGTCGCGGCCAAACCATTTGGCCTTCATCTGGTAGTAGCGGTGCGACAGGCGCGGATAGGCGGAAACCACCGCTTCCGTCAGCGCATCCACCACTTCGTCTTCCACCAGATTGGAGCGGTTGCGCGCTGCTTCCACCCGCTCATAGCGGTGCCAGCGGTCGCCGATTTCCTTTTCCTTGGCCAGCGTGTTGGTCACGAAGGCAAAGGTGTGGACGTTCTCGCCCAGCACCTTGCCGATGGCCTCGCCGGCACGCTTGCGCTTTTCGCGGTTGGTGGAGGAAAGCCAGTCGCTGGCTTCGGTCAGCGTCAGTTCCTTGACCGTGTCGCTGCCCGGCTCGGCGAGGGGGAACCGCAGCCGCGCGATGCTTTCGTCGAAAAAGCGGTTCCAGGCGCCGCGCCCGGCCAGCGAGAGTTCGCTCTCGAAGCGCGTCATCTCGTCGGAGAGCTGGTGGGGCTTGAACACGCGGTTATCGGCAAGCCAGGGCTTGTAGCGGGCAAGCGCCTTGCTGGCGGCGACCTTCTCGGCCAGCGCCGCATCATCGAGGTCATTAAGCTCAAGGGTAAAGAAGGTGAGATGGGAGGCCGTCTCCGTCAGCTTTTCGCTGACACCCTGGGCAAAGCGGGCAATGTCGCCATCGGTGATGTCGCCGGCCCGCATCAGGCCGGAATAGGAGCCGATGCGGTTCAGCACTTCCCACAGACGCTCGAATTCGGCGATGGCCGCGGCCAGAGCGTCGCCATCCAGCGTTGCCAGCTTGCCGGCATAGGCCTCGCGGAAGAGGCGGGCGTCCTTGTCGCTGCCTTCCAGATCCTGCTTCAGCTCGGCGCTGCCCTGGCCGGGATAAAGATCGTTGAGGTTCCACTCCGGCAGATTGCCCAGATCGGGTGTGCCGGCGGCAAGAGCGGACTGGCCTTCGGGCGCGCTGAACGGGTGCAGGGCCGGGCGCCGGGCGGAATGGTGCATTGATGCCTCCTGTGCTTTCCTCCTACATAGGGCTTCGGGGCCTCAAGGCCAAGACGGGGCCGGGAAAGGGAAAGCATGGCAGCGCAGATCATGATCGAGGTCGCACCGGGCGAGCTCATCGACAAGATCACCATTCTGGAAATCAAGCTGGAGAATATGACGGACACGGCCAAGCTCGCCAATGTCCGCCATGAGCTTGATGTGCTTGCCGCGGCGCGGGATGCCGCGATTTCCGCCTCGGATGATCTCGACTACCTGACCGGCGAACTCAAGCGCGTCAATCTCTCGCTCTGGCAGATCGAGGACGATATCCGCGATTGTGAACGGGCTAACGATTTTGGCGAGGCCTTCGTCGAGCTTGCCCGCGCGGTTTACAAGACCAACGACCTGCGCGCCGCCCTGAAGCGCAAGATCAACGAACTGCTCGACTCGCCGATCTTCGAAGAGAAGTCCTACGCGCCTTATTGAGTGATCCTTCCCCGTTGCGGGGAAGGTCCGGCGCAGCCTCTGCCTTGTGCCTTGCTCATTACCCCCATCCGGCCTTCGGCCACCTTCCCCACGCTCACGCGCAGGGAAGGGCTTTAGTTCCTCCCCACCCAAGTGGGGAGGTGGCCCGCAGGGCCGGTGGGGGTAATGAATAGAAATTCGGCAAAAGCTTTTGAAGGCTAGGTTTGGCTCTCACCGTGACGCCAGCAGCACCATGCCAGCCCTGCCGGGGGCCTCGGCATGGGCAACAGCCTTGCCGATGTCGGCGAGGTCATAGGTTGCCTCTACCGGAAACAGGTCGGCCTTCTGCTCCGCCAGCTCCAGCGCCAGCCGGATATCGGCCTTGCGCACCTCCGCCGGCAGTGCCGCCCATCGGCCGACGGTCACGCCGCAGATGTGCAGATCGCGTGTCGGGAACAGAAGGCCGGGTACGCTGACCGGGTCACCAGAGAGATTGCCGTAGACGATCAGGTTTCCACCCTGGCCGAGCAACTGCGCCATGGCGCCGGCCGTCTCACCGCCAACCGGATCGAGCACAACGCCGATGGGCTGGCCCGCGGCGGCCGCGATCAGCTTTTGCTGCCAGCCTTCCCGTTCGGTCGAGATTACCGGAAGGTCGGGAAACACCATATTCAGCTCATTGACGCCGGCCTCGCGGCGAACGACGCCGATCACATCATAACCGCGCTCCAGCAGCAGGCTGATCGTCAGGCGTGCGACCGCGCCGCCGGCAGCCGTCAGCACGATCACATCGTGGCCGGCTTTTGCTGCCGAGGCTTCGACGGCGCGCAGCAACAGGGCCGTTGTCAGCGGGGTTACATGCAGCTGTGCCGCCGCCTCGTCACTCACCCCGTCCGGGATTTCAGTGACATATTCGGCCGGAACCAGCGTCTTTTCTCCCCAGGCCGCCGCGCCGGGGAAAAAGGCGACCCGCGTACCCGGTTTCAGGTGCACGCACTCGCCGGCCTGCTCGACGATGCCAAAGCCTTCAAGCCCCGGCCGCGCGCCGCCTTGCGGAACGGCGGCGCCCGGCCGGTAGCGGCCGGAGATGTTCAGCAGGTCGCCATGGTGGACCGGCCGCAGCAGTACGCGCACCAGAACCTCGCATGGTCCCGGGCTTGCCGGAGCGTCGACCTCTGCGACCTGCAGCACCTCTTCGGGTTTTCCGTGGTCCAGATAGAGGATGGTGCGCATGACAGGGGTTCCTTCAGCTGAAAGGAGGGCGACCGGGGCCGCCCTCCTGTTGCTCGGGTCAGATCTGGGCCTTGCCGCCATCGACGAAGAGTTCGGCGCCGTTGACGAAGCTCGACTCTTCCGTGGCGAGGAACAGCACGGCCTTGCCGATCTCTTCCGGCTGGCCAACGCGGCCGAGCGGAACGGTGGAGGCGAGGTAGTCGAGCAGGCCTTGCTGCTGCGCCTTGTCGTCGCCGGCCAGTTCAACGAGGCCGGTGGTCTCGATCGGGCCGGGCGAGACCACATTGACCCGCACGCCGGTGCCCTTGAGGTCGAGGATCCAGGAGCGGGCGAGGTTGCGCAGCGCTGCCTTGGAAGCCGAATAGACGCTGAAATTGGCGTTGCCTTCGATGCCGGTCGTCGACCCGGTGAGGATGATCGAGGAGCCCTTGCCAAGCAGCGGCAGCGCCTTCTGCACGGTGAAGATGACGGCCTTGACGTTGCGGCCGAAAATGTCGTCGACCTGCGCCTCGGTGATCTGGCCGAGCGGCAGCATGTCGCCGCCGCCGGCATTGGCGAACAGCACGTCGAGGCGGCCATGATCGGCCTTCACCCGGGCATAGAGCCGGTCGAGGTCTTCCAACTTGGCGGAGTCTGCCTGGACGCCGGTCACGTTGCCGCCGATCGTGGCGACGGCCTTGTCGAGCACATCCTTGCGGCGGCCGGTGATGTAGACGTGGGCGCCTTCGGCAGCGAAGATTTTTGCGGTGGCAAGGCCGATGCCGCTGGTGCCGCCGGTCACAACGGCAACCTTGTTTGCAAGCCTGTTGGTCATTTGGGTCTCCATCCTTGAAGATGTGTTCGAGGGTTCGCTCCCGGCGGTGCCCGGAGCGTTGAAAGGGTTTTGTTTTTCGGGTGGAGAGCGGCGGCCGCCTGCTGGTTGCTGCGGCCCTGTCGTCGCCGTCCGATGACCTGAACTTATGAAGTCAGGGCAGGAGCGAGAAGACAGTCCTTCTGGAATCACTATCCATGAGAATGGATAATGGCCGGCTCAGTAGGGGCGGGCGTTGCAAGGCGCAAACACGGCCGCCGCCCAGTCGGCGAAGGCCCGCAGTTTCGGGCTGGGGAAGCGGCTTGCCGGATAGACAAGGTGCAGAACATTGCCGCGGGGGCGCCAGTCCGGCAGCAGTTCCACCAGAGCGCCGCTTTCAAAATGGCGCCGGGTCATAAAGCCGTAGGTCTGCCCCACGCCAAGGCCGCAGAGCAGGCTGTTCAGATGGGCGGTGCTTTCATTGACCGCGATGCCCGATTTCGGCGTGATCTCGATCTGCTCGTCTCCCCGCGTGTAGCGCAGCGGCATCGTCCTGCCGGTGGCGGCGGAGAAATAACCGACGATCCGGTGATCCCCTTCAAGGTCCGCCGGTGTCGCGGGCAGGGCCCTTCCTTCCAGATAAGCCGGCGCGGCGCAGGTTACCCAGTCCAGTTCGCACAGCTTGCGGGCGACAAGCGACGTGTCCGCCAGCTGCCCGGCCCGGATAACGCAGTCCACCCCTTCCCCGATCAGATCGACCTGCCGGTCGCTGATGCCGAATTGCAGATCGATATCCGGGTATTTTTCCTGGAAGGAAGGCAGCGCCGGGATGAGAACCAGATTGGCAAGGCTGGAGCCCACATCCACCCGCAGACGGCCCCGGGGGGCGATGCGCGCGCTCGCCGCCATGCTGTCCATCTCGTCGATATCGGCCAGCACGGCCAGCGCCCGCTCATGATAGGCGGCGCCATCCTGCGTGATCGTCACCGCCCGTGTGGTGCGCTCCAGCAGCTTGGTGCCGAGATGGGCTTCGAGGTCCTGCACCAGTTTGCTGACCGAGGAGCGCGGCAGGTTCATCCTGTCCGCGGCCTTGGCGAAGGACCCGGCCTCGGCAATACGAACGAAGGCACGAAGGGCAAGCAGATGGTCCATGAAGCGCAATCCTCAAAAGGCGGCTTCCCGGACATAAGCGTGGGGGCTGAAGGTGGTCAAGGCGATCATCCACCCGCGTGGATAAATCCCCCAATGCTCCAGTGGTGAGGCGTTTGGGGAAGGTGCCGCAACGCGGCGGATGGGGGTAATGAGGTGAGGCCAGTCAAAGGCCTTCGCCTTATGGCTCCCTCATTACCCTCACCGGCCCTGCGGGCCACCTCCCCACGTGGGTAGGGAGGGTGTATTCCGGCTCTTACACCGCCCAGCAGGCGCAGCCGAGGGCGCCCCAGAAGTTCTTGAGGTCATCCACCGGCATCACCTTGCTCCAGGCGCTGGCATGGGCATGGCCGTGGACGTTGCATTCATGTCCGCAGCCGCAGGCCGCCTCCGCCTGCCGCATGACAGCCTGCTGGCTATGCAGGTTATGCCCGGTAAGGGCGCTGTCACCCCAGGCGCCATAACCGCCGAACTTGCGCACCGGAGACCAGTCGGGCATGGCCGGCGGTACGTCGCTTTCATCAAGGCTGGCGAAATCACCTGCGCCATAGACGACCTTGCCGCCCACCATGGTCAGGAGCGCGCTCATGTCGGCGATCTCGTTTTCCGCGCAGGCAAAGAAGTCGCGATCCGGCACGATCAGGTCGGCAAGCTGCCCGGCTTCAATCCGGCCCTTCTTGCCTTCCTCGTTGGAGAACCAGGTGACGTTCTCGGTCCACATGCGCAGTGCCGTCTCGCGGTCGAGGCAATTGTGCTGCGGATAGAGGCGAAGCCCGCCGACGGTACGCCCGGTGATGAGCCAGGAGAGCGAGACCCACGGATTATAGGAGGCAACGCGCGTGGCATCCGTGCCGGCCGAGGTCTTGATGCCCTTTTCCAGCATGCGGGCAACCGGCGGGGTGGCCGCGGCGGCGCCGAGGCCGTACCGCTCGACGAAATATTCGCCCTGATAGGCCATGCGGTGCTGTACGGCGACGCCACCACCAAGGGCGGCGATACGGTCAATCGAGCGCTCGGAAATGGTCTCGGCATGGTCGAAGAACCAGTTGAGGCCCTTCAGCGGAATGTCCTTGTCCACCTTCTCGAACACATCGAGCGCGCGGGAGATGGTCTCGTCATAGGTGGCGTGCATGCGCCAAGGCCAGCGGTTCTCCGCCAGTACCCGCACCACCTCTTCCAGATCGCCTTCCATCTCCGGGCCCATATCCGGGCGAGGCTGGCGGAAATCCTCGAAATCGGCAGCGGAGAAGACCAGCATCTCGCCGGCGCCGTTGTGGCGGAAATAATCGTCGCCCTGCTTGTATTTCGAGGTCTTCGTCCAGTTGAGGAAGTCCTCCTTTTCGCCCTTGGCCTTCTGGGTAAAGAGGTTATAGGCAAGGCGGATGGTCAGCTGTCCGTCGTCATGCAGCTTCTGGATGATCTCGTAATCGTCCGGATAGTTCTGGAAGCCGCCACCGGCATCGATGGCGCCGGTCACACCCAGCCGATTCAGCTCGCGCATGAAGTGGCGCGTGGAATTCAGCTGATATTCCGGCGGCAGCTTGGGACCCTTGGCAAGGGTGGAATAGAGGATGCCGGCATTGGGTTTGGCGAGCAGCAGGCCGGTAGGATTGCCGGCGGTATCCCGCACAATCTCGCCGCCCGGCGGGGCCGGGGTGTCCCTGGTGTAGCCCACCGCCCGCAGCGCGGCGGCGTTCAGCAGCGCGCGATCATAGAGATGTAGCAGGAACACCGGCGTGTCCGGGGCCACGGCATTGATCTCGTCGATGGTCGGCAGGCGCTTTTCGGCAAACTGGGTCTCGGTGAAGCCGCCCACCACGCGCACCCACTGCGGCGGCGGGGTGATCGCCACCTGCGCCTTCAGCATGTTCATGGCGTCGGCCAGCGAGCGCACGCCGTCCCAGCGCAGCTCCATGTTGAAGTTGAGGCCGCCACGGATGATGTGCAGATGGTTGTCGATGAGGCCTGGCAGGACACTGCGGCCCATGAGGTCGATGACCTTCGTCTTCGCTCCCTTCAGCGCCATCACGTCCTTGTCGCTGCCCACCCGGGTAAAGCGGCCCTCCGTGATGGCGACGGCGGCGGCCATCGGATTGGCGCGGTCGAGCGTGGTGAAACGCCCGTTATGGAGGATGAGGTCGGGGGAGGTATCGGTCATCGTCATGGGTCCCTTGGAAGATCGGATCCTGCCGGCGCAAGAGGGCTCGAGCCGGCTCAAAACCGGGCGGCGGACGCCGCTATCTTAACCTTCGGCGGATGGTTCGGAAGTTGCGGCAACGTCGCGCGCGGATGGCGCGCCCTTGGGCAGATGGCCAAACATGTGGGGGCGCACCTGATGCAGCCAGGACTGCACGATGGGCTCC
Organism: Radicibacter daui; assembly: GCA_030657355.1. Taxonomy (GTDB): domain Bacteria; phylum Pseudomonadota; class Alphaproteobacteria; order Radicibacterales; family Radicibacteraceae; genus Radicibacter; species Radicibacter daui. The sequence goes on from CP131056.1 coordinate 1,030,536, forward strand.
TTCTGCCAGATATGGCGCACCAGCGGCGGGATCTGCTCGCCCGCCAGCATGCCCAGAAGGCCCAGCAGCGCCACTACGGGCGGCGCCGGGGAGCGCACATGGATGAGGCTGTAGATGATGCCGACCAGAAGGCCGGCGAGGATCGAGGCCAGATAGAGTTTCATGGGTGAAGCCCTGCCGCAGCAAAAGGAAGGGCCGGGCTGCCCCATTTCTCCCCCTTGGGGGCGGGCAACCCGGCCATGAGATGCTGAAATCAGCCCTCGTGCGCGCCGAACATGCTCTTGGCGTAGATGATGCCAAGGCCGTAGGCGCCGCCGAACTTCTTCGCCACGCCGGTGGTCTGTTCATAGGTCTCGGTGCGGGCCCAGTCGCGCTGCAGCTCGAGCAGGTACTGAAGCGAGGTCATCGGACGGGCACCGGCCTGCACCATGCGCTCGATGGCGCGCTCATGCGCTTCGGCGGAAACGTCGCCGCAGGCATCGGTGATGACATAGACCTCGAAGCCCTGGTCGATGGCCGACAGGGTGGGGCCGACGATGCACACGCTGGTCCACAGGCCGGCGAAGACGAGACGGGTCTTGCCGATCTCGTTTACGCGCTTGATGACGGCCGCATCTTCCCAGGTGTTCATCGAGGTGCGGTCGAGCAGCGCCTGGCCCGGGAAGGCATCGGTGATTTCGCTGAACATCGGGCCGGAGAAGCTCTTCTCGGCAACCGTGGTCAGGATGGTCGGCACCTTGAATTCGGCAGCGGCGTTGGAGATCAGCGCCGCATTGTTGCGTAGCGTGATCGCGTCGATCGAATGCGTCGCAAACGACATCTGCGACTGGAAATCGATGAGGATCAGCGCGTGATCCGTCGGCGACAGCAGCAGGGCGCCCGGAGTGGGGGTGGCGGTGATCGGCATGGTGTTCTGTCTCCGCGCGCCGCCTCTTTTCAAGGCGGCGGATTGTTGAAATCACGGGGCAGACACTAGGCCCGGCGTCCGGGGCGGTATTGTCCACAAGCTGGGGATTTGGATAATCCTATGCCCGTGCCAGTGAATTTTTGGCCGTCGCCACCAGCGAACATCCTTCCGTCCTGCCGCCGCCCTGGCGGGCAAGGGCTTCATCCAGCAATGCCCGGCAGTCAATCACGATTCCCGAGCCGGAAGGCTCTACCAGCTCGGCCAGCACGGCACGCAGCCGGGTAACCGCCGGGGCGGTCCGGCCGCGGGTAAGGTTGAAGCGGGCAAGATCGGCTTCCGCGCGCAACTGCCAGGCAAGGTGGCTCTGCCGCCTTGCAGTCTCGATTGCCCGCATCAGCAATATCTCGGCTTCCTGCTCGTGGCGCACCGGATCCTCGGCCAGTAATTGCAGGCTGCGGACGCGCCAGGCCTCGGCCGCCATCCAGTTTTCCGGATCGGCGTCGATATGGGCGATAAAGCTCGCATCGACCAGCGCCGGATGGGACGGCCCCAGCAACTCGCTGTGCAGCAGGGACGGCGGCGCCCAGTCGAGCGGCGCCGGCCCGCGGCGGCCGCCCTGAAGCTGCAGGCACAGCTCCAGATAACTTGCCCATTCGCGCCAGTGGCCAAGGCCATGTTCGTCGGCATGGCGCTGCAACAGATCGATGCTGCGCCGGGTGCCCCGCGCGTCGCCTGACCACAGGGGCAGCAACACGCAGGTCGTCACGATGACGTAGCAGATGGTGGGGGCATGGCCGAGGGCGAGGGCGTCGTCGAGGATCGCCGCGCTTTCCCGCTCCCCGGCTGCAAAGTGGCCCTTGCACCACAGGACGAGCGCACGTGCGGCGCGCGCCACGATCCACGGGTCGTAGTGAAAGCTGGTGCGCAGCAGGGCCGGGTTTTCGCGCGGGGTTACGGCAAGCGCGGCTTCGGCATGCACGCGGGCTTCATCCAGATGGCCAAGGCGCAGATGCGCCACCGCCAGCATGCGCCGGTGCACGAAGCGCAGCACGCTCTGGCCGGGATAGTTGGCGGCGATTTCGCCAAAACTCCGGGCATGTTCCAGCGCCAGCCGGCAGTCGGAGGCGTAGTTGGCGGCGGTATAGAGCAGCTTGAGGACGCGCAGTTCGAACACGGGCATCGCCAGCCGTTCGGCCAATTGCTGCGCCCTCAGGGCAGCGGCGCGGGTTTCATCCGTGAAGCCGCGCAGATTGAACAGGCAGGCACTGAGCGCCGTCTTGAGGCGCATTTCTTCTTCCGGCATTTCCTCCGGCAGGTCGGCAAGCCGCGCGAGCGCCAGTTCGATCAGACGGCCATATTCGGCGATGTAGCCAAATTGCAGCCACAGCGGCGCCGAATAGGCGGTGATGCGGATAGCCTCGACGCTGTTACCTTCCCCATCGAATCCCCAGCGCAGCGTCTCGCGCACATCGTTGAGATTGCGCCGGTAAAACTCCATGCGCGCCGGGGTCGTCTCGCCTTCCCAGTCACCTTCGTCGGCGGCGAACTGCCGTGCCAGCAGAGTGGCCATGCGCTCGCGCGCCAGCGTGCCTTCACCGGCATCGGCCAGTTTTTCGAGCGCATAGCTGCGGGTGGTCTCCAGCAGGCGGAACAGCACCTGGCCCGGCCGGTTCACCGTGACCAGCATGGATTTGGACACAAGGCCCGAGAGTGCATCGAGAAACCGGCCGGAGGCCTCTGCGCTGCCCCGCACGACGAAGGCGGCGCTTTCCATCGGAAATTCCGACCGGAACAGGGCGACCCGCCGGAGCGCGGCCTGCTCGTCCGGTGTCAGCAGCGCATGGCTCCAGTCCAGTGTTGCCCGCAGCGTCTGCTGGCGTCCGCTATAGGTCCGGTATCCGCGCGACAGCAATCCCAGATGATCATCGATGCCTGTGGCAAGTGCCCCGACACTCAGGATGTCGAGCCGGGCGGCGGCCAGTTCGATGGTCAGCGGGATGCCTTCCAGCCGCCGGCAGACGGCTGTTGCAGCAGCGATGTTGCCATCGTCCAGCCGGAAGCCGGGAGCTGCGGCCTCGGCGCGGGCGGCAAACAGCTGCAGGGCAGGATAACGCCCCGCCTCGGCGGCGGTCGGCCGGCCCGTTTCCGGCGGCAGCGCCAGCGGCTGCAGACGCTTGATCTTTTCGCCGCGGGTGCGCAGCGGCTCGCGGCTGGTCGCAAGGATGACCGGCCCTGCCGTCTCCAGCAGCAACCGCTCCACCAGCGTGGCAATCGCATCGACGAGATGTTCGCAATTATCGAGCACCAGCAGTATCCGCCGCCCGTCCAGTTCGCGGGCGAGCAGCCGCTCGGGTTCCGCGGTGCTGGAGAAAAGGGAGAGTGCAGCCGCGACCGTGCCCGCCACCCGCTGTGGGTCCTCCAGGGCGGAAAAATCAATGAAAAAGGTACTGCGCCGGGTATCGCGGCTGAAATGCTCCATCACTGCGCGGGCCGTGCTGGTCTTGCCGATACCGCCGGAGCCGACCAGTGTCACCAGCCGGCTGCGGGTCAGCTCGTCCGCGATGTCGGCGACCGTTTCGTGCCGGCCGAACAGGGCGTTTGCCGGTAGCGCCGGGCGTGCGTCCAACGGTGCCCGCGGTGCAGCAGCCGGCTGCGCCGATGCGGCAACGGGGGCGATGAAGCTGTAACCCCGGCCGGGGATATTGGTGATGTAACTGCCCGATCCGGGCGCATCGCCCAAAATCTTGCGCAGCGCCGCCATGTGCACGCGGATGTTGCTTTCATCCACCGTCAGGTCCGGCCAGACTTCAGCCATCAGCTGAGTGTTCGTCACCACCTCGCCCGGGTGAGAGGCAAGAGTGATCAGCAGATGCAGTGCGCGCGAGCCGATCTTGACCGGCACCCCGGCGCGCAGCAGCAGGCGCCGGTCGGTCAAGAGCTCAAACGGCCCGAAAGAAAGGCTCTGCGCGTTCACACCCGCTCCTGGAAAGAAAGGCCATTCGCGCCCGCAAGACCCGAAGGGTCTCCATCATAGCGCGGCGGGTGAGGGGGTGTGTTGTCTGATCATGCCCTGACGTGACGCCGCGCCCGTAGGTCTCGGTTGTGAACGGATTTTCAACGGAGCGGGCGTTATTGAGGTCTGTGACCTCCCGATTGCGGGTGTCATATGACAAGCGCGGCACAAGCACACAATATGGCCTGTGCCGGCAGAGCAATAATGCCGCAACTGCACCCCGGCGATCCGGACCGGAAGGGCAAGGGCGCAACGGAAATTCAGGCCGATATCGCATGCTGCGCAGCTACAGCCCCGACAACACCGCCCTGCTGATGGTCAACCCCATCAACCATATCCTGAGCGAAGGCGGGGTGGTGTGGCGCCAGATCCGTGCCGTCGCCCAGGGGGTGGACATGCTGGCGAACATGCGCCGTCTGCTCGCCGCCGCCCGGGAGAACGGCTTCAGGGTCGTCTTCATCTCCCGCCGCTACTGGGACGAATCCTCCTTCGACAGCTGGCGCCATCCCACCCCCTGGCAGCGTCAGGCGGCGGCTCACGGCTTTTTCCAGGAGGGCAGCTGGGGGGCGGACTGGCATCCCGATTTCGCGCCGGAGGCCGGGGAGCTGGTGGTGGATGCCGGCTTTACCCAGAATGCCTTCGTCTCCGGCGGGCTTATGCCGCTGCTCAGCCAGCACGGTATCCAGAAGCTGATCTTTACCGGTGCGCCCGCCAGCGCCTGCATCGAGGCAACGGCCCGCGCTGCCGCCGATGCCGGCTTCCATGTGACGCTGGCGACCGATGCCACGGCCGCCCCTTCGGCCGAGGCGCTGCGGTTTGCGCATGAAGTCTGCGGCGCGCTTTACGCCCATGTCATGGCCCCGGTCGAATCCATTCTCCGCGCCTTTCCGGAGCCCTTGTAAGGCGTTCAGGGCCGCCGTTTTTTCCGGTCTCTTTACACGGCTTCCCACCGCTTAACTTTGTGTGAGGGCCCGCAAGGCGCACCTTTGATGCCGGTCGCCGGGCGGGCGGCCATCAGGCGACGCGAGGGGGCGGTCATGCTGGTGTCCGAGCAGCAGTCAGCGATCCGGGGAGAAAGCCGGCTTTCGGTTCAGGTCGCAGACCTGTTGCACAATGCCGTGCATCTTCTGGAGGACGACAAGGAAGCGGCCCGCCGCTGTCTGGATGCCGCCCGCTGTCTTCTGCTGGAGCAGGAGCAGATGGAGGCCGGCACCCGGGGCGGCCTTGCCCCCTGGCAGCAGACCCGCGTGCGTCACTTCATCGACGACAACCTGTCGGTGTCGCTGCGCATCGGGGCAGTGGCCGCCTGCGTGCGGCTCAGCTCCAGCTATTTTTCCCGCGCCTTCAAGGCGAGCTTCGGCAGCCCGTTCTCACAATATGTGATGGAGCGCCGAATCGCCTTCGCCCGCCAGATGATGCGGGACGGGGACGAGCCGCTGAGCCAGATCGCGCTGGCCTGCGGCCTTGCCGATCAGGCGCACTTCACCCGGCTTTTCCGCAAGTTCGTAGGCATGACACCCAGCCAGTGGCGCCGCATGCACGGCGCCGGGGCCGATGGCCTGTTGCTGGCAACGCCGGCCGCTGCCTGAGGGCAGGACGGCCGGGGCCGGCCTTACTCCATGCCGAGCGCGGCCTTGTAGAGCTCCAGGATCTCTTCCTGCTCGCGGCGGTCGTCATTGGCCATTTTGCGCAGGCGGATGACCTGGCGCATGATCTTGACGTCGAAGCCAAGGGCCTTGGCCTCGCCATAGATGTCCTTGATGTCGTCCTGCAGGCCGCGCTTTTCCTCCTCAAGACGCTCGATGCGCTCGATATAGGATTTGAGCTGCTCGCCCGCGATGCCACCGACTTCTTCGGCCATCTTGTCTCGTCTCCGCTGCTTGGGTTCTGTCGAACCGGTCCGTTCAGGGCGCCGGTTATAAAGGGGCCGGCGCCGCGCGGCAATGCCGGCCCCGCGACCGGGAGGGTCAGTGTCCGGCCGGCTGGCTCTTGCTGAAGGTGGCCTGCTGCTCGGCGCTGGCTTCCTTCTGGTGCCGGTCTTTCCACTCGCTGTACGGCATGCCGTAGACGATCTCGCGCGCGCCTTCATAGTCGAGCGGCAGGCCCTTCTCCTCGGCGGCGGCCCGGTACCATTTGGCGAGGCAGTTCCGGCAGAAGCCGGCAAGGTTCATGAGGTCGATATTCTGCACGTCGGTGCGCTCGCGCAGATGCGCTACCAGCGTGCGGAAGGCGGCGGCTTCCAGCTCGGTGCGGGTGGCCTCGTCGATCTCGGGCCGGGTCGCGGTCATGGTGCATTCCTCGCAGGGCTATATATAAGAGTGTGGCTCTGCCGGCCGGGACGGCAGCGGGGCCTTCCCTCCGCACTTAGGCACCCCGGGCGACGGCGTCAATCACCCCTGCCCAGGCCCCTGTTGCCAGCCATGCGCTGGACGCAACCCGCCTGCCCTTGAAAGGCGGAAAACCTAGGCCGGGATTCGGTTTGCAATGGGGGGCGGTTTGCCGTATAAGGCCCGCCTGCATTCCGTTGGATTGCCAGACCGGGTGGCGAATTCGTCCATCTGAAGTGGCTGCCGGCGTGGTGTTCGGGGTAGGTGAGGCCCCTTTAAACAAACTCACGTGCGAAGGCCGAGTAGCAGGGGTGCCCGTGTGAGCGGGGCGTTTGCGACACGGTCGGACAACAAAGGCCTCTGTGGCGGCTGCCAACCATCGGATGAAGGTCCGAAGGTGGGGCGGTCTTTCGCATTATCTGCCCGGTGCTTCGGCGCCGGAAGGAGAAGGGCGAAAGAGCGTTCCGGGGTAGCGGTCGACATGCCCTTCAGGTCGCTTCACATGAAAGCGCGACCTGACTGACAAGGATGGTAGATGATGGAAGGTCAGAATATCCGCATCCGCCTCAAGGCGTACGATCACCGGATCCTGGATGCGTCCACGGCCGAGATCGTTAACACCGCGAAGCGGACGGGCGCGCGAGTGCGCGGTCCCATTCCCCTGCCGACTCGGATCGAGAAGTTCACGGTGCTGCGTGGTCCGCACATCGACAAGAAGTCCCGTGAGCAGTTCGAAATCCGTACCCACAAGCGCCTGCTCGACATCGTCGATCCGACCCCGCAGACGGTTGATGCTCTTATGAAGCTCGACCTCGCTTCCGGTGTCGACGTCGAGATCAAGCTCTAAGGGAGGCTCGGCACATGCTTCGTGATATTCAGGGGCACCGCCGCACCGGCGTCGTCGCACAGAAGGTCGGCATGACCCGCGTGTTCGATGAGCAGGGCGCTCATGTTCCCGTTACCGTGCTCAAGCTGGACAATCTCCAGGTGACCGCGGTCAAGACCGCAGAGACCGACGGCTACACCGCCGTTCAGCTCGGTGCCGGCACCGCCAAGGTGAAGCGCACCTCCAAGGCTGAGCGCGGTCACTTTGCCAAGGCCAAGGTCGAGCCGAAGAAGAAGGTCGTCGAGTTCCGCGTCCCGGCTGACGCCCTGCTGGAAGTTGGTGCGGAAATCTCCGCCGAACATTTCCTGCCGGGTCAGTTCGTCGACGTGGTCGGCACCTCGGTCGGTAAGGGTTTTGCCGGCGGCATGAAGCGCTGGAACTTCGGTGGTCTGCGTGCGTCCCACGGCGTGTCCGTGTCGCACCGCAGCCACGGTTCCACCGGTCAGTGCCAGGATCCGGGCAAGGTCTTCAAGGGCAAGAAGATGGCCGGTCATCTGGGTGACGAGCGGGTTACCGTTCAGAACCTGAAGATCGTGCGCGTCGATGCCGAAGCCGGCGTCATCCTCGTCAAGGGCTCGATCCCGGGTCATGACGGTGGCTGGGTGCTGGTTCAGGACGCGGTCAAGAAGCCGCTTCCGGAAGGCGCTCCGTTCCCCGCCGCTCTTCGCACCGTTGCTGCTCCGGCTGCCGCTGAGGCTACCGAGACGGCTGGCGGCGAAGCGTAAGACCGCGCCGATCCAAAGGGATATGACCAAATGAAAATCAAGGTTGTGAACCTTCAGAACGAGCCGGTCGGCGACATCGAACTGGACGATGCCGTTTTCGGCCTCAAGTCCCGTTCGGACGTTCTGTTCAAGGTTGTGAACTGGCAGCTGGCCAAGCGCCGTGCCGGTACCCACAAGACCAAGGGCATCAGTGAGATTTCTGGTACGACGGCCAAGCCGTACAACCAGAAGGGCACTGGTCGCGCCCGTCAGGGCTCCAAGCGTTCGCCGCAGTTCCGCGGCGGTGCGACCATCTTCGGACCGGTTGTTCGCTCCCATGCGTTCGACCTGAACAAGAAGGAACGCAAGCTCGGCCTCAAGACCGCCCTGTCCACCAAGCTCGCCGCTGGCAAGCTCGTCATCATCGACGACGCCAAGGCTACCTCGCACAAGACCCGCGAGATGGCTGCGCTCTTCGGCAAGAATGGCTGGGACTCGGTCCTGTTCGTCGACGCTGGCCGTGACGAGAACTTCGAGCGCGCTGTCCGTAACATTCCGAAGATCGACCTGCTCCCGCAGGAAGGCGCGAATGTTTACGACATCCTGCGCCGCGACACGCTGGTCCTCACCAAGGCCGCTGTCGAGCAACTGGAGGCCCGCCTGAAATGAGCCTTAAGTATCGCAGCACCGTCAGCAAGGATACGCTCCCGCTCGAGCGTGCCTATGACATCGTCCGCGCTCCCGTGATCACGGAAAAGTCGACCCTCGGCTCCGAGCATGGCCAGGTGACCTTCAAGGTTGCCAGCGATGCCACCAAGCCGGAGATCAAGGCCGCCGTCGAAAAGATTTTCGACGTCAAGGTCAAGGCCGTGAACACCCTTGTCACCAAGGGCAAGGTCAAGCGCTTCAAGGGCACTCTTGGTCGCCGCAGCGACTACAAGAAGGCCATCGTGACCCTCGCCGAGGGCCACACCATCGACGTCACCGTCGGCGTCTGAGGGGGAGCGTAGATCATGGCATTGAAGCATTTCCGCCCGATCACGCCGGGTACCCGCCAGCTGGTCATCGTTGACCGTGGCGAGCTTTGGAAGGGCAAGCCGGTCAAGTCCCTGACCGAAGGCCTGACCAAGTCCGGCGGCCGTAACAACACCGGTCGTATCACGGTCTTCCATCGCGGTGGCGGTCACAAGCGCCGTTACCGTCTGGTCGATTTCAAGCGCACGAAGTTCGACGTCGTCGGCACCGTGGAACGTCTTGAGTACGATCCCAACCGCACCGCGTTCATCGCGCTGGTCAACTATGCCGACGGCACGCAGGCCTACATCCTGGCCCCGCAGCGCCTCAAGGCCGGTGACCAGGTCGTCGCTGGCAACAAGGTGGACGTGAAGCCCGGTAACGCCATGCCCCTCAAGAGCATGCCGATCGGTACGATCATCCACAATGTTGAACTGACCCCCGGCAAGGGTGGCCAGATGGCCCGTTCGGCTGGCACCTATGCCCAGCTCGTCGGCCGCGACGGTGGTTACGCCCAGATCAAGCTCGCTTCCGGTGAGCTGCGCATGGTGCGTCTGGAGTGCATGGCATCCGTGGGTGCCGTGTCCAACCCGGACAACATGAACACCTCGATGGGCAAGGCCGGTCGTCATCGCTGGCTGGGCATCCGCCCGACCGTGCGTGGCGTCGCCATGAACCCGATCGACCACCCGCATGGTGGTGGTGAAGGCCGTACCTCCGGTGGCCGTCACCCCGTCACCCCGTGGGGCAAGCCGACCAAGGGCAAGCGCACCCGCTCCAACAAGGCAACGGATAAGTTCATCATCCGTAGCCGGCACAAGAAGTAAGAGGGCAACATGGCACGTTCAGTCTGGAAGGGCCCCTTCTTCGACGCCAATCTGCTTCAGAAGGCGGAGAAGGTGCGCTCCTCGGGTCGCAATGAGGTCATCAAGACCTGGTCGCGGCGTTCCACCATCCTGCCGCAGTTCGTCGGCCTCACTTTCGGCGTCTATACCGGTCAGAAGTTCCTGCCGGTTTACGTCACCGAACAGATGATCGGTCACAAGCTGGGCGAGTTCGCGCCGACCCGTACCTACTACGGTCACGCCGCGGACAAGAAGGCGAAGAGGAAGTAACCGTCATGGGTAAGCCGAACAACGCTCCGCGCGTCGCGGAGAATGAAAGCCGGGCCGTGGCGCGTCACATCCGCACCAGCCCGCAGAAGCTCAACCTGGTTGCCGCTCTCATCCGTGGCAAGACCTGCGACAAGGCCCTGGCCGATCTCACCTTCTGCGAACGCCGCGTTGCCGGTGTCGTCAAGAAGGCCCTTGAGTCTGCCATCGCCAATGCCGAAAACAACGCCCAGCTCGACGTCGATCGGCTGTTCGTTGCCGAGGCATTCGTGGGCCGCACCCTGGTGATGAAGCGTTTTCGTCCCCGGGCCCGTGGTCGCGCGGCCGGTATCGAGAAGCCGTTTGCGAACCTCACCATCGTGGTTCGTGAGCGCACCGAAGTGGAGGCCGCGTAACATGGGTCAGAAGATTAATCCGATCGGCCTTCGCGTCGGCATCAATCGTACGTGGGACAGCCGCTGGTATGCGGACAAGGACTACGCCGATCTGCTGCACGAAGACCTGCGCATCCGCAAGTTCCTGGAGAGCAAGCTTCTCCAGGCCGGTGTGGCGCGCATCGTCATCGAGCGTCCGGCCAAGAAGGCCCGCATTACCATTCACACCGCCCGTCCGGGTGTGGTGATCGGTAAGAAGGGTGCGGACATCGAGAAGCTGCGGGTTCAGCTCTCCAAGATGGTCGGCGGCGAAGTCGCCCTGAACATCGTCGAGATCCGCAAGCCTGAAATCGAGGCCAAGCTGGTCGCGGAGAACATCGCTTCCCAGCTCGAGCGTCGTGTGGCTTTCCGCCGCGCGATGAAGCGCTCGGTGCAGAACGCGATGCGTCTCGGTGCCCTCGGCATCCGTATCAACTGCGCCGGTCGTCTCGGCGGTGCGGAAATCGCTCGTACCGAATGGTACCGCGAAGGCCGCGTTCCGCTGCACACGCTGCGTGCAGATATCGATTACGGCCGGGGCACTGCCCACACCACCTACGGTACCTGCGGTATCAAGGTCTGGGTGTTCCGGGGCGAGATCATGGCCCATGACCCGATGGCGCAGGACAAGCGCTCTCAGGGTTGAGATTGACCCGAGTCGGCGGTTCGCTACGAAGCGGACCGCCGCTTGAAGACAGGATGTTGCGGAAATGCTGAGTCCTAAGCGTAGGAAATTCCGGAAGTCGCATAAGCTTTATGCGTCCGGCGTGGCCAAAGGCGGCACCGCGCTCAATTTTGGTGCCTTTGGCTTGAAAGCCCAGGAACCCGGGCGTATAACCGCTCGCCAGATTGAAGCGGCCCGCCGTGCCATTACGCGTCACATGAAGCGTCAGGGCAAGGTGTGGATCCGCATCTTCCCGGATGTGCCGATTTCCAAGAAGCCCCTCGAAGTCCGAATGGGTTCGGGTAAGGGTTCGCCGGAATATTGGGCATGCGGTGTTGGTGCAGGCCGTGTGATGTTTGAACTTGACGGCGTCCCTGTGGATGTTGCGCGTGAGGCTCTCAGCCTCGCTGCCGCTAAGCTCCCGCTCCGGACCCGTTTTGTCGCCCGTCTGGGCGAACTAGAGGGTTAAGAGCGATGAGCAAGGCGGTCGATCTGCGCTCCAAGAGCGACGACGAACTGCAGCAGAACCTGCTGGACCTGAAGAAAGAGCAGTTCAACCTGCGCTTTCAGAAGGCGAGCGGTCAGCTGGAAAACACCGGTCGCGTCAAGGCGGTTCGCCGTGACGTCGCCCGCGTCAAGACACTCCTGAGCGAGCGCAGCCGTAAGGCTGCCGACGCGCAGGCCTAAGTTTAAGGAGTACCAAGGGCCATGCCGCGTCGTGTGCTGCAGGGTAGGGTTACGAGCACCAAGCAGGAAAAGACTGTGACCGTGCTCGTCGAACGCCGGATCATGCATCCGGTGTACAAGAAGTACATCCGTATGACGAAGAAGTACGCCGCGCACGTTGAGGCCGGCTCCTTCAACGAAGGGGATGTGGTTCTCATCGAGGAATGCCGTCCGATTTCCAAGCGTAAGACCTGGAAAGTCGTCGGTACTCCGGGTGATGTGGCGGAGGCCGCCGCCTCCTAAGGGCGGTTCCTTCCCAATTCATGCTTCCTGGTCCGGTTCTTCCGGGCCAGGAAGGTTCCAGAGTCAACCTGCCGAAAACGCCCATGCGTGCATGGGGCCGATCGGTGGGTTCAAGGCATTTACGGTAAAAGGGTCAATGCCATGATTCAGATGCAAACCAACCTGGATGTCGCCGACAACAGCGGCGCGCGGCGGGTGCAGTGCATCAAGGTCCTGGGCGGCTCCCATCGCCGGTCTGCTTCCGTGGGCGACGTCATCGTCGTTTCCATCAAGGAAGCCATTCCGCGTGGCCGCGTTAAGAAGGGCGATGTGCACCGCGCTGTGATCGTGCGTACCGCGAAGGAAGTGCGCCGGGCTGATGGTACTGCCATCCGTTTCGACCGCAATGCAGCGGTTCTCATCAACAAGCAGGGCGAGCCTGTCGGGACCCGTATCTTCGGGCCGGTGACGCGTGAACTGCGTGCGCGCAAGTTCATGAAGATCATCTCGCTGGCCCCGGAGGTGCTGTAATGGCTGCCAAGGTCAAGAAGGGCGACACCGTTGTCGTCACCACCGGCCGTGACAAGGGCAAGCAGGGCTCCGTCCTGCAGGTTCTTCCGGCTGAGGAGCGTGTTGTCGTTCAGGGCGTGAACGTCGTCACCCGTCATCGCAAGCCGTCCGGCGTGCGTGAGGGCGGCCTCGATCGCTTTGAGGCGCCGATCCACATCTCCAACGTCATGCATATCGACCCGAAGGACGGTAAGGCCACCCGTGTCGGCTTCAAGATTGAAGACGGCAAGAAGGTGCGCGTTGCCAGGCGTTCGGGCGAGCTTCTGGACAAGTGAGGCGCGGAACATGGCACGCTTGAAGCAGGAATATGTCGCAACGATCCGCCCGGCCCTTCTGAAGGAGCTCTCCCTGGAGAACATCCACGAAGTGCCGAAGCTGGATAAGATCGTCCTCAACATGGGCGTCGGCGAAGCTGTTGCGGATACCCGCAAGGCACAGAACGCCGCCGGCGACATGGAAAAGATCGCAGGTCAGAAGCCGGTTATCACCCGCGCCAAGACGTCGATCGCCCAGTTCAAGGTTCGCGGCAACATGCCCCTCGGTGTGAAGGTCACCCTTCGCGGCGAGCGCATGTACGAGTTCCTTGACCGCCTGATCACCATCGCGCTCCCGCGCGTTCGTGACTTCCGCGGCGTTTCCGGTACCAGCTTTGACGGCCGTGGCAACTACGCCATGGGCATCAAGGAACAGCTGATTTTCCCGGAAATCGAATACGACAAGATCGACGAGATCCGCGGTATGGACATCGTCATCTGCACCACGGCGAAGACTGACAGCCAGGCCAAGGCCCTGCTGAAGGCCTTCAACATGCCGTTCAACAGCTAAGCGGCGGAAGGATACCGATCATGGCGAAGACTTCGTCCATCGAAAAGAACAACCGCCGCGCCCGGCTGGTGAAGAAGCAGGCAGCCAAGCGTGCCGAGCTCAAGGCCCAGATCAAGAATCTGGCCCTGGCCCCGGAAGATCGCTTCGTCGCTGTCATGAAGCTTAACGAACTGCCGCGTGACGGCTCCAAGGTGCGCGTTCGCAATCGCTGCGAAGTCACCGGCCGCCCGCGTGCTTTCTATCGCAAGCTCAAGATGTCCCGCATTGCCCTGCGTGACCTGGCCTCCATCGGCCAGATCCCGGGCATGGTGAAGTCGAGCTGGTAAGGAGGACCTGATCTATGGCGATGAGCGATCCTCTCGGCGACATGCTGACCCGTATCCGTAACGGTCAGCAGGCGCGTAAGGCGACGGTCACCTGCCCGGCGTCTAAGTTTCGTGCGAATGTCCTCGAGGTTCTGAAGGAACAGGGTTACATCCGCGGCTACGGTCTCGAAGACGTCCGCAAGGGCATTTCGAACCTGCGCATCGAGCTGAAGTACTCTGAGGGCGGTGAGCCGGTTATCAAGGAGATCCAGCGGGTCTCCACCCCCGGCCGTCGTGTCTATTCGAGCGTGGGCGACCTGCGCCAGGTCTATAACGGCCTGGGTATCAGCATCCTCTCCACCCCCAAGGGTGTGATGTCGGATCATGATGCACGCGCCCAGCATGTCGGCGGCGAGATTCTCGCCGAGGTGTTCTAAGGGAGACAGATGAGATGTCGCGTATTGGCAAGCATCCCGTCGAGATCCCGGCCGGCGTTCAGGTTACCCTCGCGGATAACCTGCTGACGGCAAAGGGCAAGCTCGGCGAACTCAAGGCCGTGGTCAGCGACGACGTTGATGTCGTCGTTGAGAGCGGCAAGGTCGTCGTCTCGCTGGTCGAGGGCAACAAGCGCTCTCGGCAGCAGTGGGGCGCGACCCGCACCCAGGTGGCAAATCTGGTCGCTGGTGTCTCGAACGGCTTCACCAAGGAGCTCGAGATCAACGGCGTCGGCTACAAGGCCGCTGTGCAGGGTAAGGAAATCGTGCTGAGCCTCGGCTTCAGCCACGAAATCCGTTACCCGATCCCTGCTGGTATCGAAGTCAAGTGCGAGAAGCCGACGTCGATCTCCATCAAGGGGGCGGACAAGCAGCAGATTGGCCAGATGGCCGCCGAAATTCGCGCCTTCCGGCCGCCTGAGCCCTACAAGGGCAAGGGCGTCAAGTACGCCGGTGAGGAAATCCTGCGTAAGGAAGGCAAGAAGAAGTAAGGAGCGCGGGTTATGAACTTGAAGCGCTATAGCAAGCAGACTGCGCGTCGCGTTTTCCGCGTCCGCAAGAAGCTCAAGGAAGTCGCAGGCGATCGTCCGCGTCTTTCCGTGCATCGCTCGAATAAGAATATCTACGCCCAGATCATCGACGATGTTCGTGGCGTGACGCTGGCGGCGGCCTCTACCCTGGACAAGGGCCTGAAGGTCGAGCTGAAGCATGGTGGTGACATCGGTGCGGCAACTGCCGTCGGCAAGCTGATTGCCGAGCGGGCCAAGGCTGCCGGCATCGAAGCCGTCGTGTTTGACCGCGGCGGTTACATCTACCATGGCCGCGTCAAGGCGCTGGCCGACGCCGCCCGCGAAGGCGGGCTGACGTTCTAAGGGAGCCGCAGACATGGCAAAGGGTGATCGCGAGCGCGGTGGCGAACGCCGTCGCGAAGGCGAAGAAAGTGAACTGATCGAGAAGCTCGTCGGTATCAACCGCGTGGCCAAGGTGGTCAAGGGCGGCAAGCGCTTCGGCTTTGCTGCTCTGGTGGTTGTGGGTGACGGCAAGGGCCGTGTCGGCGTCGGTTCGGGCAAGGCACGTGAAGTGCCGGAAGCCATCCGCAAGGCGACCGAAATGGCCAAGCGCAACATGGTCCGCGTTCCCCTGCGGGAAGGCCGGACCCTGCATCACGACATTACCGGTCACTTCGGTGCCGGCCGTGTCGTGATCCGCACCGCCCCGTCGGGCACCGGCATCATCGCCGGCGGTCCGACCCGCGCGATCTTCGAAGCTCTCGGCGTTTCTGACGTGGTGTGCAAGTCGACGGGTACGTCGAACCCGCACAACATGGTCAAGGCCGTGCTCGATGGCCTGCAGCGCAGCCAGAGCCCGCGCTCTGTTGCTGCCCGTCGTGGCCGCCGGGTGAGCGATATCCTGGGCCGTCGCGAAGGCGACGTCGCCGTTGCGGCGCAGGGGTAATCGATCATGGCTAAGAAGCAGACCGAAGAGAAGAAGACCGTCATCGTTACCCAGACGGGTAGCCTTGCCGGCCGCACGCAGGCCATCCGTGACACGCTCAAGGGTCTCGGTCTCGGCAAGCTCAACCGCACGCGCGAACTGGAGGATACTCCGGCCGTGCGTGGCATGATCCACAAGGTTCACCACCTTGTTCGGGTCGAATCGGCCGAATAAGGAGTCGCGAGATGAAGCTCAACGAACTTCACGACACCGAAGGCTCCCGCAAGGAGCGTATCCGTGTTGGCCGCGGCATCGGTTCCGGTAAGGGCAAGACCGGTGGTCGTGGCGTCAAGGGTCAGAAGTCCCGCTCCGGTGTGAGCATCAAGGGCTTCGAAGGTGGTCAGATGCCGCTGCATCGCCGCCTGCCCAAGCGTGGTTTCAACAACCTGTTCGCCAAGGACTACGCCATCATCAATCTCGGTGATGTGCAGAAGGCCGTGGAAGCGGGCCGTATCGACGCCAAGGCCACCATCACCGCCGAGAGCCTGCGCTCCGCCGGTCTGGTGCGTGCCAGCCGCGACGGCGTGCGCCTGCTGGGCGAGGGTGAACTGTCTGCCAAGCTCTCCTTCGAGCTCGCTGGCGTCTCCGAAGCGGCTCGCGCCGCTGTCGAGAAGGCTGGTGGTTCGGTGACCGTTCTGGAGCCCAAGGCCAAGGGCAAGGCTCCGGTGCGTTACGCCGACAAGGCCTGACAAGACCGGTCCGTTTTCCGTACCAAAACAGGTCGTCGTCCGCCCTTCGGGGCAGGCGGCGCCTGCGGTCCGGAAGGATGACCAAATCCGATAACGCGCCCGGCCGCTTCCTCACTAACGAGTGAAGTGCCGGGCGCGTTATTCGTTTGCAGGCAAGGGGTCTGCCGGGCTAAACCGGCCTGCCGGGGTCCTCAGTTGCCATAGCAATTCCCCGCCAGCATTACTTCGCGCCAGCCAGAAGGATCACAGCATGGCTTCCGCAGCCGAGCAGTTGGCCGCCAACCTCAATTTCGGGGCTTTCTCCAAAGCGACCGATCTCAAGAAGCGCATCTGGTTCACCCTGGGCGCGCTCATCATCTACCGCCTCGGCACCTATATCCCCCTGCCGGGTATCGATGTCGGCGTGGTCGAGCAGCTGTTCAATCAGAATGCCGGCGGCATCCTGGGCATGTTCAACATGTTCTCGGGCGGTGCCGTTAAGCGCATGACCATCTTCGCGCTTAACATCATGCCGTACATCTCGGCCTCCATTATCATCCAGCTCCTCACTTCCGTCGCACCGTCGCTGGAATCGCTGAAGAAGGAAGGGGAGAGCGGCCGCAAGAAGATCAACCAGTACACCCGGTACCTGACGGTGATCCTCGCCGCGGTGCAGGCCTGGGGCCTCGCCGTCGGGCTTGAAGGCCTGTCGGGCGGTGGCGGCAGCGCCGTCATCAATCCGGGCTGGTTCTTCCGCATCACCGCAGTGGTCACGCTGGTCGGCGGCACCATGTTCCTGATGTGGCTGGGCGAGCAGATCACCCAGCGCGGCATCGGCAACGGCATCTCGCTGCTCATCTTCACCGGTATCGTCGCCACGCTGCCGGCCTCGCTGGCGGGCCTCCTGGAACTGGGCCGTACCGGCGCCATGTCGTCCTTCTTCATCCTGCTGCTGATCATCGGCGCAGTGGCGGTCATCGCCTTCATCGTCTTCATGGAGCGCGCCCACCGGCGATTGCTGGTGCAATATCCAAAGCGCCAGATGGGCAACCGCGTCATGGGCGGTGAAAGCTCGCATCTGCCGCTGAAGGTCAACACCGCCGGCGTTATCCCGCCGATCTTCGCTTCCTCGCTGCTGCTGCTGCCGCTGACGGTGGTAGGTTTCGCGGCGGGCTCCGGCCCCAGCTGGCTGCAGGGCATCGCCCAGCATCTCGGCCACGGCACGCCGGTTTTCATGGTGCTCTATGCGCTGCTGATCATCTTCTTCTGCTTCTTCTACACGGCCATCGTGTTCAACCCGCAGGAGACAGCTGACAATCTGCGCAAGTATGGCGGCTTCATTCCGGGCGTTCGCCCCGGCAAGCACACCGCCGACTATCTGGACTATGTGCTGACCCGCCTGACGGCGATCGGCGCGGCCTACATCACCGTAGTCTGCCTCCTGCCCGAGTTTCTGATGGCAAAGTCGGCGCTGCCTTTCTATTTTGGCGGCACCAGCCTGCTCATCGTCGTCTCGGTGACGATGGACACCGTGGGCCAGGTTCATTCCCACCTTATTGCGCACCAGTATGAAGGCCTGATCAAGAAGGCCAAGCTGAAGGGGAGGCGTTGATGATAATGATCCTGATGGGCCCGCCGGGCGCCGGTAAGGGCACACAGGCCAAGCGTCTGATGGACAAGTACGGTTACGTGCAGCTGTCCACGGGCGATATGCTTCGGGCCGAGATCGCCGCAGGGTCGGACCTCGGCAAGAAGGCGGAAGCCATCATCAGCGCCGGCAACCTGGTCTCTGACGACATCATGGTCGGCATGATCGCCAAGCGCCTCGATGCTCCCGATGCTTCCAAGGGCGTCATTCTTGACGGCTTCCCGCGTACCGTGCCGCAGGCCGAAGCGCTGGACCGGATGCTGTCGGACAAGGGCCGCAAGATCAACATCGCCATCGAACTCAAGGTCGAGGCGGATGAGCTGATCAAGCGCATCCTCAACCGTGCGAAGGAAAGCGGCAACGCCCGCGCCGACGACAATGAGGAAACGCTGCGCAAGCGCCTTGATGTCTACAAGAGCCAGACGGCGCCGATCCTGCCCTATTACAAGGGCAAGGGGCTGCTGACCCAGGTCGACGGCATGGCCGATATGGACACCGTCACCAACCAGATCGAGGCCGCGCTCAACTGAGCCTGGCTGCGAAGGAGAAGGGCGCAGGAAGCCCCGTCAAGTCCGGCTGCATTGCCGCTTGACATATCGCGCTTCCTGCGCATACTCCGCCCACCCTCGTTCCGGGCGATCCTTGCGGGAGACGGCAAAGCCAACCAAACGGTTGGCTTTGTTCTTTAGTCGGGCCTGAGTTCCGGAACGAACGTTTACTACGCTTAAACAAGGAGCGATCACCGTGGCACGTATTGCCGGTGTAAACATTCCGACGCAGAAGCGCGTGATCATTGCGCTTCAGTACATCCACGGCATTGGCGCCGCCAAGGCCAAGGAAATCATCGAGAAGGTCGGCATCGCCGAAGCGACTCGCGTCAATCAGCTCACCGAAGATGAAGTCCTGCGTCTGCGCGAGACCATCGACCGTGACTACCTCGTCGAAGGTGATCTTCGCCGCGAAGTGGCGATGAACATCAAGCGCCTGATGGACATGGCCTGCTACCGCGGCCTGCGTCATCGCAAGGGTCTTCCGGTTCGCGGCCAGCGTACGCATACCAATGCGCGCACCCGCAAGGGGCCTGCCAAGGCCATCGCCGGTAAGAAGAAGTAAGACCAGAAGGGCTCTTGAATCATGGCTAAGCCGCAGGCTAATCGCGTTCGCCGTCGCGAGCGCAAGAACATCACCTCTGGCGTTGCGCACGTTAACGCCAGCTTCAACAACACCCACGTCACCATCACCGACGCCCAGGGCAACACCATTTCCTGGTCTTCCTCGGGCATGATGGGCTTCAAGGGTTCGCGCAAGTCGACCCCGTATGCTGCCCAGATGGCTGCCGAAGATGCCGGCCGCAAGGCTCAGGAACACGGCATGAAGATGCTGGACGTGCTGGTGAAGGGCCCGGGTTCGGGTCGCGAATCGGCTCTGCGTGCCCTGCAGTCGATCGGTTTCACGATCACTGCGATCAAGGACATCACGCCGATCCCGCACAACGGCGTCCGTCCGCCGAAGAAGCGCCGCGTCTGATCTGACGCGGCTGACCTTCTCGAAGGACAGCCGAACGTACATCAGAGAAAGCCGCCCCGGGACAAGCCAGGCATCGCCATAGCCGGCTTATGGATTGGGGCGGCATTTTCCGTGGAGTGGGCTCCACGATCCCATGGCGAAAGGATTGAAAGACCGTGCAGAAGAATTGGCAGGAACTGATCAAGCCGAACAAGCTCGAAGTCCAGCCGGGTCATGACCCGCAGCGTCAGGCGACCATCATCGCCGATCCGCTGGAGCGTGGCTTCGGTCTGACTCTCGGCAACAGCCTGCGCCGCGTGCTGCTGTCCTCCCTGCAGGGCGCTGCCGTGACCGCCATCCAGATCGACGGCGTGCTGCATGAGTTCTCGTCGGTCAACGGCGTTCGCGAGGACGTCACCGACATCGTGCTCAACGTCAAGCAGATGGCGCTGCGCATGGGCGGTGAAGGCCCGAAGAAGATGCGCCTGCGCGCCGAAGGCCCGTGTGAAGTGACCGCCGG
Organism: Radicibacter daui; assembly: GCA_030657355.1. Taxonomy (GTDB): domain Bacteria; phylum Pseudomonadota; class Alphaproteobacteria; order Radicibacterales; family Radicibacteraceae; genus Radicibacter; species Radicibacter daui. The sequence continues at coordinate 1,050,554 of CP131056.1, forward strand.
CATGATCGAGACCGGCCATGACATCGAGATCATGGACGCCGATCATTACATCTGCTCGCTGGATGCCGGTGCGCGCTTCAACATGGAATTCACGGTCGAGACCGGCAAGGGCTATCGCCCGGCTGCCCTCAACCGTCCGGAAGACGCTCCGATCGGTTTCATCCCGGTCGACAGCCTGTTCTCCCCGGTCCGCCGCGTGGCCTACAAGGTCGAGAACACCCGCGTTGGCCAGATCACCGACTACGACAAGGTGTCGATGGTGGTCGAGACCAACGGTGCCGTGACCCCGGATGATGCTGTGGCGCTTGCCGCCCGCATCCTGCAGGACCAGCTCCAGCTCTTCATCAACTTCGAAGAGCCGGAACTCGTCACCGCGACCGAGGCCAAGGAAGACCTGCCCTTCAACAAGAACCTTCTGCGCAAGGTGGACGAGCTGGAGCTTTCCGTCCGTTCCGCCAACTGCCTGAAGAACGACAACATCGTCTATATCGGCGACCTGGTTCAGAAGTCCGAGGCGGAGATGCTCCGTACCCCGAACTTCGGCCGCAAGTCGCTGAACGAGATCAAGGAAGTCCTCTCCCAGATGGGCCTCCACCTCGGCATGGACGTGCAGAACTGGCCGCCCGAGAACATCGAGGACCTGGCCCGCAAGCTCGAAGAGCCGTACTGAGACGGACCTTCGGGTTAACTACCTGGCCGCCGGGGCCCGCTGTGGGTTCCGGCCGCCCAATGAATAAAAATCTAGGGGACCTACCCCAGGACAAAAGGAAGAGAGAGTAGTCATGCGTCATAATGTTGCCGGCCGTAAGTTCAGCCGCACCTCCTCCCATCGCAAGGCGATGTTCACCAACATGGTGGCCTCGCTGTTCCTGCACGAGCAGATCACCACCACTCTGCCGAAGGCCAAGGACCTGCGTCCGATCGCCGAGAAGCTGATCACCCTCGGCAAGCGTGGCGACCTGCACGCCCGCCGTCAGGCGATCGCCCAGGTGGGTGACGAAGCTGTCGTGCGCAAGCTCTTCACCGTCATCGCCGACCGCTACAAGGACCGCAACGGTGGTTACACCCGCGTCCTGAAGGCTGGCCGTCGTTATGGCGACAACGCCCCGATCGCCGTGATCGAGCTCGTTGACCGCGACTTCGACGCCAAGGGCGCCGCCGACCGTGCCCGTCACGAGGCTGCCCAGGCTGCCGCCGAGACCGACGCCGAATAAGCTTCTGGTCCCTCGCCGGGCTGTTTGCTGAAGAAAAGGCCGCATCGTGCAATCACGATGCGGCCTTTTCTTTTTTCATCGTCACATCGGTGCAAGGCACCGGACGGAGTGGGGGTCCTGCGGGCGAGGGCATCGTCCAGATGGCAGTCGACCCTGCAAGGCAAGGCCGCATGGGGTGCCGGAACCATGACGTTGCTCGTCCATCAAGAGAAGTATGCGGTAACGTCCCACCTCAGCTCGCCGCTCGTCTGGCCTGACATGCAGGTCGAGCACCGCCGCATTGAGCCCGGTTCCATGCAGCCGGTGACGTTCTCCTGCAACTCGGTTGCCGTGGCGCTTGCCGGTCGCACGCCGGTCAGCCGTACGGCAAACGGCCTGCAACAACGCACCGTCATCCGGCCCGGTATGGCCGCCATCGAGCCCGTGGGGTTTCATGAGAGCGAGGCCGAAATCGCCTCTCCCCTCGATTGTCTTCACATCTATCTCGAACCCGGGCTGGTGGGCTCATCGGCGCTGACCGATTTCGATCTCGATCCGGCCAAAGCCCGGCTTGCCTATGCCGGTGGCCTGATCGACCCTCTGCTCAACCAGATCGCCATCGCCTTTCACGGCATTGTCGTCCGCGGTGTTGAACCGGTGGACAGCCTGCTGATCGACGGTATGCGCTCGGTGCTTACATGGCACTTGTTGACGAAATATTCTCTCGATCGCTGGCAGTACCAGTTGCCCCAGCCCTGCCTTGCCTACGACAAGCTCAAGCGCGTGGTGGATATGATCGAAGGGCGTCTTGGCGAGCAGATATCGCTGCGGGATATGGCAGGGGAGGCGGGTCTTAGCGACTTTCATTTCTCGCGCCTCTTCAGGCGGGCAAAAGGCCGCTCTCCCCATCTCTTCGTGCTGGAACGCCGCATTCAGGCGGCTCAGGAACTGCTCGCCAAGGCGAACGCCTCCCTCGTTGAGGTCGCACTGGAGACAGGCTTCGGGTCACAGGCCAGTTTTAACCGCGCCTTTCTCAAGCAGGTCGGGCTAACCCCCGGCCAGTTTCGCGCACAGCACAGCCGCTAAGCGGCTACAGGCGGGTTTTCCGCAGCAAGAAGTGCACGTTGTCTGGCAAGAAACGAAAATACGCCCGCCGGACCGGAGCGTATCTTTGCTGCCGCAATTCCGGAGCGGGGCATCTGTCGGTAAGCGAGCCCTGCCAGATCCCAGGGGAGGTGCGGCATGTCCAGCAAACCCAGCATCGTCTTTGCCCACGGTCTGTGGGCCGACGGCTCCTGTTTCAGCAAGGTGATCGATCTGCTTCTTGCTGATGGCTACGAAGTGATCGCGACACAGAACCATCTGAATACGGTGGCGGATGATGTTGCCGCCGTGAGGACGTCATTCGGACGCGCCAGCGGACGTGTCGTGCTTGTCGGGCACTCCTACGGGGGAACCGTCATTACCGCGGCCGGTACCGATGATCGTGTTGCCGCGCTGGTCTATATCTGCGGTTTCGCGCCGGACGATGGCGATGCCACCGAAGTCGACCAGGGCAAGTTTCCGCAGACGGCGATCTTCGAGCATATTGAAGTCGTGGACGGGCGGGTGTTCCTGAAGCCGACCGGCGTTCCGGAATTTGCAGGAGACGTGCCGGAGGCGGAACAGAAGCTGATCTGGGCGACCCAGATGGCGCCGCTGGCTGATTTGTTTACCCAGCCTGTGCCCGGGGCTGCCTGGAAATTGAAGCCGACATACTACATCGTTGGAACCGAGGACCGGACCATTCAGCCAGAGCTGCAGCGTTTCCTCGTAAAGCGCATGGGAGCCAGGGCAACCGAGCTTGCCACCAGCCATGTGCCGATGCTGTCGCAGCCCCGGCGGGTCTACGAGGTCATCCGGCAGGCCGCTGAGGCGGTGCAATGACAGGCTAACGAGTTTCTGCCGCTCTTCATGCGGCGGGGCGAGGGCAGGGGCCGCATTCCGTGATGCGGCCCCTTGCTTTTGAAGCCTTCTCGACGGGCTTTACGAAAAATAAATTGCCTCTTTTTCTCCGCTGCTGTCGATTTCCGGGAAGCCCGCACGTCGATGTTGCGTGAAAGGGCTGGCGACAGGCGCCGCCCTCCTGTCCGGCCCCTGAAGGGACGGACCGATCCAGGAGAATGAGGCAATGAAGTTCGCTCTGCTCATCTATGAAAACGAAGCCAACTTTACCGGCGCGGACGCGGCGGAGAAGATCAGCCGGCGCAAGGCCGGGCATCAGGCCTTTGGCGCGGCCAACCGGGCCGTAATCGTCGGCGGTGCCGGGCTGCGCACCACGGAGACGGCGACCACGGTGCGGGCGCCGGCCAAGGGCGCGGATCGCAGCCTGCATGACGGCCCCTTTGCCGAGACGCACGAACAGCTCGGTGGTTTCTATCTCGTCGATGTGCCGGACCGGGAGGCTGCCGTCGCCCTCGCCCTCGAGATACCGGTGGGCCAGAACGGCAGCATCGAAATCCGCCAGGTCATGGCTGAGTGAAGGGAGGGCCGACGATGAAATACGCCCTGCTCATCTATGAAAAGGATGGATATTACGAACCCGCCCCCGGCGGCATGAAGCGGGAGGAGGCGTTTTCCAACCACCGTGCCTTCCAGGGGCGCCATGGTGGCATCCTCAAGGGCGGCGCCGGGCTGGAGCCCACCACCACCGCCCGCACCGTACGGGTGGCGGGGGAGAGGCATGGCCGCACCGTGCATGACGGGCCGTTTGCCGAAACGCGCGAGCAGCTCGGCGGCTTCTATCTTGTCGATGCGCCCGATCTCGATGCCGCCATCGCCATTGCCCGCGACCTGCCGCTGGCTGCCGATGGCGCGGTCGAAATCCGCCCGTTGCTGACGCAGGACTGATGACGGTCTTCGTCCTTGCCGAGGTGGTGCGGGCGGCGAGCGGGCGCATCACCGCCGCGCTCGCCGCCCGCTACCGCGACCTCGACATCGCCGAAGAGGCTCTCGCCGAGGCAACGGCCCGCGCGGTTGAGGCGATTGCCGCCGGGCAGCTGCTGGCTGACCCTGCCGGCTGGCTCTACCGGGCGGCCGGCCGCTGCGCCCTCGACATGCTGCGCCGACGGGCGACGCGTGAGCGCCTGCCGCCGCCAGAACCGCTGCCGGAGCCGAGTGTGGAAGACCGCCTGACCGGGGATGAGGCGATCATCCCCGACGAGCGCCTGCGCCTCATCTTTGTTTGCTGCCATCCCGCGATTGCCGCAGAGACACGGGCTGCCCTTACCCTGCGCCTCGTGTGCGGCCTCACCACCGCGCAGATCGCCCATGCCTTTCTGGTGGCCGAGCCGGCGCTGGCGCAGCGCCTGACCCGCGCCAAGCGCAAGATCGCCGAAGCGGGCGTTGCCTTCGAGGTGCCGCCGCCCGAGGGCTGGGCCGAGCGGCTGGAGGCCGTTCTCTCCACGCTGGAGATCGCCTATGCCAAGGCGCATGAGGATGCCGCCGGCACCGGCAGCCATGCCGGTTACGCCGGTGAGGTGCTGCGCCTCACCCGCCTGCTGGCCGACCTGTTGCCGGCTGAAGGGGAGGTGCTGGCGCTTGCCGCGCTGGTGCGCCTTGCCGAGGCGCGGCGTCCCGCCCGTCTCGGTGCCGACGGCCGCATGGTGCCGCTTGTCGAGCAGGACCCCGCCCGCTGGACGCCTGCCTTGATCGCCGAAGCGCACGGCTTTCTGGATCGGGCAGCGGCACTGCCGGCGCACGGCCCGCGGTATTTTCAGGCCATGATCCACGCGGTCTGGTGCAGCCGGCGATCCCTTGCCGATCCTGCCCCCTGGCCGCAGGTACTGGCGCTTTATGACCGGCTGCTGTTGCAACGCGACGATGTGGTGGTGCGCCTCAACCGCATCGTGGCGCTGGCAGAGGTTGCCGGCATCGCTGCCGCCTTTGCCGAACTGACGGCGCTGGAGGCTGCGGGAGCCGGGCGGGGTATCCAGCTTTCAACGTTCCTGCCCTATCAGGCGCTGAGGGCTGATCTCAGCCGCCGGGCGGGCCATCTGGAGGCCGCGGCCGATGCCTATCGCACCGCGCTTTCCCTCGGCCCGGCGGCGGCGGAGCGTGATTTTCTTGCCGCGCGGCTCGCCGCACTACGCCCTTCCGGTTGACGGCGGACGCCAAAGGACAATGATCAGGGGCGGGAAGTCCGGTGCCGTCACCGGGCTTCGGGGCACTTTTGCGGGGGGAGCTTTGAATGCTCAATGATTTCAAGGCATTTATCGCGCGTGGCAACGTCATGGATCTCGCTGTCGGCGTGATCATCGGCGGCGCGTTCGGCGGCATCGTCAAATCACTGGTCGGCGATATCATCATGCCGATCGTCGGCGCGGTTTTCGGCGGGTTCGATTTTTCGAACTACTTCATCCCGCTGTCGTCCGTCGTTACCGCCGATACGCTGGAAGAGGCACGCAAGCAAGGTGCGGTGTTTGCCTATGGCAGCTTCATCACCGTCTCCATCAATTTCCTGATCCTCGCCTGGATCATCTTTTTGATGGTGCGCGGTGTGAATGCCCTGCGCCGCCAGGTGGAACGCCGGGAAGAGAAGGTGGCTGAAGCGGCACCGCCGCCCCCGCCGCCGGCCGACATCGCCCTGCTGACGGAAATCCGCGACCTGCTGGCCGCCCGTCAGGGCAGCTGAGAGCGCGCTTGAACACGGAACGGGAGAGGGGGCTTCAGTCCCCTCTTTCCTTTTAGCCGGCCTCTGCCAGCGCGGCGTCGAAGGCGGCGCGGGCACTGCGGATTGCCGGATGGCTCTGCGCGGCCCACCGGGCAAGGATGGCGAGCGGCTCCAGCAGCGAGCTGCCAAGCGGCGTCAGGCTGTATTCCACCGCCGGGGGCTGGGTGGGAAACACCTTGCGGCTGACCAGCCCGTCGCGCTGCAGGTCCCGCAGGGTCTGCGTCAGCATGCGCTGGGAGATGTCCGGCACCATGCGCCTGAGTTCACCGAACCGGCGCGGCGCTTCGGCGAGCGCGATGACCAGCAGCGTTGCCCATTTGTCGCCGATATGGTCCAGCACGTCGCGCACCGGGCATTTTTCGGCGCTCATGTCGCTGCCCGGCGGGGCGGTTACGGCCAGACGCAGCGTTGCGAGCGTGTCCTCGCAGGGGTTCTGCAGGGCTTCAACGGGTTTGAGAACGCTCTGGCGTGCCATGGGGTGGTTCCCTTCAGGTAACTATCACCCGTTAAACTGCCTTCTTTTGCAGATCGCGGGCACTTCCTAAATTAGGTCTAGTCTCATTTTGAGACCAGCATTCAGACCGGTCAAGAGGCCGGTCATTCATGAAGGCAGCAAAAAGGAAGTCCCGTTCCATGTCCGCCACCACCCCCCGCCTGCTCGTTACCGGCGCTTCCGGCAAGCTCGGCCACGCCACCATCGCCCACCTCCTGGGCAGCCAGAAGGTTCCCGCCAGCCAGATCGTCGCCGGCACCCGCAAGCCGGAGACGCTGGCCGATCTCGCGGCCCAGGGCGTCGAGGTCCGCAAGGTTGATTTCGAGGATGCGGCCGGCCTTGCCGCCGCTTTCGCCGGCATCGACCGTCTGCTGGTCATTTCCACCGACGCGCTGGAACAGCCGGGCCAGCGCCTTGCCCAGCACAAGGCCGCCATTGCCGCCGCCGAGGCGGCCGGTGTTGCCCATGTGATCTACACCTCGATGCCGAAGCCCGAGCCCGGCAATCCGGTGCTCTTCGCGCCCGACCACTGGGGCACCGAGCAGGCGCTGGAAGCCAGCAAGCTCGCCGGCTGGACCGTGCTGCGCAACAACTGGTACTTCGAGAACATCTTCATGAGCGCGGCCAGCATCCTTGCTTCCGGCCACTGGTACACCGCTGCCGGCGAGGGGCGTTATGCCAATGTCGGCCGCGATGATTGCGCTGCCGTTGCCGCCGCCGTGCTCGCCAACCCGCCCGCCGGCAAGGTGAAGCTGGATGTTACCGGCGGCGAGGCGCTGACGGTCGATGAGGTCGCCGCCCTGCTCTCCGGTGCCACCGGCAAGCCGGTCGAAGTGGTGAAGCTCACGTCCCAGCAGCTGGCCGAAGGTATGGCCGCAGCCGGCGTGCCGGCCCCCTGGGTCCCGCTGCTGGTCAGCTTTGACGATAATGGCCGAGCCGGCGGGTTTAACCTCGTGAGCGACACGGTTGAGCGTCTCACCGGCCGCAAGCCGCAGAAGTACAAGGATTTCCTGGTGGCGAATGCCAAGGCTCTGGCTGGCTGATCCCCGGATATCAGACCTGCGCAGAGAACTGGAAAAGGGGCGGCCGGACCGCCCCTTTTTCATTGAGCCCTGCGTAAATTGCTGGTCTTCGCAATGCTGCCCTGCACCACGCGCTCTTGTGTGATGACAATTTTGCCTGTATCTCCACCCCCATCGCGCCGGTTGCCCCCTTTTCCTGATGTGAAAGAGGCCGGGCGCACTCACCGGGCCCCGCCTGTCCCGCGTTAGCGGACCATCGGACGTCCCCCTTATATATTTGAAGAGCGTCCTTGGGGTTTTTCCCGCCGGGCGCCCTCCGACGGAAGAACCGTTTTTGACCAATTTTGCAGACCTCGGCCTCACCGGGCCGATCCTCTCCGCGCTTGCCGACGAAAAGCACAGCGAACCGACCCCCATCCAGGAAGCCGCCATCCCCCATGCCCTCGACGGCAAGGATGTGCTTGGCATCGCCCAGACCGGCACCGGCAAGACCGCCGCTTTCGTTCTGCCCACCCTGCAGCGTCTCGTTGCCTCGCGCCGCCGCCTTGAAGGTGGCGAGGCGCGTGCCGTGATCCTCAGCCCCACCCGTGAACTTGCCGGCCAGATCTTCAGCCGCGTCAAGGCTTACGGCAAGAACATGCGCCTGCGCAGTGCGCTGGTCGTTGGCGGCGCCCCGATGGGCCGTCAGGGCCGCGATATCGGTTTCGGTGTTGATGTTCTGGTTGCCACGCCGGGCCGCCTGCTCGACCTCATGGGCCGCAGCTGGGTGCGTCTCGACACCGCCGAGGTGCTGATCCTCGACGAAGCCGACCAGATGCTCGACCTCGGTTTCGTCAAGCCGATCCGCGACATCGCCCGCTCGACCCCGCGTGAGCGCCAGACCATGCTGTTCTCGGCCACCATGCCGCAGACGGTTGCCGGTCTCGTGCGCGAGCTGCTGACCGACCCGGTCGAGGTGAGCGTTGCTCCCCCCGCCAAGCCGGCCGTGAATGTCGAACAGCAGGTCGTCATCATCGAAGGTGCCCGCAAGCGTGAAGCGCTGGCGGAAATCCTCAATGACGAAGCGGCTGAAAGCGTCATCGTCTTCGCCCGCACCAAGCGCGGCGCCGATCGTCTCGCCCGTGATCTCGACCGTGACGGCCAGCGCACCGTTGCCCTGCATGGCGACATGAGCCAGGGCCAGCGCGACCGTGCGCTCGCCATGTTCCGGGCCTCCCGTGCCCGTATCATGGTGGCGACCGACGTGGCTGCCCGCGGCATCGACATCACCGGCGTCACCCATGTGGTGAACTACGACCTGCCGGATGCGCCGGAATCCTACGTGCACCGTATCGGCCGTACCGGCCGCGCCGGCGCCAGCGGCATCGCCATCTCGCTCTGCGCCCCGGACGAATATGATCGTCTGCGCTCGATCGAGAAGCTGATTTCCCGCGTGCTTCCGCAGGATGACCGCCGCCACATCAAGACGCCGCTCGGCAAGGGCCGTCCGAACGCCGGCAAGGGTGGCAAGGGCCGTCCGCAGCAGCGCTCGCGCCGCCCGGCACCGCGCCGTCAGGCTGCCTGAAGCCGCTTCAGCGGATCAGGACCGAAAAAAGAAAGCAGCCTCCCTCGGGAGGCTGCTTTTTTGTGCTCTCAGCCCCTATGTCTATTTCTGTGCCGGTGGAAGGTTTCGCCCCTGCCGGTGCGGGATTAGCATTGCCTGCTGCCTGGGGAGGCGCAGAAGCGGCGGAGGGGTGTTATGTGGCTCTATGAATTTCTGGCCCGGCTTGGCCTGCGCCAGTCCTATGTCGCCAAGATCATGCTCATCAGCTTTCTCGGCGTGCATGTTCCGCTCATCGTGCTGGTCGCCTATGTGCTGGTCAGTGCCGATGTCTCGCTGATGCAGTCGCTGCCGGTCTTGCTGGTGGTGCTGGTTGCCACGCTCATTGGCGCCGGCGTTACCCTTACGGCGCTGTGGATGCTGCTGGCGCCGCTGCGCCAGGCCTCCACCAGCATTCACGCCTATCTCTCCCGCCGCCAGATCGTGCCGCTGCCCACGCGCTATCAGGACGAGGCCGGGCAGCTGATGGCCGATATCCAGGAAGGCATTACCCGCCTCGATGCCGCGCTCGACAGCGCGGAGGGGGCGGCCCGCCGCTCCGAGGATGAGCGGCAGGGCCAGTTCGAGATGCTCTCGCGCATGAGCCACGAACTGCGCACCCCGCTCAACATCATCATCGGCTTTTCCGAGGTGATCCAGAGCCAGATCATGGGCCCGCTCGGCACCGATGTTTATGGCAGTTATGCCGCCGATATCCGGGCCAGCGGGCTCGATCTGCTGGAGCGGGTCAACGCCCTGCTCGAACTTTCCGCCACCAAGGCCGGCGCCTTTGGCGGTGAGGAGGAGCGCCGCGAGATCGATCTGGGGGAAGCGCTGGAGACGGTCAAAGGGCTGCAGCATTTCCATGGCGAGCGGCGCGGGGTGGACATCCGGCTGGTTCCGCCAGCGCGCCCGATCCTGGTGCGGGCAGAGCCACGCGCGCTCAAGCAGGCCTTGCTGCATGTGGTGCAGGGCGTCGTCGCCGGGTCGCAGTCAGGCCACTATGTGCTGATCAAGACCGCGCCCGGCGCTGGCGGGACGGGGGCGGAGCTCATCGTCACCGTGCCGCAGGCCCCCTTTATCGCCGATGACCTGCCCCGGCCGCTGGAGCCCTATTTTGAGGGCGCACCTGAAGGCCGGCAGGAGAGGGGGGAGATACTCCGCCAGACCTCGGCACAGGGTTTTTCCCTGAGTGTTGCCGCCGCCATCGCCGTCACCCAGAAGATCGGCCTGCGCCTTGCCAACCCGATCAGCGGCGGGCGCACCGTGCGGATGAAGTTCTCCTGACACAAAACGGGCTCCCTATAGGGTGTTTCGTAGTTCGCCCTGTTTGGTTGACATATTCAGTAAAATACCATATTCAGTTGCTTGGGGTGATTTTAACTGCGGCGGGGTAAAATGGGCGGGGTTAGACCAGAAGATTTCCTGCGAGATCAGTTTCCTGCCGGGTATTGGCACTTGATCCCGGCTACCTTGCGGACAGCCTATAAAGCCGCGCAGGAGTTGGCCAATTCTGATCCCATTTTACAGATAGAAAGCGCTGTAGATAACCGTGGCCGCTTAATCTCTTGGGCGACAGATTTGGGATTTAAAAGGCTCATAGAATCCGGCAAGTTGCCATTTGACTATGCTTGGCGGCCTTTTGTCATGCCGACCGGTCGTTATCTTCAAATTCGATTATCTCATTCCGTGCTCACTATTAGTCAGGTTGCGAATCCGAGGCGACAGCCACGCTCGGTGAGATTCCGGGAAAATGGATGTGTGAACAACCAGCCTTTCTTTGATTTTCCGGATTTTGCGACTGAGCAGGATGTTATTGGGCTGCCACATCTCCTGTTGATCCATGGGCATCAGGAGTTACATTTCGCCCATCTAACGGTTCCCCATCCCGAGCATGCGAAGGGATTTCGCTACAGGTCGGGAAATCTTATGAAGATTCCTCATTTGGTCGAGACTAGTGAGCCAGCCGTGGAAAACACGGACGCTGATTTGGACGACCTCATCTCTCTCAAGGAAGAGATAGAAAAGTGGCGACGAGACAATGACAGCTAGAGACGGAAACATCGTTCCGTTTCCAAGCGCCGCCCGAGATGAAAATCTAGGGCGGCAATTGATTCCGGGACGCCTTTATGAGGCTCGCTTAGCAAAGCGCCTTAATCAGACTGAGCTGGCTGACAAAGTCGGTCTTAGCCGGCAAGCGATCTCCGCATTTGAACAGGGGGCGAAATCCCCTGAAGCTGCAACCTTGGTCAATTTGGCCCGGCAGTTGGAACAGCCAGTGGCGTACTTCACTGGTGTTGAGCCAGAGAGTTTTGGTGAAATCCGGGCAAAATTTTTTAGAAAAGTCGGCCCTGACACCAAGCGTCGAAATATGGCCTGTGAAGTTTTGGCCAAATGGTTGGTGAATGTATCTTGCTTATTTGATGGTATGGTGAATTATCCGAATGTGAATATTCCTGTATATTCTCCAGAGGATGAGATTTCTAGTTCTTATTCCGATATGGAAATTGAAAATATCGCAACAGAAGTTAGAAAAAATTTTGGCTTGGGCCTAGGTCCCATTTCGAATGTTGTTCGGCTGTTGGAGACTCAAGGGGTTATTGTGTCTCGCTTCCAGCTCCAGGGGGAGTCTGTAGAGGCATTCTCTTTTTGGAGTGGTGATAGACCCTTCGTTTTTCTCGCCTCTGACAAGGAAAGCGGCGCTCGGGCTCGATATGATGCGGCACACGAGCTTGGCCATTTGGTCCTGCATCGTTGGGTGAGTAAAGACGAAATTGAGAATAAGGATAGATTAAAGAAAATCGAAAATGAGGCGGATCGGTTTGCTAGTGCATTTCTTTTGCCTAAAGAGACTTTTTTAAATGAAATATATTCACCTAGATTGGCCAATTTTGTTTCTTTGAAGGATCGTTGGAAGGTTTCAATACAGGCTATGATATATAGATGTAAGCATCTTGGTATATTTGATGAGCAGCAAATAACAAGCTTATACAAACAAATTTCATCTAGAGGTTGGAGAAAAAAGGAACCTTTGGATGGCTTGGGTGGGATTAAGATAGAGGATCCCATGCTGTTGCGTAGGGTGATTGAAGTTGCTATCGATGGTGGGCGAATTGGTCGTGATAATGTTAAGGTCGCATTAGGGTTTTCTCAGTCAGTTATTGAGCAATTGGCTAACTTACCTTCTGGATATTTGTCTATTTCTCCACCAACTGAATTTCTTCCAACTTTAAAATGAGGCGCTGGGAGCGAAGAGGAAGGCCGTTAGGCCTCCCTCTTAAGAACTCTCAGGCCAGTTTCAGGTGCCGGATGCCCTTGAGCTCGGCCTCTTCCAGCGCTTCCTCGTACCCCGCATCGGCATAACGCATCACACCCAGCGAGGTGTCGTTGGTCAGCGCGTTCTTGAGGCGCAGGTCAGCCTCCGGCGTACCGTCGGCCACCAGCGTCACGCCGCTGGAGGTCATGTAACCGGCATAACCGCCGCCGCCGGAATGGATGACGACAAGGTCAGCCATCGAGGAACAGAGCGTCATGGCGTTGAGGAGCGGCCAGTCGGCAATCGCGTCGGAGCCGTCCTTCATGTTCTCGGTCATGATGTTCGGATGCGCCATCGCTCCGGCGTCCAGATGGTCACGCGAGAAGGCGACCGGGCCCTTGAGCTCGCCCGAGGCCACCATGCGGTTGACCGCCCGGGCCACTTCGGTGCGCACGCCATGGCCCAGCCAGGCAATACGCGCCGGCAGCCCTTCGAACGGCACATTCTCGCGGGCAAGGCGGATCCAGTTGGTGACGATGCGGTTATCCGGATAGTCCCGCAGCACCAGATCGTCGATCTTGCGGATATCCTCCGGATCACCCGACAGAGCCATCCAGCGGAAGGGGCCGATGGCGCGGCTGAAGAGCGGGCGCAGCCAGGCTTCGGTGAAGATCGGGATATCGAAGGCGTTTTCCACGCCGCCATCACGGGCATGGGTGCGGATGAGATTGCCATTGTCGAAGACGACGGCGCCCTTCTGCTGGAACTCCAGCATCGCCCGCACCTGGGTGACGATGGATTTGCGGCTCTCCGCCATCAGGCGCGCCGTGTCAGACGTGCGCATGGCGCGCACTTCTTCCAGCGTGAAACCGGCCGGCACATAGCCGTAGACAAGATCATGCGCGGCGGTCTGGTCGGTCACGATATCGGGCACGATGCCGCGCCGGGCGATCTCGGGATAAATGTCGGCGGCATTGCCCACCAGCGCGATGGAGGCGGGTTTGCGCGCTTTTACCGCCGCGTCGATCATGGCAAGCGCGCTGTCGAGGTCCGGCGCCACGGTGTCGATATAGCCGATGGCCTTGCGCTTTGCGACACGCTCCGGATCGATATCGACGCCCAGGATCGCGGCATTGGCCATGCGGCCCGCCAGCGGCTGGGAGCCGCCCATACCGCCAAGTCCGGCGGTCAGGATGAAGCGGCCATGCAGGTCGCCGTCAAAATGCTTCTCGGCGATGCGGGAGAAGATCTCGTAGGTGCCCTGGATGACGCCCTGGCTGCCGATATACTGCCAGGCGCCCGCCGTCAGGCCGCCCCAGCAGATGAGGCCCTTTTCCTGCAGGTCGTAGAAATACTCGGCCTTGGCCCACTGCCCCACGATGTTGCAGTTGGCCATGATGACCAGCGGCGCGGCCGCATGGGTCTTCAAAACGCCGATAGGCTTGCCGGACTGGATGATGAGCGTCTCATCCTCTTCCATCGTCTTCAGCGTCTCGACGATGGCGTCATGTGCTGCCCAGCTCCGCGCCGCCTTGCCAAGCGCGGCATAGACGATGAGCTGGTCGGGGTTCTCGCCGACGCTCAGCACATTTTCCATCAGGCGCAGCAGGGCTTCCTGCCGCCAGCCCTTGCAGCGAAGGGTGGGGCCGCCGGGCACGGGGAAACGCGGGTTCATCTTGTTGTCTCCTCCTTGGTGCCGGATCAGCGGCCAGCAAGCGCGTAGCGCGCCAGCTCAATGCCCATGGCCTTTTCCACCGGCGGATAGACGCTGGGGTCCAGCACGCTGGCGGAAAGCGGGATGATGCTCATCGGTACATGCAGCACATGGATGCGCATGCCGACATGCAGCTGGCCGACGCTGAGCGGCTCGCCCTCCGGGCTCAGCGTGGTGATCACGTCGGGAAAGGTAGCGATGCGGGCGCCGCCGGCATCATCCACCGCCATATATTCGTTCATCACATGCAGCGTGCTGGCCTTGTCGCCGCGCCCGAGCGTGACGGTGCCGATATCGAAGGCCTCTTTCGTGTAGACCACGTCCTTGGCCGTAATCTCGCCTTCCACAAGGATGGAGCCGCCCGTCGTCTTGCAGATGGCATCGATGATGGCGCTGCCGCCTTTCGCTTCTGCCGCGATGATGGCCTCTCCCAGCGCCAGCGCCATGGAGATGCCGCCAAGCGCGGCGTGGCTCTTAACATAGGAAGCGCGCACCGGGTTGCGGCAGGAGGCAATGAAGCCTCCCGACATGTCGGAGGCGGTGCGCAGGATCGGGGAGACCTTGGCGGTGGCGCCACGCGTCACCAGCTCGATATAGCGCCCTTCCTCCCGGTTGCCGCCCACGGCGGTCTGGATCATCGGCTCGGGCGAGGCGGCAAGGCCGATGGAGCCCATATCTCCGGTCGGATGGGCGCGGATATCGCCCACCGCATCCACCACCTTGGTGCCGAGAATGGCAGAGGGCAGCCAGCCATTGAGTGTGGAAGATTTGCCGTTCTGCCCGACCATGAGGCCGGAGAGTTTTTCGCCCAGTTCTTTTTCCAGAAGGCGCACGGCGTTGACGTAATCGACGCCCTGCATCTCCCACTTCGTGGTCCCGGCGGGGGCGCCGATGGCGGCAGCGGTAGCGACCCAGTCATTGGCATCCAGCTCGTCCACCGAAACAAGCTCCGGCTTGCCGGCGCGCACCGCAGCGGTACCCAGCATGCGGCCATGGTCAGCCCAGCCGCCGCCGCCGGCAGCGTAGACAGAACCTCCCTTGACCGCTGCCTCGACGTCCTTCTCCGTCAGGATGCGTCCCATCGTCGTCCCCGTTTTCTCTCATGCGATAAGGGGCCGCCTTGCCGTCAGGGCAGGGCGGCGTCGATACGTTTGACTGTTTCCAGCAGCACGGCGGCGCCCATCGCCACCTCGTGCGGCTCGGTCCATTCCTCCGCGCAGTGGCTGCGCCCGCCAAGGCAGGGGATGAAGATCATCGCTGCCGGTGCCACGCGGGCGAACCACGCCATGTCATGCCCGGCGCCCGACGCCATGCGGCGGTGGCCGGCACCCAGCAGGTCGCAGGCGCCTTCCAGCTGCTTCATCAGTGCTTCGGTGCTGGGGGTCGGCGGGTTGTCGGAAACCCGGCGCGGCGGCGCGATGGTCACGCCGTGGCGTCCGGCGGTTTCTTCCACCAGTTCGGCCAGGCGCACCGCAAAGGCTTCCATATCGGGGCGCAGTTCGGCGCGGGTGTCGATCAGCAGACGGGCCCGGCTCGGCACCACATTGGCGGCATTGGGCTCGATATCGAACTCGCCCACCGTGGCGGCGAAATGCCCCGGCCCCTTTGCGCGCTCCACCGCATCGGCGCGGATGGCCAGCACCAGTTCGCTGGCGGCAACCAGTGCATCGAGGCGATTGGTCATCAAGGTGGTGCCGGCATGGTCCGGCCGGCCCTCGACGATGATCTCGAAGCGGGTGATGCCGGAGATGGCGGTAACGACGCCGATATCGAGCTTGCTGCTTTCCAGCACCGTGCCCTGCTCGATATGGAGTTCCAGATAGGCGGCAATGTCGCTGCGCTTGGCTTCGGCCAGCCGGTCGGGATGGCCGCCCATACGGCGGATGCCGTCGACCAGCTTCTCGCCCTCGGAATTCTCGCGGGCCAGCATCACCTCATCCAGCGTGCCGGAGATGCCGCGGCTGCCGACGCAGGAAAGGCCATAGGGGCTCACTTCCTCGGCAAGGCAGTCGATCACCTCAAGGTCATGCTCCAGCGTCACGCCGGCTTCCATCAGGGCGCGGGCCACTTCCAGCCCGGCCAGCACGCCGGCGGGGCCGTCGAAGCGGCCACCATCCGGCACGGTGTCGGTATGGGAGCCGAGCACGATGGCGCCGGCACCGGGGCGCGAACCCTTGCGGCGGCCGATCAGGTTGCCGGCGGTATCCAGCCTCACTTCAAGGCCGGCATCCTGCATGTGGGAGACCAGCCAGTCGCGCCCTTCCAGAAAACGCGGGGAAAAGGCGCGCCGGGTCCATTTCCGGTCCGGCTCGGTAATCTCGGCCAGCGCCATCAGATCGTCCCACAGCCGCTGCTGGTTGACCGGCAGGTTGCTGCGGGATTTTTCGGAAGCGGGAACGGGGGTGGTCATCAAATCTCTCCGGCCAGGATGCGGGTGGCGGGCGGGCGCACGAAGCGCCCGGTGCCCGGTTCGGCCAGCACGGATGTGCCATCGAAGGCAAGTTGTCCGCGCAGCCAGGTGGCGCTGACCTTATAGGGCAGCTCCATCCCCTCATAGGGGCTCCAGCCAACCACATTGTGGCCGCTGGCCGCAGGGTCGTAGCGATAAGGTTCTGGCGTCAGCACGGTAATGTCGGCGTCACGGCCCACGGTAAGGGCGCCCTTGCTGTTATCGATGCGGAAATGCCGGGCCGGATTTTCCGCCATCAGCCGTGCCGCCCAATGGAGCGGCACGCCGCGCTTCAGCGCTCCGGCCACAAACAGCGGCACCATCACCTCCAGCCCCGGCACGCCGGAGGAGTTGGTGAGCATGTCGGCCTTCGTCTTGCGGTCTTCCGACCAGCTGACATGGTCGGTGGAAACCAGCGTCACATTGCCGGCAGCCACATGGCGCCACAGCTTCTCCACCTCGGCGCGCGGGCGGATCGGCGGGTTGATCTTGGCCTTGCCGCCAAGGCGGCTCACATCATTCTCTTCATCCAGCACCAGATAGTGGATGCAGGCCTCGATGGTCGCCTCATATCCTTGCGCCCGGTAACCGGCCGCGATGTCGTAACCGCGGCCCAGCGAGCAGTGCACCACATGGGCCGGGCAGCCGGTCAGCGCCCCGGTCTCATAGATGTCGTGCATGGCGAGCAGTTCGGTGATCGGCGGGCGCGACATGCCATGGGCGCGCCAGTCGGTAATGCCGGCGGCCTTGACCCGCGCCATGAAGGCATCGACCGCCTCGTGGTTCTCGTTATGCACACCGGCGGCAAGGCCGGTCGGGGCGATGGCGCTGAAGCAGTCGTAAAGGAGCTGCGGCGGGATGCGGGGGAAGCGCTTTGCATCGGTGCCGAAGGTGGAGAACTTGAAGGCGGCAACACCTGCGGCCACCTGCTCGGTTATGCGGGCCGGGCCTTCCTCCGGGTTCACGGTGCCATAGAGCGCCACATCCACGCGGGCGGTCGCCTCGGCATGGGCGGCCTTCTGCTTCACCGCCCCGGCGGAGCAGACGAGGTTGCCCTCGTCATACGGCATGTCGACGATGGTGGTGACGCCGCCGGCGGCTGCCGAGCGGGTGGACCAGATAAAATCTTCCTGGTTCTTCTGCGAGAGCGAATGCACCTGCGCGTCGATGGCGCCCGGCAGGATCAGGGCCTTGCCCAGCAGGTGGCGCTCGCGCGCAGCCGGCGGCTCTCCCATGCCCACGGCCGCCACCTTGCCATCCCGTACCGCCACGAAGCCGGCTTCCAGCACCCGGTCAGGCAGCACGACGGTGCCGGCGAGAACGAGGTCGAAATCGCTCATATCTTGTCTCCCGTACGGGCAAGCCCGCTCCGGCGGGCAGCGTTTCGTACGACCGCGCCGAGCGCGTCGTAGATCAGGATAGCCATCAGGGCGACGACGATGCCGCCCTGGAGGATGAAGGCGTCATTGCTGGAAAGAAGCCCCGCCACGATCACCTCGCCCAGCCCCTTGGCGGCGACGGTTGATCCCAGCGTGGCGGTGCCGACATTGACGATGGTGGAGATGCGCACACCTTCAAGGATGACCGGCAGGGCGAGTGGTAGCTCGACACCGAACAGGCGCTGGCGCGCATTCATGCCCATGCCGCGCGCGGCCTCCACCACCGGGGCCGGTACCTCGCTGAGGCCGGCGAGCGCGTTTTCGAAGATCGGCAGCAGCCCGTAGAGGAAAAGGGCGATCAGCGTCGGTTTGAGGCCGAAGCCCACGCTCGGCACGGCAAGCGCCAGCACCGCCACCGGCGGCACCGTCTGGCCGATATTGGCAAGGCTGCGCGAGAAAGGCAGGAACTCGCGGCCCGCCGGCCGGGTCACGAAAATCGCCATGCCGACAGCGACGATTGTCGCCAGCACGGCAGCCAGCAGCACGATGCCCAGATGCGCCATCGCCAGCTGCCAGAAGGGCGTGCGGTCATAGATGGCCGGCGCGCCGTTCTGCGTCAGTGGCTCGAACAGCGGCTGGAACAGATGCGGGTCGACCAGAAAGGCCGCCAGTACCAGAACCACCGCAAGGCGCAGGAGAGTAACGGTCATAACGGGCATCCCGCCTCGGCCAGCACGCGGGAAAGCCGCACGATGCCAAGGTCAATGCCGTCGGCGCCCACTACCGGCGCGGCATCCCGCCGGGTCCAGATCAGCTGGGAGAGGGCATCGCGCAGGTTGGTGGTGGCCGTAATCGGCGTGCCCTCCGCCGTGCCCGGCTCGGCCAGGTCGGCCACATAGGCGAGGGAGAGCAGGCGGAAGGGGCGCTCGCCATTGGCAATCAGCTGCTCGACGAAACCGGCAGCCGGGGCGCCTAGTATGGCTTCCGGACGGTCATATTGCAGCAGCTTGCCGCCATCCATCACCGCAATGCGGTCGGCCAGCATGACCGCCTCTTCCATGTCATGCGTCACCAGCACGATGGTGGTGCCGAAGCGCTCATGGATCGCCAGCAGGTCTTCCTGCGCCTTGGCGCGGATAACGGGGTCGAGCGCGCCGAAGGGCTCATCCATCAGCAGCACTTCCGGCTCGGCGGCAAGGCCGCGCGCCACGCCCACACGCTGCTGCTGCCCGCCCGAAAGCTCATGCGGAAACTTGCCGGCATAAAGCGCCGGGTCGAGCTGGAAGAGGGTGAGGAGTTCGCTGACACGCCTGTCGATGCGGGCCTTGTCCCAGCCGAGGAGGTGCGGCACGGCGGCGATGTTGCGGGCAACCGTCCAGTGCGGGAAAAGCCCGTGGCCCTGGATCACGTAACCGATGCGCCGGCGCAGGATGTCCGGCTGCAAGGTCTTTGTATCCACCCCGTCGATGCGGATGGCGCCGCCCGTTGGCTCGATCAGCCGGTTGATCATCCGCAGCGTGGTGGATTTGCCGGAGCCGGAGGTGCCGACGATGACGGTGATGGTGCCGCGCTCGATGGTCATGGACACATCGTCGACAGCCAGCTGGTCGCCAAAACGGCGGGAAAGACGGTCGATCTCGATCATGACTTCCGGCCTTTCATAAGCTCGATACCGGCGTCGAAGAGAATGGCGGCGGCAAAGGCCAGCGCCACGGTCGGCAGGGCGCCCAGCAGCACCAGATCGGTTGCCGTCTGCCCCAGCCCCTGAAAGACGAAGACGCCGAAGCCGCCGCCGCCGATAAGGGCGGCAATCGTCACCATGCCGATATTCTGCACCGTGACGATGCGCAGGCCGGCGAGGATGACCGGCAGGGCCAGTGGCAGTTCCACCTGCATCAGGCGCTGGGCGCTGGTCATGCCCATGCCGCGCGCTGCCATCACCGCCTCGGGCGGCACCTGCCGCATGCCGACGGCGGCATTGGCGACGATGGGCAGCAAGGAATAGAGAAAGAGCGCCACCATGGCCGGCGCCGTGCCGATGCCGCGGATGCCAAGGTCCTTCGCCAGCGCCACATGGGCGGCGAGATAGCCCAGCGGCCCCATCAGCAGGCCGAAGAGGGCGATGCTGGGCACGGTCTGGATGATGTTGAGCACCGGCAATGTCACCGAGCCTAGCTTCTCGATGCGGGCGCAGGCGATGCCAAGCGGGATGCCGATGACGGCGGCCGCCACCACGCTGGCGCCGGCAAGGGCCAGATGTTGCCCCGCTTCGCTCCAGAAGCTGCCGGCACGGTTGGCATATTCCTTCATCAGGGAAAGGCCGTCCCAGACGCCGAAATGCAAGAGGGCGCCGAAGAGGGCGAAGGCGGCAATCAGGGCGCCGACGCGCAGGGCCGGGCCGGGGGAAAGCCGCACCAGCGCATCGCCGGCACCCAGAAGGCCGGCAAAACAGCCGATCCAGAAACCGGCCCCCGGGGCGATGCGGGCATAGCGGTTGCCTTCCGGCGTCAGGAAACTTGCGCTTTGCCCCATCACCAGCACCAGCACGACCAGCAGCACCAGTGCCGCCGCCAGCCGCCACCCCGCCCGGCTGCGGGCGGTGAAGACGGCGCAGAAGAGCATCAGTGCCAGGATCAGGGCCGCGACCCCGCCCATCGGCAGGGCGGAGAGCAGCAGGTGATCGACGCCGGAGGCGATGCGGGTCGGGCGGAAGGTTGCCAGCGGGGTAAGTGACAGCCCGGCGAGCGCCAGCAGGGCGATGGCACTGCCCAGCCGGTCCATTCCGGGTGCGGTTCTGAAAATCGGCGAGGCCATCGCGTGTTCCCGGGATCAGGGGGCCCCGGCGCCGCTTCTGTCAGGCGGTGCCGGGGCTGATGCGGGGCGGGCGGCTTACTTGAGGAAGCCGTGCGAGGTCAGATAGTCCTTGGCAACGGCGGCGGCGGGTTCGCCCCCCACCTGGATGCGGCCGTTCAGCTCCTGCAGGGTTACGAGATCAAAGCTCTCGAACACCGGCGCCAGCATGTCGGCGATCTGCGGGTACTGCTTCAGCACCTCTTCGCGGATGATCGGGGTCGGCAGGTAAACCGGCTGCACGCCCTTGTCGTCATCCAGCACGGTAAGGCCCGAGGGGGCGATGCCGCCATCGGTGCCATAGACCATGGCGGCGTTGGTGCCTTCATTCTGCTCGGCAGCGGCCTTGATGGTCGCTGCGGTATCGCCGCCGGAGAAGGTCAGCAGCTGATCGGAAGAAAGCTGGAAGCCATAGGTCTTCTGGAAGGCGGGCAGGGCGCTTGCCGAATTCACGAACTCGGCGGACGCTGCGAGCTTCACCTTGCCGCCGCCGGAAACCCACTTGCCGAAATCGCTCATGGTCTTGAGGCCGTCGGCCTTGGCAACCTCGCTGCGTACGGCAATCGCCCAGGTGTTGTTGGCCGGGGCCGGCGTCAGCCAGACGATCTTGGCGCCGTCATAATCCAGCTTCTTGGCTTCTTCGTAGCCCTTGACGGCGTTGTTCCACACCGGCTCATCGGCCTTGTTGTAGAAGAAGGCGGCGTTGCCGGTGTACTCGGGATAGATATCGATTTCGCCAGCGGTGATCGCCTTGCGCACCACGGGGGTGCCGCCCAGCTGGATGCGGTCCTGTGTCTTGATGCCGCCCTGCTCGAGCACGAGCTTGATGACATTGCCGAGCAGGCTGCCTTCGGTATCGATCTTGGAGGAAACCACCACATCGGCGGCGGCGGGGCCCGCGGCGAGCGCGGCGGCGGTGGCAAAAGCCAGGGCCAGTTTACCCAGGGTCATGATTATCTCTCCTGCTGTTCGTTGGTGGCCTGCGGTTTTTGTCGGGTGCAAGCCTTATGTGTTGATTGGATTTGCAGATTTCTACTGCGCTGCCAGTTCAAGCGGCGGTACGGCGGCAAGGCCGAGCGCCTGGTCCAGCAGCGGCAGGGCAGTTGCGGCGAGCAGCGGGCCGGTGCCGGCCTGATTGCTGAAATCGACCGCCAGCGCCTCCAGTTCGGAGGAGAGCGAGCGGTCTTCGGTGGTCTGCGCCGCGATGAGCCGCACGCGCGCCCGCACAAGGCCCGCGGCGCCCTGTGGCACGGCCCCGCGCAGGTCCAGCGCCTGGGCGGCAAACAGGCCTTCCAGCGCCATCATCATGGTGAGTGCCTGCGTCTGGGTTTCCAGCCGTTCCGCCAGCAGCGGAGCGAGCGAGCCCTCATCCTCGATACCGTCGGAAACGGTGATGGCGAGCGCCGAGACCGGCATCGTTTCCGCCATCACGCGGGCATAACAGTCACCGGCCAGCTTCAGCAGCGGGCCGAAGCCGGTGGCGCCGGAGGTCGGGTCGACCAGATTCATCGGCAAGCCGGCATGGCGGCCGTTGGCCAGCAGCACGAGGCGCGAAAGCGAGTTGCGCGCCACATGGGCAATCGCGGCGGCGGCCGATTGCAGCACCAGCGCCACATCCAGCGGCAGCGAGCCGCCATGGGTATAAAGCGCGCCATCCAGCACGGCGGGATTATCGTCGCAGCGTGCCGTTGCCCGCTCCAGCGTGCGAAGGCCGCTTGCCAGCACTTCCAGCACCGAGCCGAACACCTGCGCCAGCATGCGGAAGCTGAGGGGATCCTGAACACGCGTTGCCTGCGGCCAGCCGCCGGAATTGTACGCGGCGACCAGTGCGGCCCCCACCTCTGCCTCGGCCGGCGATCCCATGATGGCGGCCTGCCAGGGGGCGGGGGAACAGCCATGGCCGGCGGCAGTGGCTGCCGCGGTCGTCAGCATGGCGCGCACCTGCAAGGCAGCGCCGGAAAGCGCCTTGATGCCCGAGGCCAGCGCCGTTGCATTGCTGCTAAGGCTCACCATGGCGTCCTTGGGCTTCATGTCGAGCGCCGTCAGCCCGGCCCGCTCCAGCGCCTCGGCGGCGCTCATGCGCTCTTCGCCGTAAAAGGCCTCGCCCTCGCCGGCGAGCACCGAGCCGATCTGGGCCATGAGGCCGATATCGGCGCAGCCGATGGAGCCCATCGAGCGCACTACGGGCACCACGGGGCTTGCCAGCATGGCGATGCAGGCGGCAACGAACTCCGGGCTGCAGCCGGCATGGCCGGTAAGTGCGGTGTTGGTGCGGATGGCAAGGGCCATGCGCACCACCAGCGGCGGCAGCGCCGGCCCGGCGCCGAAATGGTGGGCGCGCTTCAGCGCGCGGCTGAAGGCACCGAACGTGTCCTCGGCGACAATGCGCTCCTTGAGCGCGCCGACACCGGTGGTGATGCCATAGGCGATATCGCCATGCTCCACCGCCGCATCCACCACCTTGCGCGCTTCCGCCACCCGTTCCATCGCCACCGGGCAGGCCGCCACCGCACGGGCCCCGCGCCCGATATCGAGCAGCAGGGGCAGGGGGATGGGGGCGCCGTCGAGCAAATGGATGGGGAGCGTCATGACCGTCTTTGGGGGAAGGAGGGGCTGTCGCGAACCTGTCATTCAAGACCCTAGAACAAGCTGCCTCCTGCAAACATATCCCATATCTTGAACAGCTGATGCGAATTGCCGTAACCTGCCTGCCGATTGGGCAGCCGGACCATCCGGCGGGCAACGGGAAAGGTACCGGCTTCTGGACAGCGCAACGCTCATCATTGCCCTTGCCGCCCTGGAGGCGGGGGCCGTACGCCCCGCCGCACGCCAGCTTGAGCGTGCACCCTCCAGCGTTGCGGCTGCGCTCGACCGGCTGGAGCAACAGCTTGCGGTACCGCTGCTGCACCGGGCCGGCGGGGGGCTGGCCCTCAGCGTCAGTGCCGAGGCACTGCTGCCGCGCCTGCGCCAGCTTTGCGACGGGCTTGCGCCTCTTGCCGGCCTTGGCCAAAGCAGGGCGGCCGAAGACAGTCTTGCGGCGCAGCGCTGGCTGGCCGCCAACCCGGTGCGGCTGCGGGCCCTGCGGCGCTTCGCCCGGGTGGTGCGTACCGGCTCCATCCGCCGCGCGGCGCGCGATATCGGCATCGGCCAGCCCCAGCTCACCCGGCAGATGCGGGATCTTGAACAGGCGCTCGGCTGCGTCCTCATGGAGCGGGGCGCCGCCGGCATCGAGCCGACACCGGAAGGGCGGCTGCTCTACGACATTGCAGTAGAGAGTGAGCGGCTATGGGGCGATCTCACAGCAACCTCCGCCCGCCGCTTCGTGCGCGAACTCAAGACCGTTCGGCTCGGCTCCATCATTCCGCTGGCCCATGAAGGGCGGCTGGCCCGGCTGCTTGCCACGCTCGTCTCCCACTGGGCGCCGCGCGACGAGCACCGGCTTTTCCTCTCCAGCTCCACGGCGGACGACCTGCTGGCCGGGCTCAAGGCCGGGCGCTTCGACGCTGTGCTGGTGGATGTCGACATGCTGCCCGACAGTTTCGAACACAAGGACATCATGACCTCCGAGCTGGCGCTGGTCGGGGCGCCCGACAGCAGCGTCGATGGCGCAGAGGAGGGCGGCGACGGGCCGCCGCCCCTCGAAAGCTGGCTCAAGGAGCGGCGCTTTGCCCTGCCAAGCGACCGCACCGGCCTGCGCCACCGGATCCGCGCCCTGATGGAAGCCGGCGGGCTCGATGGCCGCAGGCTGGACGACGCGCTGGAGATCGACAGCGTCGCCGTCATCCTGCGCCTTGTCATCGAACACGGCTTTGCATCAGTCCTGCCACTCGATGCCGTGCGGGCACTCTCCACGCCCCTGCTGCTGCGCCCGCTCGGGCCCGGCAGCCATATCTCCTACCGGCTTGTCTGGCTGCCCACCCACGCCTCGCGCCTTGCCGCCAGCGCCATCGAGGCGGCTTTCCTGCGGCTGTCGGCGCCCGGCCCCGTCTAGAATGTCTGGGGTCCCAAAACAAAAGCCCCGCTTCCGGTGCCGGAAGCAGGGCTTTTGTCATTCTGGCTGTGAGGCTCTGGCCTCAGCCCTTCTGCTGGAACTCGATATTGATTTCCAGCATCGAGGTGGCGGCGGAGCTTTCCAGCTGCACGTTGATCTGCTCGTCGCTGATCTCGACATATTTGGCGACGACCTGGAGGATGTCGCGCTTGAGATCAGGCAGAAAGTCCGGGCCGCCGCCGCGCGAGCGCTCATGCGCCAGCACGATCTGCAGCCGCTCCTTGGCAATGGAAGCGCTCTGCGGTTCTTTCTTGCGGAAGAGAACGTCAAAAATGCTCATCAGCCACCTCCAAAGAGCCGGCTCAGCAGGCCCTTGCGTTCGGCCTTGAGGAAGCGCAGCTCGCGCTCTTCACCAAGGAAGCGGGCAACCGCGTCCTGATAGGCCTGACCGGCGATGGATTCCGGCGCCAGCACCACCGGCTGGCCGAGGTTGGAGGCGGTCAGCACCGTCTCCGATTCCGGAATGACGCCGATCATCTTGACGGCGAGGATCTCCTGCACGTCCTGCAGCGTCAGCATCTCGCCGCGCTCCACGCGGCCCGCATCGTAGCGGGTCACCAGCAGATGTTCCTTGATCGGCGCATCGCCCCGTTCGGCGCGGCGCGATTTGGACTGCATGATGCCGAGGATACGGTCGCTGTCGCGCACGGAAGAAACTTCCGGGTTCGTCACCACCACCGCGGCGTCGGCATAATAGAGCGCAGCCAGTGCGCCATGCTCGATACCGGCGGGGCTGTCGCAGACGATGTAGTCGAACTCCTGCTTGAGTTCGTCGATCACCCGGCCGACGCCCTCGAGGTTGAGCGCGTCCTTGTCCTTGGTCTGCGAGGTCGGAAGGATGAAGAGCCCGTCGACCCGCTTGTCCTTGATCAGCGCCTGCTTGATCGAGGCGTCGCCATTGATGACGTTGATCAGGTCATAAACCACCCGCCGCTCGCACCCCATGATGAGGTCGAGATTGCGCAGGCCGACATCGAAATCGATGACAACGGTTTTGTAGCCCCGAAGGGCAAGTCCGGTTGCGAAGGACGCGCTGGAAGTGGTTTTTCCCACGCCGCCCTTGCCGGAGGTAACGGTAACGACCGTAGCCAAGAGCGTCTCCACTCTTTCAGATGATAAAGGGTTTGGGCTCTAGCCCCGCTGCCCGGATCCCCGGCTGCCCAAGGCCCCCCGGCCAAGTGGCATAAACCGTCATGAACCCCGGATATAGGGCTCTTATTTGTCGAATAGACTAAATCTTGTCGATAATCAACCGCTCACCCTCAAGATGGATCTGCACCATCTGCTGCTGGTAAGCGCCGTCGATCTGGTCGGCGGTGATGTAGTTTCCGGCAACGCTGACCAGTTCGGCCTCAAGGCTGCGGCAGAAGATGCGTGCCGCGCCGTCGCCCATGGCGCCGGCAAGCGCACGTCCGCGCAGCGTGCCATAAACATGAATGTTGCCGTCGGCGATCACCTCGGCCCCGGCACCGACGGAAGAGAGCACCACAAGGTCGGCGCCCTGGGCGTAGACCTGTGTGCCGCCGCGCACCGGGGTGGAGACGATCTTGGTCCGGGTCGCCGCGCGCTGGCCGCTGGCGCTTTCCACCGGTTTGCGGTTGCTCTGCGCCGCACCGACGCTCGGCATGTTCTGGCCGCGGAAAAGCTGCTGCTGTTCGGGCGTGCCGCCCACGGTGCCGATGGGGAAGAGCTTGTAGTGCCGGAGGATCCCGACCAGATGCGTTACCTGCGAGCCGGAGCGCAGCGTCGTTGCCTCATCGATATCCAGCACCACACCCTGGCCGACAAAGAATTGCGGGTTGGTGCCGATATGCTGCTCGAGATAGCCGGGCAGGCTCTCCTGGAAATCGTACGGCACCTTGAGGGTCAGCAGCGTAAACAGCGATCCTTGCAAGGACGGAGGGGACTGGCTCATGGGCGGTCGGTGCCATCATTTCTTGGCAAGCATGGGGCGCACGAACCGGCCTTGCCGCTTGCGGGTTGGTCGGGGCTGGAATAACCAGCCCCGCCGCGCTTGGCAAGGATATCTCCCGTCAGAAAACCGGCCACACTGCCGCAAGGCGCCGGGCCTTGCGGAGCGGGGGAGATGAAGAGCGGATCAGGGGCGGGGCCCCGGGGAAGTTCTGCCGCCCCGGGATAACGCGCCGGTGCCTGATGCTCAGGCCGTCTTGCTTTCGCCCGGCTTGGCAGCCACGAGCTTGGCGGTTGCCGGCTTGCGCGCGGCGGGCTTGGCCGCTTTCGGCGTCTTGGGGGTGGAAGTGCCTTCCGCCACCAGCTTGCCGTTCGGGGCCTTCGGTGCGGCCACCTTGGCTGCCTTCGGCGCCTTTGCGGCAGCCGGGGCCTTGGCCTTCGGAGCAGCCTTGGCTGCCTTTGCCGGGGCGGCCACCGGCACGGCGGCTGTGGTCTTCATTTCCTTCTCTGCCGCCAGCCAGAATTCCTGTTCGCGGCCGTGCGGCCTGCCGGCCTCGACCCACAGGTAATAGGCACGCTCCTTGATATTTTGCTCCGGCATCAACAGGGCCTCCTGACGGCGTGAAATGAGCTTGTCGAAAGGTGTTTAATCTCGGGCGGGCGCCGGTTGCCTTGCCTCGTTCCGCGAGAGCCCGGAGCTGCCTTGCCTGAAACGCGGCGGCAGGCAGGGAAGTTCACCGGGAAGTTCAGCTGTCGGCCGGACGATTTGGCCGGCAACAGCGGGCGGCACAGGGCGGGGCACCGGGCAGGTAAGCTACTGACTTACGGTAACCCTTTGGCGCTCTCAGGCAAAGACGCGTTTGTGCAGTGCAGCACCCGAAGCCCCAGAAAAATGCATCCTGCCGTATGTTGGTGCCGGATCGGGCAAGATTGCCGCAGCCTTGGGTCGCTACGGGCGATCGGTCTGACAGGGGGGGGCTGACAATCATGTCCTCTTCCCAACGCCTGTCTCCGGGCGACTGGAGTCGCAGTTGCGACGCGCGGGGCGAGGCCTCCTGCGGAGCCCGGACCTAGCCCTTCGGCGCAGGGCAGGGGGCAGGTCTCCACATCCCCCCGCATAGGGTCGTTAGTAACAAAGTTGCCATATGTGTGATCTTTTTAACACTTCGACCCTGTTTTGCTTTAACATAATGAAGCGGGGGTTGGTTTTTCGATAAAGCGTCCCTACCTTGATAATTGTGGACGTGACGTTTCCGTTCACGCTTCGCCGGTGTGATCCAGCGCCTCTGCTCATCTTGGTCGGCAGGTGGCGCCACAGGCGGCGAGATCATCTTATTTGCCTCCCTGTTCGACTTGCCGCTCGGCCCCGCCGGGCGGCTTTCTTTTTGTTTGTGCCTGCCAGCCCGGCCTGCGGCGAAAGTACCGGCCAATGGCTCCCCTGGGCGCTGTAACAAAATTCTAATATGCCGCACCCTTCTGTGGCTTGACGCACGGGCGGCGAGCGGCATAGGCTGCAACCTCGCGAAAGCGCGAGTTGAACAGGGCTGGCAAAAAATAAAGGGGGGCGCCGAAAAGGCAGCCCCCCAATTTGTTTTGGCGGGGACTGCACCGGCGTCGATGGCGACCAGTCTTGCGCCTCTTGCCAGCGGCTGACTGTAGACTGCTTCACGCTCGCCGCATCGCCTTCACATCCGGGCATCGCCACGGGCGCCGGCTTGCCGCTAAAGTCTGCTCACCGGCTTTCCAGCCTTCCTCCAGCGTGTTCGCAAGCGGTCTTTCCGGCTCCGGCCGGTCGCCGCGTCCGGCACTTTTTCTGCCTTTCCGGCTGGTCCGTTACCGCCGGGTTGAGAGAAAATTTACTATATTTCAAACGCTTGAGGCGTTTCTGACCGTCCGTTGTGAGAGTTGCCTGTCCATGAGCAATGTCGCCGCCCCCGCCGATAGCGCCCCTATCCATGCCGGCCGGATTCCGGGCTGGATCATCGTTCTGCTGGCCTTCGGCTGCGGCCTCTCCGCCGCCAATCTCTATTATGCCCAGCCGCTGGTCGGTCCCATTGCCGCGGCCGTCGGTCTTAGCCCCGGGGCAGCCGGGCTCATCGTCACCATGGCGCAGGTCGGCTATTGCGCCGGGCTGTTTTTCATCGTGCCGCTGGCCGATCTGGTGGAGAATCGCCGCCTCGTGATCTCGGCGCTGGCGGTTGCCATGCTGGGCCTGATCGGTGCCGGCACCGCCTTCAGTGCCCATCAATTGCTGACGGCATCGCTTTTCATCGGTCTCGGCTCGGTCTCCGCGCAAATTCTCGTGCCCTACGCCGCACACATGGCGAGCGATGAAAGCCGGGGCCGTGTGGTTGGCAAGGTGGTGAGCGGGCTCCTGCTCGGCATCATGCTGGCGCGCCCCGCGGCCAGCCTCGTTGCCAGCTTCTTCGGCTGGCACGCCATCTTCCTTCTCTCGGCGGTGCTGCTGCTGGCGCTGTGCCTCACCTTCATGGCGGTGCTGCCGCCGCGCCGACCGGCCGGTGGCGGGCATTACGGCCATCTGCTGCTCTCCATGGCGCGCCTGCTGCGCGATACCCCGGTTCTGCGCCGCCGTGCGGCCTACCAGGCCGTGCTCTTCGGCTCCTTCAGCCTGTTCTGGACGGCGGTGCCGCTGGAAATGGCGGTGCATTACGGCATTTCCCAGCGCGGCATTGCGCTCTTTGCCCTTGCCGGTGTTGCCGGAGCGGTGGCGGCCCCCATTGCCGGCCACTGGGCCGATCGCGGGCGCTCGCGCCTCGGCACGCTGCTCGGTCTTGCCGTCACCGTGCTCGGCTTTGCCCTGCCTTTCCTGCCGGCGGGCCTTACCGGCGAGCCGTCCTGGCTGTCGCTCGGCCTGCTGCTGGCCTCGGCGCTGCTCATCGATATGGGTGTTTCCGGCAATCTGGTCTTTGGCCAGCGCGCCATCTTTTCTCTCGGTGCGGAACTGCGCGGGCGCCTTAACGGGCTCTTCCTCGCCATGTTTTTCGTCGGCGGGGCCACCGGCTCCGCCGTCGGGGCCTGGGCCTTTGCGGCAGGGGGCTGGCATCTGGCCGCCCTCATCGGGCTTGGCGCCACCGCGGCCGCGCTCCTCTATTCCTTCACCGAACGGGCGGCAACGCACAGCGTCTGAGTGGCGTTAACTTTGGAAGGAAGCGGTTACCCGAACCGGGGCCGGCTTCACGAAATGTTACGATCCGGGGCTTGCCAGCCCGGCAAAGCTACTAGCTTAATTCAGGGATGGTGAGCCTTCCGGCGGCTTGCCTCCGGTCATCGTGCCGGACAGCGCCGCCGGGTTCATCTGCTCCGGATCCAACGGTACGGGGAAGGCGAAGCGTGGCGAGTGCTGAGACGGCTCATTTTCTGCGCACTTATGACGAGGCGTTCGACCTGCTCGTCGAGGCGCGTAACTATATGGCGCATCACCGCAGCTTTCCGGGCTCCTCCGGCAGCAGCTATCCCCTCGCTCCGGCATCGTCCCGCCCGCATCTGGTCGCCAGCGACGGGGCGCGACCCGCAGCCCCGGCGTCGGAAGAATCCGGCCGCCGCCTGCGCACCAGTTGCGAGAGCATGCGAATCACCTGCCGGCTGACGCAGGTGATGGCCTGGCTTCTGGCCCAGCGCGCCGTTTTTGCCGGCGAGATCGAGTTCGATCTGGAAGTGGCCGAGTTCTATGCCCTCGGCGCCGAGGGTGTCTGCCTCGAAAACGCACTTGAAGAGCTGGAGGATATGCCGGGCGGCCTGCGCAGCCTGCTGGAGCGCTCCTACCAGCTTTATGTGCGAATCAAGCGGCTCGACGAGATGAGCCGCCGGCATCTGGCGTCCGGCGCTGCCGTTGGCCAAACGCAAACAGGGCGCCCCGTGGGGCACCCTGTCTGAAACCACAAGCCTCAAGGGCAGGGCGGCTGGCGCCGCCGCAAGCCTTACTTGATGCCGAAGTTCGCGAAACGCTTGTTGAACTTGGCCACCTGGCCGCCTTCCTTGAGGTTGGCGTTGGTGCTGCCGGTCCAGGCGGGATGAGACTTCGGGTCGATGTCCAGACGCAGCGTGTCGCCAGCGGCGCCGTAGGTGCTGCGGGTCTTGAACTGCGTGCCGTCGGTCATGACCACGGTGATCTCGTGGTAGTCCGGGTGAATGTCAGCCTTCATGGTCGACCGCTCCTTGATTGGCAGGCATTTACCGGCTTGTAATCCGGGCCACCCGCCTCAAATACAATCAGCCACCTTCCGCATCCCGTTCTGGGACCGTCCCGGTGGCACCTTGCGATTATCGGGATCTCACTAAGCCGCGAGAGTGCGGCCTTATACCCAAAGCGACAGGCCAGTGCAAGCACCCGCTCCAAATTCCGGCAAATCGGTTTCTTCCGCCTCTCCCGCCCCCCGGGCCGGTCTCGCCGGCTCCGCGCCGGTGCTGGCAGCGCTGTGGCCTTTTCTGCGGCCTTACTGGCGGCGTCTGGCGCTTGCCGGCGTGGCGCTGGTCATCGCCTCCGGCACCTTGCTGGCCTTCGGCAGCGGTCTGAAGCTGCTGGTCGATCGCGGTTTTGCCGGTGGAAATCCCGCCCTGCTCGATCAGGCGCTCATCGTCATGCTCGCCGTGGTGGCCCTTTTGGCCCTCTCCACCTTCACCCGATTCTTCATGGTCTCCTGGGTGGGAGAGCGGGTGGTGGCCGATCTCAGGCGCGCCGTCTTCGCCCGTCTTGTAAGCCTTGATCCCGGATTTTACGAGACCTCTCGCACCGGCGATGCGCTTTCCCGCCTCACTTCCGATACCGCCGTGATGCAAACGGCCGTCGGCTCCACCATCTCCATTGCCCTGCGCAACATGCTGACGGCTGCCGGCGGCATCGTCATGCTGATGATCACCAGCCCCAAGCTCACCGGCCTTGTATTGCTGGTGGTGCCGGTGGTGCTGATTCCCATCCTCACCCTTGGCCGCCGCGTGCGCCGCCTGTCGCGCAGCTCACAGGATCTGATTGCCGATATGAGCGCGCGGGCCGGGGAGGTGATGGAGGCGATCCGCACCGTGCAGGCTTTCACCCGCGAGGATTATGAGGAGGGGCGCTTTGGCGGCGCCTCGGAAGCCGCCTTTTCCGGTGCCATCAGCCGGATCGGCATGCGCGCCCTGCTGGGCGCCGTGGTCGTGCTGCTGGTCTTTACCGGTATCGGCATCGTGCTCTGGGCCGGCGGGCATGACGTGCTGGCCGGCCGCATGAGCGCGGGCCAGCTTTCTGCCTTCGTCTTCTATGCCGTTGCGGTTGCCGGCTCTGCCGCCGCCCTGTCCGAAGTGGTGGGCGAGTTGCAACGCGCTGCCGGTGCCGCCGAGCGTCTTGTCGAGATTCTCGGTTTCCGCTCTGCCCTTGTAGAGCCGGAAGCCCCGCTTGCCCTGCCCGAACCGCCCCGGGGGGAAGTGACCTTCCGCGCCGTCAGCTTCCGCTACCCTTCGCGGCCGGAGACGAGCGCGCTCGACGGGGTGGACCTTACGGTTGCCCCCGGAGAGACGGTTGCCGTCGTCGGCCCGTCCGGCGCCGGCAAGACCACGCTCTTCCAGCTGCTGCTGCGTTTCTACGATCCGCAGCAGGGGGAAGTGCTGATTGATGGCGTAGAGGCGCGGCAGGCCCTGCCGCAGGACTGGCGCCGCCGTATCGGCCTTGTGCCGCAAGACCCGTTCATCTTCTCCGCCAGTGTTGCCGACAATATTCGCTATGGCCGGCCGGGGGCGGACGATGCGGCCCTGCGGGAAGCCGCCCGCGCTGCCCATGCGCTGGATTTCATCGAAGCGATGCCGGAGGGTTTTGCCAGCCAGCTGGGCGAGCGCGGCGTGCGGCTTTCCGGCGGGCAGCGCCAGCGCATCGCTATTGCTCGCGCTATCCTGCGCGATCCCGCCATCCTGCTGCTGGATGAGGCGACGAGCGCGCTCGACGCCCAGTCCGAGCGATATGTGCAGGACGCGCTGAACAGCCTGATGCAGGGTCGCACCACCCTTGTCATCGCCCACCGGCTTGCCACCGTGCAGTCCGCCGACCGTATCGTGGTGATGGACAAGGGCCGCATCGTCGAGAGCGGCACCCATGACAGCCTGATGGCCGAGAGCCGGCTTTATGCCGAGCTTGCCCGGCTGCAATTCGCCGCCTGAGCCTCAGGAAAAGCAAAAGGCGGGGCCTGACCGGCCCCGCCTTTTTTGTGCCCGCTGTGTCAGGGGGCCGTCGTGCGGGTCCAGTCCTGCGACTTGCACAGAAAGAGGATGCAGCCCTTTACCTTCAGCACGTCGCCCTCAAGCGCGGCCTTGGAGGCGTAGGTGCCGCCGTCGCGCGGATTATAGATCTTGCCGTCCTCCCAGCCGCCATCGGCGTTGGGTTTCAGCTCGCTGATCATCTGCATGCCGAGGATCGGCCGGCTCTGCAGCTCTTCCTTCTTGTTGTTGATGTCGACCTTGGGGTTGCCCTTGTCGTCGAGCGGGTTCTTCAGCCAGCTGATATGACCGCAATAGGCACTGCCGCACGGTTCGATGGTGATCTTGCTGTCCTGCTCCGGCGTCATCCAGGTGCCGACAATGGCATCGGCAGCCGCTGCCTTAGCCGCCGGGGCAAGGCCAGCCGCCAGTGCCGCGAGCGCAAGGCCGCCGAGGGTGGCGGCAAGTTTGTGGGACATCGGGTTTCCTCCACTGCGTTTTCTGTTTTATTTCATTAGAAATCTAATGAAATCGGCAGCGAAATCCAGCCCCGCCTGAAAATTGTCGCTCAGCGCTGGTCGAGTTTCATCTCGATGCGGCGATTACGCTTACGCGCATCCGGCGTGCCAGCGGCATCAAGCGGCTGATATTCGGCAAAACCCGCCGCTGCCAGCCGCTGCGCCGGCACTCCCTGCGAGACGAGGAACTTCAGCACCGCGATGGCACGCGCCGACGACAGTTCCCAGTTGGAGGGGAATTGCGGCGTGCTGATCGGCACATCGTCGGTATGTCCGTCGATGCGCAGCACCCAGTCCAGATCGTCCGGAATGTCCTTCGAGATGCTGAGCAGGGTCTGGGCGAACTTGGCGAGCTGCTGCTTGCCGGGATCGCCGATATCGGCCGAGCCGGAGGCAAAAAGAACTTCGGACTGGAAGACGAAGCGGTCGCCCACGATGCGCACATCGTCGCGGCTGCCCAGCACCTCGCGCAGCCGGCCGAAGAAGTCGGAGCGGTAGCGCTGCAGCTCCTGCACCTTGGTGGCGAGCGCGGCATTGAGGCGGCCTTGCAGATCGAGGATCTGCACATTCTTGGCCTTGTTCTCGGCATCGATGGCATCGAGCGCGTTGTTGAGCGCGGCCACCTGCTTGTTGAGTTCGGCAATCTGGGCGGAAAGCTGGTCAACCTTGGCCTGGCTTTCGGCGCTCAGCGCCTTCTCCTGGTCCAGATCGGCGCTCAGCACCTGGATGCGCTGGTCCTTGTCGTCGATCTCGCTCTGCTTGAGCATGGTCTTTTCATTCTGGTCGGCGAGTTCCGCCTCCAGCTTCTTCGACCGGTCGCGCAGGTCGCCCAGTTCCGACAGTAGCTTGGCGCCATCAGCCTTGGCGCCTTCCAGCTGGGTGGAGAGCGCAGCCACCTGCGCCTCCAGCTTGTCGCGCACTTCCTGCAAGGTCTTGATGTCGGCCTGGAGGCTGGCGAGCTGCAAGCCCTGGCGGCTCGAACTGTCGCGCGCCTCGTCGCGCTCGGTCTGCATCTGGCCGAGCGTCGCCTTCAGCGTGTCCTGCGTGCTGAGCGCACTTTGCAGCTGGTCGGAGAGGCTGGTGATGTTGAGGCGCAGGTTGGAATTGTCGTCCTTCTCCAGCGCCAGCAGATCCGAAAGCTCAGCCACCTGACGCGAGAGCTTGTCCACCTGCTGATCGCGGCCGGTCAGGGCGGAGGAGAGGTAGTACTGCCCGATCATGAAGACCAGCAGCACGAAGATGATGACCATCACCAGCGAGGAAAGTGCATCCACCCAGCCCGGCCAGACATCGATACTGCTCTGCCTGCCCGAAAAGCGGCCGCCGCGCATGGGCTCAGCCCTCCTCGGCCAGTGCCGAGATGGTACGGGCGAGCAGCTTGATCTCGTTGCGGATTTCCGCAGTGGATTGCAGGCGTCCTTCGCCCAGCTCCTGCCGGATGTGCTGCAGCAGCACGTCCATGCTGCGGATGTGGCTCTGCGTCTGCTCGTCGATGCCCATCTGGCCGCCTTCGATGGCGTCGGCCAGACGGTTCATGATCGGGCGCATCTGCATCTGGCTTTCGCCGATCTTCAGCAGCAGGGACTGCTCGGCCTTCATTTGGTCTGTAAAGCGCGACAGCTTGTCGGTCAGGTCCAGGAGCGCGGCTTCGCTGCCGCGCCGCCGCTCTTCGCTGGTGGCGATGGTACGCTGGAGCCCTTCAAGGTTCTCCGCCGTCTGCTCCATCAGTGCCTGCAGATAAGCCGACGGCGTGCCGCCCACGCCTTCGCCCGCTTCCAGCGAGGTGCCGAGCGCGCCGCTGGAAAGCCGGGTGGCGGAAGACAGCCAGTCTTCCACGTCATTATAAAAGCGGTTCTGCGCCTGGCCGGCCTGCAGGTCGAGGAAACCGAGCGCCAGCGAGCCGGCAAGGCCGAAGAGCGAGGCGCTGAAAGCCGTGCTCATGCCACCGAGCGGCGCTTCAAGGCCGCGCTTCAGATCGTCGAAGGCCGACGCCACATCGTTGGTGCCGGAAAAGCCGAGCGCACCCACCACATCGCGCACCGAGGCGATGGTGCCGAGAAGACCCCAGAAGGTGCCGAGCAGGCCAAGGAAGATGAGAAGGCCGATGAGGTAACGCGAGATTTCGCGCAGCTCATCAAGGCGGGTGCCGAGCCCGTCCAGCAGCGAGCGCATGGAAAGGGCGGAGAGGCTGAAGCGCTCGCGCTTTTCGCCCAGCATGTTGGCAAGCGGCGCCAGCAGGCGCGGCGGCAGCGGGGCGTTGCTGGAGAGCACCTGCCGGTCGGAGCGGAACGCTTCCAGCCAGTTGATCTCCCGCCGCAGCATCAAAACCATGCGGAAATTATAGATGATGCCCAGAAACGCCGTGCCGAGGATGACGCCGTTAAGCCCCGGATTGGCGCTGAAGGCGTGCAACACACCCTGCAGCAGCATCAGGATCACGATGCCGACAGCGGCAACAAACAGCACCATTCGGGTCAGGTAGCGGGTAACGCGGGTCATGGGTCTGCCGGGGCTTTCGCTATCGATCAGGACAGGTGGCAATCAGGACAGGTGACGGGCGGTTCTCTTGTCTCGGGGCTTCCAGGCAGGCGAGCCGCCGCCCGTCAGTCTAGAGCGTGCAATGTGACGTTTTTGAGAGGCGGCGGGCCGCCCCGCCTTACTTCACCAGTCGCACGTCCACGCGGTCATGCGGGCCGTTGCCATATTCATCCCCCAGTGCCCGCACATCGATACGCGTGCTGCGCACGCCGGCATCGATCAGATGGCTGCGCACGGCAAGCGCGCGGCTCAGCGACATGCGGCGCGCCTTGGAAGGATCGTCCGGCACGTTTTCGGCATAGGCCAGCACTTCGATGCGGGTTTCCTCATCCGCAGCGCTCGCCGCGACGATCTTGTCGAGCGAGGCCTTGTCGGCATCGGAAAGGGCAATCTGCGTGGTGCTGAAATCAAGGCGCAGCGTATCGGCGGGTGCGGCAGCCGGCTTCGGCGGTACAGAGGCAGGCTGCGCCGCCGGTGCGCTGGGAGCCGGGGCGGGAGCCGGCGCAGGGGTCGCGGCGGGGGCCGGTGTTGGCGCAGGAGCAGGTGTTGGCTGGGGCGCCGGAGCGACCGGGGCCGCCGGCGGAGCGCTCACCGGCTTCGGCGCCGTCGGCGTTGCCGGTGCACTTGCGGTCGGGGCCGGAGCAGCCGGGGCCGCGGTAACAGCCGCCGGGGCTGTGGCCAGCGGCTTGGGCGCAGCCGGCTGCGCCACCTTGGCCGGTGCCGGGGGTGTTGCGGGCTTGGGTGCCGGTGCCGGTTTGGCCTGCGCTGCCTTGGCCGGTGCGGCCGGGACCTTCGCGGGGGCGGCACCCTTGGCCGGCGCCAGCGGAGCGGCATTTACTTTGGTGCGGGGCGCCGGGGCGGGCGGGGCGGCATCGCCGGAGAGCTGGTCGATGGCGCCGAGATCGACGGTTACCGCCGGCGGGCTCACCTCACCGATGATGACCTGGGCCGTTGCCGGTGCCGCAGAGCCGATGCCCAGCGCAAGGCTGGCCGTCAGTGCGGCCATGCCCGTCAGAGAAGCGCCTGAAAATCGCATGAAAGCCCCTGTACCCCTGCCCAATGCCCGGTTTGCCAGTGCCGGCCGTTTTTATCTGGCGGGCGGCCCCCGGCGGCCTCTTCATGCCGCCGGAGTCGCTCGGGGCACAAGCCTATACTATCGCGCGCAGTGCCGCAAAGCCGCTAAGCTATGGCCGGGCCGCTCTTTTTGCGTCGCACCAGCCTGATTTCGACTCGGCAGGGCGTGTTTTAAAAGAAAAAGGCCGCCGGAAACCGGCGGCCCTTGTTCTTGCGCGTCAGGGGCACCTGGCTTTCGCCTCAGGCGCTCTTGCCGGTGATGAGGCCGTTGAGCTGGCGGTGCAGATGGCCATTGGTGGCCAGCACGCTCTTGCCGCCGGCAAAGTCCTTGCCGCCGCCGATCTCGGTCACGAAGCCGCCGGCTTCCTGCACGAGAAGGATACCGGCTGCCACGTCCCAGCTGTTGAGCGCGGTTTCCCAGTAACCCTCGTAGCGGCCCGCCGCCACATAGGCGAGGTCGAGCGAGGCAGCACCCATGCGGCGCACGCCGGCCACTTCCGGCATCACGCGGTTAAGTTCGCCCTCGAAGGCTTCCCGGCCCGGGCGCCCACGGTGCGGAATGCCGGTGGCAACCACCGCGTCTTCCAGCTTCCGGCGGCCCGAAACGCGCAGGCGCTTGTCGTTGAGGAACGCACCGACACCCTTTTCCGCCCAGTACAGCTCGCTGCTGATCGGGTTGAAGACAATGCCGGCCACCAGCTCACCGGCCTTTTCAAGCGCGATGGAGATGGCGAAGTGCGGGATGCCGTGCAGGAAGTTCGTGGTGCCGTCGAGCGGGTCGACGATCCAGCGCTGGTCGCTATCCTTGGCCGGAATGACGCCGGATTCCTCCAGCACGAAACCGTACCCGGGGCGCGCCTTCTGCAGCTCCTCGCGGATGATCTTCTCGGCATTGCGGTCGGCATTGGAGACGAAGTCGCTCGGCCCCTTTACGGAGACCTGCAGCTGCTCCACTTCGCCGAAGTCGCGGCGAAGGCCACGCGCCGCCTTTTCGGCAGCGCGCGACATGACGGTGACCAGTGTGGTGAGCTGCGCCATATCAGCCCTTGGCCCGTTCCACGTAGGTGGCGTCTTCGGTGGCAACCACGATGCGCTCGCCGGCTTCGATGAAGGGCGGCACCATGACGCGCACGCCGTTCTCGAGAATGGCGGGCTTGTAGGAGGACGAAGCTGTCTGGCCCTTCACCACGGCGTCAGCCTCGGTGATGGTCAGCGTCACATGCTTCGGCAGCGTGACCGACAGCGGGGTGCCTTCGAACAGGGAGATGTCGACCTTCATGCCGTCCTGCAGGAAGGGGGCCTTGTCGCCGATGATCTCGCCCGGAACGGCAAGCTGCTCGAAAGTCTCGCCATCCATGAAGGTGAAGTTCTCGCCGTCGGGGAACAGGAAGGTGAATTCCTTTTCCTCGAGATAGGCGCGTTCGACGGTCTCACCGGTGCGGTACCGGTCGGTCGTCTTGGTGCCGAACTTGAGTTCCTTCATCTCAACCTGGATAAAGGCGCCGCCCTTGCCGGGCTGCACGATCTGGGTGTTGAGAACGGCCCAGAGCTTGCCTTCGCGTTCCAGCACGTGGCCGGGACGTACTGTGTTGGCTTGAACTTTCATTCTGCCCAAAACCGATATGTCGTGGAAATATGGGGGCGGAACCTAGCAGACCGCCCCATGAGAGGCAAATGTTTGGGCTATGATTTGTGCGCGAAGGGCCATGCGCTGGCGTAATTTGCTGTAATTCCATATGAATTGGCCCGGGCATTGGCGCCCGATTGTCTGTTTTCTCCCGTTTTCCGGTGCTTTCATGTCTTTAGCCGCTGCCTCTGCGCCCGCCTGGCATCCTGCCGCGCTTGCTGCGCGCCGCGCCAATCTTGCTGCCCGCGCGCGTATCCAGTCCGCCTTTCGGGGCTGGTTTGGCGCCGCCGGCTTTGCCGAGGTGGAGACGCCGTCCCTGCAGGTAAGCCCCGGGCTCGAGGTGCATCTCATTGCCTTCGCCACCGAGCTGAGGGGCCCTTATGCCGGTGAGGCGCGACAGCTTTATCTCCACACCTCGCCCGAATTCGCGATGAAGAAGCTGCTGGCGGGCGGCATGGAGCGCATCTTCCAGTTCGCCCGCGTCTGGCGCAATGGCGAGCGCTCGCCCACCCATCATCCCGAATTCACCATGCTGGAGTGGTATCGCACCGGCGTCACCTATGAGGCGCTGATGGAAGACTGTGTGGCTCTGGTGCGCGCGGCCTTCACCACCGCCGGTCGCCGGATGGCGGATCGGGGCGGCATGACGTGCGATGTCTTCGCCCCGTGGGAGCGGCTTTCGGTGGCGGATGCCTTTACCCGCCATACCGGCATCGATGTGCTGGCAACCGCCCCCGATCCGTGGGCGCCCGACGTCACGCTGCTGGCCGAAGCCGCCCGCAAGGCCGGCATCACGCCGCATGATGGGGACACCTGGGAGGATCTTTTTTTCCGCATCCTCCTGGAGCGCATCGAGCCGCATCTGGGCGAGGGCGCGCCGACCATCCTGTGCGACTATCCGGTCAGCATGGCGGCCCTTTCCCGCCCCAGCCCGAAAGACGGGCGCGTGGCCGAGCGCTTCGAGCTTTATGTCTCGGGGGTGGAACTCGCCAATGCCTTTTCCGAACTGACCGATCCTGCCGAGCAGCGCCGCCGCTTCGAGGCCGATATGGACATGAAGGAGAGGCTCTATGGCGAGCGTTATCCCATCGACGAGGACTTTCTCGCCGCTGTCGCCGCGATGCCGGATTGCGCTGGCATCGCCCTTGGGTTCGACCGGCTGGTGATGCTGGCGACGGGGGCGCAGAAGCTGGAAGAGGTGCTGTGGCTGCCGGTCGCACCGGTCGCCTGACGGAGAGGGGCGATGGAGCTGCTTTATCTTGATGATCTGGAGCCGGGGCGAACCTTCACCAGCGCCGCGCTGGAATTGACGGCCGGGGCCATCAAGGTGTTTGCCGCCGAGTATGATCCGCAGCCCTTCCATTTGGATGAAGAGGCGGCCACGGGCACCTTCTTCGGCGGTCTTGCCGCCAGCGGCTGGCATGTCTCTGCCCTTGCCATGAAGTTGCTGGTTGCCAGTGTTCCTGTGGCCGGTGGCCTGATCGGCGCCGGCGGCGAGATAGCCTGGCCCCGCCCGACCCGGCCGGGAGACATCTTGACGGTGGTGAGCGAGGTGCTGGAGGTGCGCGCTTCGCGCAGCCATCCCGAGCGCGGCCTTGTGACCCTGCGCAGCGAAACCCGTAACCAGAAGGGCGATACGGTGCAGGTTACCACCATGAAGCTGGTCGTGCCGCGGCGCCCGTAGTTGGGGGGCGACAAGTCAAGCCGTCCACACCCCCACCCGCCCTTCGGGCACCCTCCCCATGAATGGGGAGGGATATCAATGGTTTTGCCTTCCCCACGCGTGGGGAAGGTGCCCTCGCAGAGGGCGGATGGGGATGTGAGCGGTCCCGCCTTCTCCGCCCCGATCCCGTAAAGCAAAAAGCCCGAGCGTTTCCACCCGGGCTTTGTCGCCTTTGATTAACGCTGAAGGCTCAGGCGGCTTCGAACAGGCTCGCCAGCGCTTCGTCCTCGAGATTCACGGCGCTGCCGGACTGGTTGGCGCGCGCGATCAGGCGGTTGATGTCCACCACGGCCAGCAGGTTGCCGTCCAGCGTCACGATGCCGTGGCTCAGCGAGCGCCAGGGCTGCGGCAGGGTGGAGGGATTCGGGTGAATGTCGGAGACGTTCACGGAGAGCAGGTCGTCCGCACGGTCAACGGCCACGCCATAAAGGTCGCCGCCGGCTTCGGCCGTCACGCACATCATGCGCTCTGGGCGGGTATCGGCGGAGAAGCCGAGCGCGGAATGCGCATCGACAACCGTGACGATACGGCCGCGCAGGTTGATGACACCCAGGACTTCCTTCGGTGCCAGCGGCACCTTGGTCACCTTGTCGAGAAACAGCACGTCGCGCACGCGGGTGATGGGCACGCCCACCAGCTGTCCAGCCACCTTGATGGTAAGCAGCTGGATTTGTCGCGAGCCACGGTCGGCCACGAGATTGCCACGCCCGCTACGGGCTACAGGAACGCCACCGCTCATTATGCCTAACCTCGACCGTGATTTGTGTCTGACAGGTGAAGGATCGGATGCTCAAAACAGCATAAATGCTTCTGCGCGCACTAAAACATGATTCCGGGCAAGGCGGAAGCGGCAAAGGGGATGGGGCAGCCTACGCCAAAGGGATAGGCAAGGGGGTATGTGTGCCCGCCTGCCAGGCCGGCGCGGCCTCGCCGACGGCCTGCCGGATTAGCTCGGCCAGCCGGCTTGTCGCCGGATCCGGCGTGGCCTCGGCCTGATGCAGCATGAGGCCGAGGCTGCCGAGCGCCGGCAGGCCAATCTCTTCGGCCGGCACCCGCCGCACGCTGGGCGGCAGCCCCGCGGGCGTGCGCATGGAAAGCGCAAGGCCCGCCGCGGTAGCCGCCCACTGGCCGGCAAGGCTGTGGCTGACGAAGGCGAGCCGCCAGGCAATACCGCTGCGGTCGAGCGCGGCAATCGCGGCGCTGCGCAGCAGGCAGGGGGCGTCCAGCACCGCCAGTGGCAAGGGCGCGTCCTCGCCGGCGTGCCAGGGCAGGGGTTCGCTGGCACTGGCCACCCAGCACAGCGGCAGCTGCGCCACCTTCTCGCCCCGCGGGGCCGGGGCGCCGTCGTCCCATGCCAGCGCCAGATCAAGCTCGCCGCCGCGAATCCCCGCCATGAGTTCGGCATTACGGGCGATGCGGGCCTCGATGCGCACTTTCGGGTGAGCCCGTGCAAACCGCGCCAGCACCTGCGGCAGCACCGTCTCGCCGAAATCCTGTTGCAGGCCCAGCCGGACCTGGCCGGTGAGCTCGGTGCCCTTGAGGGCGATGGCCGCCTCGTCATTCAGCTCCAGGAGGCGCCTTGCGTAGCCCAGCAGCAACTCGCCGCTGTCGGTCAGGGCGAGGCCGCGGCCTGCCTTGCGGAAGATCGGCGTGCCGGCCTGTTCTTCCAGCTTCTTCAATTGGGCGCTCACCGCGGAGGTGGAGCGGCCGAGCCGGTCGGCAGCCCGCGCGAAGCTGCCCAGCTCCATGCCGGTCACGAAGCTGCGCATCACGTCCAGATCGAAATTGACCCGCTGCATGAGAAGACGCTCCACAAAACAATCCCGAAAAACAGGATGAATTGTCAAAAACTATGATATTTTATGGATGATTGTGAAGTGGCACTTTTCTCTCGTCAAGCCGGTGCGCCTGCCCGTTGGCGCCGGACAAACAGAGGAAAAAGCCATGCCGCTTACCCGCATCACCCTGACCGAGGGCAAGTCCCAGTCCTATCTCAAGGCGGTCAGCGACAGCCTGCATCAGGCACTGGTCGAGGCCTATGATGTTCCGCCGACGGACCGGTTCCAGATCATCCAGCAGGCCCGGCCCGGCGAACTGGTCTTCGACCGCGCCTATTTTGGCGGCGCCGAAGGTCCGCGCAGCGACGACTTCATCATCTTCGCCATCACCGCGGGCCGGCCGCGCAGCACGAAGGTAAAGGCAGCCTTCTGCCGGCGTCTGACCGAACTGCTTGCTGCGTCCGCCGGCATCCGTCCCGCCGATGTCATGGTCGTCATTTCGACAAGCCAGATGGACGAATGGTCCTTCTCCGATGGCCGGCTTCAGATGGTTGAGGCCGCCGAAGCCGCGGTCGTCTGAAGCCCGGGCCAGGAGATATCGCCATGTCCAGTTCCGCCGATCCGGCAGCCTTGCCGCCGGTCATGACCCTGCGCCGGCCCGGCGAACATATCGTTTCCTCGCCGGAAGGCATTGCTTCAGCGCCCTTCCGGGTCGAGCCGCTGTTCGAGAGTGTCCGCGAGGGTGAGATGACGGCGATGCGGGCATCGCTCGATCCCGGCACGGTCACCCGCTGGCACAGCCACCCCGCCGGCCAGTTTCTGCTCGCCGTCTCCGGCCTTGGCCGCGTGCAGAAATCTGGTGGGCCCATAGAGACCTTGCAGCCGGGCGATCTCGTCTGGTTCGCCCCCGGCGAGCGCCACTGGCATGGCGCGTCTGAGGCCATGCCTTTCACCTATGTCAGCATCCAGCCCGTTGCCGGTGGCCGGGTGGTCGACTGGCTGGAGCCGGTCGATCTTTCCGGGTCCGCTACGGGGCATCATCAGGGGAGCGCCGGATAATGATCGCCATGCAATACAGCTTCACCCTGCCGGCCGATTACGACATGACGATTGTCGACCGGCGCATTGCCGAGAAGGGGCCGTTGCTTGACGGTTTCCCCGGCCTTGCCTTCAAGGCCTATCTCACCGCCCGCCGTCATCGCCTGCCTGATGGCAACCCGTTGCCGGAGGGGCTGGTGACGCCGGAAGCTGCCGCGGAGAACCTCTATGCGCCCTTCTATCTCTGGCGCCGGACGGACGGGCTGAATGATTTTGTCTGCGGGCCCGGTTTTGCCGGTGTCAGCGGCGCCTTCGGCTGGCCGGTCGTCCGTCACTGGGTGCCGTGGGAAGCGGCGCTGGGCAGGGACGTGGGGAGCGCACGGTATGCCGTACGCGAGGAGGCGCCGATTGCCCCGCATACCCGCCTCGATCTGTTGCGCTTGCAGGAGAGCGAGGCGGCGTGGCAGGCGGTAGGCGAGGATGCCCTTGCCGCCGTCGCCGCCTATGACCCCGCCGGCTGGTCGCTGGTGCGCTTTCGCCTGCTGGCGCAGTTGCCCGAAAAGCCGCTGCCCGCCGGAGCGCGGCTCTATGGCGTCGGCCACATCTCGCTGGCCGCTGCCGGAGAATAGGGCCGGGAGGGCCGCCCGTCAGGCGGCCCTGACCTCGGCCAGGAAACGCTGCACTTCATCCTGCAGGGAGCCGCTCTGGGCTTTCAGCTGGGCGGAAGCCTCATAGACCTGCTGGGCCATGGTGCCGGTTTCGCTCGCCGCGTTCGAAACGCCGACAATGTTCTCGGCAATCTCCTGCGTGCCCTGGGCGGCCTGCTCCACGTTGCGGGCAATCTCGGCCGTGGCCACGCCCTGTTCCTGAACGGCGGCGGCCAGGGCTTCCGAGAGTTCACTGATACGGTTGACGGTGGCGGTAATGGCGCCAATCACATCCGCCGCCGATTTGGTTTCGCTCTGCACCGTCCCGATCTGTTCAGTGATGCTTTCGGTCGCCTTGTGGGCCTGGCTGGCAAGCGTCTTCACTTCATTGGCGACGACGGCAAAGCCCTTGCCCGCCTCGCCGGCGCGTGCGCTTTCGATGGTGGCGTTGAGTGCCAGAAGGTTGGTCTGGCCAGAGATGGTGGCGATCAGCTCCACCACCTGGCTGATCTTGTCGGTGCTGCCGGCAAGGCTGCCCATCCGGACATCAACCTCCCTGGCCTCGTCCGAGGCTTCATGGGTGATGTTTG
Organism: Radicibacter daui; assembly: GCA_030657355.1. Taxonomy (GTDB): domain Bacteria; phylum Pseudomonadota; class Alphaproteobacteria; order Radicibacterales; family Radicibacteraceae; genus Radicibacter; species Radicibacter daui. The sequence goes on from CP131056.1 coordinate 1,094,878, forward strand.
CGGCGGATTCCACCTGCCGGGCAATTTCGTCGATGGAAACGCTGAGCTCGGCGCTGGCGGTTGCCACATTCTGCACATTGGCAGAGGCCTGCTCGGTGGCGGCGGAAACGGCGGCGCTCTGGCGCTGGGTCTCCTCGGCATTGGCCGAGAGGATACGGGCCGAGTTGCTCAGTGCTTCGCTGGATTTGGCAATAGCAGTCACCACCCCGCGCACCTGGCTGTCGAACTTGTCGGCCAGTGCCAGCATGTCGCGCCGGCGCTCCTCGCGGTTACGTTTCTCGGTCTCTTCCTGCTGACGGCGCAGCGCCTCGTTCTCGGCCATCTGCTGCTTGAAGAATTCCACGCTGCGGGCGATGTCGCCAATTTCGTCGCGCCGGCCGGTGCCGGTTACGGGGGCGGAAAAATCGCCGCCGGTCAGTTTGCCCATCACCCCTATAATGCCCTTGAGCGGGGCCACGATACCCCGGCGGGAGATCAGCAGGCCGGCGATAAGCCCGAAGGCGAGGGCGGCAATGATGGTCACGATGTTGAGGATGGTCGCCTCGTTGGCGGTCTTCTGGGTGGCGATCCCCAGCTGCTGACCCCTTTCGTCGGCATAGGCCACATAGTCACGCACCACCTTGTCCAGCTTCTCAGCATCGTTGCTGCTTTGCTCTACGGACTCGAAGATGGCGCGGCGGTCGGCATCCAGTTCAACCTTGCTGTGTTCCGCTGCGATCTGGAAGGTGCGGGCCAGATGGCCCTCATAGCTCTTCAGCATCTCCTCCATCTCGGTGAGCCGCTGGAGCTGGGAGGGGTCGGCGATGTCCTGCAACTGGCGCACGGCATCCAGTGCATCGGCCGTCAGCGCGGCCGTGCTCTTCTGGATGGCGGCATATTCGGCAGGCGTCACGGCGGTGCGGTATTCGGCCCGGTTGAGCTCGATCACGGCCCGGTCAAGTTCGTTGGCAAGGCGCACTTCCTCGCCCATTTCGTGGATCAGCTCGCAATTGGCGGCGCCCTGTTCTAGCCACATGCTGGAGAGTGTCCCGTCCGCAAGCAGTGCAGCGCCCATCACGCCGACGATGAGCATGACCTTGGTGCCGATTTTCCAGTTCTTCATCTTCTGCCCCGGCATTGCTGAAACTGATTTCGGGTTGAGATCAGAATCAGTAGGTGTCGGAGCAAAATGCCAGCGTTAATTGGTTGAGAAATACCAAGGAATAGTCTTGGTAAATCCTTGGGTGCGCAATGCTACGGTCCTAAACCAGTATTCGCTCTGCTTGAGGTGGAATTTACTTTTTCGGCTTCTACCGCTCAACGGGGGGTTGAAGTATTTTCCTGTGTCGCTGGCGGGACTCAGACCGGCAGCTTGCGGCCGAGCGGGACGGTAAGGGCGGCAAGACCTTGCTGCACACCGGCCGCCGGGCCGCCGGGATGCCGCCAGACGGCGTCGCCCAGCAGCACGAAATCGGCGCCGGAGGCGGCCAGTGCCGCCACTTCCACGAGGGCGTTGTGACCGCCGGCCACGCACGGCACCTCGAACAGCGGCACCCACCAGCTGCAGGCCTCCACCACGCCCACGGTCTCTTCATCGCTGAAGGTGATGACGTCGGCCCCGGCTTCGCCGGCTTCCATCGCCGCATGGCGGCTGAGCCCGGCATCGAAGCCGATGAGGATTGCCGGATTGCCGGCCCGCAGGGATTTAACGGCCTTGACCGCGCCCTGCGCCGCCCCGTCGATATGGATACCGTCGCAGCCGCAGGAGAGCGCGACGTCGGGATGTCCGGCCACCATCATGGCCGTGCCATGGCTCTGGGCGACCGGCGTCAGCAGCATCAGCGCCTCGCGGGCGGCTGCCGGCGTCAGTGCGCTCACATCCAGCAGCAGGCTCGGCACCTCACCGCTTTCCAGTGCCTCGGAGAGCGGCCCCAGCAGGCTGGCGGCCGTGGTCTCGCCACCCAGCGGCGGCAGGGCGAGGTAAAGGCGGCAGGGAAACTCGTCATGCATGCTCGGGGGCTCGTCCTCAACTGGGGTGGGAGGCAGCGGATGATGGCAGGGGCGAAGATGGCATCGGATCGGCGGCGCCGTCTTGCTGTTTCATGCCCTGCCCATAACCGGATGCGGCGGCCGCGTCGAGCCATTCGGCAAGCCAGCGGGCTTTCCAGTCCGGGTTGTTGCTCCGAGGCACGGGGATATGGCCTGCCGGTCGCGGGTGCAGCCGGGCGCCCGTCTGGCGGGCGATATCGGCAAGGCTTTCAGCGGCAAGGGGGGGCAGCCGGCCGCTCTCCACCGCCACGTCACGGCATCCGGCGTGAAGTGCCGCCAGAACGCTGCCACTTTCTTCTCCCGCATCGAACAGCGCTACCAGTGGAGCGGCGAGGTCACCCGTCAGCGCCTGCCACCAGCCGGCGCCCCAGCCGGGCGGACTGACCAGCACAAGCAAAGCGGCCCCCGCGCGATGCGCGAGGGCCGCTTTTGCAAGCGCGATATCGTCAGGGCCGGTCACCAGCAGGGCCACCTGCGGCAGGGGCACCGGGGCGCCTGCCATCACGGGGCCTGCCATCACCCGATGAGCGACAAGAGTGCTGGCGGCAGGTTTTGCGTCTGCGCAGCATAGGCACCGGCCGGGTCGGCCAGCAGGGAAGCTTGTGCCGAGGCCGGCGGCGTGTCGAAACTGGCGCCGGCGGCATACTGGTTTTCGTTGATGCTGGCCACTTCCGCGCTGCTCTGTTCCAGCGCAGCGGAGGTGGCGTTGAGCTGGCTCAGCTGGCCGGTGACGAACTGCTGCGCCGCGCCCACCGCCTCACGCGCGGCGGTACGGCCGGCCCCGGTGGTAAGGTCGAGCGAGCCAAGGCCGAGTGCCTGGGTGGAGGCGGGGCTGAGCGTGATGGCGCTGGGCGTCGAGGCCGGGGTGGCATCGTTGGCCAGTGCAAAGGTCTGTGGACCCTTGCCTGCCAGCAGCGGTGCTCCTTCAAAACGCGTGTCGCCGGCAATGCGGTCGATCTCGTCCAGCCGGGCGTTCAGCGTCTCGCGCTCTTCATCGCTGGGCGCGGAGCCGTTGCCGCCTTCATCCAGCAGGTCGCCGATCTGGCTCAGCACGCTGCCGATATCGGCAAGCCCGTCGCTGGCGGATTGCACCAGCGAGCTGCCGAAGGAAAGCGCGCGCTGGCCACGGGCCGCACCGCTGTCGCCACGGTTGTTGCTGACGGAGACATTGGAGGCGCTGTCACCGGCACGCGGCGCGCGCGCAATTTGCGCTGCGGTAAGAGTCGCGCTGCCGGGAGTGGAGGTCGTTGCGGTCAGGCTTGCCTGTTGCGCAGAGCGCAAGGCAGAGCCATTGCTGCCGATACTGTCAACCATAATGCCTGGTACCCCTAATCCTGGTTATGTCGCGCATCCTGCGGACGTCAGGCTGTTCTCATATTTAACGCAAATTATAGGAAAAGCTGGCGGCCGAAAAAAGGGGAAGCTGGGGCAGCTGTAAGGCGCCCGGCAGAAAGGCTGCGATATCCGGGGCTTAGCGGCGGCGCACGGGGTGCATGATTTTGCACTGCACCCTCACGGGGGCCTGTTTGCAGGTCTGGTGCGGCATTTTGGCCCGACGCGGCGGCACTGATTCCGGGCGCCGGGCCGGTGCCTTATCCCGCCCGCTCGATGAGCGCCATGGCCGCGGCCGGGTTCTTCACCTTGTGACCGCTGATCACGTAACAATAAACATCGCGCGGCGCCTTTTCCGGCTTGCCGGCGACGGCGGTCTCCAGCCCGTCCGGCAAGCCGCCCGCGGCCCACTCCTTTGCCCGGGCCGCCCACAGGTCCAGCGCCTTGTCGCTGTAGCCCTTCTCGTTCTCCTCGCTGGTGCCCATCAGGCGGGCATAGACGAAGGGGGCGGTCACATCGGCGATCTGCGGATATTCGCTGTCGGCTGCCATCACGATGGCAACACCGGCTTCGCGCACCATGGCGATGAAATCCGGCGAGCGGAAACTTTCATGCCGCACTTCCACCGCATGGCGGATGGTCCGGCCCTCAACGCTTTTGGGCAGCAGCTTCAAAAACGCGCCGAAATCCTCAGGATCGAACTTCTTGGTGCCCATGAACTGCCAGTTGATGGGGCCGAGCTTATCTTTCAGCTCCAGAAGGCCGCTGGCGAAGAAGCGCTCGATGCTCTCCCCGGCTTCCGCCAGCACACGCCGGTTGGTCGAAAAGCGCGGGGCCTTGAGGGAGAAGACAAAATCCTCCGGCGTCTCATCATGCCATTTGGCAAAGCTCTCCGGCTTTTGCGAGCCGTAATAGGTGCCGTTGACCTCGATGGAGGTGAGCTTGCCGGCCGCATATTCCAGCTCACGTTTCTGGGCGAGCTTTTCCGGATAAAACGCCCCGCGCCAGGGCTCGAAAGTCCAGCCGCCAATACCGAAACGAATGCGTCCGCTCATCCCCGTCTCCCCGTTATTTGTCCCCGGCATACCGGAACATTCTGGCAACGGAGCTTACAGCCAGTCGGGGCCGCAGGACACCCGCTTCTTGTGGGCCGGCTCGTGAAGATGGCCACAGTCGGGTGCGGGGGCTTGCCCTTGCAACAGGGTTCAATACCGGCCGGGCGCCGCCATGCGAGGAAGAAGGCACATCAGCCTCCGTGAGGAAAACAAGGAAAGCGGCCATGTTTGATGAGAATGTCCCCCCGGTTGCCGAGGCAGCCGAAGCCTCCCTGCCCGGGAGCGCCGAGGCGCAGCGCTGCGTTATCCTTGTCGATGCCGCCCTGCCGCCGGGCCGTGCGGCCAATGCCGCGGCGGTCATCGCGCTCACCCTTGGCCAGCGCCATCCGGAGCTGGTGGGGCCGGAGCTGGTGGATGCCAGCGGCATGGCCCATCCCGGCCTTATCCCCATCGGCATCACCATTCTGGCAGCAACGCCAGAGGAGATGGCTGCCGCGCGTGACAAGGCACTGGGGCGCGGGCTGGATGTGGTGGCCTTTCCGGTCGAGGGCCAGCAGACCACCGATTATGCGGCTTTCCGCGCGGCCGTCTCCTGGGTGGAAACGGCGGCTCTTACCTTTGTCGGCATCGGTCTTTACGGGCCCCGCAAGGCGGTGGGGCGGGTGGTCGGGCGCTTTGGGCTATTTGCCTGAGGCCCGGTTTTAGCGGGCGACGGCCGCCTGATAGGCGCCCGGGGTTACTGCCATCTGGCGAAAGAAGCTGCGCGTCATATGGGCCTGATCGGCAAAGCCGCAGGCTGCCGCCACCTCGGCCAGCGGCTCGCCCAGCCGGATAAGGCGCGCGGCATGGCGCACACGGGTCTGGCGCTGGAAGGTGTGCGGGGTGATGCCCTCGCTCTTTTCAAAAGCGCGGTAAATCCGGTAGGGCGGCAGGCCGCTGGCAGCGGCAAGGTCGGCAAGACTGACCTTGCCGGCAAGTGTTTCTTCCAGATAGTCCCGTGCCCGTTTTACCGCGAGCGCCTCGCCGGTTGTCCGCTGCCGGCTTTCATCCGGTACGGCGGCATCGCGCATATGCCGCTCCCCCAGCCGCTGCGACAGGTCGAGGAAGTGCTGGTCGCGCGCCAGCGGCTCCAGCCCCTGTTCGCTCATCAGATGCATGTCGAGGAAGAGCCGGTTGAGCCCTGCATCGCGGATGACCGGGCCCTTCAGCGAACTGGTGCCGCGCGGGCTGCCACCGAGCGGGCGCCGCAGGGCTTCCACATCGATATAGAGCGTGCGCTGGCTCCAGCCGCTGCCATCCACCGGCTCGCCGGCATGCGGCGCATCGGCGTCGATGGCGTAGAGGTCACCCTTGCGGGCGATGAAATCATGGCCCGGCATGCGGATATGGATGGCGCCTTCAGTGATGAGGGCAAGGCAGGCCGTCTCATGCACGTGGAAATCATAGACATAGTCGGCGAACTGCCCTTTCAGTAGTTCGGCATCCAGATCGTCCGATCGCCAGAAGGCGGTCTGAGCGCGGTGATTGCGCCGTGCCATGGCCTGCAGCCGGTTTCCTGATGGTCAAAAAGGGGGCCAGTATAGCGCGTCACCGGCATCCTTGTACGGCCAGGCTCACATGAGGCTCTTCGGCCGGCGCGCCGCCATGACGAGCGCGAAGGCGGCGAGGCAGCAGAGCATGCCGGCCAGAAAGACAGCCCGATAACCGAAAGGCCCGGCGATCAGCCCCGCCGCCGGCCCGGTGATCGCTAGCGCAAGATCGAAAAAACCGATGAAGCCGCCGATGGCGATGCCGCGATTTTCCGGCGTGACCCGCTTCATCGCCTCCACCCCCATGGCCGGGAACATCAGCGAAAAACCGACGCCGGTCAGGGTCGCGCCCACCAGGGCAAGGCTGGCCGTCGGGGCGCCCCAGAGCAGCAACTGCCCCACCGCCTCGGCGATGAGAGAGAGGGCGCCAACCCCCATGCCGCCGATGCGGTCCGGCAGATGGGCAAAACAGATGCGGATGAGGATATAGCCTGCCCCGAAGGCGGTCATCGCGAGCCCGGCGCCGGTCCAGCCTTCCGCCTCGTAATAAAGCGCGATGAAGGCGGCCATGGCGGCAAAGGGTGCGCTGGCAAGCGCAATGGCGAGCCCGTGCCGCCAGATCATGCCGATCACCCTGTAAAAGGGCGCGCGCCTTGCACCGTTGGTGGCAAAATTCGCCGCGGGAAGCAGCAGGGCCAGCGCAAGGCCGGCAAGCGGCAGCAGGATGGTGGCAATGGCAACGCCGGTAAAACGGGCGGTCTCCAGCAGCCACAGGCCAAACGGGGCACCGAGGCCGAAGGCGGCATAAAGCGCGATACCCTGCCAGGCAATCACCTTGCCGGTGTGGCGGCTGCCGGCCCGCGCCATGCCCCAGGTCACGGCCCCGGTCAGGAACAGGCTTTCCGCAAAGCCCATCGCCACCCGCCCGGCCAGCAGCAGGCCAAGGCTGAACCAGGTTTGGGTAATAAAGGCGGATGCGAGATAGGCGAGCCCGGCAAGGCTGGCGACCGGCAGGCCGATCAGCACTGTCGGGCGCGGCCCGCGCACATCGCTGGTGACCCCGGCGAGCTGGCGGGTCAGCACCGTCACCAGCGACTGCAGGCCGATAACGAGGCCGGCCATGGTGGTGCTGAAGCCCAGTTCTTCATGCACCCGCGCCGCCAGCACCGGCAGCGGAACGGCGATGGCCAGAAATCCGGTAAAGATCACGATGCAGAGCGGCAGGATCGCCCACACCAGATTGCTGACAGTGCCCTCTTCGGGACCGCCGGGAGTGGTGGCCGGGGCCGGGGTTGGTGAAGGTGAAGGTGAAGGGGCTGTCGTTACCGTCATCGGGAGCATTTCCCTTCGCGCAAAAGCAGCTTGCCATCGGGGCAACCGGGCCGGGAGGCGGTTTTGCGTTGGCTGACGTTAACGCTTACGGCCGGCCCGCGACGCTTGTTGCCGAAGGCCACGTCCGCAGTCGGGAATGGGGCCTGATTAACGGCCCCTTGCCGGAGCGTCAACTACCCCCGAGGATGGGCCGGGCACAGCCCTGTCCTTGCCTTTGCCGGCGGCCAACCCCATATGCCGGGGCTTGTCTGGCTGGCAGGCATTTTTTCAAGAGGAGCCGTTTCGGACCCCCATGTTTCTGACATCCCTTGCCGTCGTGCTTGTCCTCGTGCTGCTCAACGGCGTTTTTGCCATGTCCGAAATGGCTGTCGTCTCTGCCCGCCGGGCCCGTCTCGGCGCTGCCGCCAAACAGGGTAACAAGGGGGCGGAAGCCGCCCTTGCGCTGGCCGACGAGCCGACGCGCTTCCTCTCCGCCGTGCAGACCGGCATCACCCTCATCGGCATTCTGGCCGGTGCTTATGGCGAAGCGTCGCTGTCGGGCGAGCTTGATGGCCTGCTGGCCGGGGTGCCGCTCATCGCCCCCTATGCCCGGCCGCTTTCCACCGCACTTGTCGTCATCCTTATCACCTATCTTTCCCTGGTGGTCGGCGAACTGGTGCCCAAGCGCCTTGCGCTGCTTTATCCGGAGGCGATTGCCGCCCGTGTGGCGCGCCCGCTCTCGCTCATGGCGCGTATTATGGCGCCGGCCGTGCACCTGCTCGCGCTTTCCACCGGCGGCGTGCTGCGCCTGCTCGGCCTCGGCAACGGCCGCCGGCAGGAGATGACGCAGGAAGAGGTGGAGACGGTGATTGCCGAGGGCACCTCCGCCGGCCTGATCGAACCGGCGGAGCGGGAGATGATGTCCGGCATCATGCGCCTTGGCGATCGCCCGGTGCGGGTGGCGATGACGCCGCGCCACGAGGTTTCCTGGATTTCGCTGGCCGACGAAGACAGCCAGCTGCGCGCCGAGATTGCCGGCTGCCCCTATTCGCGCATGGTCGTTGTCCGTAATGACGATCTCGATACCCCGCTGGGCGTCCTGCACAAAAAAAGCGTGCTCGAAGCTCTGCTGGCCGACCCGCAGAAGGCACAGCAGCCGCTGGCGCTGGAGACGCTTGTCGAGGTGCCGCTCTTCATTCCCGAGACGGCTTCCGTGCTCTCCACGCTGGAGCTCTTCAAGAAAACCACCGTGCACATGGCCTTTGTTGTCGATGAATTCGGCACTTTCCTGGGCGTGGTGACGACGGCGGACCTTCTGGAGATGATCGCCGGCGATTTTCCTGAGGCGCATGACACGGTGGAACCCGGCATCGTTCCCCAGGAGGATGGCAGTTTCCTCATCGAGGGCAGCAGCGATATCGAGGATGTCTCCCGCCGCATCGGCCACCGTTTTGCCGAGGCGCGCGGCTTCCATACCGCCGCCGGCCTCGTGCTCGACCGGCTTGGCCGCCTGCCGCAGCCGGGCACAGAGCTGATGGTGGAAGGCTGGCGCATCACGGTGCTTGAAATGGAAGGGCGGCGCATCAGCCGGCTGCGTCTGTTGCGGGCAGAGCGTTGAATATCCGGGTGTTCTTTTACTGCTGCGGCAACATCAAAAGGCTGTGAGCAGGCAGCACGACTGTTGATTGCTTCATTGCCGTGCGGGCCGCAGCCGTTCATCTTGCGATGTAGCCATCGTCATTTTTGCTCCATTTGGACCGTTCCCCGCCCCGTCTTCCGAGCTTTTCCCCTCATGTCTCAGACTGTCGAATTCCAGGCTGGAGAGCTCATCTACCGCCAGGGCGAGGCGCCGGAGCCGCTGGTCGCCTATGTCATCATCTCCGGCGCGGTCGAGGTTTCCCTGGAGGTGCCGGGGGCACCCTCCCGCGTACTCGCCCAGCTGGGGGAGGGCGATATCGTCGGTGAGCTGTCGCTGATCGACGGCCATGTCCGCTCGGCCAATGTCGTGGCGCTGACCGATTGCCGCATGCTGCTGGTCGGCCGCCGCCAGATCCTGAACCGGCTGGAAGAGAGCGATCCCTTCGTCGTCGATATGTTCCGCACCATGGTGCGGCGCCTGCGCCTTGCTTATGGCGACGTTGGCGTCGACCAGGGGCATAGCGACTTCATCGGCGAGCTGAGTTTCGAGCGCGATATGGAAGAGGGGCTGGAGCGCGGCGAGTTCGTGCCCTTCCTGCAGCCCATCGTCGATATGGCGACCGGCCATACGGCCGGCTTCGAGGCGCTGGCCCGCTGGCGCCTTTCCGGCGGTGGCCTGCGCCCGCCGGCCGATTTCATTCCGCTGGCGGAGAAGACGCGGCTCATCCAGCGTATCGACATGACGGTGATGACCCAGGCGGCCTGTGCCCTGGCAGCCTCTGCCCATACCGGTTTCCTGTCCTCCAATCTTTCCGCCAGCCAGTTTTCGGACGACCGCATCATCGACCGCGTCGCCTCTGTGCTTTCGGTGAGCGGCCTTCACCCCTCGCGCCTGCATCTGGAAGTGAATGAAAGCGCGCTCATCAGCGCCGATGCCCGCACCCGCCATATTCTTGAGGAACTGCGCGGGCTCGGTGCCTCCATTTCGCTGGATGATTTTGGCACCGGCTACAGCTCGCTCGGCTACCTGCACACCCTGCCCATCGATACGCTGAAGATCGACCAGTCCTTCGTGCGCGCCATGGAGCGCGGCGAAAAGGCACGGCGCCTCATCGCCGGCATGGTCACCATGGCCGGCACGCTGGAAATGGATGTGGTGGTGGAGGGCGTGGAAACCGCCGAGGAATCGGCCCTTATTCGCGACATGGGCGCCACCTGGGCCCAGGGCTGGCTGCATGGCCGCCCGGCGCCGGTGGAAGAAGCGCTGTCCCGGCCAGCGCCGGCAAAACCTTCCGGCAGCACCTTCGTTTTCTGAACGCTGCTTTGTCCCGACAAAAAGCCCGCCGCAGGGTTCGTCCGCGGCGGGCTTTTTGTTTGTCGTGACGTCGCGGGCTTATTCCGCCAGCGCCGCCAGAATGCGCGCCCAGGAGCGTGTGCCCTTGTGGAAGCTCGTGAGGTCGTACTTCTCGTTGGGCGAATGCACGCGGTCATCATCAAGGCCGAAGCCCACCATCAGGCTGTCCATGCCCAGCTCGCGCTTGAAGGAGCCGAGGATGGGGATGGAGCCGCCGCTGCCGACGGTCACGGCCTTGCGGCCCCATTCTTCCGTCAGCGCCGCCTTGGTGCGGGTAATCGCCTCGCTGCCCTGCGGCAGTTCCAGCGCCGGGCTGCCATGGTCGTCACCTTCGGAAAAACGCACCTTGCAGTCGGCCGGCAGCCGCTCGCGCACGAAGGCGCGGAAGGCGTCGATCACCTTGTTCGGGTCCTGCTGGCCCACAAGGCGGAAGGTGAGCTTGGCATGGGCCTCCGAGGGGATGACTGTCTTGGTGCCGGCACCGGTATAACCGCCCCAGATGCCGTTGATCTCCGCCGTCGGGCGGGCCCAGAGCTGGTGCAGCACCGGCATGTCCTTTTCGCCGGCCGGCACCGAAAGACCGATCTCGCCGAGGAACTTCTTTTCATCAAACGGCAGTCCGGCCCAGTCGGCCGCCAGCTCCGCCGGCACTTCGGCCACACCGTCATAAAAGCCCGGAATGGTCACATGGTTATTGTCATCATGGATCGCCGACAGGATGCGGCTCAGCACGCGGATCGGGTTGGCGGCAGCCGAGCCATACATGCCGGAATGAAGATCCCGGTCGGCCGCGATGATGGTCATTTCCTCGCGCGCCATGCCGCGCAGCGCGGTGGTGATGGTCGGCACGCCTTCCGCCACCATGCCGGTGTCGCACACCAGGATCAGGTCGCCCTTCAGCTCATCCTTGTTGTCGGCAAGGAACGCGGGCAGGGAGGGGGAGCCGCACTCTTCCTCGCCTTCCAGCACGATGGTGACGGGGCAGGGCAGGGAGCCTTCAACGGCAAGTGTTGCCCGCACGGCCTCGATAAAGGTCATCAGCTGGCCTTTATCGTCGGCCGCACCGCGCGCAACGATGCGCTTCTTGCCGCCCACTTCCTTGATCTGCGGCTCGAAGGGCGGGGTTTCCCACAGATCGAGCGGATCGACCGGCTGCACATCGTAATGGCCGTAAAAAACCAGATGCGGGCTCGCCTTGCGGCCCTTCATGTGGCCGATGACCATCGGGTGCCCGGCCGTCGGCCGCACGGAAGCATCGAAGCCCAGATCCGTCAGCGCCTTGCCCAGCCAGGCCGCCGCTTTTTCCACTTCCGGCTTGAAAGCCGGGTCGGTGGAGATGGAGGCGATGGAGAGCAGCTCGAACAGGCGCGCCAGAGAGGCATCAAGCCCGGCATCGATGGCGGAGAGAACGGCTTCGGTCTTGGACATGAGTAAAGAGAACCCTTCTGGATTTCTGTCGCCGTGCCGGCACGGCTTGTGGTTCGAGCTATAGGCCCGCACCTCGGCCCTTGCCAACCCCGGTGCGCCCTTGTCGTGAAGCGGCAAACAAAAACCCCGCCGGATCGCTCCGGCGGGGTTTTCTTGTCGGTGCCTTGCGGCGGGCTGCTTACTTGGCAGCGGCCCAGGCAACGGCGGTGTCGCTCATCCGGTTGGAGAAGCCCCACTCGTTGTCGTACCAGCTGAGGATACGCACGAAGTTGCCTTCCATGACCTTCACTTCCTTGAGCGCGAAGATCGAGGAATGCGAGTCATGGTTGAAGTCGTGGGAAACCAGCGGCTCGTCATAGCAGCCGAGGATACCCTTCAGCGGGCCGGACGCGGCGGCAGCCTTGATGGCTTCCTGGATCTCGGCGACGGTGGTGTTCTTCTTGGCGACGAACTTGAAGTCGACCACGGAGACGTTCGGCGTCGGCACGCGAATGGAGGTGCCGTCCAGCTTGCCATTGAGGTGCGGCAGCACCTTGCCCACGGCCTTGGCGGCACCGGTCGAGGTCGGGATCATGCTGAGAGCGGCAGCGCGGGCGCGATGCAGGTCGGAATGCATGGTGTCCACGGTCGGCTGGTCGCCGGTGTAGCTGTGGATCGTGGTCATGAAGCCATGATCGATGCCAACGGCCTTGTCGAGCACATAGGCAACCGGCGCAAGGCAGTTGGTGGTGCAGCTGGCGTTGGAAACGATGGTCATCGCCGAGGTCAGCTTGTCATGGTTCACACCATAGACAACCGTCAGGTCTTCGTCGGTGGCCGGGGCGGAGATCAGCACGCGCTTGGCGCCGGCTGCCAGATGCAGCGAGGCCTTGTCGCGGGCGGTGAAGCGGCCCGAGCATTCCATGACGATGTCGACACCCAGATCACCCCAGCCGCACTTGGCCGGATCGGGGCTCTGCACGACCTTGATGGTCTTGCCGTTGACGACGAGGTTGCCGTCCTTGACTTCGACGGTGCCGGGGAAACGGCCATGAACGGAGTCATACTTCAGGAGATGCGCGTTGGTGGCGGCGGGAGCGAGGTCGTTGATGGCAACGACATCCACATCCGTGCGGCCGGATTCCGCAAGCGCGCGAAAGACGAGACGGCCAATGCGGCCAAAACCGTTGATGGCAACCTTAACGGCCATGGTGGTACTCCCTCATTTCAGTCTGGCGTTTCAGTCAGGCGTGTATTCAGGCGGACAAGGGTCAGCCGGCCGGTCGGCCGGTCCGACAAAAACATGGGTTCGGAAGGCCCCGGGGAAGGCGCAGCCGGTTGGCCACATTTCCCCCGGGGTGCTTTTTGCTCCCGAACGGTCAGTCTTGTAAACGCTTCCGTGCAGCTGCGACGATTGCGTCGCTGGTGATGCCGAAATGCTCGTAGGCCTTCTCTGCCGGGGCGGAGACGCCGAAGCTCGAGATGGCGATAACAGTGCCGTTCTCGCCGACAAAGCGGCTCCAGCCCATCGGATGCGCCGCCTCGATGGCGATGCGCACGGTGCCGGCGCCCAGCACGCTGGCCTGATAGGCTGCGTCCTGCTTGTCGAAGAGTTCCCAGCACGGGCAGGAGACGACAGCAGTGCCGACGCCTTCGGCTTCCAGCACGTCACGGGCGGCCATGGCCAGCTCGATTTCGGTGCCGGTGGAGAAGATGGTGACCTTCTGCTCACCCGTGGCCTTGCGCAGCACATAGGCGCCGCGCGCGGTCAGGTTCTCTTCCGTGTGTTCGGTGCGCACGGTCGGCACGCCCTGGCGGGAGAGGGCGAGCAGCGACGGGGTGTCGGGCGTGTTGACCGCCAGTTCCCAGGCTTCCGCCGTCTCCACGAGGTCGCACGGGCGGAACACGTTGAGGTTCGGCATCGCACGCAGGGCCGCCAGATGCTCGATCGGCTGGTGGGTGGGGCCGTCTTCGCCAAGGCCGATGGAATCATGCGTCATCACATAGATAACGCGCTGCTTCATCAGGGCCGACAGGCGGATGGACGGGCGGCAGTAGTCCGCAAAGCTGAGGAAGGTGCCGCCATAGGGGATGAAGCCGCCATGCAGCGCCATGCCGTTCATCGCTGCGGCCATGCCGTGCTCGCGCACACCCCAGCGGATGTAGCTGCCGTGGAAGTCGTTGCGGGAGACATCCTGCTGCGGCTTCACCAGCGTGAGGTTGGAGCCGGTCAGGTCAGCGGAGCCGCCCACGAGGGTCGGCACGGCAGCGGCCAGCACTTCCAGCGCCTTCTGCGAGCAGGCGCGGGTGGCAAGCTTGGGCTTGTCCGTGCTGGCGCTCTGCTTCAGGGCGTTGATGGCGGCGGAAGCCTCGGCGGAGAAGTCACCCTTCTCGGCCTTTTCAAAGGCGGTGCGCTTGTCGGCCGGCAGGGCGGCAAGGCGCTTTTCCCAGGCGGCGCTGTCGGTTGCGCTGCGCGCACCGGCAGTGCGCCAGGCGCCCATGATGTGGTCCGGAATCTCGAACGGGGCGTAGGGCCAGCCGAGCGCTTCACGCGCACCCTGGATTTCCTTGTCACCCAGCGGCGAGCCGTGGCTGGAGGCGGAACCGGCCTTGGTCGGTGCGCCGAAACCGATGGTGGTGCGGCAGGCGATCAGGGTCGGCGTCAGCGTCTTCTTGGCAGCTTCGATGGCGGCGGCAACGTCGCCGGCATTGTGGCCGTCCACGCTGTGGGCATCCCAGCCATAGGCGCGGAAGCGGTCGAGCGTGTGATCGGTGAAGGACAGCGCGGTGGAGCCGTCGATGGAGATGCCGTTGTCATCGTAAAGCACGATGAGCTTGCCAAGGCCGAGATGGCCGGCGAGCGAGGCCGCCTCGTGGCTGATGCCTTCCATGAGGTCGCCGTCGGAGGCGATCACGTAGGTGTAGTGATTGACGATATCGTCGCCGTAACGCGCGGCAGCCATACGCTCTGCAAGCGCAAAGCCCACAGCGGTGGCGATGCCCTGGCCCAGCGGGCCGGTCGTCGTTTCCACACCGGCTTCATGCTCGGCTTCCGGGTGGCCGGCGGTACGCGCGCCCAGCTGACGGAAGTTCTTGAGCTCGGAGAGCGGCATGTGCTCGTAGCCGGTGAGGTAGAGCAGCGAATAGAGCAGCATCGAGCCGTGGCCGGCCGACAGGATGAAGCGATCGCGGTCAGCCCAGGTCGGCTTCTTCGGATCGAACTTCAGGAAGCGGCTGAACAGCACCGTCGCCACATCGGCCATGCCCATCGGCATGCCGGGGTGGCCGGAATTGGCTTTCTGGACGGCGTCCATGGAAAGGGCGCGGATGGCATTGGCCATCTCGGCATGGGAAGCGCCGGAAGCGGTGCTGGAATTTGCGGAAGCGGGCATGGGGCGGCTGGCCTGGACTCTTGGTCGCTGGGAAAGGCGGAGGCACGGCGGGCCGGTCGTCCGGCTCTATTGCCGTAATGGGCCTTCTTCAAGGCCGCTGCACCATGCCCGCGAGATGCGGCAAAATCAACCGGTGGCTTGGTAGAAAAGGCGCTGCCAGGCCTATTATCCGTTTGCCAAACGTGAGGGAAGGGCGGCGCCCGTGTCGCACCGCCCTTCAGTGCCCTCTGGAGAGCATCGTGCTGGCAGTTTACTTAACGCTTCTTGATGGGCTTTTTAAGGACACCGGTGCGCTGTTCCTCATTGCCGTCATTCAGCGTCAGCTCTTCCTCTGCTTCATCGAGAACTTCAAGCCTTCGCGCATTTTCAGCTCGTTTCAGGGCTGTTTCTTCTTTCTTTCTTTTCCGCTCCCGTTTGGCTTCCTCTTCCTTGCGGCGGGCGATTTCCTGCTTTTCCTCAAAGGTCTGCGGTTTTTCCCTTGTCCTTTTAGTGCCCTGCCTCGGCGGTAAATCTTCCAGGATGATGTTTTCTTCGTATTCGTCATCTCTTCGGGACAAGGAGCCTCGTTTGTATATCTCCTCGGTAAGCCTCTTGATCATTGCCGCATCTGAATCGAACTCATCGCGGATAACGGTGGTTGAGGCTGGGTAGGCATTGGCCGCGAAATAGATGAATTCCTCAGTCGCGGTTAGCAGATAGCTTTCCGCCGATTCCTTGTCGAATTCGGCAATTTCCTCAGCGCCGGCAACCGCAGCCTGGCAGTCGAAGAGGCCGAAGAGCCTGTCCATTATGGTATCGGCATCGGCATCTGTGATGCCGCCTTCTATGTTTCTCAAGGCTTCCAGAGCCTCCGGCTCACCGTGCCCGGCGGCAGGGGCGGAGTAGTTGACGGCCGTTGGGCGATTGTCGACGAGCGCCATATAGGCCTCGGCGGCATCCGTTACCTGATTGGCGTTGACGGCCTGATCGGTGCTGACCTTTCCGAGTTTCGCAATGATGTCGTCGATCTTGCGAATATAAAGAGGGAGTATTTCTGCCCTTTCCTGATAGGGGCGGGTCAGTTGGTCGTCGCTCTTCGGGATTTTCTCATTCGTATAGAAGCTGTATTTTTCCGGGGAGAAGCGGGTTTTTATGCCCTCAAGGGCGTCAATTAGGTCCTGTACGGTGGTGTTTTCTCCGCGCGGCAGCAGTATGCGCGTTGCCGCGTTTTTCATGAGCTGTTCGCTGCTGGTGTGGTCGCCCATGCTGCCGGCATCCTTCAGCGAATCCGACCGGCCGACGAACTTGATGTTTCCGTCCTGTATTCGTGCGGTGAAGTTGGACGGTGCCGGACGGGTGCCGCGCGGGTTGCCGGCACTCAGGTGAGCGCTTACCTCAACCCAGTTCCCCAGATCCGGAACATCTATATCGAGCTTGGCTCTCAGCTCCTTTGAGCAGGCGCTGAAGACGGTCGGAAAGGCCTGCGCCACTGTATAGAGGAAGCTGGTTCTCTGGTCGGCGATCTGCTGAGCGTCCAGCTCCCCAGAAATCTCCGAAGAGGCGTCGTAGAGTTTTGCCAGCTCTTCCGCGGCAGCCTTGGGGCTGTTCGGTAAGCCATCGAGCTTGCCTTTTGTGATCAGGGTGGTCTCAAGCGCTCTCAGGACGGCAAGAGTGCGTCCTTCTCCCTTGCCGGTGACGTTGCTGCGGGAGGCGCCGGAGACCTTGCTCTTGATGCCGGTATCCAGCGATGCACCAGGAAGGCTGTCCCTTATTTCCAGATAATGTGACCCCAACTGCTCAAGGCTGAGTTTCTGGAATCCGCCACTCTCCGGGTTCGCGAGTTGATCCAGCAGATCGAGCAGTTGTTTGTTGGGCGCCGGACGGTCCTTTCGGAAGGCAGGATATTTCTTCAACTGAGCGAACAGGAGCGCCATGTTCGCCTTGGCGTCCGCTACGTTGCGCCCGGCAACGGCCGCGGCGATGACTTCCCGGTTGGCGGAGAAGGCGGTGGAGTGCTGGCCCTGGCTGCCACCATGTTTGGATTTGGGCCTGCCGGCGATATTCAGCTCGGTGATGATGCCGTCATCATCCGTCTTGGCTCGTAGCTGCACCTCCGAGGCATCTGGATCGGCGGGGGCGTGCCAGATATAGCCGACAGCGTGGTCCCTCAGGCCGAAGCTGGGAGTATTTTGCTGGGTAAAGAGGTTTGTAGCTAGTGGCTGTCTGTTTATTTTGGGTAATATGTTGAAGATGAAGTTGAGTTGTTGAGTGTTCAGTGCCTGAGAGTTTTGATAGTTCTGTGACCTCGGGTCGTCGTCTCTGTAATCCATGATAAAATTTCTTTCTTTTATTATTCCAGACCGACCTGCAATTTACTAACTCCATCCCGCAGGGTTTGGCCAAGTCTCAGCGAAACGCCGAAAGGGTTGGCGTCGTAATCTTCCAGCACCGAACCGCTGGCAAGCAGGGCATCAAAGGCATCCAGGGCGGTTTTGACCCCTGTGGCCGTCTTTGCCGAGGGCTGGGCATCATAATTGAACAGCGCGGCCATCAATCTGGTGTGGTTGCCGCCAGTCAAAGCCAGAAAGCCGTAGTCGGCGATCTGATTCAGGTCGGGGTGATTATAGTTGCGCAGGGCCTTCTGTAGCGCCCCGATCTGCTTATCGAGCGCTTCCTTGGTCTCCTGCCAGATCGGCATCAGCCTGACCGGCCGGCCGGCGGTGAGGCTGGCGAGGCGTTGCCGGACATCTTCATAACCCTGTAGTGCTTCCGCCGGCCGCATGCTCTGCCGTGCGGCATCGGCGCGTTTGAGATCAGCGGAGAGGGTGCTGCGTTCTTCACCGGTAAGCTGGCCGCGTTTTTCCTCGGCCAGTGCGACGACGCGGGCGCGTGCGCTCTTCAGCTCTTCCTCGCCGATCTGTGCTCCCTCGTCTTCGACCTCGGGGCTGGCCTCCTCTTCCAGCTCCGGCAGCGCCTCCAGCTCATCTCGCAGCGCCGAGAGCAGGGCTATTGCCGCGGTCGCGTCTCCGGAGGCGGCCAAGCTGGTC
Source organism: Radicibacter daui (assembly GCA_030657355.1). Classification (GTDB taxonomy): domain Bacteria; phylum Pseudomonadota; class Alphaproteobacteria; order Radicibacterales; family Radicibacteraceae; genus Radicibacter; species Radicibacter daui. The sequence continues at coordinate 1,112,950 of CP131056.1, forward strand.
GCCTGCTTAAGGCCGGCGGACATGCGGGCGGCGGTGTCCTTGCCAAGTTGCTCGCGTCTGGCGCGGCCAAGAGCAATCACCTCGCCGCGCAATTCGGCGACTTCGGATTGCAAGTCCATGTCGTTGTTGGCGGGCCCGCCGGTCGCGCTGCCTTCAGCGGCTTTTTCCCCGTTGCCGACATTGTCCTCGGCTTCGGCGCCGGTTATCTCTTCCTCGTCCTCCGGACTATCGGCTTCCAGCAGGGCGCCATCCGGTCCGATGACCTGGATGGTGTATTTGAGGCCGACCTGTTTAAGAAACAGCCTGATGCGGCGGGCGAGGCCAGTGATGGGTTCGCTGACACAGGTAAGCGTCAGCAACTTTTCTTCCAGCGCCAGGCTACCGCAAACGGTTTTGGGGGTCTCGCCGCTGCTCTTGGCCAGTTTAGCGAGTTGCGGCGGGGCCTTGAGCTTGTGCAGGATCAGCACGTCGCCCGGGGGTTTCTTGCCAAGGCAAAATCCGAAATTCACCGGCTTGCGCCGGGCAACGGCGAAGAGGGCGCGGTAGCCCTTTATTTCGTCTTCGCTGAGAATGGCTCAATCCTCTGTCAGAGGGCTGCATGCTAGTCGCAATCTATCCTATTCGCTAACATGGTTTGGTTAACATTTTGTGCAAAATGAACAGTCTAGCACGCCATGGTTGTCAACTTTTGGCGTCGTTTACACTGAGGCTCCAATCGCAGCAAAGCCCCCGATGCTCTATTTCGCCTATGGCTCCAATCTCGATCCGGAACAGATGCTCGCCCGCTGTCCCGGCCATGAATTCGTGGCCGTTGCCGGGCTTGCGGACCATCGCCTGACCTTCCCGCGGTTTTCCACCGGGCGGCGTTGCGGCGTGGCAGGTATCGAGCCGGAAGCGGGGGCAAACGTCTGGGGCGTTATCTACCGGCTGACCACTGAAAATCATGCCGCTCTGCGCGGGTTTGAAGGGTACGATCCGGGGCGTCCGGCAGCGGAAAACCACTATGGCGAAACCCGCCTGACACTGACTGGTCGGGGCGGCGAGCGTTATGAGGATGTGCTGTCCTATATCGCGACCCCGATGGCCGGCGGGCCGTTCCTCCCCGATGCGGCCTATCACGGCCATATCCTGCGCGGCGCCCGCCACTGGCAATTGCCGGCGGCCTGGATCGTGTTTCTGGAAGCCATCGAGCCTCTTGAGGCAGTCGCGGCCTCTCCGGCCTGAAGGTCGCAGCCCGATGCCGGGCTCTTGCCCCTGAATGCGGTTTCAGCCTTGATGGGGGCCTCCTTCAGAAAGGACAGGGCAGATGGCAGTGGCAGCAGGCAAGGCGGCGATAGCGATCCATGGCGGGGCCGGGGCTATTCCCCGGGCCGAGCTGGGGGATGAGGGATATCGCCGGGCCCGCGAAGGGCTGCGGCAGGCACTGCTGGCCGGCTGGCGGGTGCTGTCGGCCGGTGGCCTCGCGCTCGATGCGGTCGAGGCGGCGGTGCGGGCGCTGGAAGATGACCCGATGTTCAATGCCGGCCATGGCGCCGTTTTCAATGCCGGTGGCGAGCATGAGCTTGATGCCGCCATCATGGATGGTCGCACCCTGGCGGCCGGTGCCGTGGCCGGCGTTCGCACTATCCGCAATCCGGTGAGCGCCGCCCGCCGCATCATGGAAGCCTCCGACTGCGTGTTGCTGGCGGGAAGCGGGGCCGATGCCTTCGCCCGCGAGCAGGGGCTGGAGACTGTCGCCCAGGATTATTTCTCCACCGATCTGCGCCGGCGTTATCTGGAACGGGCGAAACTCGCTGAAGCCGGCAAGCTGGAGCGGCCGGCGAGCGAAGCGGAAAAACATGGCACCGTCGGCGCCGTTGCCGTCGATGCTCTTGGCAATCTTGCCGCCGCCACCTCCACCGGCGGATACACCAACAAGCGGGTTGGCCGGGTAGGGGACAGTCCGGTGATCGGCGCTGGCACCTATGCCGCCAACGGTGCCTGCGCCGTCTCCGGCACCGGGCGCGGCGAGTATTTCATTCGCCACACCACGGCGCGCGACATCGCCGCGCGCATGCAGTTTGCCGGCATGGGCCTTGCCGAGGCGGCACATGCCGCCATCTTCACCGATCTTGCCGCGCATGATTGCGGCGCCGGCCTGATTGCCGTCGGGCCGGACGGCACCGTCGCCATGCCTTTCAACACGCCCGGCATGTATCGCGGCGCGATTACTACCGATGGCGTGCTCTGCGTCGGCGTCTATGGCGATGATTTTTCGGTTGTCGAGACACTGGGGTAACGGCGGCTTCCCACACAAAAGACATGTTTTGCGCTCAGGGGCTGTAGCGCCCCGGCGTTTGCTTGATGCGCGCTGTTGACGCAGAGCCTTAAGAAAACCTAAATTTCAAAAGGTTCTGCGCCGATCTTGGGCGCTGATCTGATGACCCGCGCCGGAACGTTCCACCCCATGTCCGATTTTGAAACTTCGGTTGCCGCTCTGGAGGCCGCGATCGCCCACCTGGAAAAGGTGCTGGCCGACCGCGAGGAGGAGCTGCGCGAGTTGCGCGAGGAGGTGATCTCCACCCGCGCGGATCGCGACATCCTGCGCCGGCGCGAGCAGGCGGTGAGCGACCGGCTGGACCGGGTCATCGGCGACCTGCAGGCGGGCAAGTACGTCTGATGGTGAACGGTTGCCCTCAAACCAGCTGCGGGATGTGCTGAATGGCGCGTGTAGATGTCGTGGTCCATGGCCGCACCTATCCGGTGCAGTGTGATGACGGGCAGGAAGATCATGTCCGCCGCCTTGCCGCCCGGCTCGATGGCGCGGCTGCCGAGATCAGTGGCGGAGTCAGCTCCATGCTCTCCGATGCCCATCTGCTGGTGCTCTCCAGCCTGATGCTGCTGGATGAGGCCGAGACGGCGCAGCAGGAAGCTGCCAGCCCGAAAGGGGCCGAGGGACTTCCGCTTTTTGATGAGGCCGCGGCCACAGTCCGGGTGCAGGAAATCACCGCCCGCATCGAAGCCCTTGCGCAACGGCAGGACCGCTCCTAATTCTATCAGCGGGATGGCGCTGCAACGCGCGACAGGCTCAGCGATCCCCGGGCCGAATATCAATCCTCTTGGGAGCTGTCCCTGTCGGGGCCCTGGCCCCGGTATATGGCGCCCACCTGTCTTTGGCAGGCGCGGAGGATCATGGCATGCCATCGGCCACGCGGCCCATCCCACTTCTTTCCTGCCCGGCGGCCTTCCGGGTCCGGCGCTGACCAGCTCATGACCCGCCTTTCCGATGTTGAAGTGATCGATCCCGCCGATGCGGCGCTGACGGCGGCCAAACGCGCCGCCCGTCGCAGCGCACGGCTGGTGCGTGCCGAAGCGTCGCGGGCCGAGCCCGCCGCCGCCGGGCTGCTGGCCGCCCGCCTCGTGGGGCTTCTGGCCGGACCGGACGGGAACGGCGCGGCCGGCAAGGTGGTCGCGGGTTATGCCGCCTTCGGGGACGAGTTGGCTGTCGAGCCGGCGCTGGCCCTGCTGGCGGAGGTGGGCGCCCGCACGGCGCTGCCCGCCATCGTGGCGCTGGCGGAGCCGCTTATCTTCCGCGCCTGGCGGGCCGGCGATCCGATGCGGGAAGGCTCCTATGGCATCCTGGAGCCGGACGCCACCGCCCGGCTGCTGCGTCCGGATATCGTGCTGGTGCCGATGCTGGCCTTCGATATGGAGGGTCATCGCCTCGGTTATGGTGGCGGGTTTTATGACCGCACGCTGGCGGCGCTTGCCGCCGATGGCGGCCTGCCGCCGCTGGCCATCGGCATCGCCTATGGCGTTCAGGGGGTGGAAGCCTTGCCCCGCGGCGTCTATGACAGAAGGCTCGATCTTGTGGTGACGCCGGAAGGCATCCCCGTCGACAATCGCGCCGCGCGTCGCGCCTGATGATCCATCGGGCCTGCCGCTTCAGGGCCGCCCTGCGGCGGCCTTTGCTTTTTGCTGTTTGATCTGAAGGACTGGTCGAGGAACGATGAGGCTGCTTTTCCTGGGAGATATCATGGGCCGCGCCGGCCGCGATGCCGTTGCAACCCACCTGCCCGGGCTGAAGGCGCGCCACAATCTCGATGCCGTCGTCATCAATGGCGAGAATGCCGCGGCCGGCCGTGGCATCACCCGCCAGATCGCCGAGGAACTGCTGGCCCAGGGCGCCGATGTGGTGACCACCGGCAACCATGTGTGGGACCAGCGCGAACTGGTGCAGCAGATCGATGCCATGCCGCGCCTGCTGCGCCCGGCCAACCTGCCGGGCGGCACGCCGGGCCGCGGCGCCGTGATCGTGGAAGTGCGCGGCGGGCGCAAGCTGCTGGTGGTCAACCTCATCGGCCGCCTGTTCATGGATCTCTATGACGATCCTTTTGCCGCCGCCGACCGCATCCTCGGTGAAGTCGGGCTCGGGCGCGGCTGCAATGCCGCCCTCTTCGATTTCCATGCCGAGGCGACGAGCGAGAAGCAGGCACTCGGCCATCATCTCGACGGGCGCGTGTCGCTGGTCGTCGGTACCCACACCCATGTGCCGACCGCCGATACCCGCATCCTGCCCGGCGGCACCGCCTATCAGACCGATGCCGGCATGTGCGGCGACTATGACAGTATCATCGGCAACGACAAGGAAGCCTCGACTCACCGCTTCCTGCGCAAGATTCCCGGCCCCCGCATGGAACCGGCCAAGGGCGAGGCCACGCTTTCGGGCGTGCTGGTTGAGACGGACGATGCCACCGGCCTTGCGATCAAGGTGGCGCCGCTGCGCGTCGGCGGGCTGCTGATGCCTTCGTCGGAGGCTTTCTGAGCCGGTTTTTGGTTCTCTTTCCGCCGGGTTTTGCCGCGCTGCGGAATGGCCGGCAGCTTGACCGCAAACCGCCCATGCAGTACCTCCGGGCGACCCTTCTCGCCGCTTCATGAGGCGGCATGTGACCAAAAGCGCCCCTGCCATCGGGCGGCGCTTCGCAAAAGCAGTTTTCAAAAGAGGCGATCCGAGCCATGGCCGGTCATTCCCAGTTTAAAAACATCATGCACCGCAAGGGTGCGCAGGACGCCAAGCGGGCCAAGATCTTCAACAAGCTCGCGCGTGAAATCACCGTGTCCGCCAAGACCGGTGGCGGCCCGGACCCGTCCGGTAACCCGCGCCTGCGCTCGGCCATTATCGCCGCGCGTGCCGCCTCCATGCCGAAGGATCGCATCGAGCGCGCCATCCAGATGGCCTCGGGTGCCGGCAAGGACGATAACTACGAAGAGATGCGCTATGAGGGTTACGGCCCCGGCAGCGTCGCCGTTATCGTCGAGGTGCTGACCGACAACCGCAACCGCACCGCGCCGGAACTGCGCGCCGCCTTCTCCAAGAATGGCGGTGCCCTGGGCGAAACCGGGTCGGTCGCTTTCTCCTTCAACCGCGTTGGGCTCATCACTTACCCGCTGTCGGTGGGCGATGCCGACAAGGTGCTGGAAGCGGCCATCGAGGCCGGTGCCGAGAATGTCGACACCACCGACGAGCGCCATGAAATCACCACCCCGGTGGAAGAGTTCGCCGCCGTGCGCGATGCGCTGGAAGCAACGCTGGGTGAGGCGGGCGAAAGCGGTCTCGTCTGGCTGCCGACGACCATGACCCCCGTCTCTGACGAGGACAAGGCGCGCTCGCTGATGAAGCTCATCGACGTGCTGGAAGATAATGACGATGTGCAGAAGGTCTATACCAACGCCGATATCGCCGAAGATGTGATGGAGCGTCTGGCCGCCGAGTAATCCTGCGGGCGACCTTGCGGATCAAAAAACAAAACCCCGGCGGAGCCTTCCGCCGGGGTTTTGTTTTCTTGTCAGTCCCCGGGCCCCGGTATCGGCGGCAGGGGCGGAGCGTCGAGCCCGGTAAAGGGGTCGCGCCAGGCCTCCAGCGCCTCAAGCCGGCCATACCAGCGCGCAAGGGCCGGATAGGTCTCCAGCGGCAGCCTTGCCACCTCGTTGAAGGGCAGGAATGTCGCCATGCGGAAGTCGGCATGGCTGAGCGTGCTGCCAACCAGCCAGTCCCGGGTGGCAAACTCGGCTTCAAGAATGGCAGCGGCGGCGTGGAAGCGTTTGAGCCCGGCTTCGACAAGGCGCGGGTCGATAGGGCCGATGCCGTAGCGCTGCTTGGTACCGCGCTCGAAATGCACCATGTCGCAGGCGCGCACGAAGTTTTCCTTGCCCCAGCTGATCCAGCGGATCATGTCGGGCTCATCCTCCCCCCGGCGCCAGAAATCCGATCCGGCGGCACGGGAAAGCCGGCAGGCAATCGCATCGGCCTCCCAGAGGCTTTTGCCGCCTTCCACCAGAATGGGGATGGAAAGGTTGGGGTTCAGCGGTCGGTAACGCTCCGCCTGTCCCGGGGCAAAAGGCTCGGCAAATTCAAAGTCGATGGTCAGGCCGAGCTGGCGCGCTACCGCCACGGCAAGGCGCGGATTGGGGTTGCGGCTGAAATAAAGCTTCATCTTCCCTTGTTCCTCCCTCAAGCGGTCTGATGCCGGTTTGATCTGTTTTTGTTCTCTTTTGCCGGCTAGTCTGTCATCAAGCTGCGGCCAGATACAGAGTTGATGCAGATTTGAAAAAGGAAGACCCGATGCGCCTGCTCGGCCTCGACCCCGGATTGCGCCACACCGGCTGGGGCCTCATCGAACAGGAAGGCAGCCGCCTGACCTTCGTGGCGGCGGGCGCCGTCGATACCGATGACAAGCTTCCTCTCGCCGAACGTCTCGTCACCCTGCATGACGGGCTTTTGAAGGTCATCGAGAGCTTCCGGCCGGACGAGGCGGCGGTGGAAGAAACCTTCGTCAACAAGAACCCCGTCTCCACCCTGAAGCTGGGCGTGGCGCGTGGCGTGGTACTGCTGGTGCCGGCCAAGGCCGGGCTGCCGGTCTATGAATATCCGGCAAACCTCATCAAAAAATCTGTGGTGGGAGCGGGGCACGCCGCCAAGGAGCAGATCCAGGCCATGGTCCGGGTGCTGCTGCCGACCGCGCAGCTGAAAAGCGCGGATGCTGCCGATGCCCTGGCCGTCGCCATCTGTCATGCCCACCATGCCTCCACCCACCGCAAGATCGGCGGCAAGATGAAGGGATCGGCGCGCTAGGCCTCCGGCGCCCCTTTCGGGCACCTAGACCGGGCGTGCGCCGAAAACCGGGGTTGGCCGGTACCCGGCACGGGCAAAAGCGTCTTCCAGCAGCCGTTTGCTGCGCCCTGCGGCCTTCAGTTGCCGCAGCGTCGCCGAGAGCGGCGCGGCCAGCGCCTCATGGCGGGCGCGGTAGAGATAGGCGTGGCCGGTGGTGATCTCCATCAGCCCGGCCTCGTGGATTTTCGGGCCGTGTTCCAGCGCGTCATAGGCGCCGTCGGTGGACATGTAATCGTAGACGGCGTCCGCCTCGTCCAGATAGAGGCTGGCGCGGCCCGCCTGCAGCAGCATCAGGCCCTGCTGCGGGCTTTCCACCCGGTCAATGCGCCCGCTGACGCCATATTGCTCCAGCCGGGCCTCGATCTCGCTGATGCCGCGCCGGGCGGCCACCCGCCCGTCATAACTGCGCAGCCACTGCCAGCCGGTCACGTCCATGGCGGCGTCGGCACTGAAGGCGCTGAAACGCACGGTGTTGTTGGGCTCGTCGATGCGGACCATTTCCGGATAAAGCCTGCCGAAGGCATAGACACGCCCGAGATCGCCATCCGCCTGCCCGCTGCGGTCCATGGCAACGGCGCGGTTTGGCGGCACCTCCACGAACCGGAAGTCGAGGCCCATCTGATCCAGCGCTTCGGTGTAGAGCGAAATCAGCCACTGGGTGCGCGGTTCGGCTTCCGGGCGGCTGGAGACGAAGGAGAGCTGCTGCCGGGCAGCTCGTGCCCGGCGGGGGCGGGCCAGCGTAAAACCGCCGGCGGCCAGCAGGGCACCCGCAAGCAGTGTTCGCCGTTTTACCGGTTCCATCGGCGCCACCCTCCGGATCTCGTCGCCGGCGGCTCATGCTCACGCGGCGATCCAGCCTACATATTTATGATAATATAAACAGCTTGCCGCCCGGCTGCCTATCGCCGAGTGCAGCCGTTGGTGCGGGATTCTGGCCGGTTTGAAGTCGCCGGATCAGGCCGGCCGTTCGCCAAAGACCGGGCTCGGATGATAACCGGCTCTGGCAAGCGCGGCGGCGAGGATATCGCGGTGGCGGCCTGCCGCTTTCATCTTGTGCAGAACCTCGGCCAGAGGCCCTGCCAGCGCCTCGTTGCGGGCGCGGTAGAGATAGGCATGGCCGGTTGTGGCTTCCATGACCCCTGCCTCGGTAATCGCCGGGCCGCCGCCAAGTGCCTTGTAGCCGGCATCGGTCGACATGTAGTCGAATACCGCCTCCTCGACGTCGAGATAAAGATCGATGCGCCCAAGCTGAAGCTGGCGCAGGCCCTGCTCGATGCTGTTGACGGCTTCGCCCGGCGCATGGGGCAGGCGGGTCTGCAGCGCCGCCTCGATCTCCTTGATACCCAGGCGGGTGGCAACCCGGCCCTGATACTGGTCCAGCCAGTTCCAGCCGGAAATGCTGCGGCTGGCGTCGGTGGCGAAGGCGACGAAGCGCACCGGGTTGTTGGGTTCTTCCACACGGATGAGTTCGGGATAAAGGTCGCCGAAACTGCGGACGCGCCCCAGTTCTCCATCCACTTCACCGCCCCTGCTCATGGCCGTTGCCCGGCCGGGCGGCACGTCGACAAAACGGAAATCGAGCCCCAACTGGTCCAGCGCCTCGCGATAGACGCCGATCAGCCACTGGGTGCGGGGGTCAGCCTCGGCACGGCTGAAGACAAAGGAAAGTTCACGCCGCCCGGCCCGCAGCATGGCGGGGGTGCCCAGCAGCAGCCCGGCGGCGGTTGTCTGCGCCGTACACGTCAGTATCTGTCGCCGTGCGAGCAGGGGCATCTCTGGTCGTTCCGCTCTGCTTACGCGAAGGAGGCTGCCGGCGCAGTGCGCCGGAGGTGAGGGTGCCTTATGTCCCGGATCATACCCCCGCCCTCCGGCACTTGCCCACCGGTACGCTCGTATAGGCAGCGGCTGAAGGTCGATCAGACGGGGCGCTGGCCGAAGAGCGGAGCAGGGTGGTAACCGGCCCGGGCAAAGGCTTCGCTCAGCAATTGCTGGCTGCGCCCGGCCGCCTTCAACTGCCGGAGGATATCCGACAGCGGTATCGCCAGCTTTTCATGGCGGGCCCGGTAGAGATAGGCGTGGCCGGTCGTGGTCTCCATGAGGCCTGCCTCGCGAATGGGCTGCCCGTGCGCGAGCGTGTCGTAGGCCGCATTGGTCGACAGGTAGTCGAAGACCGCATCCGCCACATCGAGATAAAACGTCACCCGGCCGGCCTGCAGCAAAAGCAGTCCCTGTTCCGGTGTTGTCACGATATCGGCGCGGCCCTGTATCTGGAGCTTCTCCAGCCGCGTCTCGATCTCCCGGATACCCCGCCGGGTGGCAATGCGGCCCTTGAAGTTTTCCAGCCACTGCCAGCCGGCAATCTCCGGGCTGTCGCCAGCGGCAAAGGCGCTGAATCTCACGGTATTGTTGGGCTCTTCCACCCGCACCATCTCCGGGTGCGCCGCACCGAAGGCATAAGCACGGGCCAGATCGCCGTCCACCTCGCCATTTGTCTCCATAGCAACGGCCCGGCTGGCCGGCACATCGACAAAAACAAGGGTAAGGCCAAGCTGCCCCAGCGCTTCGCCATAAAGGCCGATCAGCCACTGGGTGCGGGGATCGGCTTCCGGCCGGCTGGAGACGAAGGAGAGTTGCTGCCTGACGGACGCCGCCGGGAGTGCAGCGGTGAGTACCATGCCTCCGGCAGCCAGCAGCGAGCCCGCCAGCACGCGCCGCCGCTCAAGCGCCTTCATGGGCCTATCCTCCGGGGTGCCTGCCCCGCAACTGGATGCTGCGGAGTGGTCGCGGTTCTTCTGTTTTCGATAATATAGGGCGCGGCAGCCCGTTGGCAAAACCAGGGGGCTGATACCGGCTGGTCTTCCGGACAGGGTCAGCCCGGGCGCGGACCGAAGAGTGGCCGGTCACGGTATCCGGCTGCCGAAAGCGCCTTGTCGAGCAGCAGGCCGCAGCGGCCGCTTGCTTTCATCTCCCGCAGTTTTTCCGCCAGCGGCATCGCCAGCTCGCCGCAGGTGCCGCGATTGAGAAAGGCGTGACCCGTCTGCTGCTGCATCACCCCGGCCTCGATGATCGGCAGGCCGCGTTGCAGCGTGTCATAGGCCTCGGGGGTGGAGAGGTAGTCGTAAACGGCTTCCTCGATATCGAGATAGAGGCCGGAGCGGCGGAACTGCAGCAGCTTCAGCCCCTGCGCCGTGTCGTTGACGCCCAGGACCCCGAGTTCGGGGTGATTGGCAAAATGGGCTTCGGCCAGCTTGATGCCGCGCCGGTAACTCAGTTGATAGGGGTAATCGGCCAGCCAGTCCCAGCCTTCGACCCGCTCCAGCTGGTCGGTGCCGAAGGCAGCCAGGCGCACCGTGGTGTTGGGCTCTTCCACCCGCACCAGTTCAGGGTAAAGGTCGCCATAGTCCGACATGCGGCCGAGGTCGCCATCCACCTCTCCACTGCGCGCCATGGCCGTTGCCCGGTTCGGCGGCACATCAAGGAAGCGGAAGCCATAGCCCAGCGCTGCCAGCGCCTCGCGATAGAGGGCGATCAGCCACTGGGCGCGCGGGCTCGCCTCCGGCCGGCCGAAGACGAAGGTAAGGGTGCGCTCCCGCGCGCGGCCGGGGCCCGTGCGAAATCCGCAGGCGCAGCCGATCGTCGCTGCCGCCAGCATCACTGTGCGTCGCCCCACAAGGCCCATCCGCCGTCCCCGCGCCGGTATCTGTCATGTTCCGGTATGCATGCTGGCAGAAAGAGATTTGCAGAAGCTTAAGCCGGAGCGGATATCTCGCCCGGCTTGGTTTACCTTCCGGCCTGTGGCTTTTTCCGTGGGTTAGCTGTTTGCCGGGGTATCCTGCGGCTGGGCCGGCGCTGTCGGGGCAGCCAGTGGATTGGCCTTGGCGACGAGGTAGGAGCCGTGGCTGACACCCAGAAGCCAGACAAATCCCGGCGAGAGTTTCGGCAATTCGCTGATCAGGTCCGCGCCATGGAGCGTTACCAGCATATCGGCGCTGTAGACGCCGAGCAGCAGCAGGGTGACGGCAAATTGCTGCACCTTGGCAAGATCGACAGTGGCGGCGCCTGCCGTATCGTCGCTGCGGAAAAGGTCAGTCCAGCGGGCAAGGGACGGGTCGCGCCAGCCGAAGATCTGGCCCTTTTCGGTCATGTCGCCCGGATCGGCGCCGAGCTGGTCGATGGCCTGGTTTTTGGCGGCCGCCGGCGCCTGTGGCCGGGTGCTTTTGGCGTTGAGGATTACCGGCGCGCTGACAAGGGAAATGCCGGCGATGCCGATGGCGCCCAGCAGGTTGGCGTCAATGTCGAAATCCAGCGGGCCCTTGTAGCTGCCGGCTTCGATGCCGAGCCCGGCGATGTTGCAGAGCGCCGCCGAAAACACACTTCCCAGCACCACGATGCTCCAGCCGGCCATCTGGAAACGGGAGAGGCTGATCTTGTTGCGGCTATCGATCAGGATACCGCCCCAGCGGCCGGTCAGGCCCTGGCCGGCAAAGGCAAACAGCAAGGTCAGGGCGGCAACCAGCCCCGCCCATATCCAGGGGCGCAGTACTGTGCAGGCTTCCCGTGATTTTACGGCACAGAGTTCCGGCGCAAAACCGAGCGTTATCCACAGGGCCGCAACGATGAGGATCAGCAGGCCCCAGAAATAGAGCCCGGAAAAAATCTCGCGCTTCATGCTTCCGCTCCCGGCTGGCACATCGCTCCCCCGGGGCATGAACTTATAGAAAATAGATTTTTGTAAGGTTAATTTTTTCTTCTGGTTGTGTCTGGCTTTCAGGCCAGTGCCACCGCCTCGACCTCCAGTGCCACGCCGTAATGCAGCGCCGGCACCGGCACCACGCAGCGCGCCGGGCGGTGGGCGCCGATCCAGTCGGCATAAAGCCGGTTGAAGGCGCCCCAGTGCTCCACATCGGCCACATAGACACGTACCTGAACCAGCTTCTCCCGGCTGGTGCCGGCGCTTGCCAGCACGGCGTCGAGATTACGCAGCACCTGCCCCGCCTGCTGCTCGAAGGGTTCGGCGGAAAGCAGCTTGCCCTCGCTGGTGGAGGGCAAAAGGCCGCTGACATAAACCATGCCGCCGGCAATCGCGGCGTGGGAGTAGTGGCCGGCCGGGGCCGGCAGTTCGGCGGCGTTTACCAGCAGCGGCCCCGTTTCCTTCATGCTGCCCCCTTGAGGCACAGCTCGGCGAAGGAGGCGAGGTCCACATTGCCGCCGGAAATCACGATGCCCACGCGCTTGCCGGCAATGTCTTCCCCGGCGGCGAAGGCGGCGGCAATGCCAAGGCAGCCGGTCGGCTCCACCAGCACCTTCATGCGGCTCGCCATGAACTTCATGGCCTCAACCAGCTGCGCATCGCTCACCGTCACCACCTTTTCCACCAGCGCCTGCAGTACCGGGAAGGTCAGGGTGCCAAGGCACTGGGTCTGCGCGCCGTCGGCAAGCGTTCTGGGCACGGCAATCTCGACCAGCTTGCCTTCGGCAAGGCTGCGCTGGCCGTCATTGCCGGCTTCCGGCTCCACGCCGATCACACGGCAAGCCGGGTTCAAAGCCTTCGCCACGGTGGCCGCGCCGGAGAGCAGGCCGCCACCGCCAAGCGGCACGAACAGCACGTCCGGCACGCCGCCCATCTCCTCCATCTGCTCGAACATTTCCAGCACCGCAGTGCCCTGACCGGCCATGATGTCCACATGGTTGAAGGGCGGGATCAGCTCCAGCCCGCGCTCGGCGGCAAGGCGTTTGCCGATGGCGTCGCGGTCTTCCTTGCCGCGCTCATAAATCACCACCTCGGCGCCATAACCGCGGGTTGCCGCCAGCTTCACCGCCGGGGCGTCATGCGGCATCACGATGGTGGCGGGCGCCCCCAGCAGCTGCGCGGCAAGGGCAATGCCCTGGGCATGGTTGCCGGAGGAAAAGGCGATGACGCCGCGCTTCTTCTGCTCGGGCGAAAGGCGGGAGATGGCGTTATAGGCCCCGCGGAACTTGAAGGCGCCCACACGCTGCAGGTTCTCGGCCTTGAAGAACAGGCTGGCCCCGGCCATCGCATCGGCTGTTCGCGAGGTCAGCACCGGGGTCACATGGGCAACGCCGTTTATGCGCTCACGCGCGGCCTTCACATCGTCAAAGCTGATGGCAAGCGGGCCGGTAGCGGGCGAGGCGGTCATGATCTTCTTGTCCGTATGGGGATTTGAAAGACGGGCGGGAGAGTTGATTGGTGGCAGCAGCCGCGGCCCGGGGCAATCGCGAAATCTTGATGAGCGCCATTAACGGGTGTGATGGCCGGCGCGGAAGGAAGGCTCCGATAAAAAAGCCGCCCGGGTTCCGCCGGGCGGCTTTTTCGGTGCAGGGCAGACTTAAGGGCGCGCGGGGATGTTGAGCGCACGCTCGATAGCCGGGCGGGCAAGGCCGCGGGCAAGCCAGGCGGGCACATGCTTGAGGCTGGCGTAATCCACCAGTTCGCCGGCCTCATAGAAACCATTGATGTTGCGCACCCAGCCGAGCAGAGCCATGTCGGCGATGGTGAACGCGTCGCCCATGATCCACTGGCGGGTGGCAAGCCGGTCTTCCAGCACGCCCAGCAGGCGCTTGCTCTCGGCGGCGTAACGGTCGCGCGGGCGCTTGTCCTCATATTCGCGGCCGGCGAATTTGTGGAAGAAGCCCAGCTGGCCAAACATCGGGCCCACTGCTGCCATCTGGAAGAAGACCCACTGCAGCGTCTCGTATTTGAGCGCAGGATCGGTCGGCAGGAACTTGCCGGTCTTCTCGGCCAGATAGACGAGGATGGCGCCGGATTCAAACAGGCCGAACGGCTTTCCGTCCGGGCCGTCGGGGTCAATGATCGCCGGAATCTTGCCGTTGGGGTTCAGTGACAGGAACTCCGGCGTCCAGGTTTCGTTGGCGCCGATATTGATGGTGTGCGGCTCATAGGCGAGCCCGGTCTCCTCCAGCATCATCGACACCTTCACCCCGTTGGGAGTGGGCAGCGAATAAAGCTGGATGCGGTCCGGGTGTTTGGCCGGCCAGCGCTTGGTAATCGCGAAGGCGGAAAGATCGGTCATGGCGCGGGCGCTTCCCTGTTTGTGGAGGGGGCAGCGGCGGCTGCCCCCTTGTCGCGGAAAGGCCTGACGATACTTGAGCCTCCGTGCGACACAACAGCCTCTGACTGTCCGTCTCGCGCTTATGTGAAGCGCTGCATGTTTCAGGCGTTGAGCGCCGCCACCCCGTGCCAGGCCGTGAGGGCGGCCACGGCGATAAAGAGCACTCCCGCCAGCCGCCCAGCCAGCACGGTACCCTGCGGGCTCGATGTCAGCAGGTGGCGCGCCCGGGCGGCCGCCAGCGCGAGGCCGCCATAGATGCCGAGCTGTGTCAGCACTGTCACCGCGCCCATTGCTACCGCCTGCGGCAGCAGCGCGCCGAATTGCGGGCGCAGGAACTGCGGAAACACGGTGAAGACGAAGAGATAGGCCTTGGGGTTCAGAAGGCAGGTAATCGCCCCCTGGCGGAAGGCGACCCAGGCGCTGCGCCGCGCGCTGCCTTCAACATGGTCGATGACGATGCTGCTTTTCACCAGCGTCACCCCGATCCAGGCCATGTAGGCCGCGCCGACAAACAGCATCACGGTAAAGAGCGAGGGCACGAATTGCAGCAGCATGCCCACGCTGAGCGCACCGAAAGCCGTATGCACGGCCCCGCCTGCCATGATGCCGGCGGTGGCGGAAAGCCCGGCTTTCCTGCCGCCGGTCAGCGCATTAGTCAGCACATAGAGCATGTCCATGCCCGGCACGATGATGATGCCGAAGACGAGCGCAAAATAGACCCAGAGATTTGCCGTGTAGGACATGTCAGTTGTCGCCTGCCAGAGGGGAGGCGGATTTTGGCCTGATGCCTTGTAATCCGCTCTTTTCAGTGCCTCTTATAACAAGCGGCAATGGCCAGCCTTGTGTCAGTTGCGTTGTGCAGGGCGGCGGAAAATTGGGGAAGGGCCGGGGCCATGCGCAAGGCGGCGCGCCTCTTCGAGATCATCCAGATTTTGCGTCTTGCCCGCGGGCCGGTCACGGCGGCGGAAATGGCGAGCCGCATGGAGGTAACGCAGCGCTCGCTCTACCGCGATATCGCCGCGCTGCAGGCCATGCGTGTGCCCATCGAAGGGGAGCGCGGCATCGGTTATGTGCTGCGCCCCGGCTTTACCCTGCCGCCGCTCAATTTCTCCATTGAGGAAACGGAAGCGTTGGTGCTTTCCCTCGCGCTGCTCGCCCGCACCGGTGATAGCGAGATGAAGGCGGCCGCCGCCCGCGTGGAGCAGAAACTGGCAGCCGCCCTGCCGCCGCCGCTGCGCCAGACGCTGAGCGCCCGCGCCCTCCATGCCTGGGGCACGGTGATGCCGGAACCGACGGGGATTGACCTTGCCGGGCTGCGCCGCGCCATCCGCGAGGAGCTGAAGCTTGCCATTGCCTACCACGATGCCGAGGGGCGGGAAAGCCGGCGCACCATCCGCCCGCTAGCGCTCATTTATTATTCCGAGACGGCAAACATCGTCGCCTGGTGTGAACTGCGGCAGGATATCCGCCATTTCCGTACCGAGCGGATCAGAGAAAGCATCCTGACCGGCGAGGGTTTTCCCGGCGAGGGTGATGCCCTGCGCCAGCGCTGGATCTCGGGCTGGAAGGTGCCGGCCTATTGAGTAAAGAAGGGTAGGACCGGGTCGTCGGTCGGGGGCATTTTATGGCGGGAGAGGTGAGTGGAAAAAGCTCTGGAAATACACACTGTCGCGGATTGGATAACCCTCTGGATCGCTGAGGGTCATGGCTCATTGATGATCAAGACGCGAGAGCCACATGGCGATCCAGTTGAACTTGCAGAGGACGAAGCCGTTGCACTCGTAGAGTGCCTTCAGAAGCTTATCGAGCGCATACGTTCATAGGTTGCGGGCTGCCGGATACCGTGCCTCGATCCCGGCGAGGATCAGGTCTACGCCGGCGACAAACTGCTGCCGGTCATTATGGCCCGGCAGGCTGTCTGCCACGCGGTGCACGAAGGGGAATTGCTGCGGGTCCAGCTGTTTCCAGCGTCTGGCCACATCTGCCAGAAAGGGCTCGCGTTCCATGATCTTCGTTGGCAGGCGGGCATTGGCGGCGTTTTGCCCGCCAACACCCAGAATGTAGTTGAGCAGTGCCGAGCCGCAATCGAACAGCGCCTCGTCCGGCACGCCCAGCTTCTGCAGCGGCCCGCCGATGCCCTCGACAATCCGCAGCATGCTGAGCTGCCAGGGTTCGCGGAAAAACTGCGTCCCGACCCAGGGGTGACGGTCGATCATATCAAACATCGCCAGCGCCAGCGTGCGGATGGCGCTGGCCGGGTCTGCCTCCTGCGGCAGGGTGGCAAAGGTCCGGGTCAGCACATCGTCGCTGGCGGCTGCCAGCAACTCGCCCTTGTCGGCCACATGCCAGTAAAGCGCGCCGGCCCCGGTTGAAAGCCGTGCCGCCAGCGCCCGGAAGGTGAGCGCACTTTCTCCTTCCGCATCCAGAATGCCGATGGCCGCCGCCACAATCTTCTCGCGGGAAAGCGCCTCGGTGCGCCGGTCCGCCCTTCCGGGGCGGCTGCGGGCGGCGTTGCGGCCGGATGTCTCTGTTCTGGTCGTCATGCGCGCCATCTTGACAGGACTGGAACAATGTTCCAATTAAATCTCACTGGAACGGCGTTCCAAGCGCATTGCGGCTGGTCCCGCCGGCCCTTCCTGAAAGGCAGAACTGATGACGACACCGGTCACCATCGTCGGGGCAGGCCTCGGCGGCCTTGCCCTTGCCAGCGTGCTGCATCGCCACGGCATCCCCGCCACCATCTATGAGGCCGACGCCTCGCCGGAGGCGCGCAAACAGGGCGGGCTGCTGGATATCCATGAGCATGACGGTCAGGTGGCGCTGAAAGCCGCCGGCCTGCATGACAAGTTCCGTGCTCTCGTCCACGAGGGCGGGCAAGCCTCGCGCGTGCTGGACCAGCGCGGCATGGTGCTGCTCGACCAGCCGGATGACGGCACCGGCGGCCGGCCGGAAGTGCTGCGCGGGGAGTTGCGCCGGCTACTGCTGGAAAGCCTGCCCGAAGGTACCGTGCAATGGGGCCGCAAGCTAACCGGCACCCGCGCGCTGGGCGATAGCTGGCGCACGCTGCTTTTTGCCGATGGCGGTTCTGCCACCACGCGGCTGCTGGTGGGGGCGGACGGTGCCTGGTCGCGGGTGCGGCCTCTGCTGTCGGATGCCCAGCCGGCTTATTTCGGCACGACCTTCATCGAAAGCTGGCTGGAAGAGGCAGATACCCGCCACCCGGCTACCGCAGCGGCGGTTGGCGGCGGCGCTCTTTTTGCGCTGGCGCCGGGCAAGGGCATCTTCGCCCACCGGGAGCCGTCAGGCGTGCTGCACGCCTATATCGCGCTTGGCCGCCCGGCCGAGTGGGTTGGCGGGATCGATTTTACCGACGAGGCTGCCGCCAGGGCGCGTGTTGCCGCCGAGTTCGCCGGCTGGGCACCCCAGCTCACCGCGCTCATTACCGACAGCGATCAGCCGCTGGTGCCGCGCCCGCTCCACACCCTGCCCACCGGCCATCGCTGGGAGCGGGTGCCGGGGGTAACGCTGGTGGGAGACGCCGCGCATCTGATGCCGCCGGCGGGGGATGGCGCCAACCTTGCCATGCTGGATGGTGCCGAACTCGCGCTCGCCATCGTCGCCCATCCCGGCGATATCGAAGCGGCGCTCACGGCTTATGAAAGCGTGATGTTTGCCCGCAGCGAGGCCGCGGCCGCCGGGGCGCATATGATGCAGAAGCTGTGTCTGGGCGAAAATGCGCCCTATGGCCTCGTCGAGTTTTTTGTCGGCGCCTTCCGGGCTGCGTGAGCTGCCGGGGCAGGGCCTCTGCGCCAGCCCCGCCATCTGATAGCCTTTCTTGTCCGGCCCTATGGCGCCGGACAAGAAAGGGGGGGTCGACATGGAGGAGTACAAGGGCGGCTGCCTGTGCGGCGGCGTACGTTTCGTGGCGACAGGCCGGCCTTACCGGGTCGGCATCTGCCATTGCCTTGATTGCCGCAAACATCACGGCGCCCTGTTTTACGCCGCCGCGATGTTTCCGGAAGCAGCAGTAACCATAACGGGCAAGACCCATGAGCATGCGGGCCGGCATTTCTGCCCGCAGTGCGGTTCCTCCGTCTTTGCCCGGTGGGAAGATGAGGTCGAGGTGAGCCTCGGTGCGCTGGACGAGCCCAACCGGCTGAAACCCACCTACGAACTCTGGACCATCCGCCGCGAGGCCTGGCTGCCGCCGTTCCCGCTCGCCCGGCAATATGAGCGCAACCGGGAGAGTGCTGGCCGGTATGAGGACTAGCGGCTAGCCCTCATTCCGCACTCAGCGCCCGGTCGAGATGCACATATCCCCCGTCGGGGAAAAGCCACTGGCCAGTGGTGTGGCTGGCCCGGTCGGAGAGCAGGAAGGCCGCAGTATCGGCAATCTCGCGCGCCGTCGTCATGCGCTTTTCCAGCGGGATATTGGCGGTGATGGAAGCCAGCTTCTGCTCCGGGTTCGGCAATGTGCCGAGCCAGCGCTGGTAAAGCGGGGTCATCACCTCCGCCACCACGATGGCATTGACGCGCACGCCAAAGGGCAGGAACTCCACCGCCCATTCCCGCGTCAGCCCCAGCTGCGCCGCCTTGGCCGCCACATAGGCCGAGGTATTGCCCTGGCCGGTAAGCGCGGTTTTGGAGCTGATATTGACGATGGCGCCCTTGTTCGCTTTCAGGTCGTCCTGCAGCAACTGCACCATCAGGTAATAATGGATGAGGTTCTGGTTAAGGCTGGCGCGGAAGGCATCCGGCCCCCTGGAAAGGCCGATACCGTCATTGGCGCCGGCATTGTTGACGAGCCCGTGCACACTGCCATGGCGCGCCTGCACCGTGGCGATGGCCGCCCGGCAGGCTTCATCATCCGAGAGTTCCACCTGCACGAAATCCGCGCCGGTCTTCCGGAGCCAGCCGGTATCCGGCGGGCGCCGGGCGAGGATGACGGGGCGGGCCCCTTCCTCGGCCAGCACTTCGGTAATCCCGGCGCCGATGCCGGAGCCGCCACCGGTAATGACGATCACCTTGTCCTTAAGATGCAAATCCATCAGGCGGCACTCTTGAAGCGATAGGTCTTGAGGCTATCTGCCTTCATCTGGATGGAAAAGCCCGGCATCGTCGGCGGCATGTAGGCGGCATCCCTGATCACGCACGGATCGAGGAAATGCTCATGCAGATGGTCGACATATTCGATCACCCGGCCCTCGCGCGTGCCGGCGATGCACAGATAATCGATCATCGACATGTGCTGCACATATTCACACAGCCCCACGCCGCCGGCATGCGGGCACACCTTGAGGCCGTGTTTTGCCGCCATCAGCATCACCGCCAGCACTTCATTGAGCCCGCCAAGGCGGCAGCTGTCGATCTGCACCACGTCGATGGCGCTCTGCATGATGAACTGCTTGAACATGATGCGGTTCTGGCACATCTCGCCGGTCGCCACCTGCACCGGCGCCACCGCTTCGCGGATCTTGCGGTGGCCGGCCACATCGTCGGGGCTGGTCGGCTCTTCGATGAACCAGGGTTTCACGAAGGAGAGTTTCTTTACCCAGTCGATAGCCTGATCGACTTCCCACACCTGATTGGCATCGATCATCAGGTTGATGTCGGGGCCAACCTCGTCGCGGGCGATGGTCAGGCGGCGGATATCGTCGGCCAGATCGCGGCCGACCTTCATCTTGATGTATTTGAAGCCGGCATCGACAGCTTCGCGGCACAGGCGCCGCAGCTTGGCATCATCATAACCCAGCCACCCGGCGGAGGTGGTGTAGCAGGGGTAACCCTCCCGCTTCAGCGTCGCCACCCGCCCGGCCTTGGTTGCGGCCTGCTTCGTCAGGAACTCCAGCGCCCATTCCGGCGTGATGCAGTCGGTCAGGTAACGGAAGTCGATGCAGCGCACCAGCTCTTCCGGCGACATGTCGGCCACCAGCTGCCACACCGGCTTGCCTTCCAGCTTGGCCCAGAGGTCCCACACCGCATTCACCACCGCGCCGGTCGCCAGATGGATGGCGCCCTTGTCGGGGCCGATCCAGCGCAGCTGGCTGTCCGACGTGATGTGGCGCCAGAAGCGGCCCATATCGGCCGCCACCCATGCCATGTCGAGCCCGACTACCAGCGGTTTCAGCGCCTCGATGGCGGCAATGCAGATCTCGTTGCCGCGCCCGATGGTGAAGGTCAGCCCATGGCCTTCATGGGCACTGTCCGTCTCCAGGATGACATAGGCGGCGGAATAGTCCGGGTCGGGGTTCATGGCGTCCGAACCATCCAGATGCTGGCTGGTCGGGAAACGCACGTCGACGGTGCGAAGGCCGGTAATCTTGGTCATGCGCGCACCACTTTCTGGGTCTGCTGGCCCAGCCCTTCAATGCCAAGGCGCATCACTTCGCCGCCCTTGAGATAGACCGGGGGCTTCTGCCCCAGCCCGACGCCCGGCGGGGTGCCGGTGGAGATCACATCGCCCGGCTGCAGCGACAGGAAGCGGCTGAGATAGGCGATGATGTGCGGCACCTTGAAGATCATGGTGGCGGTGGAGCCGGACTGGTAACGGTGCCCGTCGACTTCCAGCCACATCTTCAGATCGTCGATATTGCCGGCCTCATCGGGGGTGACGAGCCAGGGGCCGATGGGGCCGAAGGTGTCGCAGCCCTTGCCCTTGTCCCAGGTGCCGCCGCGCTCGATCTGCCATTCGCGCTCCGACACGTCATTGATCACGCAGTAACCGGCCACATGGGAGAGGGCATCCTTCTCCTCGATATACCGCCCGCCCTTGCCGATCACGACGCCCAGCTCGACTTCCCAGTCGGTCTTGGTCGAGCCGCGCGGAATTTCCACATCGTCATCCGGCCCGCAGATGGCCGAGGTCCATTTGTTGAAGACCACCGGCTCGCTGGGGATCGCCATGCCGCTCTCGGCGGCATGGTCGGCATAGTTCAGGCCGATGCAGATAAACTTGCCCACCCGGCCCACGCAGGGGCCGATACGGGGAGTGCCGGGGACGAGCGCCAGGCTTTCCACATCAAGGGCAGCCAGCGCTGCAAGGCCGCCGGGGGTGAGGACGTCGCCGGCAATATCATCCGCATGGGGCGAGAGATCGCGGATCCGGCCGGCTGCATCGAGCAGGCCCGGCTTTTCCTGGCCCGCGGGGCCATAGCGCAGCAGCTTCATGTCTGTCCTCGAGGGGGTATCAAATCAGGGGCCGGCAGCCCTGCCCGCCAGTGCCGCTGCGAAAGCGGGGAAGGCGGGCAGGGCTGCCGGTGTCATGCGATCACGGGGATCAGTCGTAGAGAACAGCGGCGATCTTCGGATCGTCGATGTTGGTCTTGTCGTACCAGTAGAAGCCGGTATCGATGTGCTTGGGCAGCTTTTCGCCCTTGGTGGCGGCCAGGGCGGCCTTCACCGTCTCATAGCCGATGCCGACCGGGTTCTGGGTGATGGCGCCTGCCATCAGGCCGGAGCGGATGGCATCCTTCTGGGCCTTGCCGCTGTCGTAACCGACGATCACGACCTTGGCGTTCATTTCCTTCACGCCGTTGACTACGCCGATGGCGGAGCCTTCATTGGTGCCGAAGATGCCCTTCAGCTTCGGATGGGCGGCAATGATCGCCTTGGTGATCTCGGTCGACTTCAGATGGTCGCCGCCACCGTACTCGACGGTCACGACATTGATCTTCGGATATTTGGCCTTGATCTCGTTAAGGAAGCCGTCACGGCGGTCAACGCCGGTGCGCGAGGTCTGGTCATGGCACACCACGGCCACTTCACCTTCGCCGCCGATCATCTCGGCCAGCTTGTCGGCGGCCAGCGCGGCGGCAGCGATGTTGTCGGTGGAAGCGGTGGTCACGGGGATGTCGCTGTCGACGCCCGAGTCAAACGCCACGACCGGGATGTTTTCCTTCTGCGCCTTCTTGAGCAGCGGAATGGCGGCCTGGCTGTCAAGCGCGGCAAAGCCGATGGCGGCCGGCTTCTTGGCGAGCGCGGCAGACAGCATGTCGATCTGCTTGTCGACCTGGGTTTCGTTATCCGGGCCGTCAAAGCTGACTTCCACATTCAGCTCCTTGCCGGCCTGCTCGGCGCCCGCCTTCACGGCCTGCCAGAACTGGTGCTGGAAGCCCTTGGAGATGAGCGGGATATAGACCTTGTCCTGCGCGAAGGTCGGGCCGGCGGAGGTGATCATGGCGGCCATGGCGGCTGCCGCAATCAGGGTGCGTCTTGTAACCATCTGTTTCGTCTCCCTGGGTTGGACTTGTTTTGCTGCTTTTGAAAACTCGAGGGGGAGAGGGGCCACTCCCGCGCGGCCCCCGCCCCCCTTGAGGTCACCTCGCCGAGCGCCGACGCATCTGGTCGGCATAAACCGCGGCGATAATGATCACGCCGGTAACAACCGTCTGCCATTCCGGGGCTACCGAAAGAATGCGCAGCCCGTTGGTGAGCACCGACATGATGAGGGCGCCGATGAGCGTGCCGAGAACCGTGCCGCGCCCGCCGGAAAGGGATGTGCCGCCGATCACCACCGCGGCGATCGCCTCCAGCTCGTAACCAAGGCCAAGGGCCGGCTGGGCGGAGTTGAGGCGGCTGGAAATCAGGATGCCGGCAATGCCGCAGATGGAGCCGGCGAGGGCATAGATGCCCATCTTCCAGGCGTCGGTGTTGACGCCGGAAAGCCTGACTGCTTCCTCGTTGGAGCCGAGCGCGAAGGTGTAGCGGCCCAGCACGGTGCGCGAGAGCACCCAGGCCACGATGGCGGCCACGATAAAGAGGATGAGCACGCCGTTCGGCAGGGGGAAGACCGGCAGCAGGTCGCCGATGAGCGAGCCCTGCGAGATGTCGGTGTAGCCATCCGTGTTGTTGAAATAGATCGGCTTGGTGCCGGTCAGGATCAGCGACAGGCCTTTAAGCACCAGCATCATGCCGAGCGTGGCGATGAAGGGTGGGATCTTGGCCTTGGCGATGAGGGTGCCGGAAACGAGGCCGCAGGCCGCGCCTGCGGCCATGCCGGCAATCACGCCCAGGATCAGCGGCAGGCCGAGCCAGGTCAGCACCATGCCGCTGACCACGGCGCAGAAGGTCATCATCGTGCCGATGGAAAGGTCGATGCCGCCGGTGATGATCACCATCGTCACGCCCACTGCCAGCACGCCGTTGACGGAGGTGGCCTGCAGGATCGACAGGATATTGTCGACCTGGAAGAAGTTGGGGCTCGCCAGCGAAAAGCCGATCACCAGCACGATCAGGCTGGCAAAGGCGAGCAGCTTCTGGTGGGCGCTGCCCTTGCGGGCTTCCTTCTCGCTCATTCTTTTTCTCCGTTGGGCGCTCTGGTCTGTTGCTTATTCGGCAGCGAGCGCTTCACGCTCGGTTGCCAGCGCCATGATTTCCTCCTGCGAGGCGCCGCCGGGCAGGATGCCGGTCAGCCGTCCCTCGCACATGACCGCGATCCGGTGCGACAGCCGCAGCACTTCGGGCAGCTCGCTGGAGATCACGATGATGGCCTTGCCCTGTAGGGCGAGTTCGGTGAGCAGGCGGTAGATTTCCGCCTTCGCGCCTACATCGATGCCGCGCGTGGGTTCATCGAAAATCAGGATGTCGCAGTCGCGCAGCAGCCATTTGGCGATCACCACCTTCTGCTGGTTGCCGCCGGA
Organism: Radicibacter daui; assembly: GCA_030657355.1. Classification (GTDB taxonomy): domain Bacteria; phylum Pseudomonadota; class Alphaproteobacteria; order Radicibacterales; family Radicibacteraceae; genus Radicibacter; species Radicibacter daui. Next base: position 1,136,829 of record CP131056.1, read on the forward strand.
GAGCAGGCGCACTTCCTGCGCATCCCCCGGCGTGCGGATGTTCAGCATGTCGATATAGTCGCGGGCGATGCGGGCGAGCGCCGCCTCGTTGATGCGGCCGAGCTTGTCGGCGTAACGCGGCAGGCTTGCCATGGCGATGTTGGCGCGCACATCCATGCCGAGCGCGAGGCCGAAATGCTTGCGGTCCTCGCTGAGATAACCGATGCCGGCCTTCACCGCATCGGCAGGGCTGCCGATCTGCACCGGCTTGCCATGCACGCGGATTTCGCCGCTTTGCGCCGGCTCGGCGCCGAAGATGGCGCGGGCAAGTTCGGTGCGGCCGGCGCCCATCAGCCCGGCAAAACCCAGGATCTCGCCTTGCTTGAGGGTAAAGCTGATGTCCTTCAGCTCATGCCCGCGGGAGAGGTGCTCTACCTCCAGCGCCATCGGGGCGGCGGAAAGGTCGGGGATACGGGCCTGCTCGTCGGTAAGCTCGCGCCCCACCATCATGGAGATGATCTGCGAGATCGGCGTTTCGGCGGCATTCACCGTACCGACATAGGCGCCGTCGCGCATCACCGTCACCCGGTCGGAGATGCGTTTGATCTCGTCCATCTTGTGGCTGATATAAATGATGCCCACGCCTTCGGTGCGCAGCTGCCTGAGGATGGTGAAAAGCTCGGCTATTTCCGCATCATTCAGTGCCGCCGTCGGCTCATCCATGATCAGCACGCGGCTGCGGTAGCTGAGCGCCTTGGCAATCTCCACCATCTGCTGGCGGGCGATGGTCAGCTCGCCGACGATGGCGCGCGGGTCCATGCGGATGTTCATGCTCTCGAAAATGGCGGCGGCATCGGCGTTCAGCTTCGCCTCGTCCAGCCGGCCGAAGGAGAGCCGCGGCTCGCGCCCGATCCAGATGTTCTGCGCCACGGTAAGGTCGCGCATAAGCGCCAGTTCCTGGTGCACGATGCCGATGCCGAGCGCCTGCGCCGTGCGCGGGGTCGGCAGGCTCACCTCCAGCCCGTCGACAATGATCTTGCCGCCATCGGGCTGGTAGACGCCGGAGAGGATCTTCATGAGCGTGGATTTGCCCGCGCCATTCTCGCCCATCAGGGCGTGAACCTCGCCGGCATTCAGCTCAAAACTGACGGATTTCAGGGCGTGCACGCCCGGAAAGCGCTTCTCGATGGTATCGAGCTTCACAAGAGCCGTCATGATTTCCACCCGGTTGTCTCGCGGGCTTTGCGCCCGTCATTGCCGCTTTATCGGCGGCCTTTGCTTTTTTGGGAGCCGGCGCCGACGGGCACCGGCTTCCCGTCAGATCGTCACGCCGCCATCGACGGACATCGCCTGGCCGGAGACGAAACGGCTTTCGTCCGAGAGCAGGTAGACGACCATCGGTGTGATGTCGGCAACGGTTGCCAGCCGGCCCATCGGCTGGCGGGCGATGAAGTCCTTTTCCGCCTGCACCGGGTCGGCCGCGCTGGCAATGCGCCCGCGCAGGCTCGGCGTATCCACGGTGCCGGGGCACAGCGCATTGCAGCGGATGCCCTGCTTCACGAAATCAGCCGCGACGGCCTTGGTGAGGCCAATCACCGCCGCCTTGGTTGCGCCATAGGCGGTGCGGTTCGGGAAGCCTTTGATGGAGGAGGCCATCGACGCCATGTTGAGGATGGCGGCGGTGCCCTTTTCCTTGCAGCGCTCCAGCATGCCCGGCAGGCAGGCACGCGTCAGGCGCATCATCGCCGTCACATTCAGGCTGACGCTGAAATCCCAGGCTTCGTCGGAGATGTCGAGGATCGTGCCGTTATGCACGTAGCCGGCGCAGTTGAAGAGCCCGTCGAGCGGGCCGGCTTTCGCGGCAATCGCCTTCACGGCCTCGCCATCGGTCACGTCCAGAACGGCGGTTTCGATTCCGGGAAGGTCCGTCAGCAGCTCGGCCTTGATGTCGGTGGCGATAACCTTCGCCCCTTCCGCTGCCAGCGCAAGCGCACTCGCCCGCCCGATGCCCTGCCCGGCGGCAGTCACCAGAATGGTCTTGTCCTGAAGACGCACCGTTTCCTCCGGATATCCCTTTTCCCAAACACCTTGTTTGGTTCTTATATGAATATATAGTTCACATATGAATTGACGGTGCAAGTATGAATTACGAGGCGGGCTCTCCGGCAGGTGCTTTCCGGATGCGGCCTTGCCGGTTAAGACGAGGCGCAAAGCCCGGTGATGCCCCGAAAGGGGTGGTGGGAGGAATGAATGCCGATGAAGAAGACGGGAGGCGCGGCCCCCAAGGCGGCTGCGGATGCCGCCGCGGACCGTTACCGCGCGCCCGCTCTCGATAAGGGGCTGGATATCCTTGAGGTTCTGGCGGACCAGGCCCGCGGCCTGACCCGGGCCGAGATCGTCAAGGCCATGGGGCTCAGCCCCTCGCAGATCTACCGCATGCTGGAGCGGCTGGTGGCGCGCGGTTATGTCACGCGCATTGAGGGCGGCGACCGTTACGCCCTCACCATGAAGCTCTATCTGCTCGCCACCCGGCATCCGCCGCTGCGCCGGCTGGTGGCGAAGGCCCAGCCCCTGATGGACGAGTTTGCCCGCGAGCAGCGCCAGTCCTGCCATCTGGTGGTGCCGGAGCAGAGCATCGGCATCATCGTCGCCCAGGCAACGCCGAACGCGCATTTTGAATTCCGGGCCCGGCTCGGCGGCCAGATCGACCTGCTGACCACCGGCTCCGGCCTGACGCTGCTGGCCTTCCAGCCGCCGCACCGGGTGGTGGAGACGCTGGGCGTGTGGGGCGTCGCCGATGCCGAGGGCCGCATTGCCGATGTGGCCGAACATCTCGATGCCATCCGCGCCCAGGGCTCCCGCACCGAACCTTCCGGCCAGCTGGTCGGCGTGACCGACCTCAGCGTGCCGGTCTATGGCCACGGGCATGAGGCGATCGGGGTGCTGACCTGCGCCTATATCGAACATCCGGAAGACAAGGGCACCGAGGCGCGCGAACGTGCGCTCGCCGCGCTCAAGAAGGTCGCAGCCGAACTCTCTTACCCGGAATAAGCAAAAACCTGTTCAAACTGCGCCGGATCAAGGCCTTATAGTCGCCGGTCCGCCCCAAGGAAGAAGCCCCGTCCGATGCGTCTTGCCGATTGCCACAATTTCCATGATTTCCGCCGTCTGGCCAAAAACCGTCTTCCGGGGCCGATCTTCAATTACATCGATGGCGGCGCGGATGACGAGGTAACGCTGCGGCGCAACAGCGCCTCTTTCGAGAGCTGCGATCTGGTGCCCAGCGTGCTGCGTGGCGTCTCCGATGTGGACCTCTCCGTCACCGTGATGGGCCAGAAGATCGACCTGCCGGTCTATCTCTCCCCCACCGCCCTGCAGCGCCTGTTCCATCATGAGGGCGAGCGCGCCACGGCCGCGGCGGCGGAAAAGTTCGGCACCATGTTCGGCTGCTCCTCGCTCGGCACCGTGTCGATGGAGGAACTGGCGAAGAAGCACAGGAACCCGCAGGTCTATCAGTTCTATTTCCACAAGGACCGCGGGCTTAACCGCGCCATGATGCAGAAGGCCAAGGAAAGCGGCATCAAGGTCATGATGCTGACGGTCGACAGCATTACCGGCGGCAACCGCGAGCGCGATCTGCGCACCGGCTTTTCCATCCCCTTCAAGCTGAAGCCAGCCGGCCTTGCCCAGTTCCTGATGAAGCCGATGTGGGGCATCAACTACGTAACGCACGAAAAATTCTCGCTGCCGCAGCTCGATGCCCATATCGACATGAAGGGCGATACCCTCACCATCGGGCGCTATTTCACCGAAATGCTCGACCCGTCGATGAACTGGGACGATGTGGCGGCGATGGTTGAGGAGTGGGGCGGCCAGTTCTGCCTCAAGGGCGTGATGAGCGTGGCCGATGCCCGCCGCGCCGCCGATATCGGCTGCACCGGCATCGTTCTCTCCAACCATGGCGGCCGCCAGCTCGATGGCTCACGCACCGGCTTTGACCAGCTCGACGAGATCGTGCAGGCGGTGGGCGACCGGCTCGATGTGATGATCGATGGCGGCATCCAGCGCGGCACCCATGTGCTGAAGGCCTTGTCGCTGGGCGCAAAGGCCGTCGGCCTCGGCCGCTTCTACCTCTACGCCCTCGCCGCCGCCGGCCAGCCCGGTATCGAACGCGCGCTGACCCAGCTGAAGGCGGAATTGCTGCGCGACATGCGGCTGATGGGAGCGTCGAAGGTGGCAGACCTTAATCGCGACAATCTGCGGTTTCGGGGTGTCTGAGGGGGCGCCGGCCTCAGTCGAGGCCGGTTTTGCCCGGTGCCCAATAGGCCTTGCTCACGACCCGTGCAGAGGCAACGCCCAGTTGCCTGAGGCTTTGGCGGAGCTTCTGTATCGTGCCGGCTTTCCCGGTCAGAACGAAAGAGGCGCCGGCCTTGGCGAGGGCCGGCAGCGTGGCGGCGAGCTCCAGGACATGGGTGTCGCCATCCTGTCTTGCCGTCAGTCCGGCATCCGGCAGGCCAAGTTGAGCAATGGCTCCTGCGCATTCCTCCATATCGCGGACTTCGAAATGGCAGGCGACGGACCGTGTCCGGTCCTGCCGGTAAAGTGCGCAAGCAAGGCCGAGGCTGGTTTCGTCGCCAAAGACGGCAAGCGGGCCGGAAAGGCGGCGCGTGTCCAACGAGCTCCGGGGGCCGAAGAATTCGCATCTGTCGCCGGCCTTGAGCCCGCGAACCCAGGCGCTTCCCGGTCCGCTGCCATGTGCGTATCCCAGAATGCGGGTCCATCCGGCCGTGCTATCCCAATCAATGGGGGTATAGGTTCGGGCGACAAAGGCCGATCCCATCGCGACCTGCACCTTCTGCCCGGCTATCCAGGGCAGGTCCCTGAGTGCTGCACCTTCCAGCGTGATCAGGCGGAAGCTGTCCGATAGCCGCTCGACGGCGGTCACAGCCGCGGATTTCATCAGCAGGCGCATCAGGGCCTTGCCGAGACGCCCGGCCGGCCTGGGGGCCGGGCTTTCCAGCGGTTCCGTACTGGGCATCAGGCGGCCCTCAGCGTGAATTCGTTACCCCGGCCTTCGTCCAGCGGCAGCGGCTGCGAGAGGTATCCGTTCGCCGGATCGCGGACATAGCCCAGATATTCCGGCTCAAAGGCATTTTCCCCGAGGATCGTGGCGCCGGTCTTCAGGCGGGGTTCGACGAGCTTGAGCACCGGCAGATAAAGCGAAAACGCACCGTCGAGGTGCAACAGATCTATCGTGCCGACGACTCCGCGGAGCGTCTCGAGGGCGTCGCCCTCCCGGATATCGACAAGATCGGCCAGACCCGCTGCTTCAAGGTTGGTCCGCGCCCGGGAAACCTTGCCAGGTTCCAGTTCTGTGCCGATGAGGATGCCACCGCCATTGTCGCGGATGGCCGCCGCCAGATAAATCGCCGATATCCCCATCGAGGTGCCGAATTCGACGATCCGGGTCGCGCCGGAGGCTCGTGCCATTGCGTAGAGGAACCGTCCGTAGGCCGGCGATACCGCAAGGAAGTTATTGGCATAACGGCGATAGGTCGCCTGATTGTCCGCCCGCTCCTGTGCCAGCAGGGTTTCGACGACCTGCGCGGCGTCCGCCCCCGGGCTTTCCATCAAGGCCATCATCTCTTCGATATGCGCTTGATCGGCGATCTTGGCCTCATGGTGGAGTTTGTCCAGGGTGTCGGCGACACGCCGGCTGCTCAATGTGGTCACGGAAACCATCCTACCTGCTTGTGAAGGTCAAACTGTCAGGAGAGGCGCAGCGTATAAGGTGCAGAATTTGACGTCATTACGAACAATAGACAGAATGTTATTCAAAGACGCCAATCCGCTGTCATGCCTTTGGAGAAACCTTGCCGATCCTGAACCGCCCTTCCGGGGAAACCGACTGGATTGAGCCTGACGAGGTGCCGCGCCCGATTGTGGCCTTTGGGGCGGAAATGGCGGACGTCGATGGCTTCGAACTCGGCAGCCATGCCCACAGCAAGGGCCAGATCATGCTCGTCCAGCGGGGAGCGCTCAGCTGCGAGGTGGAGGGCGGGCTCTGGATCGTGCCCCCGCGCAGCGCCCTGTGGATACCCGGTGGCGCGCTGCACAGCGTCAAGGCAACGGGTCCGCTTGAAGGTTACAACGCGTTCATTGACCGGAATGTCGGGGTGCCGTTGCCGGCGGTGTGCTGTGCGGTATCGGTGACGCCGCTGCTGCGGGAGCTTCTCGCCCGTGCAGCGCACTTGCCCTACCTTTATGAGGAAGGAGGGGTGAACTCGCGCCTCGTGTCTGTTCTCCTGGACGAGCTTGCCATGGCGAAGGTGGAGGATCTGCATCTGCCGATGCCGGTCGATGCCCGGCTGCGCCGGATCGTTGACGCGATGATGGCCTCGCCGGAAGAGCGGGGCACGCTGGAGAGCTGGTCCCGGCGGGCGGGGATGAGCGAACGCACCTTGTTGAGGCTGATCGTCAAGGAAACCGGCATGAGCTTCGGTCGCTGGCGTCAGCAGCTCAGCGTAATCCTTGCCGTCAAATGGCTCTCCGGCGGCGCCTCGATCCAGCAGGTTGCAAACGACCTTGGTTATGAGAGTGTGCCCAGCTTCGTAACGATGTTCCGCAAGACGCTTGGCACCTCGCCCCGGCGATATATGACCGAGCGTTATTCGGGCCGGCTTTAAGAGTGCCCCTGTCTGATACAGAGGGGGGCTTCAAGCAAGCTTCCTGGCCATCGCAAGAATACGCGGCGGAAAGGGTTCGCCCTCGGCATAAGGCGCAGCCTTCAGATAGCCCACCGTCTTGAGGCCGCGCACCGATACCTTGCCATTGTCGGGATAGGTGCAGACTTCGTGCGGGTGGTTGAGGCCGACGGCGATGTAGACGAGGTCTTCCGGTCCGTCCGGATTGGCGATCTGGTGGGCGATGCCCTTGCCGGCCGGGCAGGAGATGCAGTCGCCCGGGCCGATGGCGGTGACGCTGTCGCCGTACCGCAGCACGCCGTGGCCGGAGAGCACGTAGAAAATCTCGTCCTCGATCAGATGATCATGGAAGGGACAGCCGACCTGTCCTGCCGGAAGGCGTGTGATGTTCATGCCGAGCCGCCCTTCACTGCGCGGCAAACCTGGCGTCATCGGCTTGTAGTAGCTCGTCCAGTGCTGCCCGGCCTCGATGGCGGTTTCCGGGGTCGTGGCGATATTGGTGATGAGCGGCTTGTCCGCCATGCGGGGTCTCCCTCTGTGCCGGTCTGATTGCGGCTGGCCCGCTGTTTCAAGGTGCCGCCAGCATCGCGGCGACAATCGCCTCGGGGGCGTCTTCCTGCACAAGGTGGCCGGCCCCGGGCAGGCGCACAAGCGGCCGGGTGGAAATGAGCCCGGCCAGCGCCTCGCCCTTCGCCACCGGTATCCACTCATCTTCCTCACCCCACAGCACCGTCACCGGGCAGTCGAGTGGCCGGTAAAGCGGCTCGATTTCGTCGGTGTAACGCTGGTCCATCTGCGCGATTTGCCGGTAAAAGCCGGCCTGTCCCACTGGGCCGAGCCACGGTGCCATATAGGTATCGATCGCCTCGGCGCCGAGCGGTTTGTGCGCCGCGCCTTGCAGATAGGCCCGTAGCAGCGCTTCGTGGGCATAGGCCGGCAGGCCGGTGAAGGCGGGCTCAAAATGGCGCACATGCGCCACGAACGGAGAACCCCACGGGGCGAGCGCCACGGCATCGAAGATCGTCAGCGAGCGATAGCGCAGCCCGGAGAGGAAATAACCCCGTAGCGCGGTGGCGCCGCCGAAATCGTGGCACAGCACATCCGGCCGCTCCAGCTGCCACTCCCGGAACAGGGCGGCCAGAAGCCGGTTTTGCACCGCCAGCGACACATCATGGGCCCCGGCCATCTCGGAGCGGCCATAACCCAAGAGGTCGAAATAATAGACCGTCCAGCGGCCCGCGAGATGCGGAGCGATGCGCCGCCACACCTGCGAGGAAAACGGTGTGCCATGGATCAGCACCAGCGGCGGGCCGGCGCCGATCCGCCCCCACGCCACCCGGCGCCCCTCGAAGTCAAAGCTCCGGTCCAGCATCAGCATGCGCGATACCCTCGGTACTTTTGCAAATGGCTGGTGACTATATGAGGGACGGCAGGGCAGGCCGGTCAACCCGGGTCGGTGTGTTCCGAGGTTGCTTTAGTGCGGCAGTCCCGGGCAGTTGCAGGGTGCCGGTTTCATTACCGTGCGCCGCTTCCAGACGGGGAGTTGTTGCCGTCCAGGCCCGTTTGCGGCTCAACTGTGCGCCTTGACTGTCTGTGGCCTCACAAATGTCGGGCCAGTTTGCGGTCTAAGGTCCGGTTGCGGGCAATGCTAGCCCGCCGGGCCTTCCGGTTCGTCTGCCCCCTGCGCCCCGGGGGCCATCCATTTGGGGCGCGGAACCCATGGAGCGAGGAGATCTCTGATGCCCAAAGGCGCTGAACTGCTGGTTGCCGCCCTTGAGAATGAAGGGGTGGAGCGGATCTTCGGTATTCCGGGCGAAGAGAATCTCGATGTCGTCGAAGCGCTGCGTAAATCCTCCATCGAGCTGGTGCTGACGCGGCATGAGCAGGCCGCCGCCTTCATGGCGGCCACCTATGGCCGCCTGACCGGCAAGCCCGGTGTCTGCCTCACCACGCTCGGGCCGGGCGCGCTCAACCTCACCACCGCGGCGGCCTATGCCCAGCTTGGCGCCATGCCGATGGTGATGATCACCGGGCAGAAGGGCATCCTTTCTTCCCGCCAGGCGCAGTTCCAGATCGTTGACATCGTGGCGGTGATGAAGCCGCTCACCAAACTTGCCCGCCAGATCGTCTCGCCGGCTACCGTGCCCACCATCGTGCGCGAAGCCTTCCGCATCGCGGCCGAGGAGCGTCCCGGCCCGGTGCTGCTGGAGCTGCCGGAGGATATCGCGGTGATGGAGGCGGCCAATCCCGGCCTTATCCCGCCGCATCCGGTTGAGATTCCGCTGGCAAGCGAAGCGGCGCTGGAGCGTGCCGCCCAGCTCATCATGAAGGCCGAGCGCCCGCTGGTGATGGTGGGGGCCGCCGCCTCGCGCCCGCGCTCCACCTCTGAGCTTGCGCAGTTCGTCGTGCGTTCGCGCATCCCCTATTTCACCACCCAGATGGGCAAGGGCACCGTGCCTGGCGGCACCGAGCTTTATATGGGCACCGCCGCCCTTTCCGAGCGCGACTATGTGCATGAGGCCATCGAGCGGGCGGACCTCATCATCACCATCGGCCATGACACGGTGGAAAAGCCGCCCTTCATCATGAAGGCGCGCGGGGAGAGCGACGGGCCGAAGGTCATCCATATCGGTTACCAGCCGGCCAGTGTCGAGCAGGTCTATTTCCCGCAAGTTGAGGTTATCGGCGATCTTGGCCCCTCGCTGCGCCTGCTGGCAGACCGGGTGGAAGGCAAGATCCCCAATGCGGGCGCACTTCTGCCGCTGCGCGAAGGCATCCTTGCCCGTATCGCCGCCCGCGCTACCGAAGCGCGGCTCACCCCCCAGCGGCTGGTGCATGATATCCGCCAGGTGATGCCGCCGGACGGCGTGCTGGCGCTTGATAACGGCATGTACAAGATCTGGTTTGCCCGCAATTACCGCACCCAGGTTGCCAACACGCTGCTGCTCGATAACGCGCTTGCCACCATGGGCGCGGGCCTTCCGTCCGCCATCACGGCGGCGCTGCTTTATCCCGGCCGCCGGGTGATGGCGGTGTGCGGCGATGGCGGCTTCATGATGAACAGCCAGGAGCTGGAAACGGCGCTGCGCCTCAAGGTCAATCTGGTGGTGCTGGTTATCGAGGACGGCGCCTTCGGCATGATCCGCTGGAAGCAGGCGGTCGACGAGTTTGCCGATTACGGCATGACCTTCACCAACCCGGACTTCGTGAAATACGCCGAATCCTACGGCGCGAAGGGCACGCGGGTAAATGCTCCCGAGGAGCTGAAGCCGGCGCTGGAAGCGGCCTTTGCCGGCGGTGGGGTGCATCTGGTCGTGGTGCTGATCGATTATTCGGAAAACAAGCGCGTGCTTGTGGACGAGTTGCAGAAGCGCCTGCCCGTGCTGCCCGAACCGGCAACAGCCTGACGCCCTGAAACAGGAGTAAGAGACATGTCCCGGACCTATCAGGTCGTCCAGGCCTATGACCGTGCGCCGGTCAGGGAAGTGGTGGCCGACACCGCCGAGACGCTGGAAGCCAAGCTGGCCCTTGCCGAGCGCACGTTCAAAAACCGTGATGGCTGGCTGAAGCCGCATCAGCGCAGCGCCATTCTCCTGCGCGCCGCCACCCTGCTGGCCGAACGCCAGCAGGTCTTCGCCAAACTCATCGCGCAGGAGGGCGGCAAACCGCTGACCGATGCGCTGGTGGAAGCGGCGCGCGCGGTTGACGGGTTGCGCAATGCGGCGGAGGAGCTGCGCAATTTCGCGGGCCGTGAAATCCCCATGGGCCTTACCCCGGCCAGCGACGGGCGCTGGGCTTTCACCACCAAGGAGCCGATTGGCGTCGTTGCCGCCATCTCGGCCTTCAATCACCCGCTGAACCTCATCATCCATCAGGTGGCGCCGGCCGTGGCCACCGGCTGCCCGGTTATCGTCAAGCCGGCAGCACCCACGCCGCTCAGCTGTATCGAGCTGGTGGCCCTGCTGGCCGAAGCCGGCCTGCCGGAGGGTTGGTGCCAGACGCTGATCACGGAAGAAAATGCCCTCGCCGAAGCGCTGGCGACGGACCGGCGGGTGGCCTTCCTCAGCTTCATCGGTTCAGCCAAGGTCGGCTGGTACCTGCGCAGCAAGCTCGCCCCTGGCGCCCGCTGCGCGCTGGAGCATGGCGGCGCCGCGCCGGTGATCGTGGACCGCAGCGCCCCGTTGGACTCGATCATCGAGCCGATCGTGAAGGGCGGCTATTATCATGCTGGCCAGGTCTGCGTGTCAGTGCAGCGCATCTTCGTGCATGAGGATATCAAGGCCGAGTTCACCGAGCGGCTTGCTGCCCGTGTCGCAGCACTCAGGACAGGTGATCCGCTGCTGGCGCAAACCGAAGTCGGCCCCCTCATCCTGCCGCGCGAAACGGACCGGGTACTTTCGTGGATTGAGGAGGCGGTGGCCGGTGGCGGCAAGCTGATCGGTGGCGGGCGTCTCTCCGCCACGACGCTGAAGCCCGCCATCCTGCTGGAGCCGCCGGCGGATGCCAAAGTCTCGCAGCTGGAAGTCTTCGGCCCGCTGACCTGCGTTTATGGTTATAGCGATCTCGATCACGCCATCGAGATCGCCAATTCCCTGCCGGTAGCCTTCCAGGCGAGTGTCTTTTCCAGCGAGATTGGCCCCGCCTTGCGCGCGGCCCATCGCCTCGATGCCGCCGCCGTGATAGTCAATGACCACACGGCCTTCCGCACTGACTGGATGCCCTTTGCCGGGCGCCGCCAGTCCGGTTACGGCATCGGCGGCATTCCCTGGACGATGGCGGAAATGGCGGAAGAAAAGATGGTGGTGCTGCGGTACGGCGGCTGATGACGCCGCGCCATTTCCGGCACCTGGGCCATCAAGCCGGCCAGTTGGTCATCGGCCCGCGCCAGTCTTCATAGAGTTTGCTGAGGCGCAGCACTTCCATGTCGGCGAAACGGGGGGCCACGATCTGCAAACCAATCGGCATGCCGCCGTTTGAAAAACCGCAATTGATCGAGCTTGCCGGCTGCTCCGACATGTTCCACGGCACGGTAAAGGCAATGTGCTCGAAGGGTTTTGCCGGATCGTTGGTCGGGCTTGCCCAGTCAGCCGGATAGGAGATGATGGGGTTGGTGGGAGAGAGCACGGCGTCCACCTGCTGGAACAGAGCGCCGCAGGCCTTGCGCATCTCGATGGTCTGATTGAAGCCGCGCGCGGCGGCCACCCCGCTCACCTTGTCGCCGCCTTTGGCCCAGTCAAGGATATAGGGCAGGATTTTTGCCTTGCTGGCCTCGTCCAGCTTCTCCATGTCGCCCCAGAAGCGGGCGCGCCAGAAATCATCCAGCCCGTCCAGCATCTCGCGTGTCAGCACACCCGGCACCGGCACGATGATCGCGCCCGCCGCCTCAAAGCGCCGGGCGGCCGCTTCCACGGCGGCGGCAATTTCCGGGTCGGTCTCAAGGCCGCAGCCCGCCTCCAGCATCAAGCCGATGCGAAGGCCGCGAACATCCGTGCCGTCCAGATCCATCCAGTCGATCTCTTCCGGCGGCAGGCTGGTGCCGTCACGCCAGTCGGGGCGGGAAAGGGCGGTCATGGCAAGCGCACTGTCGGCAACGGTGCGTGTCATCGGCCCGGCGCAGCGACCGACATAATAGGGATCGACCGGGATGCGCCCGTGGCTGGGCTTGAAGCCGAAGATGCCGCACCAGCCCGCCGGCAGCCGCACCGAGCCGCCGATATCGGTGCCGACATGGACCGGCCCGTACCCCGCTGCCGCCGCTGCCGCCGCACCGGCGCTGGAGCCGCCGGGGTTCTGCGTCACATCCCACGGATTGCGCGAGAGCGGATGAAAGCTGGAAAGGCCGGAGGAGAGCATGCCGTAATCGGGGCAGGTGGTCTTGGCGAAGATCACCGCACCATCCTCCCGCAGCCGCGCCGCTGCCGGGGCATCCGCGACGGCCGGCACCAGTTTCGTGGCGGCAGTGCCAAGCGGCACCGGTTGACCTTCAGTGGCGATCAGTTCCTTGAGCGTTACCGGGATGCCATCAAGCCGGCCTTGCGGCGCGCCTTTGGTCCAGCGCTCGGTGGAAGCTTTGGCCATGGCCCGCGCGGCCTCGGGGTCGTAGGCGTAAAGGGCCTGATATTTGGGCTCGTTGGCCTCCACATGCTTTTCCAGCGCCAGCCAGTGTTCGAGCGGAGAGAGCGCTTTCCGGGCGAAAAGCTCCGTCAGTTCAACGGCGGTCAAAAAGGCGGACATGGTCAGGCTCTCCGGCAAGGCTCAGACTGGGTTCAGGCAGGCTGTTCGAGAAAATCCAGCGTCGGTTCGGCGGCCAGCAGGCGGCGTGTGTACTCCTCGCGCGGGTTTTCCATCACCGCGGCGGTCGGACCTATTTCAAGGAGGCGCCCTGCCTGCATCACCCCCACCCGGTCGGCGATCTCCTCGATCACCCCGAGATTGTGACTGATGAAAAGCATGGTCAGGCCGTGGCGGGCGCGCAGATCCCGGAGCAGGCGCAGGATTTGTGCCTGCACGGTGAGGTCGAGCGCTGACGTCGCCTCATCCGCCACCACCAGCTTCGGCCTTGTGATGAGCGCGCGGGCGATGGCGATGCGCTGGCGCTGCCCGCCGGAGAATTCATGCGGGAAACGGGCGCCGTCTTCTGCCCGGAGCCCGACATCCTCCAGCATCGCCGCCACGCGTTTTGCCTTTTCGGCGCGGGAGAGCCTTTCGGGCAGCAGGCGCAGCGGCTCGGCGATGATGCGGGCCACGCTCATGCGCGGGTCGAGCGAACCGTAGGGGTCCTGGAAGATCATCTGGAAGTTCCGCCGCCGCCGCGCGAGTTCGCGCGGGGAGAGGGCAAAGAGGTCGTCCCCTTCCAGGAGCACATTGCCGCTCGTCGGCCGGTCGAGCGCCATCACGATACGGGCGAGGGTGGATTTGCCGCAGCCGCTCTCGCCGACGATGCCGAGAATCTCTCCCGGCGCGACGCTGAGGCTCACATTGTCCAGCGCCTGCAAATTCCGGCCGCCCGGCAAGGCATACCGGCGGCTGAGGCCGATGACTTCCACGAGGGGAGCACGGTTGCCGCTCATGGTGCGGCCCCCTCAAGGCTGCGGCGGCTGCGCCGGGGCAGGGCGGCGATCAGCTGGCGTGTGTAGTCACTTTGCGGCTGGCGCAGCACCTGCACTGTCGGCCCGTCTTCCATCATATCGCCGCGATACATCACCAGCGTGCGCGCGGCGGAGCGGGCGATAACTCCCAGATCGTGGCTGATGAGAATCAGCGCCATGGCGCGCTCGCGCACCAGCTCGTCAAGGATATCCAGAATGTCCTTCTGTACTGTCACATCCAGCGCGGTGGTCGGCTCGTCGGCGATCAGCAATCGCGGTTTGAGCGCCAGCGCGATGGCAATGCCCACCCGCTGGCGCTGCCCGCCGGACATTTCATGCGGGTAACTGGCAAAGCGCCTTCTGGCCTCCGGCAGTCGCACCTGCTCCATCAGCGCCAGCGCCTCGGCATTGGCGTCGGCCCGTGACAGGCCGCCCCGCAGGCAAAGACCTTCGGCAATCTGCGCGCCCACCGTCATCGCCGGATTAAGCGCCGTCATCGGCTCCTGGAAGATCATGCCGGCCTCGCGTCCGCGCAGGGCATCGAGCGCCCTGTCGCTTGCCCCGACCACTTCCTGCCCGCCAAGCCGGATGGAGCCGGAAAGCCGGGCATCGCCGGGCAGCAGCCCCATGATGGCGAGCGACAGCATGGACTTGCCGGACCCGCTTTCGCCGACAATGCCAAGCGTCTCCCCGGCCTCGAGGCTGAAGCTCACTGCCTTCACGACCGCTGTTTCGGCCGTCGAGCGCCGGTTCCGGAAGGTAATGGTCAGGTTGTTGACGGCAAGCAGGCTCATCGCTCGATCCTCCGGCGCGGATCGATAAGGCGGGAGAGCCCGTCTCCCAAGAGGTTGAAGCCCAGCACGGCCAGCGCAATGGCAAGGCCGGGGGCAAGTGCCATGTGCGGGGCTTTCAAGAGATAAGTCTGGGAATCCGCCAGCATGCGCCCCCAGCTTGGTGCCGGCGGCGGGGTGCCGAGGCCAAGGAAGCTGAGGCCCGCTTCGGTCAGGATCGCCATTGCCAGCTGGATTGCCACCTGCACGATGATCTGGCTGGCGATATTGGGGATGACGTGGAGCAGGGTGATGGTCACCTCTCCCTCGCCGGCCATGCGGGCGGCGAGGATATAGTCGCGGGCCCGCACCTGCATCGCCGCGCCCCGCGTCACCCGGGCAAAAACCGGGATCATGAAGGTGCCGATGGCAAGGATGGCGGTGGTCGTGCCCGGCCCCATCAGCGCGCCCAGCATGATGGCGCTGAGGATCGGCGGCAGGGCAAAGATGGCGTCATTCAACCGGCCGAGCGCCGCGCCGGTAAAACCCGGCCGTGCCGCCGCCGTTACGCCCAGGGCGGTGCCGATCATCGCGCCGATGGCGACGGAAGCGAGGGCGACGGTCAGGGAATAACGCGCCCCCACCATCAGCATGCTGGCGATGTCGCGCCCGAAATGGTCCTTGCCCAGCAGGCCGGAGGAAAAGCCGTTTTCCAGCGGACCTTTCAGCTTCTGGGCGATGTTCATCTTCGTGGGGCTCATCGGCACCCAGAACAGGGACAGCAGCGCCAGCACCACGATGCTGACGGTGATGACGAGGCCCGCCGCCAGTGCCTTGTTGTCCCGTAGCCAGCGCATCATGCCCGCCCTCATGATCTGCCCCTCAGGCGCGGATCGAGCAGCAGGTAGAGCGCATCGACGGCGAGATTGACCACAATCACGATGACCGCAAACAGCAGCACTACATTCTTGATGACGACAAGGTCCCGCTGGGCGAGCGCCTGATAGGCAAGCCGCCCCATACCGGGCAGGGAGAAGATGTTCTCCACCAGCACAGCGCCGGCCAAAAGATAGGAAATCTGCAGGCCCAGCATGGTTGCCACCGGCACCAGCGCATTGGGCACTACATGGCGCCACAGCGCCCGTGACCGGCTGAGACCCTTGGCGCGTGCGGTGCGCACAAAATCCTCGTTCATCACGTCGATCACGCTGGCGCGGGTGACACGGGCCAGGATCGCCGCCTGCGGCACCGCCATGGCAAGCGCCGGCAGAAAGAGCGCGTGCAGTCCCTGCCAGAAGCCGTGATCCCAGCCATCGAACCCGCTGGCGGGAAACCAGCCGAGATGGAGCGACAGGGCCATCAGCAGCAGAAGGCCGATCCAGAAATTCGGCACTGCGATGCCCAGCTGGGAGAAAAGCGTCGCGCCCTGATCCACGATCCGGCCGGGGCGGGAGGCGGCAAACACGCCGAGCGGGATGGCAATGAGCAGGGAGATCAGCGTTGCCATCAGGGTCAGCGGGCCGGTCACCGCCAGCCGCTCGCCGATCAGCTGCGAAACGGGCACGCCATAGGAGTAGGAGATGCCGAAATCCCCGTGCAGCATACCGCCCACCCAGCCGAGATAGCGCGCAATCGCCGGTTCATCGAGCCCCATCTGATGCCGGAGTGCCGCCAGCGTATCGGCCTGCGCGGAGGTGCCGAGCATGATTGCTGCCGGATCGCCGGGCAGCACCTCGATGATGAGGAAGAGCGCGAGGGAGATGAGCGCCAGCGTGGCCACGAGGCCTGCCAGACGCCGTGCCAGGGTACGCAGCAAGGGGCGGCTTTCTGATCTCGAACAGGCGGAGAAAATCGGGGCTGGGGGTTGTCGCAAGGGTGAGGGGTAAAGCGGCCGGCAGCGCCTGTGGCACTGCCGGCCGCCGGCGGATCAATCCTTCCAGTGGACCCCGGTCAGGTCGTTGGAGGGGATGGGTTCATCCTTCCACAGGCCTTCCAGCTTGGCATCCCAAATGCCGAGCTTGGGCAGCACATAGAGGTAAAGCGCAGGCACATCCTCGGCCAGCATCGTCTGCGCCGCGCCATAGAGTTCGGCGCGTTTTGCGTCGTCCGTGGTCTTTTCCGCCGTGGCGATGGTGTCGTTGAAGGCAGGGTTCTGGTAGCCGAAATAATAGTCCGGGCGGCTATAGATATCGATGTCCATCGGCTCGGCATGGGCGACGATGGTCATGTCAAAGTCATGGCCCTTGAAGACTTCCGGCAGCCATTTGGCGGGGAACTCGGTCGGCACGATGTTCATCGTCACGCCCACATCCGCCAGCATTGCCTGCAGCACTTCCGAGGTGCGCGTGGCGTAGCTCATCTGCGGCGCCTTGATGGAGAAGGTCAGGCCCTTGCCGTAACCGGCTTCCTTCAGCAGCGCCTTTGCCTTTTCCGGGTCGTAGGGCAGCTTGCCGGTTTCGTCGACATACCCCGGATCGTTGGGCGTATAGTGGCTGCCGATGGGGGTGCCGAGGCCGGACCAGGCACCCTCGATCAGCGTGGCGCGGTCCACCGCCATCATCAGCGCCTGGCGCACGCGCTTGTCGTTGAAGGGCGGGCGCGCAGTGTTCATGCCCGCCACCACCTTCAGCTCGGTATTGCCGGCATAGGCGATGAACTTCTTGTCGTCCTTGAAGCCATCAAAGAGTTCCGGCGCGCCCAGTTCCGGGAAGGCATCGACATCGCCGCCCTTGAGCGCCGCCACCTGGGCCTGCGGATCGTTGATGAAGCGGAAGGTGATGTCGCTGAGCGCCACCTTCTTGTCCTTGTCCCAGTAATCCTTCCTCGCCGTCAGCTCCAGCCGGTCGCCCTTGGTCCAGCTCTTGAGCGTAAAGGGGCCGGTGCCTACCGGGTTGGTCTTGTCATTGTCGGCGGATTTGGGCTCCACCATCACCGCGGCCGGCCAGGTCAGGTGATAGAGCAGGTTGCCGGCCGGCTCCTTCAGATGCAGTACCAGCGTGGTGGCATCCGGCGTCTCGATGCTGTCGATGGCGGCAAAGAAGCGCTTTTGCGGATTGACGGATTTTTCCCCGCGCGCCCGGTCGAGCGTGAATTTGGCCGTCTCGCTGGTAAAGGCCTCGCCATTGCTGAAAGTGACGCCCGGTTGCAGCGTGAAGCTGTAGGTCAGGCCGTCCGGCGAAATGGTCCAGCTTTTGGCAAGCTGCGGCTTGATCTCGCCCTTTTCCGTCAGGCGCACCAGCCCTTCAAAGATGTTCTGCCAGGTTACCTGGCCGATGGCGACCGGCGCGGCGATGGTCGGGTCCAGCCCGGCCGGCTCGATCGACATGCCGATCTTGAGGTCACTGCGCGTGGCATAGGCCGGGCTTGCCAGGGCCAGCGACAGGGCGCTGGCCGCCATCAGGGCAGAAAGCAGCACGGCCGGGCGGGCGCTGAAGAAGGGAAGGGTTCGGGCAATGCTGGCTGACATGACTGTCCTCGTCTGGCGGTGTTGCATGAGGGCGGCGATGTAACGGGCTTCGCGGGATCTGGGGACAGTGGCCGAAGCTTGCCATCCCACCCTTCCTTCGGAGGTGCTTCCTGATCTGTTTCAACCGCTTGGCAGGCTTTCACCTGTCGGTATCGATCGATCTTGAAGGCGCTTCAGGTGATCCCGCAATCTTTAAAAATTGTTCAGGGTGTTTCGGTTTTTGTAGCACTCAGTTCATGGTGTTTCCTTCCCCTCTTTCGGGGCTGCCGGCACTTGTGCCTGCCGGTTCCTGGTATCGGTTCAAGGGCTTATGCGCTGCGTCGGCGCCGGGTGGCCGTGGCGGCGAGTGTTGCCGCGCGGGCGGAAAGCTCGCCCATCTCGCGCTCCAGCATCGCCACCAGCTTGGTGGCGGCGAAACTCAGCGGATGCTCGCGCGCGCAGTTAAGGTCGATCTTGGTGGCGATGTTGTGCGGGCCGGCCAGCGGCACGGCAATCAGCTCGCCCGCCTTCTTTTCCCGCTCGATGGCCAGCTCCGGCAGGATCAGGATGGCCGCACCCCGACGCGCCAGCTCCTTCTGCATCTCGATGGAGCTGGTCTCGAACACGGGGTCCACCATCAGCCCGGCATCATGCATGGCGCTTTCCAGCGCCTGCCGCGCGGCAAAGGCGCTGTCGGGCAGGGCAAGGGCGTGGGTGGCAAGGTCTTCCAGCGTTACCTCACGCCGGCCGGCCAGCGGATGGTCCGGGCTCATGATGGCGGCATGGGCGAGTTCGCAGCTTTGCCGTACCTGGATGTCGGCGCGCGGCGGGCTGAAGAGGGTGATGGCGATATCGGCCTCGCGCTGGCTCAGCGCTTCCAGCGCCGCGCTGGCGCTGGTGATGCTCACCTCGTGCATCACCTTTGGATAAGTGAGGGAAAATTCGGCCAGCACCGGGCCGATAAGGCCAGCGGCAAGCGCGCCGTTGGTCACGATCTTCACGCTGCCGCGGCGCAGGCCTTTAAGGTCGTCGATCAGCATATGCACCTGATCGAGGTCGCGCAGCACGCGGCCGGTGCGGGCGGCCAATAGTTCGCCCGCTGCCGTCAGGCGAATGCCGCGCGCATCGCGCTCGATCAGCTGGGTCCCGAACTGATGTTCCAGATTTTCGATCTGCCGCGTGATGGCCGTCGGCGCCACACCCAGGCGCTGGGCGGCCTTGCGCAACGATCCGGCGCGCACGACCTCGCGGTAATAAAGAAGGGCCCTGATCTGCATGGTGCCACGGTCCTGGATAAGCCGGGAAAAGGGGGCGTTTTGCGCCGGCGCTGCCCTTGTTCGGGGCGGGGCGCACGTTAGGGCAGCATCATGCCACATTCCATGTAGAAAATGTGGTCACTGACACCTTTTTGTGGGCACTGCGCCCGGGTCTCTTTTCCACAGCCAGTGCCGCTCCTATGATCCCGGAAAAGCACTAAAGAGGCGGAACAGGGCCATGCGGCTAACCGAATTTGTCAGTGCCAACCCGATGATGGCGGCCGGCAGCTGGCGGCAGGAGCTGGTGGCCGGCGAGCCGGTGCAGCTTCCCCTCCGTTCAGAGGAATGGGTCGGGCGCTGCCTTTCCGTCTTCGGTGCACTCTCCGGGGCCGTGCGCCGTGCCAAGAGCGGCCAGCGCATAGAGCTTGGCAGCGGCGTCTCCTGGACGGACGAGGCCGGGGCCGATCATTTCCGCATTGCCGATGTCATCGTCGCCACGCCGCCCAAGGTCGGCCGGCGCTATGACAACACGCTGATCGCGCTGGTGGTGGAGGATGCCACCGCGCTCGATGCGGCGGAGGAAGGGCGCTTTGCCATCTACAAGCGCCAGAAGGGCATCCGCGAGGTGTTGCTGTTTTCCGCCGGTAAGCCGCTCGCCGTTCACTGGCGCCAGATCGGCGGCGAGTGGAGCGAGAACCGGTTGGAGGGGCAGGGGGCGGTGATGCGCCTTGCCAGCGTCAAGGCCAGCGTGTCGCTGCTCTCGGTCTATACCGATCTCGAGCCTGAAATAGACCCCTGAAGGCGGTTGACTGACCTTAGCGCCGCTGCAGGTCGCGGCGAATCTCAGCGAGCGCCGCCAGCGTGCGGTCGAGCGCCTGCTCGGTATCGTCCAGCCTTTTTTGCGCCTGAGCGGACTGGCGCTCGGCGCTGTCTGCGCGCTCGGCAACGCGCCGCAGTTCCTTGACGATGGAAGGGTCGTCAATGTCCTGGCGCATATGGTGCAGGCCCACGAACAGCACATCCGCCAGCGAGGCGCCGTCGGGCAAAAGCCGCTCCAGTGCGCTCAGCGCCGCTACCGCTTCGCCGCCGGAGCTTTTCTCCAGGCGCGCCAGGATGGCATGCAGGCGGCGGTCGAGACTCATCGTAAGGCGGGGCTCCGGATACTCGGGTCTGGGGTCCCGGCGGCAGAGGCCAGCGGGAAGTTCTTGTAATCGAACGCAGGTTTTTCCCCGCATTCAGTTGTAAGCTAAACGTGTCTGGGCGATAAACGTGGCCGGAAGAAGATAAATCGCGCGGGGTGCAGGCGCCGCCGAGGGTCAGGGGGAGAGATGAGGGGATTTGGACGCCTCGCTTTACGCATCTGGCTTTGCGCGGCGATTGCCCAGACCTTGGTGATAGTGGCGCTTTTTGCCGCCCTCATCAATATTCACACCCGTCAGGGCATGGACCTGCTGGAGACGCTGGTGGGCCGCGTGGTGGCGCCGGCGGCGGCACGCACCGCCCTTGGTTATCCGCTCGATACCCAGGCCCCGTTGCAGGGGCTGATTGAAAGCCTGGCCATCAGCGCCAAGCGCAATGCCGAAATCTATATCGTCGATGCCGACAATATCGTGATGTTCTCGACTGACGGCGAGAGCATCGGTTCGCCGGTGTCCGCCGCCTGGCAGCGCAACGATGCCCCGGCCGATGATTACTGGCAGGTGCTGACCGACCGCGAAATGGTGGTTGGCCGCGTCCTGCTGACACCGCTCGGCACCCGCGCCGGCGCCGTCATCGCCCGCGGCCTGCGCCGCGACGTGCTGGTGGATGTCGTCTCTGCTACCCAGCGCCCC
The DNA here is from genome assembly GCA_030657355.1 of Radicibacter daui. GTDB lineage: Bacteria > Pseudomonadota > Alphaproteobacteria > Radicibacterales > Radicibacteraceae > Radicibacter > Radicibacter daui. Next base: position 1,157,903 of record CP131056.1, read on the forward strand.
GTCTTTATCGGCTTCGGCACGCTTGCCGTGCTGGCATTGCTGGCGCTACCGGCCGCCGGACTGGCGCTGCATCCGCTGGGCCTGCGCTTCGGCCGCATGGCGCGGCTGCATGCGGCAACAGCCGAACTGGTGAGCGCCGGCAAGGTGCCGGACAAATCTTCAAGCCCCAGCGATCTCGCCGTCACGGCCGCCATCTGGGACATGGAACAGCTGGAGGCGGAGGCGGCGCGCATCGACAAGGTCGAAGGGGTGGCCGGTGCCACCGCCCAGCCGACTTGCGGCCCGGCAAAAGAGGACGCGGCAACAGCCGCCGCTGAAGCGCCGTCCGATCCAACGGCACAGGAAAAACCGGCCGAGGGAGGGGCTGCCTGATGTCTCCCCTGCGTTCGCTCTGGCTGCTCATCATGGTCGGTGTCGTCGTCACCCTCATTCCCTGGGCGCTCACCGTCGCCTCGGCCACGCTGGTTGCCGGCAAGATGGTGCATGAGACGACCGCCACCCGGCTCGATATCATCGGCAATTCGCTCTCCGGCGATATCGGGGCCTATCTTGATCTCGGCGTACCGCTGGATGAGGCGGTGGGCGCTTCCGATTTCCTCGGCGCCGATCTGGCGGCCTATCATTATATCCTCAGTGCCAGCCTGACGTCGGCGGACGGGCATGAGCTTGGCAGCTACAAGGCGCCCGGCAGCCCGGCCGGGGCAGAATTCATGGCGGCGGATATGCCGACCCAGAGCAAGAGCTTCCCCATCACCTCGGCCGGCAAGGTCGTCGGCCGGCTTGATCTGGTCTACCGGCAGCCCACTGTCAGCGGCGAGCTGGGGCAGGCGGGGCTCAGTTTCCTCATCGCCCTCGCCATCTCCCTTGTCTTCGGGCTGCAGTTCATCCTCTCCTCCTTCCGGCGCTCCGTGCTGTGCCCGATGCAGGTGGCCGATGCGCTGGAGGCTCGCATGAGCCAGCGCCGCTTCGATACCCGCGCCCCGGTGGATGAGCCCGGCCCGCTCTCGCTGGTGTTTGAGCAGATCAACCAGCTGCTGGTCGCCGTCAATGAGCGGGTTGCCACCTGCCGTTCCTACCTGTGGGAAGTGCGCGACTACAGCTACAACCCGGCTGCCGCCCCGGCCATGGAGCGGCTGGAGCAGCGCCTCGGCCTTATCGGCCGTTTTGCCCCTGACGGCATGCGCGAGCTGAAGCTCGATCATGGCGATCTGCTGGCCGGCCCGGCCATCTTCCGCCTTGGTGCCCTGCTGGCCCTGCTGGCGACGCAGGCCTTTGCCACCGGGTTCGTTACCGCGCCTCATCTCCTCCTCATTCTGCTGGGCTCCGCCGCGGCTGCCTGCCTCATCCATGAGCTGTTCGGCTGGCTGCGCCTGTGGATCTTCGCACCGCTCGCACTCGCGGCGCTGATCGCGCTGCCCTGGCTGGGCGAGCCGCCCTCTGTTGCCGTTTGTCTCGGTGTCGGAACCTTCGCCGCCACTGCCTGCGCCCAGATGCTGGCGGCGCGCCATGTGGTGGCGCGGGCCGGTACCGCCTGGCACGGGCTTCTCGGGATCTTTGCCGGCCTTGGTATTGCCGTGCTGGCACAGCAGCTGCGTTTCCCGGCACTGGTCTGGGTCGCGGGTATCGCCGTTACCGGTGGTCTGGCCGCTCTCGGGCTGAGGAACACCCGCCTGCCGCGGGTACCGGCCGGCGAGACACGGTCGATGACCGGCAAGCTGCTGGCACTCATCGAGCTGCTGCCGGCGCTGCTGTTCTTCGGCGGGCTTGGTGTCTGGCTGTCGCAAACCGGCCTCAGGCTGGCCTTCTCCTGGTCGCTTGAAGGCAGCGCCGGCTTGCTGATGGCGATCTGGCTTGCCGCCGGCATAGCGAGCCTTACTGCCAGCATCGTGCTGGTGCTCTTGCGGGGGGCGCTGGCCGCGCCGGTCATCTGGCTTGCCCTGCCGCTGGCGCTCTTCGGGCTCGGGGGGCTGTTCTGGTTCCCGATCGATCCGCTGGGGACCGTGGTGGGCAGTGCGGCCATCATCGGCGCCGGGCTTCCTGTCGCCTTCGGCGTGATTGCCCGTGCCCGGGGCGGGGCCTTCTTCCCGTGGGCGACGGTGTGCCTTGCCGCCGGTGTGCTGACCACGCTGGACCCGCCGCGTCAGCCGGTGCCGGTCATCCTGTTTGCCGGTGCGGCGGCGGCGGCGCTGTTCCTCCTCATCGGCGGCCTTGTCGTCCTTCTGCGCGAGCGCACCCTGCGGAGGGCCTCATGAGTATCGGGCGCCGCGTTATCCTGCTGTTCGTCATCTGCTCCTGCGCGGTGGCACTGGCCGCCATCGGTGTCACGGTCGTGCGCCGCGTGGTGGAAGATACCCTCACCACCGATGCCCATGAGCGGGCGCTGCAAAGCAGCTGGGCCATTGCGCTCGACCGGCAAGCCGGCGCTGTCATCGATCTGGTGACCGCCCAGCTCGCCCGCCCCGACATCCAGCCTGCCGGTGTCCTTGCGACTCTGAGCGGCGTCGGGGTACGCAGCATCACCTTCTATGATGATCTGGCGCAGATGATCGGCGTATGGCCGGCAACCGAGCAGGTGGCGGATATTCCGGCCCGCCGTGTTGCCCAGGCCATCGCCGGCGGGCGCGGGTTCCATACGCTCGTTGCTTCCGGCGGCAGCATCTACATGGTGGCGGTCGGTCCGCTTCAGCGGCAGGGCGACGGCAAGGGTGCCTTCGCCGCGAAAGTGGAACTCAGCCTGCCGCTGGCGGAAACGGTGGGCGCGCTCGGCGGTGCCGGGTATGTCATCGATCCCGATGGCAAGCTCTTGTCCTCCTATGGCGCCCTGCCGTGGGCCGAGGTGTCGGCGGACTTTGCCGGCCGGACCTCCAACGTCTTCGACCTGACGCACGATACCCAGCGCCTGCGCCTGCAATCCATCACCCTGCGCCAGCCCGGCGGTACCGCGCTCGGTTATCTCGTCGTGCTGCGGGATATCACCACCTATGACCGCGTGCTGAATGTGATGGATCTCCTGTCCCTCACGGCCATCGTCGCGGTGTGCATTGCCGTGGTTGCTTTTGGCCGCTGGTTTGCCGCCGGCAGCCTCAGGCCGCTGGCGACAGCCGCGGACGGGCTCAGCACGCTTGTTGCCGGCAACACCAATGTCGATGTGCCGGGCGCCGAACGGAATGATGAGGCCGGCCAGCTTGCCCGCGCGGTTGTTGCCTTCCGTGACCGGGTGCGCCAGTCGCGCCAGGGCGAGGCGCAGCGCGCCCGCCAGTGGTCGCGCCAGCAGGAATTCATTCGTGCGCAGATGATGCGGATGGCGGAAACCCTGTCCGCTGACGGTCGCCGTACGCTGGAAGAAGATCTGGCCCGGATAGAGGCGCTCGCCGTCGGTGGTCCGGATGGCAAGGAAGGCGGCAGCAAGGCGGGCGGCGATGCAGCGCTCACGGCGGCTGTCGAGGTGATGGCCCAGCGCGTCAGCGAGCAGCATCGCGAGCTGGACCGGCTGGTCAACGAACTGCGCGCTGCGCTCGGCACCCGCACCGAGCTTTTCCAGCTCCAGCAGCAGATGGAAGTCGCCCGCTCCATGCAGCAGGCCATGCTGCCGCGCGGCCTGCTGCCCAACCCCCATATCGAGGTTAAGGGCCGCCTTGTCCCGGCTGCAGAGCTGGACGGCGCCTTCTTCGACTATTTCTGGATCGATGAGGAACGGCTGGGGCTGACCCTCGGTCAGCCGGCCGTGGGCGGCCTTGTCGGCGGTTTCCAGTCCGGCACCGCCCGCGCCTCGATGCGGGCGCTGCTGCTGGCCGGCCTTGATGCCGGCGAGGCGCTGACACGAACGCGTGCCGAGCTGCGGGCGGAAGAGAACGGGGAGGATTTTGCCCTCACCGCCGCCATCATCGAACCCGGCACCGGCAATCTGGTCTGGGCCTCGCATGCCATGGCGCCGCCGATAGCGGTGCGCCGCCTCGGCGATGCCGCCGAGCTCTCCGGCACTGCCATCCAGGATGTCGATTATGACGGCGATGGCACCACGGACGAGCACCGTTTTGAGCTGCCGCGCCGCTCCGCCGTCATGTTCTATGCGCCGGGTGTGGCCCAGAATGTGGGGCCTGCGGTTGCCCCTGGCCGCCTGCTTTCCGGCCTGCGCGCGGCAGACGATATCTCCGTCGACAGCCTGCTGGCGGCGCTTCAGTCCGAAGGGCTGCTCGATCCGGGTGCCGTCGGCAATGTCAGGGATGGCGTGTGCGTGATCGCACGTTTCCTCGCCTGATGTGCCGCCTGGTCCGCCATGGGGGACGCTGGGGCCGGGGCTTTTTCCTCTTGCTTTGCGCCGCCCTGCTGGGCCTCGGGCTGACAGCCCGGCCGGCACAGGCGGGCGATTGCCGCTCGCTGGCGGCCGTGGCCGAGCCTGAATTCGGCATTCCCGAAGGGCTGCTTCAGGCCATGGCGATGGTGGAAACCGGCATTTACGGCATGGCCTGGCCCTGGACCATCAATGCCGGCGGCAAGCCCTATTACATGCTGACCGAGGCGGACGCGCAGGAGCTCGCCCGCCGCGCCGTCGCCGTCTATGGCGATCAGGTCGCCATGGGCTGTATGCAGATTTACCTGCGCTGGCACGCACAGGAATTCCACGATCTGCAGGAGATACTGCAACCGGCCGCCAATGTGCGCTACGCTGCGGCCTATCTGGTCAGCCTGCATCAGCGTTACGGTTCCTGGGTCAGTGCCGTGCAGCACTATCACGCCTCAGACCCCACGGCGCAGCTCATCTATCTGTGCAAGGTCATCCGTACGCGCGCTTCGCTGGGCTTCCAGACCGTGAGTTTGGATACCGCCCGGGCCTGTGCCGGTGCGGCGCCGATCCCCGGAGCCATGGTGACCGCCACCCCCGGCTTGCCGGCCGGCGCCGCGCCGGACCCGGCCTCCGGCAACCAGCAGGGGGAGAATGGTCGTGGCCAGTAATCGCCTGTTATGGACCCCGATAAGACCCCGCCGTTCGGTCGTTGCCCTGCTCGCGGTGTTTTCCCTTGGCCTGCCTGCGATCCTGCCCTTGCCGGTTGCGGCGCAGCTCTGCGGCCAGCCGTCCTTTGCCATGTCGCCGCCGGCGCTCAATTTCCGCACGCCGTCGCTGGTCACCCCCACGGTTAATTACCGTCTGCCCAGCCTGCGTCTCTCCACCCTGCCGGCGCTCGGCCCCAGCTTTCCGGCCCTCAACCTGCGCTCGCCGACCCTGCCGGCATTGCCCCAGGCAAGCTTCACCATGTCGCCCAGCTCGATGAATTTGCCGGCACCGCCGGGTCTGGCGGCGCTCAACCAGCTCGCCGGTCTGCCGGGCCAGCTGGCGAACCAGCTTTCCAGTCAACTCAACCGCCTGACCAACCTGCCGCCGCTGCCAACTCTCGCCCTCAGATGCAGCGGGTTGTGTTGCCGGTGAGGTGGACCATCTATATTTTGAAAGTCGCCGTCTTTTGAAAGTTGTCGCGATCATTATTGCAGCCGTTCTGGTCCTCGCGGCAGCCGGCGGGGCCGCATGGTACTTCCTGGGCGGCTCCGGCGGTGGAGACTCGGGTGTGCAGGCGGCTCCGAGTCCCGTTGAAAATCAGGCCGGTGTCACTAATCCTTCACCGGACAATGCGGAAACGGGCGATAAGTCGACAAAAGAAGCCCCGCCCCCTCCCCGAAGAGTCGAAGACGCCGCGAAGCCAGAAAACTGGCCAGTTTTCTCAATTGAACTGGCTACTTTCCGCAGTCTGGACAAGGCTCGTGAGTATCTGGCGGCCATTAGTCAGCGCGATATTGAAGCAGAACTGGTGGAAACGGTGGATGCAGGGGGACGTGCATGGTACCACGTCAGGACTGGGAAGTTTGACGATCCGCGGCAGGCAGCAGCCCGGCTTCCGGACGTCGAAAGAAAGACTTCCGTCTACGGGGTAGTGGTAACCGAAATACCGGCTGCCGCTGCCAAGTGAGCGGAGGCAATCGCCTTGGGGGGCGAAGTGAGCAGGTTTTCGCTTGGGACCGGACAGGCAGTCGCTCTCATGGCAGGCGGTTTCATGATCGCCGCGCTGTCCTTTGCCTTTGGCGCTATCCTGTTTTGGTCCCCGGCTTCCAGCCAGTCTGCTTCCGGTTCAGCCGCCCAGGCAACGGCGGGCGGTCAGGTCGCCTCGGCGGACGGGGCGGAAGAGGGCGATAGCGGCCTTGTCGGCGCAGCGGGCCGCAAGGCTTCCGTCCAGTATGATTCCAGTGTCTACATCATGAAGAACAAGGCTGGCGACCTTTTGGGCGACAGCGCGGTGGACGCGACGAAAGAAGCGGTCGAGCCCGGGGTTGAAGCCGCCTCCCATGCGGTTGCCAGTGTGCTCCCGTCTTCCATTGCCCATTATGTCCCCTGGCTTGCCGGCGCCGCCCTCTACAAGGCGGAAGGCAATGCCAAGGAAAGCCTCGGCAACGTTGTCGAGGATAATTTTGAAGCGGCCGCAATGGCGGTGAAACCGGGCGGTGACGGTAGCGACGGTGGCAATGCCCCGGCGGCTTCCGGTTCTTCCGCGTCGGCCGGCAGGGTGGCGACGGGCGGGGCAGGGGCCCCTTCAGCCGTTTCCGGTTCCGTCCCCGGCACCGGCGGTGCTGTTGCTGGCGGAATGGTCACGCCTGCCGCCTGGGGTGGCGAGCGCTGGACGATCCGTCTCGGCCGCTTTGCCACGGCGGCCAATGCTGACACCTTTGCCGGCGAGCTGTCGCGCCGGGGTGTGCCAGCGCGGGTTGCCGTTGCTTCCGATGGCGGGCGTTACTGGTCTTTCGTCCAGTCCGGCAGTTACGAGGGCAGGGGCGCCGCCGAAATGGCGCTGCGCGACCTGCAGGCGCGGGGTTACGGTGGCTCGGTCGTCAGCGAAGGTGGGAGTGGGTTTTGAGCGTCTCCCCCCGTCTCATAAAGGCCGCACGCCGGAGCGTCGCGGTGGCCGCGCTAGTCCTCCTCGCCAGCTGTGCAACCAAGGATGCTCCGACGCTCACCTTTGAGAGTGTCTCGCTGACGGCGGTTGAGGCTGCCAATGACAACAGCCCCGTTGCCGTTGATCTCCTGCTGGTGCGCGACCAGGCGCTTGTCGACAAATTGCTGGCGCTGACCGCTGCACAATGGTTCCAGCAGCGCGCCCAGTTCGAGGCGGATTATCCCAAGGATTTGAGCGTCTATGGCTGGGAGATCGTCCCCGGCCAGACGCTGGAGGACAAGATACCTTCAACCTCGCCCGCCTGGGCGGGCATCGTTTTCACCAGCTACCACACCGCCGGTGCCCACCGCCTGCGTGTCTTCCCGGCCGAGAAGGGACCGAGTGTCTCCCTGCGTCTGGAAGCGGTGGATGCGGTCGTAAAATAAGGTCCCCCTTTTTCCCGTTATTTCCTGTCACCCAGCCCTCCAACAAGCCGGACCATTTCGCGTGAGCACTGTCAGGGACATACCCGATCCGATCGACTGGCATGAGGGCATGCTGCTCGCCCCGCAGCACTTCCAGCAGGAAGCGCTGCGTGCCAGCACGGCCCTTTCTGTGCGCCTCGATCAGGTCGCGGCTTTTCCCTGGGGCATTACCCATCTCCTGCTCGACCGCGTAGCGCTGGTCTCCGGCATGGTGCGCGTGCTGGAACTGGAAGGTGTGATGCCCGACGGGCTTACCGTCTGGCACGACAATACCAGCCCCGAGCCGCTGGAGCTTGATATCGGCCCGATGGGCGATCCGCTCGCCCAGGCGCCCATCACCATCTTCATCACCGTGCCCGCCGCCCGCTCGGGCAGCTGGGGGGGCGCGCAGCGCTGGCGCTCCAGCGAAGGCAAGCCGGTGGCGGACGAAAACAGCGGCGAGGAAATTCCCGTGCCGCGCCTGCGCCCGCGCCTTGCGCTCACCGCCATCCCCACGCCGGGCGATATGCCGCCGCAGCGTCTCGTCTCGCTGCCCATCGCGCGCATTACCTTCGCCAATGACAGCTTTGCGCTGGTGGAAAACTACGCCCCGCCGGCACTCGCCGTGCCGGCCAACTCGCCCGTCGGGCGCCTGTGCGCCGATATTGCCCGCCGCGTGCGTGAAAAGGCCATGCTGCTGGCCGAGCGCATCGTTGATGGCGGTGTTGCTGCGCCGGGCAGCGGCGACGTGAATGGTGAAATCCGCGCCCTGGTCGTGTCGCTGCCGGTGCTGGAAGCCCAGCTTGCCGTCGAATGCGTGCACCCCTTCATTCTTTACCAGAGCATGTGTGCGCTGCTGGGCCACGTCTCCTATCTTTCTACCGGCAAGGTACCGCCCAAGCTCTCGCGCTACGATCATTACGATCCCTACGCCGCCTTCAGCGAAATCCAGGACTATATCGTCCGCATGGTCGACCGCGTGCGCGAAGCGGTGGAGCCTATCCGCTTCCGCTTCGAAAGTGGCATGTTCGGCCTTGAGATGACCAGGGACTGGATCGCCGGCCGTCTGTTCATCGGCGTGCGCGGCCCGGCCGCCATGTCGGCAGCGGAGATCGTTTCCTGGATCGAGAATGCCGTCATCGCCTCGCGCAGCCAACTGGAGCGGCTGGCCACCCTGCGTGTGAGGGGCCTTGCCCGCACGGTGGTAGAAACCGACAGCGAGATCGGCCTTGTGGTGCCGCGCGGCACCGTGCTCTTCCGGATCGAAAAGGATGAGGAACTGCTTCTGGCCGGCGAGCCGCTGGAAGTGTGGAACCCGGACAATCTGGGCAGCCGCTCGCGGCCCGTCGATATCTCGCTCTACGTCGCGCCATGACCAGCGAGATGGAAATGCTCCCGCGCCGGGACATCCTCGACAGCTTCCTGGCGTTTGTGGCGGAGCTTAACCATCACCGCATGGCGGTTGGTGCGCGGGCGCGCGCCGTGCCGCCCGCCGGTCAGCTCCGGGCCGGCGGCCCGGTGGCGACGGCGGATGAGCAGATCATGCCGGCCTTCCTGCTGGAGGCGCCGGTGGGTGTCACCGCTCAGGCCGACCAGCCGGATGAGCCGGCCCCCAGTGCCCGCCCCGATCCCGAAATTATCCTGGAGCGCCTGCAGCAGTTCCTGGAAGCCGATGCGCGCAACTTCTCCCGCAAGGCGACGGAGATGATGCTCGCCCAGTATCGCGAGGCGCAGTACGCCATGGTGGCGCTGGCCGACGACGTCTTCCTGCACGAGATCGACTGGTATGGCCGCGACGTATGGCGCAGCAACCATCTCGAGCAGCGCATCTTCCAGTCCCGCCTTGGCGGAGATCGCATTTTCGAGCGCATGGACAAGCTGCTCGCCTCCGGCGACCGTCGTCTGCTCCAGCTCGCTTCCATCTATCTCTGCATCCTGTCGCTCGGCTTCCGTGGCCGTCACCGGGGCCCGCGTGGTGAGATGATGGTGCGCAGCTACGCGCAGCGCCTCTTCGAGATGATTTCCGGCCGCGACCCGCTGCTGCTGGGTGATTTTGCCACCACCGTGCGCCCGCTGGTGCCGTCGGCCTATGCCCATACCGTCATTGGCGACAGTGCCCGGCGCGGGCGTTTCCAGCTGCGCTGGCCGTGGATTGCCGCGCTTGTCGTCGTCGGCTGGCTGGTGCTGGGACAGGCTGCGTGGATGTGGTTCTCCCAAGATACCTCCAACGCGGTGCATGAAGTTTTGCGCGTGGCCGGGGGAGGCGCCCCATGATGGAAGCGCTCTTCACCTGGCTGGCTGGTGACCAGTATATCGTGCTCGCCATCATCGGCGTGCTCATGCTGTTGCTGGTGCTGGTCATGGTTGTCGTGCTGGTGCGCGCCAACAAGGCCGCCCGTGCACTGCCGGAAGACGCACCGCCGCCGCCGGTCGAACTCGACGTCATCTCCGTAACGCCGGAGGACATTGCCGCCCAGAAGCAGCAGGAAGTGCGTTCTCTGCGCCGCCTGATGCGCGACGGGTTCTCGGCCACGAAGGAGTCCTTCGCCCGCAACCCCTATCTCATGCCCTGGGTGCTGCGGGTCGGTGTCGGCAGCAACGGCGATGGCGGCCTGCTGGCGGCCAGCGAACAGATCCGTCCGCCGCTTGGCGATCCAGGCCGCGATGCGCTCAGCTGGCATTTCTATGAACGCGGCGTCATCCTCAATGCCGGCCGCTCCGACCTCTGGTCGCAGATCCTCTCCTTCGTCAGCCGCAAGCGCCCGTCGCTGCCGCTTGACGGCATCCTGCTGACGGTCTCCGTCGCTGACCTTGCCGACAGCCGCCGCGCCAATGCGCTGGGCTCGGAAGCCTATGCGCTGCTGTGGCAGGCCCAGCGCACGCTCGGTTTTGCCGTGCCGGTCTATGTCGTCGTCACCGGCACCGAAAACCTGCCAGGCTTCGAGGCGCTGGAGGGCATGCTGCCGCCGGGCTTCCGCGATGGCATGCTCGGCTGGTCTTTCCCCTATCCCATGGATACCGCCTTCTCCGGCGATTATGTCGGGGAGGCACTGTCGGCCATCGAGCAGGGCGTGCTCTCCATCACCTTCGAGGCCTTCGGCTCGGTGATGGAAGGGGCGCGCGGCGCCGAACTGCTGCGCATCCGCGAGAACCTGACCGATCTGGAAGAGCCGCTGAAGGCTTTCCTCACCACCGCCTTCCGCCGTACCGCTTTCCATGAGGCGAATTTCTTCCGCGGCGTCTATTTCATCGCCCAGCCCGATCCGGATCGCGGCGCTTCCTTCGCGCATGATCTCATCGAGCAGAAGGTGTTTGCCGAAAGCGGGCTTTCCCGCCCGCTGCGCGGTGCCCGGGGTCGTGTGTGGCGCCGTTTTGCCTGGCCGGCGGTGGCACTCGTGCTGCTGATGGCGGGGGCCGCCTCCATCGCCGCCTCGCTCGGGCGGCTTCATGCCTATCAGGCAGCGGCCGTGCCGGCACTGCATGCGCTGGCAAGCGATGTGTCGGCCTTTGGCGGCCTGCGCACCAAACCGGTCGATGCGGCGGCAAGCTCCGATGCCGCCATCCGTTACCTCAACACCGCCAATGTTCTGGCGCGGGCGGAGCCGTTCCTTTACCTGCCCGCTTCCTGGGTCGAGCGCGATCCCTACGGTGCCCGTGCTGCGATGCGCGCGGGCTGGGAAAATGTGGTGATGGTCGCCCTCAAGGCGCATATCGAGGACAAGCTGCGCGATCTCTCCAATTCCGGTGAGACCGACCTGCCGCCCGATATTGCCCTGCCGCGTTTTCTCAGCCGTCTTGCCGAGGCGGAAGGTTTTGCCCTTGCCTATAACCAGCTGAGCGCCGGTACTCCGCCAGCTTCGACACGCGAACTCATCGACTATGCGCTGAACGTCAATGTGCCGGCGCAGACCATGGGTCATCTGGTGCGCTGGGATGTGATCGGCCCGGGCTCCGCGCCCTACAGCAATCCCAATCTCCATATCGATCTCACCCAGTTCCAGCCGGCCGCGCAGGCCACCTATCTGCAGTTCGCCGATGGCTATATGCGCATGCTGGCGGCAGGTGGGCAGGCGGGTCTTCGCTTGCAGCTCGTCTCCAAGGAACTGAAGCTGCTGGTCACCGGCCGCAAGGCCGGCAAGAGCGCGACCGCCAGCTTCATGGAAGTCTCCGCCGGCCTTGATGAGGCGCGCTCGCTGCTCGCTTCCGGCCAGCCCTCCTGGCTCGGCGCTGCCGGCCCGGTGGTCCCGGCCGATATCCAGCTGATGATGGATGCGGCGGCAAAGTCCGATCTGCTCGGCCCGCGTTCGGCGCGCGATGTCCAGGCTCTCGCAAGCCGTCGGTTTGAGGAGGTGAAGGGTCAGGTGCTGGCGGTAGATAGCCCCATCGGCCCGCTCGTCACCCGCACCGAAGGCGTCAGCGCTGCGCTCTCCTCTCCGGCGGAATCACTGCGCCAGACGCTCGCGCAGTGGCTGCAGCGCAGCTTCATGCAGCCGGCGGATACCACCACGGCCAGCGCCGCGCCGCTTTCCGGTTATGGCTGGGATTCCGCGTCGCTGGAAAGCGTGCCGCCGCTCTTTGACGACTACATGCTGTTCGAGGCCAAGGAGATGGCACAGCTGCCGCCCTCTCTCCGGCCCGCCATGCGCTCGGCAGCGCAGGAAAGCCTGCATTCCAGCGTTACCCTCGCCATCGATCGTGCTTCCACCGGTATCGATGCGCGCGCCGTCGCCGCCACCAACTCGCTGGCCCAACTCGGCGGTTATGCCTCCTCGCTGCGGGTGGCCGTGCCCGTCATCGAGCAGACCATCCAGTCCTATCTCCAGATCGGCATGAGCCAGCCGGCGGACGAGGTGCGTAACCGCGTCTCCAGCCTTGCCGGCGCCATCGTCGAGCGGGTGGACCAGATGCTGGCCGATGACCAGCTCTATCGCCCGAGCACGCGCTATCTTGCCAACTGGCAGGGAGAGGCGATTTCTCCGGCGGGCATGTTCGACCAGCCGGATCTGCCGGCTCTGCGCCAGCGCCTCATCCAGTGGCGTCTTGAGATCACCACGCTTGCCCGCGATACCGCCGGTCCGATGCTGGAAGTTCTCTCGCGCCCGCTTCTGCAAACCCCGAGGGCCACGGCCGTTGCCGCCAAGTGGCTTCAGATCAGCGCCGCGCTTGATGCCTATGATGGCGCCCGCCCCAATGCCAGCCTGTTGCAGTTGGAAAACTTCATCAGCACCGACATGGCTGCCATCAGCGCGGAAAATTGCGCGGGGGACCCCACGGCACCGGGCATGGGCGGCGATTTCTTCGCCGATGCGCTGGAATCGTTGAAGCGTGACATCCGCGGGCGTTGTTACCAGCTGAAGGACGAGCGCCTCGTCACTGCCTATCAGAGCATCAAGCAGATCTTCGACCAGCGTCTGGCCGGCCATATTCCCTTTACCTATGCCGGCGGCAATGCCGCTCCGGCGGGGCGGGAAGATGTGGCGGCCTTCTATGCCGCCTTCGATGCCAGCAAGGATGTGCTGACGACGGCCATTCCAGCAGCGGCGCTCACCCGCCAGGCCTGGCAGCCGCCGGCAGCCTTCATCTCCGCCATGGCGACGGCGCGGCCCTTCCTCATGCAGGTTGCGGCGCCGGAGGCCGGCACCAGCCTCATGGTCAATCCGTCCTTCCGTGCCAACCGCGCGGGCGAGGTCGGCGGCAGCGACATCATCGAATGGTCATTCGGTGCAGGTTCGAAGCAGGTCTCCAGCTTCACCGGCGGCGATGTCGCCTGGGCGCCCGGAGAAACGGCTTCCATCTCACTGCGCTGGGCCCGCAACGGCCCGGTCGTGCCGGTACGGGTGCTGGGCTCCACGCTTGGCACCATAGACGGGCTTACCGCGCGTTACTCGGCTGACGGGCTGTGGTCGCTCTATTCGCTGATGCGGGGCCTGACAGCGCCGCCGGGGGATGCTGCGGATGCGCAGGCAGTCAGTTCCGGTACGCTGCTGCGCTTCGATGTCGCCATCGGTTCGGCAGATGCGCCGTCTGTCGACGGTACGGCAACGGCAAGCCTGCCGGCCCGCGTCTATGCCCGCCTTGAGCTGAGCCGCTCCAAGACAGAGCAGGGCCAGACGACGAAGGAAAAGATTGCCTTCCCGGGGCTGCCGGCCTTTGCGCCGGAGCTGCCGGTTGCTTCCAGCCATATGGGGGTGAGCCAGGGGCTTGGCCAAGGGCTTGGCATGAGCCTGCCGCAGCTGCCGGGCATGGTTGCGCCGGGCGCGGCGATGCCGGTGCCGCTTCTCCAGCAGGGCACCTCCTACACGCCCTCCCAGCTCGATCGCGAGATGCTTGGCCTTTCCCTGCCGCGTTTCACCCCCGCAACCCTGACCGCCAACACGCCGGGAGACCTCTGATCCCATGAGCGCGCAAGCTCGCCTCGACGCCATATACCGCGCCCTCGGCATCAAGCCCGAGCGTATCCTCGCGCCGCTGGCGGAGGGTGAGGGCGCCGGCGTCGACATGCGCTACACGCCGGAGTTCGACGAACTGGCGGAGATGCGGCGCGAGGACAGCGACGACGATCAGGGCATCTGGAAGACGGCGCCGAAGAAGGCGGACTGGAAGGCGGTTGCCCGCCAGTGCGCCACGCTGCTCTCCACCCGCACGCATGACCTGCAGATCGCCGTCTGGCTGTTGCAGGCCATGATCCGCCTGCAGGGCTTCGGCGGCCTTGCCGCCGGCTGCGACCTGCTGGGCCGGCTTTGCCGCGAGTTCTGGCCGGTGTTGTGGCCGAAGCTCGATGGCGACGATATGGAATCGCGCCTTGCCCCGTTCTTCTGGGCCGACCGGCATCTGACCATCGAGCTGCTGCAGGTTGCCGTCACCGATACGGCGGATGAGGCCCCGCAGGGCATCAACTTCCAGCGCATCGTCAAGGGCCGGCAACTGGTGCAACTCGCCACCAACAATGCCCGCGCCTATGCCGAGGCGATTTCGGAAGGCGAGCTGTCGCCGGAAGATATCGAGGCGATCATTGCCGAGACGCCGGATGAGTTCTTCGTCTCCCTGCATGAGGATCTGGCGCTCGCCCGGCAAAAGCTCGCCGAGCTGATCTCCATTCTCGATGGCGTTGCCGGCATGGATGCGCCGAGCCTTTCCAGCATCGGCCGCACATTGGGCGAGATCGGCGCCTATCTGACCGGTGTACTCACGGCCCGGGATATCGAGGTCGAGACTGTCTCTTCGACGGCCTCCGCTGACGCGCAGACGGATGACGATGACGATCCCTTTGCGCTGTCGCAGGGTGAGGACGACATGACCGATGCGGATAGCGATGACAGTGGCGAAGACGACGATCCCTTTGCCATGGACGAATCGGCGCAGGCTGTACCGTATGAAGAGGTGCCGGCACCGACTCCGGCCCGTACGGCTGGCCGGTCCGGCGTCTTTGAGCTGCCGTCCATTTCTTCCCGCCGCGAGGCTTACCGGCTGCTCGATCACGCCGCCAACTGGCTGATCGACCACGAGCCGCATAGCCCGGTGCCCTTCATGGTCAAGCGCGCCGTCTCCTGGGAGGGGGCGAGCCTGCGCACCGTGCTGACAGAGCTGATGTCGCGCGGGGCGGATGCCGACACCATCATGGAATTTCTTGCGATTGACGAGTCTGGAAAGCCGGCCGGAAGTGCCGTCCGAAAGACTGGCCGATTATTCGAGGAATAGCGCAAAACGAGAATGCGCTTGAAGATATTCAGTAATTTTGGGAGCTTTTTCATACGTCATTAATGAGATTTCCACTATCGGTATGGTGGCTTATTTCGTCGGCGCCAGTCGTGGCTGGTCACTAACAGTGCAAATAACCTGCACGCATTGAATTGGGGAGCTCGAGAATGAGCGAGAGCACGCAGAAGAAGCTTGATCGGGTGCGCCCGCCGCGTGTCCAGATCACCTACGACGTCCACACCGGCGGCGCGATCGAGATGAAGGAGCTGCCGCTCGTGGTGGGCATCATGGCGGATCTTTCCGGCAAGCCGGAAAACCCGCTGCCCAAGGTCAAGGACCGCAAGTTCGTCGAGATTGACCGCGACAACTTCAATGACGTGCTCGCCGCCTCCGCGCCGCGCATCGCCTATCAGGTCCCGAACCGCCTTCAGGATGACGGCAGCAAGCTCAATGTCCTGCTGAACTTCTCCGAGATGGACGATTTCAGCCCGGTCTCCGTGATCAAGCGGGTGCCGAGCCTCAGCCGTCTGTTCGAAGCGCGCCAGCGCCTGACCGACCTGCTCGCCAAGCTCGATGGCAATGACGAGCTGGGCAGCATTCTCAATGACGTCGTCGCCAGCACCGAGCAGCAGGATGAGCTGCGCGGTCTGCTCGGCTCTTCCGCCGCCGGCGAAGAAGCCCCGGCCGAAGAGAAGTGATGCCCCGGCATCGTTGACGCCCATTCTGAGGAAAGGTGACTACCGTGAGCACTGAGACCACTGTTCAGAGTGCCGAAGGCGCGACCCTGCTGGACCGTATGATGTCCGAGGGCAAGATGGCCCGCGACGAATCGCAGCGGGGCTATGCACGCGACCTTATCGCCGAGTTCGTCGACCAGGTGCTGGCAGAGACTGGCGAAGCCAGCAGCGCCGATGTCGTCGAGCTTATCAATTCCCGTGTTGCCCAGATCGACGAGCTGATCAGCGTTCAGCTTAACGAGGTGCTCCACGCCCCGGAATTCCAGAAGCTGGAATCCACCTGGCGCGGCCTCAACTACCTCGTCATGAACACCGAGACCAGCACGCGCCTCAAGCTGCGCGTGATGAACGTCGCCAAGTCCGAGCTCCTCAAGGATCTCGAAAAGGCGGTGGAGTTCGATCAGAGCGCCCTCTTCAAGAAAGTGTACGAAGAAGAGTACGGCACTCTCGGCGGCACCCCGTACGGTTTGCTGATCGGCGACTATGAGTTCGGTCGTCATCCGCAGGATGTGGCACTGCTGGAGAAGATCTCCAACGTCGCCGCTGCGGCCCATGCCCCGTTCATCGCCGCTTCCAGCCCGCTGCTGTTCGACATGTCGAGCTTCACCGAGCTGGCCCAGCCGCGTGACCTCGCCAAGATCTTCGAGAGCGCCGAGCTCATCAAGTGGCGGTCCTTCCGTGAGTCCGAAGACTCGCGTTATGTCGCCCTTGCCATGCCGCACGTTCTCCTGCGTCTGCCCTATGGCCCCAACACCGTTCCGGTGGAAGGCGTCAACTTCATCGAGGATGTCGACGGCACCGATCACAGCCGTTACCTCTGGGGCAACGCGGCCTGGGCGCTGGGTGCCCGCATCACCGACGCGTTCGCCAAATATGGCTGGATGGCCGCGATCCGCGGTGTCGAGGGCGGTGGCAAGGTCGAGGGTCTGCCGACCCACACCTTCAAGACCGACGAAGGCGACATCGCGCTCAAGTGCCCGACCGAGATCGCCATCACCGATCGTCGCGAGAAGGAACTGAGCGACCTCGGCTTCATCTCGCTCGTCCACTGCAAGAACACGGACTATGCGGCGTTCTTCGGTGGACAGACGGCCAACAAGCCCAAGGTCTACAACACCAACGAGGCCAACGCGAACTCGCGCGTCTCGGCGCTGTTGCCCTATGTGCTCGCGGCCAGCCGCTTTGCCCACTACATCAAGGTCATGATGCGCGACAAGATCGGCTCGTTCATGACCCGCGGCAATGTGGAGAGCTACCTCAACACCTGGATGGCCAACTACATCCTGCTGGATGATGATGCCCCTCAGGGCACCAAGGCCCGCTTCCCGCTGCGTGAAGGCCGTGTTGACGTCTATGACGTCCCGGGCCGTCCGGGCGTCTATCGCGCCAACGTGTTCCTGCGTCCGCACTTCCAGCTGGAAGAGCTGTCCGCCTCCATCCGCCTCGTGGCGGAACTGCCGGCGGCCGGCGCCCAGTAAAGCGCCCGACACTTCAGCGCCTCCCCCGGCAGCGGCCATAACAGCGGCTGCCGGGGAACCGGCGATCCGGAACGGTTGAATAGCGGAGTCAAATAAATGGCACAGGTAATCCTCGAGATCCCCGGCGTGGAAGGCGAATGCCAGCTGGAAGGGTTTCAGAAGATGATCGTCTGCGAGAGCCTCTCGCATGACATGGAAATCGAAATTGAAATGTCCTCGAACGCCCGCCGTACGGTGCACGTTCCGACCATTTCCAACTTCGTGATCGCCCGTAAGTGGGACCTCGCTTCCCCGGGCCTCATCAAGTCCATCCTGCGCGCTGCCGTCGACACCAACGCCTGGAAGATCCACTGCCTCAAGGGCCTGGGCGAAGACGAGAACATGCAGGCCGAGTTCCTGACCGTGGAGCTGGAGAAGCCGATCCTGGCCAAATACGGCCTGGAAGTGAGCGAAGGCGACACGACCGAGAACATCGAAATCAACGCCGTTGTCGTCAGCTGGACCTACAGCATGTATGACGACAAGCAGTCCAAGACCGGTACCAAGTCGGTCAAGTTCGACACGCTGTCCGGCAAGCTGGCCTCCAGCTGATCTGTCAGGCCGTGACGAGAAACCAGCCGTGGCCCCCATCCGGGGGCCGCGGTCGGGTTTCTTTTCATCGCCCGCAAGGGGACGACCATGCGGCGTGAAGATCTCTACTCGCATTATGAGCGCGAGCTTCTGTACCTGCGCCGCGCCGGCGAGGGCTTTGCCCGTGCCTACCCCAAGGTTGCCAAGCGCCTGGCTCTCGGACCGGACGAGGCGGGCGACCCGCATGTCGAGCGGCTGATCGAGAGCTTCGCGTTTTTAAGTTCGCGCCTGCAGCTCAATCTGGATGCGCAGTTTCCGGTCTTTACCGATGCGCTGCTCGGCATCCTCTATCCCCATCTTTCTGCGCCTATCCCCGCCTGCGGCATTGCGCGGCTGACGCCCGATGCCGAGGCCGGCAAGATGACCGACGGGCATCTGCTGCCGCGTGGCACCGGCCTTGTCGCCATGGCCGGGCCGGATATGCGCTGCCGCTTCACCACCACCTCCGATCTCACCATCTGGCCGCTGGAAATCACCCAGACCGTTCATGTCGAGCCGGACGAGACGCCCTTTGCCGACCGCGGCAATATCTCCAGCGTCATCCAGCTGCGCCTTGAGGCGCTGGCCGATCCGCTGGAGACGCTGGGCGTGCGGCGCCTGCGCCTCTTCATCCATTCGGAATCGAGCGTGGCCGCCGCGGTCTATGAAGCGCTCACCTGCCATGTGCGCGAGGCGCTGTTCATCAATGAAGAGGGGCGCAGCACCTCGGTGATGGGCCGGCCGATCATCGAGGCGGCAGGTCTGGCGCTGAATGAAAACCTGCTGCCGGTGCCGCCCAACAGCCACCCGGCCTACGGGCTGCTGCAGGAATATTTCATCTTCCCGCAGAAGTTCCTGTTCGTGGACCTGCTGCTGCCCGAGGGCGCGCTCAAGGGCAAGAGCAGCGTGGTCCAGCTCGGCCTTTCCCAGCCGCTGCCGGCGCGCCTTCGCATGCGCCCGGATACGCTGCTCACCGGCTGCGTGCCGGTGGTCAATCTCTTCCGCCGCATTGCCGAGCCGGTGCGGCTTGACCAGCGCCGCTCCAGCTATCTGGTGGTGGCCGACGCCCTGCGCGACCGCATTACCGAAGTGCACACGGTGCTGGATGTTGCCGGCATCCATGATGACGGCACGCGCGTGCCCTACGTGCCGCTCTTTTCCACCCGCCATGCCATGGCGTCGCCCGAACCGGGCGTGGAGCCGGAGGCGTTCTGGCTGACCAGCCGCGAGATGGGCATGCGCTCGGACCGCGGCGGCACCGATACCTGGCTCTCGCTCGTCGATCTCAATTTCGATCCCACGCGCCCGGCGGCCGAAACGCTGATGGTCACCACGCTGTGCACCAACCGCGGCCTTGCCGAGGAAGTGCCGGCCAAGGCCGAGCTGTCGCTGGAAGATGCCGCGCCGGTCGGGCAGGCGATGCTGCTCTACAAGCCCACCCTGCCGCGCTACCGCGCCGGCACCGGCGAGACGGCCTGGCGCCTCGTCAGCCAGATGGCGCTCAACCATCTGAGCCTCACCACCGGGCCCGATGCGCTGGAGGCGTTGCAGGAGATCCTGACGCTGCACACGCTGGATGATCCAGCGGCGCGCGTGCAGGTCGCGGCGCTGCGCTCCATGGCGGTGCGGCCCATCGTGCAGCGGGTCGGGCGCGATGCCTGGCGCGGCTTCTGCCGCGGCCTCAACGTCAGTCTGGAGATCGACGAGCGGGGCTTCGTCGGGGCCAGTCCGCTGGTCTTCGGGGAGGTGCTGTCCCGCTTCATGGGCCTTTACGCATCCATCAACAGCTTCGTGCAGCTGAGCTTCCGCTCGATGCAACGCGGGGGAGAGTGGCGGACATGGCCGAGCGTCACCGGCGACCAAAACCTTCTCTGATCGAGGATCTGTTCGCCCGGCCGCATCGTTATGAGCTGCTGCAGGCGATCTCCTTGCTTGAACGCGTCGATCGCGGTGCTGTGCCTATCGGCCAGGGCATAGATCCCGAGTTCGAGGCGGTGCGGCTGGAGCAGGAGCCGGGCCTTGCCTTCGCCCCCAGCGATGTTTCTTCGCTGAAGCGCAGCGAGGACGGGCAGCCGCCGGTCCTGCGCACGCCCGTTATCGGTATGGGCGGCGTCAACGGCCCCATCCCCTATGCCTTCACCGAAACGCTGGTGGAGCGCTCCGCCCGCCGCGACACGGCGATGGGCGCCTTCTTCAACATCTTCAATCACCGCATCGTCTCGCTGTTCTACCGCGTGCGCACCACCACCGAGCCGCTGCTCTCGCGCTCGCCGGATGTCACGCTGGTGGCCGATGTGCTGCGCGCCATGGTCGGCATCGGCACGCCGGGCCTCGCCAAAAGGCTGGATGGCATCGGGGACCGGGCGCTGCTTGGCCATGCCGCGTTGCTGGCGGACCGGCGCCGCTCGGCCATCGGCCTGCAATCGCTGCTGGCAGGCATCTTTTCCGCCAATGTCGAGGTGCTGAGCTTCCGGGGCCGCTGGCAGGAGCTGGAGGAAGGTTCGCTCACCCGCCTCGGCCGTTCCGGCGACAATGGCACCGGTGCCAACAAGCTGGGAGAAGGCGCGCTGCTTGGCCAGCGCATCTGGGACCAGCACGCCGCCTATGTGGTCTCGATCCGGACCGACGATCTGAAGCGCTATGTGGAATTCCTGCCGAGCGGGCGCCATTTCCGGCCGCTCATCTCGCTTTGCCGCTTTTATGCCGGCGAGGTGATGGATGTGGTGGTGGAGCTGCGTCTTGGCCGCAAGGCCATTCCGCCGCTGAAACTGTCGGCGAAGGAGGGCAGCCGCCTTGGCTGGACGAGCTGGCTTTCCGCCGTGGGCGGCCGGGCGACCAGGGGCGGTGAAAGCGTCAACGGGCGCGTGCGCCTCGTGGCACGAATGGGAGCGCCGGTTGGGGCGCGCGGGGGAGTTCCATCATGACCATCGACCTCAAGACCCTGATCGGCAAGCTCGACCGGCCGAGCAAGAAGGTGCTGGAGCAGGCGGCAGCCCTCTGCGTCTCCCACACCCATTATGATGTCGAGCCGGAACATCTGCTCTCCGCCCTCTTCAAGGCCGGCGACCCGGTGGTCAAGGCGCTGCTCGGCCGCTACGAGGTGACCGTCGGCGAGATCGAGGCGATGCTCGATACCGCGCTCGGCCGCATCAAGCGCGGCAATGCCCGCACGCCCGCCTTCTCGCCGCGTGTGCCGGAGATGCTGGAGGCGGCATTGCTCGCCTCCGCCGCGCGGCTGGAAAGCCCGACCGTCGTTCTCTCCACCCTGCTGCTCGCCCCGCTGGAGCGGGACCCGCTGCGCGGCCTGCTGCTGGAGATCGTGCCGGTGCTGGAGAATATCCAGATGGGCGAGGCGCTGCAGCTGCTGCCGGAGATGGTCCGTGCCGCCGCCGATCCGCGCAAGGATCTGGGCCCCCTGCTCGGCCGCTCCACCAAGGCCTCGCCGGCAGCACCTGCCGGTGCCAACGGCGCGCCTGCTGCCCCCGCGCAGGCCGGGGCGGAGGGTGAGGGGGATGCCCTCAAGCGCTTCACCATTGATCTCACAGAGCTTGCCCGCTCCGGCAAGCTGGACCCGGTAACGGGCCGCGACAGCGAAATCCGCCAGCTCATCGACGTGATGATGCGCCGGCGCCAGAACAACCCCATCCTTGTCGGCGAGCCCGGCGTGGGCAAGACGGCGGTGGTGGAAGGCCTTGCCCTGCGCATTGCCGCCGGGGATGTGCCGCCGGCGCTCAAAAGCATGGTGGTGCGCACCCTTGATATCGGCCTCCTCCAGGCCGGCGCTGGGGTGAAGGGCGAGTTTGAGGAGCGGCTCAAGAACCTCATCGCCGAGGTGGGCCGTCAGCCGGTGCCCGTCGTCATCTTCATCGACGAGGCGCACACCCTCATCGGCGCCGGCGGTGCTGCCGGACAGAACGATGCCGCCAACCTGCTGAAACCGGCACTGGCGCGTGGTGATTTCCGCACCATCGCGGCCACCACCTGGAGCGAATACAAGAAGTACTTTGAAAAGGACCCGGCGCTTGCCCGCCGTTTCCAGGCCATTCCGGTCAATGAGCCGGACGAGGCAGCCGCTGCGGCCATGCTGCGCGGCCTCGTGCCCAAGCTGGAAGCGCACCACGGCGTGCGTGTCCTGGCCGGCGCAATCGAGGCCGCCGTTGCCCTTTCCGCCCGCTACATGCCGGCGCGCCAGTTGCCGGACAAGGCGATCAGCGTGCTCGATACCGCCTGTGCGCGCGTTGCCATCGGCCGCACCGTCTCGCCCTCGGCGCTCGCCGATGCCGAAAACCGTCTCGATCTGCTGGCCGCCGAACGCAAGCTGCTGGAGCGCGAGCCCGGCGCCGGCCCGGAGATCGCCCGCCGCCTTGCTGCCATTGCCGCGGATGAGGAAGCCGCCGAAGCCGAGCGCGCCGCCCTCGTTACCCGCTGGGGCGAGGAAAGGGCGCTGGTTGAAAAGCTCGACGGCGCGCTGAAGGACGAAAAGGCCAATGGCGCCCTGCCGGCCCTGCGCGCGGAGCTTGACGGCCTGCAGCAGGAAGAGGTGCTGGTGCCCTGGTGCGTGGATGACCGCGCCGTCGCCAATGTCATCTCGGAGTGGACCGGCATCCCCACCGGCTCGCTCTCGCGCGATCTCGCCGCCGTCGTCCGCACGCTGGAAGATCGCCTTGGCGAGCGTGTCATCGGCCAGGGCCAGGCGCTTTCCGCCATCTCCAGCGCCATCCGCGCCTACCATGCCGGCCTTGCCGAGCCGCAGCGCCCGGTCGGCGTATTCCTGCTGTGCGGGCCAAGCGGTGTCGGCAAGACCGAGACCGCCCATGCCCTTGCCGACATTCTCTATGGCGGCGCCGGTAGCCTCATCACCATTAACATGTCCGAGTTTCAGGAGGCGCATTCCGTCGCGACCCTGCGCGGTGCCCCGCCGGGTTATGTCGGTTACGGCTCCGGCGGTGTGCTGACCGAGGCGGTACGCAAGCGCCCCTATTCGGTGGTGCTGCTGGATGAGGTCGAGAAGGCCCATCCCGACGTGCTCGACATGTTCTACCAGGTCTTCGACAAGGGGCATCTGGAGGATGGCGAGGGAGTCGCGGTCGATTTCCGCCACACCGTTATCCTGCTGACGAGCAATGTCGCCGAGGACATCCTGACCGCCGCCGGCCCGGCCACGCGCAGCATCGAGGCGCCGGCCGAGCGGCTGGAGGCGCTGGTGCGGCAGGTCTCGCCGGAGCTCAGGCGCCATTTCCGCACCGCCTTTATCGGCCGTCTCGTTACCGCGCCTTATCTGCCGCTGGGCGAGGAGCAGGTACGCCGCATCGTCGACATGCGCTGCGAGCGGGTGGCCCGGCGTTTTGCCGGCCGCAATGGCGACCGGCCGCTGGTCTTTACCGAGCGGGCGCGCGAGGAAATCCTGCGCCGCGCCATGATGGCCGATACCGGCGCGCGTGTGGTGGATAACGTGCTCAACCTCTCCGTCATCCCGCAGCTCGCCACCCGCATGCTGGATGCCATGGCGGCAGGCGGCGAGGTGGGGCAGATGCAGGTCGATGCCGAAGGGGATGGCACGCTCGTCTGCCGGCCGCTTGAATAGGGCGGGGTGGCATTTGGGCCAGGAAGGTAAAGAGGGCCGGTCATGACCGATCTCAGCCAGGACGCGCAATATTTCTCGCTCACGACACCGCTGGGCAAGGACAAGCTCATCCTGCGCGAATTCAGCGGGGAAGAGAGCCTCTCGGGCCTCTTCCACTACAAGCTGACCATGGATTCTACCGATGCCAACCTCGCCTTCGACAGCGTGGTCGGCAAGGATGCCACCATCACCATCGGTGTCGGTCTCAAGGCCACGAGCCGCTACATCACCGGCGTCATCACCCGCTTCGAGCTCTCGCATTACGATGAGGATGAGGGGCTTGCCACCTACGAGGCCGATCTGCGCGCCTGGTTCTGGCTGCTGCAGCTCTCCGGCGACAACCGCATCTACCAGCAGAAGACGGTGCCGGAAATTGTCGAGGCGGTCTGCTCGGATGCCGGTTACGCCTTCATCAAGAAGTCGCTCTCCGGCACCTACACCGCGCGCGAATATTGCGTGCAGTATGGCGAGAGCGACTTCAACTTCATCTGCCGCCTGCTGGAGGAAGAAGGCATCTTCTACTTCTTCTCCCACACCAGCTCTAAATGCGAGATGGTGCTGGGCGATGGCTCCAGCGCCTTTACCGATGCGGCAACTGTCAACAAATTCACCTACCGCCCGACGCATGCCTTCGATAACGAGGATGATGCCGTCACGGCGCTGCGTTACGTCAACGCGGTTACCACCAAGACCATGGGGCTCGACAGTTTCAATTTCGAAACCCCGTCGACCGATCTCTACACCAAGGCCGATGGCACCAAGGGCATTGGCGGGCGCCATGCCTATACCGGGCGCTATACCAAGAGCGCCGATGGCGAGAAGTACGCCAAGATCCTGATGCAGGCTGCCGCCGTGCCGGGCGAACTGGTGCGCGGCACCGGCCATCTGCGCTCGCTCACTGCCGGCGCCAAGTTCAACATCGCCTCGCATCCCCGCACCAGCATGAATGGCGATTTCATCGCCTGGCGCCTGCGCATCAAGGCCAACCGCGCGGCCTATACGGTGAATTTCGAGGCGTTTCCATCGTCAAAAACCTTCAACCCGCCGCTCACTGCCGAGCGTCCACGCATCCATTCCTCGCAGACAGCCATTGTGGTCGGTAAAAGCGGGGAGGAGATCTGGGCCGACAAGTACGGTCGCATCAAGGTGCAGTTCCACTGGGACCGCCTTGGCAAGAGCGACGACAGCTCCTCCTGCTGGATCCGCGTGTCGCAGGGCTGGGCCGGCAAGAGCTTTGGCGCCATCTTCCTGCCCCGCATCGGGCAGGAGGTGATCGTTAGCTTCCTGGAAGGTGACCCCGACCAGCCCATCGTGACCGGTGCGGTCTATAATGCCGAGCAGACGGTGCCTTATGCGCTGCCGGACAATTCCACCCGCAGCACCATCAAGACCCAGACCTCCAAGAACGGCACCGGCAAGTTCAACGAGATCAGGTTCGAGGACAAGGCCGACAGCGAAGAGGTCTATATCCACGCCCAGAAGGACATGAAGGTCGAGGTGGTGAACGACCTGACCGAGACCATCGATCATGATCATTCCACCACGGTGAAGAACGATCACAAGCTGACGGTCTCGGAAGGTAACGAGACCTACAAGGTCGAGAAGGGCACCCGCGACGTCTCGGTCAAGGGCAAGGAAACCCACAAGAACGAGGATAATTTCGAGCACACCGTCTCGAAGGACTACAAGCTCACCATCGATGGCAACCTGACCATTGAGGTAACCGGCGATGTCAGCCTCAAGGGTAAGTCGCTCAGCTTTGAATCCAGTTCGGCAGGGGTGAAGATCAAGGCCTCCACCACGCTGGATGAGGAGTCGGGCACCGCCTACACCATCAAGTCCGGCACCACGCTGGGCGTCAAATCCGGCACCGACGCCAAGGTCGAGGCCGGCATGGGGCTCACCCTCAAGGCTGCCATGGCGCTGCAGGCCGAAGGCCTCTCCGCCACGGTCAAGGGCTCCACCACGGTGGAGGTGAATGGCAGCGCGATGACGACGATCAAGGGCGGCATGGTCAAGATCAACTGAGGCCAGCCGAAAGGGTGCCCGGAACTTCCGGGCAAACGCAGAAGAAGAGAACGGGGACAGGGCAGGAATTATGGTAGACGCGGCAACAGCAGATCAGGCGGAAGGCGGGGCCCAGGCGGCGCCCGGCGCGGGGCCTGCTGACGGCGGGGAGTTCGACACCCTCGACGATCAGGGCCGCATCGTCTTTCGCGGACGGATCGTGAACGGCGTGCCGGAAGGCGAGACCCAGGAATGGGGCGCGAATGGCAGGGTCGTGCAGCGCACCCACATCGTCGATGGCCAGATGCAGGGCGAGGCGCGGCGTTATGACGATGCCGGCCAGCTGGCGGAGGTGGCCTTCTATGATCGCGGCCTGCGCCACGGCCTTACCACCAACTACAATAACGGCATCGTCACCGCCCGGCTTTCCTATCGCCAGGGCGTGCTGGATGGCGAGAGCCAGTTCTTTACGCCTGCCGGTGCACCAGCGGCAAAGCTGCCCTACCGGCTGGGCAAGCTGCACGGCACCGCGCTTTATTTCGACCCGCAGGGCCGGGTGATGCGCGAGGCGGCCTTCGTCGCCGATTTTCAGGAAGGGCCGCAGACGATCTATTTCGATACCGGCAAGGTGTTCGAGAAATCCGCCTTCAAGTCCGGCCTGCAGGATGGCGATTTGCGGCGGTATTATCCGACCGGCGAGCTGATGCAGCAGGGCACCTACCGCATGGGGCTGCTGGTGGCCCCGCTCAAGACCTTCGCTCCCGACGGCAAGGTCACGGCGGTGGTCGAACCGCCGCCGGCGGCATGAGGGAGGGCGCGATGAAGAACCTTCCGGTGCAGAAAAATCAGCTGGCGCTCTTGGCGCATCCGGGCGCGTGCGGCTACTCTCCTGAGACAGGGGCTGTTGTTGGTCGGGGGGCCAGAAGCGTGCGCAAGGACATGCAGACAGCCGGTACTGAATTCCCGGGGGCGGCATGAGCGAAACGATCGTCGTCTCGTCGCCGGTGGCCGATGCGTCCGATGTGCCGCAGTCGGTTCGGGAGCCGGCCAAGAACAAGCGCGAGGCGGATGCCGAGCGTGCGGCCACGCGTCTGCGCCGCGCCGGCTACAGCTATCGCCGCATCGCCGAAACGCTGAGCATTCCCTACATCACCATTTCGCGCTGGCTGTCGGGCGATACCTCATCGCCCGTGCCCACGGCGCCGAAGCCCAAACCCTTCAGGGCAGACCCGCGCGATGTGGTTCCGGCCAGCGAGGTGGTCGCCCGCCAGGCGGCTATTGCCGCGCTCGCCCCGCCGCAGGATGTGGTTGAAACCAGCGAGGTTTCTCATCGTCTCGAAGTGTTGCAGCTGCAGTTCTCCTCCTTCGAGAAATATGCGCGCGACATGGCGGAGGAGTTCAATTCCAGCCGCAAGGAACTGCTGGCCGAACAGGCAGAGGCGGTCAAGGACATGGCGCGCGAGCGCGATGCCATCCACCTCACCCGTAAATCCTTCGAGGCGGCGATCCAGCGCTTCGATAGCAAGTTCGATGATCTGGCCAATGAGCTGCGCGGCGAACTCGAATCGCTGAAGGATCATGTCCGCCAGCAGCTGGAAAAGATAAAGGCGGATGTCGCGGCCGGCGGCGGTGCCATTGCCGCACCGGCTTCGGCCCGCATCGCCAGCAAGCCGGCGGACGAGGAGGATGATCCGTTCGGTGGCGGCGACGAGGAAGATGACGATCCCTTCGGCTCCTCCTCCGGCGACGATGATCCCTTTGCCAGCGGCGATGATGACGAGGATCCGTTTGCGGACGGTGGCGACAAGAAATCCGCCAGTGCGGATGACGATCCTTTCGCCAGCGGCGATGACGATGAGGATCCGTTTGCTGACAGCAGCGACGGGAAGTCTGCCAAGTCGGATGACGATGATCCTTTCGCCAGCGGCGATGATGACGAGGATCCGTTTGCCGATAGCAGCGACGAGAAGTCTGCCAAGGCGGAAGACGACGATCCTTTCGCCAGCGACGACGATGAGGATCCGTTTGCTGACAGCAGCGACGGGAAGTCCGCCAAGGCGGATGGCGATGATCCCTTCGCCAGCGGCGATGACGATGAGGATCCGTTTGCCGAGAGCAGCGACGGGAAGTCTGCCAAGGCGGATGACGATGATCCTTTCGCCACCAGCGATGACGATGAGGATCCGTTTGCCGAGAGCAGCGACAAGAAGTCTGCCAAGGCGGACGACGATGATCCTTTCGCGACCGGTGATGATGACGAGGATCCGTTTGCCGGGAGCGGCGACGAGAAGTCTGCCAGGGCGGAGGATGACGATCCTTTCGCGGCCGGTGATGATGACGAGGATCCGTTTGCCGAGAGCAGCGACGGGAAGTCCGCCAAAGCGGACGACGAAGATCCTTTCGCTACCAGCGATGATGACGAGGACCCGTTCGCGGACAGCAGCGAGGAAAAATCCGCCAAAGCCGATGAGGACGATCCGTTCGCCTCGTCGGACGATGAGGATCCTTTTGCCAGCAGCACGGACGAAGATCCCTTCGCCGCCAGCGACGGGGATGACGACCCCTTTGCAACGGATGACGACGACGATCCCTTTGCCGAAAAACCCTCGAAATGAGGGAGGCGGCCTGATGTGGAAGAAGAAAGCCGGCGATGCAGCCTAAATCGCTGACCGGGCGCAAGGCGCCGCTCCTGGAGATGCTGACCGATCTTTCTCCCACCACGGGCGAGGATGATCAGGATTTGCGTTTCCAGACCGCCGATGCGGTTATCGCTTCGATCCGGCGGGAGCTGGCGCGCATTCTCGATACGCGCCTGCCCTGGCCGGAAGCGCGGGATGCCATGCCCGCGCCGGACGATGCCGGTATGGGGCAACCGGTTCCGCGCGATGTCACGGTGCTGCGCTACGGGGTGCCGGACCTTACGCATCTGTGCATCCGCAACCACATCGAACGCCGGCAGATCGAGCAGCTCATTGCCGATGCCATCCGTAAATTTGAGCCCCGGCTGGAAGAGCCGGCGGTAACTGTTTCACTGCGGGCCGCCGGGGATCAGGCGAACATCGAGATTACCGGCAATGTCCGGCTCGGCCGGGCGATGGAGCCGGTGCAATTTTCCGTGGCTTCGGGCCTGCGCATCGGCGGCACGCTGAAGCGCAGCATGCTGGACGCCGCCCGCAATGGCGGCCGTGACTGAGCGTGGCCTGAAAGGGCAGGGGGCGCCGCTGCGTCCCCCGGTGAGGAAGAAAGGAGGAGGCGATGGGCAATTGCGTGTGCATGGGGGCGGTAACCCAGTGCTCCTTCGGTGTTGCGCCATCCTCGCTCATGGTGCTGCCGGCCAATATGTGCATGACCGTCAATATGCCGGCCGCCAACATCATGGATAACAAGCCCATGATGAATGTCATGCCCTTCGGCATGTGCCAGAGCCTTGCCAACCCGATGGTCGCGGCTGCCACGGCGGCAGCGCTCGGGGTGCTCACCCCCATGCCCTGCATTCCCATGACCACCGCGCCCTGGATCGTCGGCGCCCCGACCGTGCTGCTCGCCAACATGCCCATCCTGAACGACAGCTCGCAGCTGATGTGCAACTGGGGTGGAGTCATCAAGGTCAATTTCGCCGGCCAGGTCACTGTTCAGGTCCCCTGAGGGGCCTTTGATCTCCTGTGGTCGTGCCTGTCTGCGCTCCCTCACGAACATGTGACGCCGCGTATCCGCGCCCCGGCCTTTTAACCGGCGGGTGTTCTTCCCATCTCGTCACCTGTGCTGCAAAACCCCGTTTCTTCAGGAAATCCCGCCATGGACGCGCTGAACAAAATCTATCCCGTCACCCGCACCGATGAAGAATGGCGCCGTCTGCTGACAGCAGAGCAGTACAATGTCATGCGCCGCCACGGCACCGAACGGCCGGGCAGCTGCGCCCTGCTGCACGAAAAGCGGCCGGGCCGTTTCTGCTGCGCGGGCTGCGACCAGCCGCTGTTTGAATCGACGCTCAAATTTGAAAGCGGCACCGGCTGGCCGAGCTTCAATGACCCCGTCGAAGGCTCGGTCGAAACCGAGATCGACCGCAAGTTCGGCATGGTGCGTATCGAGGTGCATTGCGCAAATTGCGGCTCCCATCTCGGCCATGTCTTCAATGATGGTCCGCCGCCGTCCGGTTTGCGCTATTGCATCAATGGTGTAGCGCTCAACTTCGAGCCGCGCTGAAACCGGGGCGTCCTGCCGCCGCCTTCGGCTGTCGATGGGGTCTTGATGAAACTTTTCATGTTCTATGTCGGCGGCAGCTTCCTGAACTCCAACGTCGAGTTGCACGATGTCCGTTTCTCGGTCGGGGAGACGGCGGAGGCCTGCCATGACGATCTGCGTCGCCAGTGGTGGGGCAATCCTTCCAGCCTGCATCTGGATTGCTGGGGCGCGGTGGAGCAGGCCGATGGTTACGACGTAACGCTGGCAGAAAAGGCCGGGGCAGAAGAGGCCGGGGCGGAAAGCGCCGGCACGAAGCAGGACGAGACGCCCGGCGGCCCTCGTCTCTTCTTCGTCAATCTTGGCGGGTACGACCCGCGTGAATTTGCCGAACTGCACCGCAACGTGTTGCTCGTGGCTGCCGACGAGGCAACGGCAAAACGCAAGGCCGTGGAACTCATCAAGGGGTGGATGCTGCCCCACAAGGACAACCTCTATGAGGTCGAGGGGCTGGTGGATGTCAGCGCCGCCGCCGCCGCTGCCAGTGGCCGGCGCCTCCACCTCACCCCGGCAAGCGCTGAAAAGCCGTTCGAGTTCATCTGCACCTACTTGCCGATTGGATAACAGGCGGCGGCACGGCCCCGGCAGACGCATCGATTTGCAGTAAATTGATACTAATTTTAGGAAAATATACGCCGCTACTTTTATGCAGCACCGAAGGCGGCTGATAAAAACTGTCATGCGTTCTTGTTAACGTGAAGTGAACCTGAAACACTTCACTCTAAGGTCTAACGCAAGACGGGCCGCCTCATGGACGACATGCTTTTTGCTGAAGAGCCGCAGTCCGCACTACCGTCCGCGGCCGAGCCGCTGCTGGCCGAACCCTGGAAACTGCTGGTGGTGGATGACGAGGCGGATGTCCATTCCGTCACGCGCATGGCACTGCGCAATTTCGAGTTTCTCGGCCGCCCGCTCGAAATCCTCAATGCCTATTCCGCCCGCGAAGCCCGCGAGATCCTGCGCTCGGATGGCAATATCGCCATGGTGCTGCTGGATGTGGTGATGGAGCGGCCGGATGCCGGCCTTGCCCTCGTGCAGTGGATCCGCGGCGAACTCGACAATCAGGATATCCGCATCGTTCTGCGCACCGGCCAGCCCGGCCAGGCGCCCGAGCGTGATGTCATTACCGGCTATGATATCAACGACTACCGCGAAAAAACCGAGCTGACCGCCAAGCGACTCCACACCATGGTGGTGGCCTGCCTGCGGGCCTGGCGGGACCTGCGCGCCTTGCAGCGCAATCGCCGGGGGCTCGACCGGATCATCCAGGCCATGGGCACGCTGTTTCGCCTGCGCTCCATGCATGATCTTGCCGTGGGCGTGCTGGAGCAGCTGACCGCGCTCTTCTATCTGGATGAACATGCCGCCTTCGCCAGCACCGAAGGCATCGCCGTGCATGAGGATCAGGACGGGGTGCTGCGGGTGATCGCCGCCACCGGCCGTTACCGGCAGGCGGTGTCGGAGGATATTGGCGGCATCATCCCGGAGGATTTCCGCGAGTATCTGACCGGGCCTATCGACGGTGAGCGGGTCATCATCAAGGGCGATACCTGCCTTGCCCTGCTCACCACCTCCGACGGGCATCTCCATGCCGTGCTGCTGCGCGGCGTACAGGGTGCGATGGAGGTGGACGAAACGCTGGTGCGGCTCTTCCTGCGCAATATCGGCGTGGCGTTCGACAACCACCGCCTGATGACCGAGATCGACGCCACCGAACGGGAACTCATCTTCCGCCTCGGGGAAGCCGTTGAAACGCGCTCCGGGGAAACCGGTAACCACGTCCGCCGCGTGGCGCTGATGTCGCGTTTCCTCGCCAACCAGATGGGCTATAGCGCGGAGGAAGCGGAGATCATCTATCGGGCCTCCCCGCTGCATGATGTCGGCAAGATCGCCATTCCCGATCTTGTGCTCAACAAGCCGGGCAAGCTTGATGCCGATGAGTGGCTGGTGATGAAGACCCATGCCGGCATCGGTGCCAATCTTCTCGGCGGCTCCCACCTCACCATCGTGCGCCACGCGGCCATCATCGCTGCCCAGCATCATGAGCGCTGGGATGGCGCCGGTTATCCGGATGGCATCGCCGGCGAGGCAATCCACCCTTACGCCCGGCTCGTCGGCGCCGTGGATGTGCTGGATGCCCTGCTCAGCAAGCGCTCCTACAAGCAAGCCTGGAGCCGGGACGAGGTGGTCTCTTATTTCGAAACCGAAAGCGGCCGCCAGTTCGATCCGGCCGTGGCCGCGGCCATCCTCCGGCATATGGATGCGCTGCTGCTGCTGCGTTCCTCGATCGATATTCCCGGTGCCCCGCTGGAATTTGACGAATGAGCGCTGGCACGGAAGCCCGGCCGCGCGGAGAGGATGAGGGAGGGGAGGCGGGGCTGGCCGGCCGCATGGCCGTGCTGGAAGCCACTGTGGCGAATGCGCCCGACGGTATTCTGATGCTCGGGCGCGACCTGCGCGTCCTGCTCGTCAATCCCGCCTTCGCGCGCCTCTTCGGGCTTGCCGTCCCTATCGAGGGGCTGCCCTATGAGGCGGCGCTGGCGGCCATCGCGGCCGCCTCCGGCATGCCGGAGGCGGAGCAGGCTTCCATCCGGCATCTGTTGCTGAATGCCGCCGTCAGCGGCCAGCCGGCCGAATTCGTGCGGCCGATGGCGGACGGGCGCACGCTCCATATACACGCCCAGGGCAGCGCCGATCTCGGCGTGGTGCTGACGGCGGTGGACGAGACCGAGCTGGAGCAGGCGCGCCGGCGCCATCATGAAACCCTGCTCACCATGCGCCGCCGCTCGCGCCTCTTGCGCGCGGTGCTCGACCAGTCGCCGGTCGGTTACGTCATGCTCGACGAAAACCGGCAACTGCTGATGGTCAATGACCGGCTGCGCCAGATCTACGGTATCGGCCGCAACGGCCTTCTGCCCGGCATGCCGACGGAACGGGTGGTGGAGGTTATCGGCCAGCATCTGGGAGCCGAACCGGGCCAGATTGCCGAGTGGTTTGCCGAGGTAGACCGGGCGCTTGCCTCCGGCCGGCCTTTCGTCATCCAGCGCAGGGTGCCGGATGGCCGCACGGTGGAGATCTGGGGCGCACAGGTACGCGGCATCGGCACGCTCATCATGCATCAGGATGCCACCGAACGGGTGAGGTCGGAAGAGCAGGTGGCCCGGGCCGGCTGGGCCATCGAGCAGCAGCGCGCCGTGCTGCTCGGCATCCTTGATCGCTCGCCGGTCGGTTATCTCTTCCATGACGAGGAGGGGAACCTCCAGCTCGTCAATGAGCGCCTGCGTGAACTCTATGGCATGGATCCGGAGGATCTGGAGATCGGCGCCCCCACGCCGGTCATCAAGGCCATCGGCTCGCGGCTTGGCGTCGACGAAGGCACGGTGGAGCTGTGGGAGCGCCAGACCCGCGAGGCAGTAATGCAGGGCGACTGGGTGCCCGTCTCCTGGACCTTGCCGGATGGCCGCATCATCGAGGCGCGAGGCGCCCGCCTGCCGGGTTTTGGTGCACTCTTTACCCATGATGATGTGACCGAGCGCCTGCATGTGCAGGAAAAGCTGATGGAAGCTGACCGGCTGGCCTCCCTCGGCCGGCTCGTCGCCGGTGTGGCGCATGAGGTCAATACGCCGCTAGGCAACGGCATTACCGCTCTCTCGGTGATGGCGGATTCCATCGAGGATATCCGCCGCGCGCTGGAGGCCGGCACGCTGCGCAAATCGCAATTCACCGAGTTTCTGGGCGAGGCCGCCGAGACGGTAGGCATTGCCAGGCGCAATCTTGATCGTGCGGCCCATCTGGTACGCACCTTCAAGCAGGTGGCACGTAATCAGGCGGTGGGCGAGCGGGCGCGCTTCAATCTGCGCACCGAAATTTCCGACCTCGTCACCACCTTCCAGCATGATCTGCGCCTGCGCGGGGTGGAGGTGGCACTGGACCTGCCCCCCGATATCGAGCTGGAGAGTTATCCGGGCGACCTTACCCAGATCGTCGGCAATCTTATTGCCAATGCGCTGACCCATGCCTTTGCCCGGCCGTCAGGGACGGAGGCGGCGGAAGAGGAAAGGGAGACCGGCCCTGGCCAGCGCATTGCCATCCGGGCCCGGCGCCTTGGCGGCGAGGTCAATCTCGCCATTTCCGACAATGGCGCCGGTATGGAGCCGGCGGTGATGGCCCGTATCTTCGAGCCTTTCTTTACCACCGCGTCCGGCAATGGCGGCACCGGGCTCGGCCTTTCCATCGTCCACAATGCCGTGACCGGCCTTCTGGGCGGGCAGCTGACGGTAGAGAGCAAACCGGGCCTCGGCACCACCTTCCGCATCGTGCTGCCGCTGGTCGCGCCGAAGGAGAGGGTAGAAACAGCCTCGTCCGGGGCCGAATAGCAGCCGAAATACCGGCTAATTAATTTCCGGGTAAAAATGTTTGAAGGTATTTGTGCCCGGGTGTAAATGCTTCCGCAGGCCATAACTGCCCCTTTCAGGGCCGTTTAAGGGGCCGGAAGGAGCGACCATGCAGCAGGACCGGAAAAAAGCAGCGATAGCGGCCTGGAAGGAACGGCCGCCGGCCGTCGGCATCTATCTCGTACGCTGCGCGGCAACGAGTGAGTGCTGGGTGGGGGCGTCGCAGGATCTGGAAAAGATCGGCAACCGCATCCTCTTTTCCCTGCGCCATGGCAGTCACATGAACCGCGCGATGCAGGCGGCGTGGAATGCCCATGGGGCGGAAAGCTTCAGTGTCGAGGAAGCCGAACGCTTGCCGGAGGAGGCGCTGGAATTCGGCCTCCGGCAGACACTGAAGGAGCGGTTGGCCTTCTGGTGCGGCAAGCTGGGCGCCGGGGTGGCCTGAAGCGCCGGGCGCGGCCCTCAGGCCGAGCTGGTCGGGTTGGCGATGTTGACCGTCACCGACACATTCCCGAGTTTCTTGCCGTTCTGGTAGGTGATGTACTCGAAGGTGATTTCCTTGAAGCCGATGCTGATCTCTTCGGACATGCCCTCGGTGGTTGCCCGCAGCTTGTGGCTGGTGATGTAGGCGTTTTTCATCGTCACATTCACGAAGGGCTCGTACCAGTTGACCTCGGAATCCGCACTGGTGGGGGCCTTGTCGAAGGCGCGGCAGATGGTGAGTTTCACCGTCTCGCCATCGGCTGACGATGAATCCTTCTTGGCGCAGGCCAACTGGAACAGCTTGGGGCTTGCCTTGTCGGCCTTGCGGGTAAGGCTGACGCTGTCGATGCCGACGGTCCGGATACCTTCCCGGTCCCGTCGCCGGCTCTCGTTGCGGTCGCCCAGCTGCGCCGCTCCCAGCGTGCCGCTTTCCGTGTGCATGTAAAAGCTCTCGCAGGCGATCAGATCCTCGTAGCCGGTCACGGTGACCTCGCCCGCAACGCCGGGATAGGTGAGGAAGAGCGTCTGCATGTCTGTCTCCGTCCGGGCTCTGGTGCGTTATGTCTGGGCGCGGGTGTCGCCGGCTGCTCTCAGCTGATGCTGCCGAGCTGCATGTCATAGCTGAAGGCAAAATTGCCGACGGCGGTCTGGTTGGGGCCGTAGGCCGTGTATTTCCATTCCATCTTGCTGGCCGTCACCTTCAGCGTCTCGGTCACGTCACCGCTGTCGCCATCGATTTCCTGGCTCTGGCACAGCGCGTTGTAGAGCTTGAGCGACATGAACTGCATCACCGAGGCGTCGGTCTTGGCCAGCGAGCGGAAGAACAGCAGTTCCCAGGGCGTGGTGGAAACATTGGCCTTCAGCGTCAGCCGGGTGATCTGGGCGGTGGCGACATCCATGTTGCGGGCGATGGTGAGGGCGGAAAGTGTCGGCCGGGCTGAGGTGCGTTTGCCCTGCTCCCAATCGGCGGAGCCGGAGATGCCATAGGACACTCGGTCGACCAGCGGCAGGTTTTCAAAGCCGTAAAGCGTTGAATCGCCGGTAATGAAGGTGGTGGCGCTGAGGGGGATCTTCAGGATGATGACGGCCATTCTTACCTTCCCTCAGCCAACCTGGGCGGTTTCAAGGTCATAGGTGGTGAGCTTGAAGCCCTGCAGGCCCTGATTCTCGCCAATCAGGTCGTAGCGGAATTCGAACTTTGTCGCGCTGACCTCGAAAGTCTCGGTAATCTCCTTTTCTCCGGCGGAGAAATTATACTCGGTGATCAGCGGGTTGTGCAGGATCAGGGTCATGAAGCGCTCGCGCGAGGCGGCTTCCGACATTCCGCCGGAGCTGCGCAGAAAGTAGATTTCCCACGGGTCGGGAGAAACGCGCTGGTTCAGGGCCCAGCGGTTGAGAACGGCCGAGGCGGAATCGATCTGGCGGCTGAAGCTTATGCTCTCCAGTTCGGCGACCAGAACATCCCCTTCCTGTACCTGGATCGCTTCGCTGATCTCCAGCTCTTCCTCTTCGTGATCTTCCTCCTCCTCGTCGTCCTTGTGTTCTTCCTTGCCCTTGGTCTTCTTGTCGTTCTTGTCCTTTTTTTCCGGCTTTTCCTTTTTGGGTTTCTTCCTGGGTTTCTCACCGTCCTTGCTGACGGCGACCTCCCAGCCCACCGACTCCACCAGCAGCATGCGGTAATAGTCGAGCAATTCGCATTCGCCCCTTATCCAGGGCAGCACCGTGGGGGGACTGCCCTTGGCAATGCTGTCCTTGGCGCTCTTTACCGCAGAAGCGGAATAACCGCTGGTTGCGGGGACCATCAGCACAAATTCAGGCATGGGCGCGCATCGGCTCCGGGCGGTTGTGGGGCCGCTGTACGGGGGCCCTGTTCTTGCGGCTATTTTGCGGTGTTCGTAACCGATTAGGCAATGACAAGCCTCAGCGGCGTAAGGTAGTTTTTGCCATAGTCACGTATCCGGCGGCCTCACCGCCGGCAATCAGATGAATAAGGGAGCGAGCGGGCATGTCTCTTCTGCGCCATCGGGCGAGGGCCCTTCGCTCCGCCGGGCAGGCCCGGGCGTGAGCAGCGGTATCGCCGTGGGAGCGCCCGCCCGCCCCGTTGGTCTGCGCCTCAGCCACAAGATCTCGCTCGTGCTGCTGGCCCTTATCCTCTTCGGCGCCACGCTGGTTGGGGTGCTCGCCTATTATAAATACCGCTCGCTGCTCACCTCGCTGATCGTGACGCGGGTGGAGGTGACGCTCTCCAACCTGCAGAACGATATCCAGTCGCCGCTGCGCCTCGGCCTGTCGCTGCGCGACGTGCGCACCATCAAGCCGCTCTTGGAAAGCACCGTGCGGCAGGACAGCCTCATCACCTCGATCAGTGTCTTTGGCATGGGCGCCGATAACCAGGTGCTCTATTCCACCGCCAGCGGCCTTGTCGGCAATGCGCCGGAAGCCGGCTGGGTCACGGCGGCCGGCGGCAAGGGCGAGGGCAAGAAGCATTTCTGGCATTATGATGCCGGCAATGTGCGCACCATCGGCTCCGTGCTGGTCGACCGGCTGGACCAGCCTGTCGGCGCCGTGGCGCTGACCTATGATGCGACCTATGAGGCCGGCAAGCTGGCCGCCATGCGCAACGAGATGATGCGCAACGTTGCCATCATCTCCGTGGTGCTGACCGTCATCTCCGCCATCATCATGTATCTCTTCTTCCGCCCGGTGTCCGGCCATCTCGACCGGCTGAGCCGTGTGCTCGAAGCCCGCGAGGGCGGCGATGCCACTGCATCGGCGGGTCATGAAATTTCCCCTGATGCGGCAGATGGCATCGACCGTGAATATGCGCGTTTCCGCCAGACGGCCGATGCCGCCGAGCGCCAGCTCGCGGCACTGGAAAAGGCCAGTGGCGGCAGTGCCGGAAGCAGTGGCAAGGGAGACGCAGCATGAGCGTTGAAGCTGTCTCCGGGCTTGAAGGGGGTGCCATTCCCGCATCCGGCGGGCGTGGTATGGATACCGGCAGCCTCGATTTCGAGCGGGTGCCGCGCCAGGTCATCCTGCTCTCGGGTTTCATGGTGCTGGTGGCGGCCGTGCTGGTCTTTGCGCTCGCCCTCATGGGCTTCAAGCGCGACCTTGTGCCGGAAATCGACGCCCAGACCCAGGCGGTGGCCTCGGCGGCCTATTCCACCCTCGATCAGGCGCTCCAGCTTGGCATCCCGGTCAGCGATCTGGTCGGCGTCAACGACTTCTTCGCCGAGACCATCAACGACAATCCGGAGATCGACTACATCGCGGTGACCGGCCCGGCCACCAGCAACGGTGCCGGCCGGGTGCTGTTCGGCGCCGGCAAGGCGCTGGACCAGGTGTTCCGCCCCGGCACCGATCCGATCTCCGCCACCGCCGGTTTCCGGGACGAGGCACTGGCGCTCAAGGTCAACGATCAGCTTGTCGGCACCCTGCATGCCGGCATCAGCGAAAACTTCGTCACCAAGAGCATGGAAGATATCGCCTTCGACCTTGCCATCGTTCTGCTGGTGGCGCTCCTGGCGACCTTCGAGCTCTTGATGTTCTTCATCAACCGTACGCTGAGCGGCCCGATGTCGGCGGTGCTGATCGCCCTGCGGGCCGCCGCCGGGGGCGATTTCAGCCGCGGTATCGGCATCCGTGCCCATGACGAGGTCGGCCGCCTCATCGGTGCCATCGACCGCCGCCTGCTGGAACTCAATGGCCGCTTCCAGAAAGTCGTGGCCGAGAGCGGCAGCGCCGTCGCCCACAAGCTTCCGAGCTTTACCTTCGCGCCCGGCGTGCTGCTGACGCGCCCGATGCAGATCATCACCGACGTGCGCCTGCCGCTGTTGCTCTATGTGCTGGCGGGCGAGATGTCGCGCTCCTTCTTCCCCAACTTCGTCAAGTCGGTCTACACGCCGATCCCCGGCCTTTCCTATGATGCCGCGCTCGGCCTGCCCATCTCGGCCTTCATGTTCGTGGTGGCGGCGGCAACGCCGGCGGGCGGCAGCTGGGCGGACCGGATCGGCGGCCGGCGCCTGTTCCTCATCAGCATGGTGCCCACGCTCATCGGCATGCTCGGCACCGGCTTTGCGCAGAACCTCTATCAGTTGATCGCCTTCTGGTCGCTGAATGCCATCGGCTATGCACTCGCCACCATCGCCTGCCAGAGCCGTATCGTGCACTCCACCACCGCGGCCAACCGCGCGCAGGGCATGGCGGCCTTCGTCACCGCCATCATGGTGGCGGCCATCTGCGGCACTTCCTTCGGCGGCGTGCTGGCGGACCGTATCGGCTTCCGCGCCACCTTCGTGGTGTCGGCGGTGTTCGTGCTGCTTTCGGGCCTCATCGTCGCGGCGGTCTTCACCCGCACGGAAGATGGCGCCGTGGGGCCGCGCCCCTCGCTCATCCGGGCGCTGGGCGCCGTCTCGCGCAATGCCCGTTTCATCGCGCTGATGGCCTTCGGCGCGGTGCCGGCCAAGCTCATCCTCACCGGCTTCCTCTACTACATGGTGCCGCTCTATCTCGCCGGGCTCGGCCGCAGCCCTGCCGAGATTGGCCGCCTGATGATGATCTATTTCGCGATCATGATCCTTGTCGGCCCGTTCTTCGCGCGGCTTGCCGACCGGTCGGGCAAGGGCGCCCGTTTCGTCGTGCTGGGCGGGGTTATGGCCGGGCTCGGCGCGGCGCTGCTGCCGCTCACCGGCGGCGCTCTTGGCGGGCAGATCGGCGCGCTGATTGCCGTGGTGCTGCTCGGCTTCGGCCAGGCGTTCAGCACCGCGCCGCTCATCGCGCTGATCCCCGAACTTTGTGCCGCTGAAGCCAAAACCACCGGCCCCACCGCGCTGCTCGGCATCCTGCGGGTGGTCGAGCGGGTCGGCAGCGTGCTGGGCCCGCTGCTGGCGGCGCTGGTCGTCGGTTATGCGGGTTATGAGGTTGCGGCGCAGACCATCGGTATCATCGTGGCGGTCACCGCCGTGCTGCTTGGGCTCGTGCTGGCGTTCTGGCCGGCGTCCCGCTCCACAGGCAGCGAAATTCTGGCTGACGAGGCAAAAGAATGAGTGTGCTGCGTTTTGCCCTGCCGGCTATAGTCCGGCGCCCCTTCGGACTGCTGGCCGCTGCCCTGCTGCTGCTCGGCGCCGGCGCTTTTGCGCCGCCGGCCGAGGCGGCCGGAGCCGGTACGCCGGAAAAACCCTGGCGCATCTCACTCATCGTCTATCGCGGCTGCGAGGAGGCCTGCCAGGGCTTCCAGGATTTCCTCAAGAGCCGCAACGTCAATGCCACGGTCAAAATCTACGACGCCAAGACCGACCCGGCCTCGATCCCCGGTTTCGTCAAGGAAATCAAGTCGGAGCGGCCGGATCTGGTCGTGACCTGGGGCAGCACCACGGCGGTCAGCGTCTTCGGCAAGTACAACGCCGTCGATCCGGAAAAGAACATCACCGATATCCCCGGCGTGTTCATGATCGTCTCCACCCCGATCGATTCCGGGCTGATCCCGAATACCGAAAGCTCCGGGCGCAACATTACCGGCACGCTCTATCTGGTGCCGGAAAGTGTGCAGCTTGAAGCCGCCAGCACCTATATGAGCTTCAAGAAGGTGGGCGTGGTCTATTCGCCCAACGAGCAGAACTCAGTCATCAATGTGCAGCGGCTGGAGGAAGAATCCGCCAAGCGCGGCGTCACCGTCATCAAGGCACCGCTGCCGCTGGGCGCCGATGGTGCGCCCGATGCGGCGGCCATTCCGGCGCTCGTCAAGCAGGTGGCAGGTGAGGGTGTGGACATGCTCTATCAGGGCGCCGACACCTTCCTCAACCTGCACCGCAAGGAGCTGACGGCGGCGGCGGTGGAGAATCACCTGCCGGTCTTTGCCGCCGGCGAGGCGCCGGTGCGCACCGGCCAGGCGCTGATGGGCGTCGTCAACCAGTACTATGTCGTCGGCCAGCTCACCGCGCTCAAGGCCGAGCAGGTGCTGGAGGGCGCGAGCCCCGCCAGCATTCCCATCGAGGCGCCCAAGCACTTCTCTTTCCTCATCAATCTGGCAACCGCCAAGGAACTGGGTGACTATCCGCCTATGAAGCTGATCCGCTTCGCCGAATTCATCCGCTAACGGTGCCGGCACGGCGCGAACGCCCGGCAAACAGCCGGTTTGAGGGCTTCCGGATCAAGGGCCGCTGCGGCCCTTTGAACAATTTAGTATGCTTGTCATAAAGTTATGATCGTTTCATGGTCTTTATCTGGCCATGAAATAACGAGGGGTGCAGGCGAGCGCCCCGTAAGGGGAACCGACATGGAAGCGGTAGCCGAGGCGCCTGCCCCGCTGGGAATGATCGAAGCCACTTTCCGCGGCGCGCGGGAGGATGATCTGGTGGCTTTGAAGGAGCTGTATCTGGAACTGATCCCGGACGAGAGTCCGACGCTGGAGGAGATGCGCTCCACCCTCCACGAGATCAACTCCCGTCCCGACATGGGTATGGTTGTCGTCGGCTGCATCGATGGCGAGGTGGTCGCCACCTGCCAGATCGTCATCTACCCCAATCTCGTGCGCACGCCCCGCGTCAAGGCGCAGGTGGATTCCGTGGTGGTCGCCAGTACCTGGCGCGGCCACGGCATCGGCAAGCAGATGATGCACTGGTGCCTGCAGGAACTTGCCCGCCGCAACTGCTCGCGCGTCATCGTCGCGACCGCCTACAGCCGCGAAGTCGCCCACAAGCTCTATAGCCGCCTCGGCTTCAAGCAGTCCGGTTACAGTTTCGTCTATTCCGAATAAGCGCCCCTCCGGCGCTTGTCCGTGAGCCCCGGCCCGCTGTATGGCAGGCCGGGGTTCTGGTTTTAAACGAAGGCCTTCACGGCTGAAGCGAGGCCGTCCACCGCCTTGTAGGCCTTGTTGACCGTGCCGGCCACGGTTGCCACGCCGCCGATCCCGGTGACCACCTGATCCTTGTCGAAGGTCTTCACGCCCTTGGCGAAGGCTTGCAGCTTGTCGAGCGTGGTCAGGTCGCTGGTGGAAATGCCGAGCGCCTCGATGCGCGCCTTGGCGGCGTCGGCATAGGCCTTGCGCTCCTGCAGCGCTGTCAGCGCATCAGTCGCGGCCGACTTCATGTTCTGCAGCGGTGTCCACAGCTGCACGGCCTTGGTGATGTCGGAGTTCTTGAACTTGTCGATCTCTTTTTCCAGCGCCTTGTAGGTCGTCTCCAGTTTCTTGATCGTGCTGCCCACCTCGGCAGAGTAACGCACGCGGGCTGTCTCGGGCGGCGGCG
Organism: Radicibacter daui; assembly: GCA_030657355.1. Lineage (GTDB taxonomy): Bacteria > Pseudomonadota > Alphaproteobacteria > Radicibacterales > Radicibacteraceae > Radicibacter > Radicibacter daui. The sequence goes on from CP131056.1 coordinate 1,199,796, forward strand.
CGCCCTTGAGGGAGGCGACCGGCGACTTCTTCAGCGCCTTGTCGATCTTGTCCTTGATCTGCTGGATGGTGTCCGAGGCGATCTTGGGGCCTGCCTTGATCTTCTGCCAGGCGGTTGCCTTGTCGAGGTCGTAGCTGTCGTAGATCGCCTTGATGTCATTCACCATGCTGTCGGTCTGCGTCTGGTAGAGCGTGATCGCCTTTTCCAGTGCCTTGATCACCTCCGCTTCCGTCTTCAGGAAGTCGGAGATGGTGTCGTAGAGCGACTTGCAGTTGGAAACGATGCTGACGTAGGAGCTGACGTCGGCGCCGTGGCTTGCCACCAGCTTCAGCGCATTGGCCGCCAGCTTCAGCGTGGTGATGATCGCCGAGCAGGCACCCTTGATCTTCCACTCGGTATGCTGCTGCTTGAAGTTGGCATTCTTGGCCACCATCGACGTGACACTGGCCTCGAACTCCTTGCCGATCTTGGCCGGGTCGAGCAGCTTCTTGAATTCGGCGTCCGCTTCCTTGCAGATGTCTTCCAGCGATTTGCCGCTGGTGATCTTGAGAGCCGCGAGGGTCTTGCCGGTGTCGTCGGCAATCTTCTTGCACTCTTTCTGGTACTTATCGAGCAGCGCCTTGCGCTCTTTCTCGATCTCCGCCCGGAGCGCCGGGTTCTTGCCCGCCCCTTCGATGACGATGGTCGGGTCAAGGGCGTAGCCCTTGCCGATATCGATATAGTCGTTGAAGATTTTCGGGCATTCGCTGGCGGTCAGCACGAAATAGGAAGACCCGCCGATCTTGTCCGACCCGCCGGACTTCGTCGCCTCGCGCAGCGCCACGCCATTCAGCAGCGTGACGTCGAAATACTCTTTGGAGCCAAAGAGTTTTGACATGATGCCGCCATTGATCTTGTCCGCCTTGATGCGGAAGACCAGCTCCTTGCCGACAAGGCCGATCTTCCAGTAGGCGTTCTCGTATTCCTTATCCAGACCCTTGACCTTGGTGGCGATCTTCAGCGCTTCCGACCAGCTGATCTTCTTGGCATCCGCGTCGGACATGCCGGTGATGTTGCGCTCGAAATCACCCTTGCTGCCGCTGATGAAGAGCGAAAGCGGCAGCTGTTTGCCCGAGCCGGGCGGAATGATGACATTGCTCTTCTTCATGGTGCCGGCCATGGCTTCTTCCCCCTCTGGCGAAACCCTTATTGCCCACGCCAGCCTCCCCCTGCCGGCGCTTGCTCCGAAAGATGGAGCGGATAATACCACCGCAGGAAAAAGGGGCCGAGGTAAAAGGCGGGTCAATGCACTGATTTGTCTCCAAATCTTTTCCCTGCCTTCTTGTCGCCCTAAGCTGACCGGCAGCAGAGCAGGTTTCGCGCAGGAGAGGGGGCGGACATGGCGGATTTCCCGATAATCGATCTGGCAGCACTGGCAGGTCCCGAGCCTGCTCGCCGCGAGCTTGCCGCCGCAGTGGATGCCATCTGCCGGCAGACGGGGTTTCTGGCGATTACCGGCCATGGCGTACCGAAGCCGGTGATCGATGAGGCCTGGGCTGCGGCCCGCGCCTTCTTCGATTTGCCGCTTGCGGAAAAGCAGGCGGTCGCGCCGCCCCGGCCCGGTTATCCCTATGGCTATTTCGCCAGCGAGGCGGAATCGCTGGCAGGCTCGCTGGGGCAGGAGACGCCGCCGGACCGCAAGGAAAGCTTCAATATCGGCCCGCTCGAACGCCCGCCGGGCCTGACGCCCGGGCTGGAGAGCGACTTTTGTTATGCCCCCAGCCTGTGGCCCGCCGCGCCGGCTGCCCTGCGGCCCGCCCTCAGCGCCTATTACCGCGAGATGGAGGCGCTGGCCGGCCGCCTCATGCGTCTCTTCGCCCTCGCGCTCGCCCTGCCGGAAGACTGGTTCGAGCCCTTTATTGACCGGCCGATCAGCGCGCTGCGCGTGCTCAACTATCCGGAAAGCGATGTGCCACCCAGGCCCGGCCAGCTGCGCGCCGGTGCCCATACCGACTATGGCAGCCTCACCATCCTGCGCGCCGATGCCGCGCCGGGCGGGCTGGAAATCCGGGCGCCCTCGGGTGCGTGGGAGGCGGTGCCCCCGGTGGAGGGCGGCTTCATCATCAATATCGGCGACCTCATGGCGCAGTGGACGAATGACCGTTGGGTCTCCACCCTGCACCGCGTGGTCAATCCGCCGCAAAACGCGGCGGGTAGCGCGCGCCGCCAGTCCATCGCCTTTTTCCACCAGCCCAACTGGGATGCCGAGATCACCTGCCTGCCCGGCTGTCTGCCGCTCGGCGAGCTGCCGCGTTATCCTGCAACCCTCTCCGGCCCGCATCTGATGGCCAAGTTCGGCAAGACGGTGCAGCCCGGGCCGGCCGCAACATCCTGACCCTTCCCCTTGCTCCCCTTTTGTGGGGGAGGAGACAGACATGACCGAAGAAGAAGCCCTGCAGATCGCCACCCACCGCCACTACAAGGGCGGTCTCTACCGCGTCATCGGTGAGGCGCTGCACTCCGAAACCGAGGAGCGCATGGTGGTCTATGAACATCTCTGGCCCAAGAACCGCAGCCTCTGGGTACGCCCGTTCGATCTTTTCCACGAGCCATTGCCAGACGGCAGCGAGCGCTTCCATGCGCTGGAGCCGGGGGAGCAGCCGTGACCGGCAGCCCGGCCCTCCGGGTGCCGTCACCGGCATCACTGTGAGGACTCTCACAAGAATGAAATGACAGATATTGAAATCTGTCATTTGGAATTGCATCCTCCCGCCCATCGCATCCCGCGATGAACAGGGAGCTTTTGCCATGTTGACCCGTCCGCTCGGCGCCACCGGCGTCTCCACCTCCGCCTTCGGCCTTGGCTGCATGGGCATGTCCGGCGCTTACGGCCCCAGTGACCGGCAGGAGAGCATCGCCACGATCCATGCCGCGCAGGAAGCCGGCATCACCCTCATCGATACGGGTGATTTTTACGATATGGGCCATAACGAGATGCTGATCGGCGAGGCGCTTGCGGGCGGGCGTCGCGACCGCGCCCTGCTGTCGGTCAAGTTCGGCGCCCTGCGCGATCCCGCCGGTGCCTTCGTCGGGTACGATGCCCGGCCGCAGGCGGTGAAGAACTTCCTCACCTATTCCCTGCGCCGTCTCGGCACCGACCATATCGACATCTACCGCCCGGCCCGGCTCGATCCGAACGTGCCGGTCGAGGAGACCATCGGCACCATCGCCGAGATGGTGAAGGCCGGTTATGTCCGTCATATCGGCCTTTCCGAAGTGGGGGCCGAGACCATCCGCCGCGCTGCCGCCGTGCACCCCATCGCCGATCTGCAGATCGAATATTCGCTGGTCTCGCGCGGCGTGGAGGACGAGATCCTCAAGGCAACCCGCGAGCTCGGGATTTCCATCACTGCCTATGGCGTACTGGCACGGGGCCTCATCTCCGGCCATTGGCAGCAGGGCCAGGCGATGGACAAGGGTGATTTCCGCGCCATGACCCCGCGTTTTGCCCCGGAGAACATCGCGCACAACCTCGCCCTGGGGGAGGCGCTCGGCGCCGTCGCGGCGGAAAAGGGTATTACCACCGCCCAGCTCGCCATCGCCTGGGTGCTGGCCCAGGGGCAGGATATCCTGCCGCTCATCGGCGCCCGGCGGCGCAATCGGCTGAGCGAGGCGCTGGGGGCGCTGGAGGTCACCTTGACGGCGGAGGATCTGGCCCGTATCGAAAAGGCTGTCCCGCGCGGCGCCGCCGCGGGAGAGCGCTATGCGCCGGCCCAAATGGCCCATCTCGACAGCGAGCGGCGCGGAGGCGCCCACGCTTGACCTCTTCCAGTACGCCTCCGGCCTTCCTTATGGCTGCGGCCACCGCCCCCGACGCTGAAGCCGGCGCCGGGGGCAGCGGCACGTCGGTGCTGACAGCGGAGCGTATTCTGGAGGTGGCGGAGGAGGTGCTGCGCCGCTTCGGTCCGGACAAGACCAATGTGGTGGATGTGGCCCGAGCCCTGGGGGTCAGCCACGGCAGCGTCTATCGCCATTTTGCCAGCAAGGCCGCCCTGCGCGGGGCGGTGGTGGAGCGCTGGCTTGCCCGGGTTTCTGCCCCGCTGGCGGAAATTGCCGCTGCAAAAGGTCCGGCAGCGGGCAAGGGGGCGGGTGAGCGGCTGCATCTGTGGGTGCGCATGCTCCACGCCATCAAGCGCCAGAAGGTGCTGGTCGAGCCGGAAATGTTCAAGGCTCACAAGAGCTTCATCCTGGAAAGCGGCGTCGCCGTCAGCGAGCATGTCGCCCATCTGGAAGCCCAGCTTGCGACCATCGTTGCGGATGGGGTGACCAGCGGGGAATTCCGCCCCTGTGATCCTGCCGGGGTGGCCGGCGCACTGTTCGCCGCGACCTCGTCGTTCCATAACCCCGCCAGTGCCGCCAGCTGGTCCGATCCTGAAATCGAGACCCGGCTGAAGACGGTGCTCGATCTGCTTGTTGCCGGGCTCAAGGCCGGTGCCTGACCCGCGCGGCGGCACGACGCGAGCTCCCGTCCGGCAAACTTTCATCACGGCGGCGCTGGTCGCGCTCGCCATTCTGGCCTTTGCCGGCAATTCGCTGCTTACCCGCCAGGCGCTTGCCGGTGGGGCCATTGCGCCCGGCCCGTTTGTCGGCCTGCGCCTTGCCTCCGGCGCCGTGCTGCTGGCCCTGCTGCTCGCCCGCCGCCCGGGCGAAATCCTGCCGCGCCGGGCCGATCTGCCGGGCATCGGCGCCCTGCTTCTCTATGCGCTCGCCTTCACCTGGGCCTATCTCGGCCTCGGCGCTTCCACCGGCGCGCTCATTCTCTTCTCTTCCGTCCAGTTGACGCTCGTTCTGCTCGCCCATCTGCACGGCACCCGCCTGTCGGGGCGGGAGGGGGCGGGCATGGTGCTGGCGCTGGCCGGCCTTGCCTTGCTGCTCGCGCCCGGCCTTACCGCGCCGCCGCTTTGGGCCGCCCTGCTGATGGCGCTCGCCGGCGTGGGCTGGGGCCTCTACACGCTGCTGGGGCGCGGCGCGGTCAACCCGCTGGCGCTCACCGCGCGTAATTTCATCGGTGCCGCTCCGGTCGGCCTTCTGCTGCTCCTGCTCGGCCTCACCCGGTCCGGCCCGCTGCAGCTTGAGGGCGTGCTGCTGGCAATCGCCTCCGGCGCCCTTACCTCCGGCATCGGTTATGCCCTCTGGTATGCGGTGCTGCCGCGCCTCAGCGTGGCGATGGCGGGCTCCGCCCAGCTTCTGGTGCCGCTGGTGACGGCGGCGGGCGGCGTGCTGTGGCTCGGGGAGCCGCTGACGGTCCGCTTTGTCCTCGTCTGCCTGCTCATTCTCACCGGCATCTGGCTCACCCGCCGCCCGCCGGCAAAACCGGCCATCACGCCGGTGCATGAGCCCGATTAAGCAAATTGATTCTACAAGCCCCGCGGGGCTGATCTATCAAGTCGGTGCTGGTTACATCAGCGCTGGGGCCGGATGGGGCTCGCCAGCTTTTCTGCCTTCTGATCCGGGAGAGATGAGCCCCATGGAACTGCAGCGTATTTCCGCCTTCTCCGATGCCGGTGCCGGCGGCAATCCGGCCGGTGTCGCTTTTGTCGATACCATGCCGGCCGACAGCGAGATGCTCGCGACGGCCGCCGAGGTCGGTTATTCCGAAACCGCCTTTCTCCAGCAGCTTGAAAGCCCCGCCAGCTGGCGCGTGCGTTATTTCGCGCCGGCCATCGAGGTGCCGTTCTGCGGCCATGCCACCATCGCGCTGGGCGCGGCCCTGGGCGCGCGCTGCGGTGCCGGCACCTATCGGCTGAAGCTCAACCGGGCGGACATCACCGTCGAGGCGGCCCGGATGCCGGACGGTGCCTGGGGCTCCACGCTCACCTCGCCGGCCACCTGGTCGAAGGCCGCGCCGGAGGACCTGCTGAGCCCGGCACTGGCCCTGCTTGGCCTCACCACAGGCGATCTTGATCCCGCCCTCGCGCCGGCTCTCGCCCATGCCGGCGCCACCCATCTGGTGGTGCCGCTGGCAAGCCGCGCCAGGCTGGCGGTGCTTGAATATGATTTCGAAGGGCTCAAGGCCCTGATGACGGCCTTTGACCTCACCACCGTCAATGTCATCCACCGCGAGAGCAAAAGCTTCATCCACAGCCGCAATCCCTTTGCGGTCGGCGGCGTGGTGGAGGATCCGGCAACCGGCGCCGCCGCGGCCGCGCTCGGCGGTTACCTGCGCGATGCGGGCGAGCTGCCGGAAGGTGGCAAGCTGGAGATCTCGCAAGGCGTCGACATGGGTGTGCCCTCGCGCCTCTTCCTGGACGTGCCGGCTGCAAAGGGCAGCGGTGTGCGCGTCAGCGGCGCCACCCGGGTGATCACGCTCTAAAGGCAGCGCTTCGCTGGCGGACCTCAGCTCGCCAGCGTCACCGCGGTATTGACGGCCAGCGCCAGCAGCACCGTGTTGTAGAAGAAGGCGGCAAGGGAGTGTCCGGTGACCACCAGCCGCACTTGCCGGCTGGTAACCTGCACATCCGATACCTGCGCCGTCATGCCGATGACGAAGGCGTGGTAGATGAAGTCCCAGGCCAGCGGCTCTGTATTGCCGGGAAAGGTTAGGCCGCCGGCGTCGGCTTCATCGTCCTCATCCTTGTCCGCCGTCTTCGCCGTGCCCTTCTTGCCGGCGGCGGCTTTCGGGCTGCGCCGGCGGCGGGCGTAATAAAGCTGGGCATAGTGAAAGGCCATGGCGGTGTGCAGTACCAGCCAGCCCAGCGGCACGCTGGCAAGCGCCAGCAGCAACTGCACCACCGGCTCGCTTTCTTTCTGGTTCAGCACCAGGAAGATGGAGCTGACGCTGAAGGCGATGGCGAGGAGCGTGATGCCGACGATAAGCGGCATGCCCTCATCTTCGATGCTCGCGCGCCGCCGCAGCTCGCCGGCGGTAATGCCCGCCGCCAGTTTGGCCATCAGCGCGAGATAGACGATGAAGAAGGTATCCCCGGCAGCAAGGCCGGTGATGCGCCAGCTGAAGCCGGCGGAAACACAAAGGCCCGCCACGACGAAGCCCCCGCACAGTGCCGCATAGAATCTGAGATGCTGGCGAAGATGCGGGGGCAGGGTCGTGGCGGGTGTCATGGCGGGCGGCCTCGTCAGGGCAGGGCGCCCGGACAGCCGACCTGCGGCAGGTCAGTCCTGGGCGCCGTTGAGGGCGAGGTCCAGTTTCTCGTGGTCCAGCGCCTTTTCCCAGCGGGAAACGACGATGGTGGCCACTGCGTTGCCGATGAAGTTGGTAAGCGAGCGGCATTCCGACATGAAACGGTCGACGCCGAGGATCAGCGCCATGCCGGCCACCGGGATGGTCGGCACCACCGAGAGGGTGGCCGCCAGCGTGATGAAGCCGGCACCCGTCACGCCCGCCGCACCCTTGGAACTCAGCATGGCAACCGCCAGCAGCAGCAGTTCCTGCCCAAGCGTCAGATGAATGCCGGTTGCCTGCGCGATGAACAGCGAGGCAAGCGTCATGTAGATGTTGGTGCCGTCGAGATTGAAGGAATATCCCGTGGGCACCACAAGGCCGACGATGGATTTCTCGCAACCGGCCTTTTCCATCTTTTCAATCAGGCTCGGCAGGGCGGATTCCGACGAGCTGGTGCCGAGCACCAGCAGCAGTTCGGCGCGCAGGTAGCGGATGAGCTTGAAGATGGAGAAGCCGCAGGCCTTGCCCACGGCGCCCAGCACGATCAGCACGAAGCAGAGCGCGGTGATATAGAAAGTCGCCACCAGCTCGGCGAGGTTTACCACCGAACCGATGCCGTATTTGCCGATGGTAAAGGCAAAGGCACCGAAGGCACCGATCGGCGCCACCTTCATCAGGATCGTCACCATGCGGAAGAAACCGCGGCTCAGCGATTCAAGCACCTTCAGGAACGGCTCGCCCCGCTCGCCGATCTGGGCGAGCGCGATACCGAACACCACCGAGAAGAACAGCACCTGCAGGATATCGCCGCCGGCAAAGGCACTGCCCACGGTGTCCGGGATGATGTTCATCAGGAAGCCGGTGATAGTGCTGTCATGCGCCTTGGCGGTGTAGCTCGCCACCTTGGCCGGGTCGAGCGTTGCCGGATCGACGCCCATGCCGTCGCCCGGACGGATGATCTCGCCGATGATCAGGCCGATGATCAGCGCCAGCGTGGAGAAGAACAGGAAATAACCGAAGGTCTTGAGCGCGACGCGGCCGAAACGTTTCAGATCGCGCATGCCGGCAATGCCGGTCACCACGGTCATGAAGATCACCGGCGCGATCACCATCTTCACCAGCTTGATGAAGGCATCGCCCAGCGGCTTCATCGCCTCGCCGGCACTCGGATAGAAGTGGCCGAGAGCAGCGCCGATGGCGATGGCGATCAGAACCTGCACATAGAGATGGGTGTACCAGGGGCCGGCATGCGGCTGGCTGGCGGGGGCGGTACTATCGAGTTTCATGTCTTCTTCTTTTCTTCTGCCGTCGGGAGCAAGGAAGGCCGATATCAGCCTGACACTCCCCGGCGGGCCTGATCGTGAAGAAAACGCTCCCCTTTTTCCGTATTTTACGAGGAAAGCGTCATGAAACTGCTTCTGCGCGCGCGGGCGCGCTTCGTCAATCGCTGTCCCGGAAACACACTTGCAACGTTTCCGGGACAGTCGATGCCCGCCGGTCAGGAGGCGGCCTTGACCGCGTCGAACACGCGGGTCGAATAAACCAAGGCGGCGCCTGCATTTATGGCGATGGCAACCCCCAGCGCCTCGGCAATCTCCTCCTGGCTGGCGCCGGCCTTGAGCGCGGCGTCAGTGTGAACCGCGATACACCCGTCGCACTGCACGGTGACGGCCACGGCAAGCGCAATCAGCTCGCGCACCTTGGGGTCGAACTTGCCGGTTTTGGCGCCGGCGCCGCTCAGCGCGACGTAACCCTTGACCGTATCCGGGCTCAGCCTGGCGATCTCGCCGACGCCTGCCAGCACCTGCTGACGATAAGTGTTCCAGTCGAGCATCATGATCGGGTTCTCCTTAGTATCGGGCTGCCGCGGCACTGTTGCCCCGGCTCGTTGCCCGCAGCGTTCCTGGCTGTTGAGGGAACCTTGCGCCGCCCGGAGTTTTTTCTGAATGTCAGCCCGGCGCAGCCTGATGGCCGCCCGGATCAATCGCCGGATCAACCGCCGGATCAGTCGGTAACGGTCAATCAGCAGCAGGCAGGTACGATGTCCCTCTCCAGCCCTGTTTCGCCCGCTTCTCCCGCCGCCCCCGTGCCGGCTGCCACGCCCACGCAGGTAGATGCGCTGAGCGCGCTTGCCCCGCTGCTGCGCGTCTCCCCGGTGCTGGAAACGTTGTGCCTCTTCTCCGGTACCTGGGCGGCGGATCATCCAAGGGTCGGGGGCGGCTGGGCCGCCTTTCACCTGCTGGTGCGCGGCAGCTGCCGGGTCGATCTGCCGGAGACAGGCACCAGCCTCTCCCTGAAAGCTGGTGACCTGCTGCTGCTGCCGCATGGCGCCAGCCATCGTGTCCATGCCACGAGCCTGCCGCCGGAAGCCGCCGCCGCCCCCTATGCGCCGGGTGCCCCCGGCTCGGCGGTTTTCGGCATCCATACCCGCCCGACCGGGGCGGCCCTGCTCAAGACCAACCTGCCGCGGGAAGAGGGGGCTGCCGAGGCATCGGAAGTGGAGCTGATTTGTGGCCGGCTGACCTTTGCCGCCGCGTCTACCCGCCCGGGCGAAAATCTGGTGCTCGCGACCTTGCCGGACAGTCTCGTTGTTTCAACAGGCGGCGAAGGTGCGGCTGAAGTCGGCACCGGCCAGGCGGCCCTGATGCGCGAGGCCATGCGCCATATCGGGCGTGAACTGGCCGCCGGCAGCCCCGGCGCGGCCTCCATCACCGCCGATCTGGCGAGCGCGCTCTTCGTCATGGCGGTGCGCGAGCACCTGCTGAAAGCCGAAGCGGGCTCTGCTCATCGCAGCGTGCTTCTGTTGCTGGCCGACCGGCAGGCCGGCCGTGCCGTCTCCGCCATGCTGGCGGACCCGGCGCGTGACTGGTCGCTGGACGATCTGGCGGCCGAGGCGCTGACGTCCCGCGCCAGCCTTGTGCGCCTCTTTCGCCGCCTTGCCGGCCTGGCGCCGCTGGAGTGTCTTGCAGCGCTCCGGCTCGATATCGCCCGCCAGCGTCTCGCCGCCGTCGGGCCACGCCTTGCCAGCCTTGGCGACATTGCCGCCGAGGTTGGATACCAGTCCGAAAGCGCCTTCAGCCGGGCCTTTCAGCGCCGCTTCGGCCTGCGCCCCGGCGAGGCGCGCCGGGCCTGAGGCGCCGCTCGTTTATGCCGCAGTGCGGTGGCGATAGGGAAAACCCCGAAATTGCGATAATAAGGCGGAAGGCCGGGCCCGATCGAAGGCCGGGTCCTCGAACAATTTTCAACGGGGGGCGTTGATGGAAACCGCGGAACTCAAGGCACTGCTGGCCAAGGCCAAGAAAGAGGAAATCGCCTTCGCTTTCGGGCGCGGCAAAACGCCGGAAGACAGCGAGCTGGTGCTCGACAAGAAAAAGAAGCCGGTCGCCCTGTTCAAGGCGCTGAAGGCCGGCGGCAACATCAAGGCCGGCAGCTGGGGCATGCTGGAGGTGGACGGCACGCTCGCCCGTTTCATGCCGGCCAAGGCGCTCTCGGGTCTGGAGCGCGATCTCAAGGCCTATTTCAAGCGCGAGAAAATCTCGATCAAGATCGAGGTTGCCGAAGGCGGCAGCGAGGACGAGAGCGAGGAGTAATTCCCGGCCCGCAATGCGAGGGGACGCTCCTGCCGTCAGGCGGCGGACATAACCGCGCCTGACGGGGGCGCCTGTCTGCCGGGGGGCGCAACGGTCACCTGATTGCGGCCGCCGCGCTTGGACTGGTAGAGGGCAGCGTCGGCCGCGCTGATCAGCACGCCGACATCATGGCCAGCGGCGGCCAGATCGGTTGCAAGGCCCACGCTGAGTGTTACGCGGCTGGGATTGCTCTCCGTCTCGCTGCCATAGAGGGCCTCGATTTCCTCGCGCAGGCTGCGGGCAACGGCTTCTGCCGCAGCGGCGGGGGTTTCCGGCAGGATGAGGGCGAATTCGTCGCCCCCGAAGCGCGCGGCAAGGTCGGCCGGGCGGCGGGCGCGGCTGGCGATCAGCCGGCCAACGGCAGCCAGCAGCCGGTCGCCTTCCATGTGGCCCAGACGGTCGTTGTAGCCCTTGAACCCGTCCAGATCGATCATCAGTACGGAGAGCGGCTGGCGCGTGCGCTGTGCGCGTGCCCATTCCTGCGCGACGCAGGCATCGAAGGCGCGGCGGTTGGCAAGGCCGGTCAGGGCATCGACCCGGCTCAGCGCCATGAGCTGCTTTTCGATGATCATGCGGCGGCGGAATTCGCGCTGCAGCAGCAACGACAGGGCAAAGGCTCCGGCGGCCAGCAGGGCGCCGATACAGGCCAGCAGCCGGATACGCTGCCACCAGCGGGCATGGATGGCAGAAATCGACTGCCCGACCGAGACGATGATCGGGGCTTCCTTGATCCGCGTCAGGGCGAAAACGCGCCTTATCCCGTCAACCGGGGACTTTCCTGTAACGGTGCCTTCCTTCTGGCTGAAGGCATTCTGAAGCGCCGGATCCATTTGCATCCGTCGCCCGACATCGCCGGCGCCGTCAATCGAAGGCTCGCGCATCAGGATGGTGCCATCGGCGCTGAGGATGGTGATGACCGACCCCTCGCTCAGTCTTGGCGCGGCGACAAGGTCGCGGAAATAGCTCATCCGCAGCACACCGGCCACGATACCGGAGAAGGCGCCATCACGGTCGGGCAGGCGCCGGCTGAAGGCAATGCTGGGCTCACCCTGGCGCAGCCGGCTGAAAAAGGGATGGCTGAGGTAAAGCCCGGTATCCTTGTGGTCGCGCTGGGCGGTGAAATAGTCGCGGTCGGCGATGTTTACATTCCGCGTGCTCTCGCCGGTTCCGATGTCGAGGAAGTTGCCGGCCGGGTCGATGAGGAACATCGAGCCCAGATAGGGCTGCGTCGTTGAGCGGCCGAACAGCACGAAGCGCCGTGTTTCCGGATCGAGGTTGGCAATAGCCGGCTGCTGTAGCGCCTCCATCGTGTCCTGGAGGGCAAGGTCGTAAAGTTCGGCGGTGCGGCCCAGCTCACTGCCGATGGCGCGGGCGAGGTTGAGGTTTTCTGTCCCGGCCTCGCTTTCGGCCTGCCGCAGGTCGTCATGCAGCACATAGGCGGTCACGCCGACAAGGGCGACCGACAGGGCCAGCAGACCGGTAAGCAGCAAGGAAAGGCGTTTGGTCCGGATCAGCGTCATGGGCAGCATGGGTCTCGTGCGCGAGCCGGCGGAAAGGGCCGTCAAGCCGACAGGGCGCACCGCTCGCTACGGAAAAGGCAGGCCCGTGGTCTGTGTAACTGGGTATGCGGACTACGTCTTAAATGGTATTTGCCGCGGTATTCATGATTTAGATCAAACAGCGCACACAGGGGGCCGTCCGGACGGATAGCCGGGCTGCGCCTTCCGGATAACGGCGTTAACTTCAGGCAACCGGAACAGGCACGCCGGGTCTGTTGGCGCCCCGGAGGAGAGCATCTTCAGCGCAGATAGGACTTGATCACCTGCAGCACGGCCTCAAGATCCGCCTCGCGCCGGGAATGGTCGGGCTCGTTGACCAGATGTTCGCTCAGATGCCCTTCGATCACCGCCGCCATCAACCCGTTTACCGCGCCGCGTATCGCCGCGATCTGCTGGAGGATGGCGTTGTGGTCATGCGCCTTGTCCGCCATCTGCTTTTCCAGCGCGGCGGCCTGGCCCTGAATGCGCCGGACGCGGGCGAGCAGCTTCTGTTGGTCGCGGCTGGTGTGCATGGGCTCTCTTCCGGTCGGGCTTGGCAATATACTGGAGGGGGGTATATAGCATACTCCCAGGGGGTATGCATCGGGCCGCCCCTTCCAGAGATCATTCCATGACCGAATTTGCCACCCTTCTGCAACAGGGCAATGCCTGGCTCTTCATTCCAAGCGCTATTTTGCTGGGGGCGCTGCACGGGCTGGAACCCGGGCATTCCAAGACGATGATGGCGGCCTTCATCGTCGCCATCCGGGGAACGGTGGCACAGGCGGCCCTGCTCGGGCTGTCGGCCACCCTGTCTCATACGGCGGTTGTCTGGGCTGTTGCGATGGGCGGGCTCTATTTCGGGCGCAACTGGAATGCCGAGGCATCAGAGCCGTGGTTCCAGCTTGCCTCAGGTGTCATCATCCTTCTGGTGGCGGGCTGGATGGTCTGGCGCACCTGGCGCGGCCAGCGGGATCGCCATCACGGCCATGGGCACGATGATGGCCACGACCATAGCCACGATCATAACCATGACCATGACGGTCATACCCCGCACGCCCACCCTCATGACGGTGATCATGCTCACCCGCACGGCCACCGTCACGGGCATCACGGGGACAGTCACAGCCATGATCATGAAGGGCATGGCATTTCCCTGCCGGGGGCGGAGGGGGCGGCCGACGCCCATGAGCGTGCCCATGCCCGCGACATCAGCCGGCGTTTTTCCACCCGTCAGGTAACCACCGGGCAGATCATCCTGTTCGGCCTGACCGGCGGTCTCATTCCCTGTCCCGCGTCCATTACCGTGCTGCTTTTGTGCCTGCAACTGGGGCAGATCACGCTGGGCGCCGCCCTGGTCTTGTGTTTCAGTATCGGCCTCGCGCTCACCCTTGTGGCCTCGGGCACGCTGGCGGCCCTCAGTGTGCGCCATGTCTCCCGGCGCTGGTCCGGTTTTGGTGCCCTGGCCCGCAAGGCACCTTACTTCTCCGGCCTGCTCATTGCCCTTGTGGGGCTTTATGTGGCTGGCAGCGGCCTCTCGGCTCTGGGCTAGGCGCAGGAAAGGAGCTGCCGCTTTCTGCTGCGCCTGTGGGCTTTCGGAGCGGCCCGATCAACTTGCATTCATTGCCAGCAACGGTGCTTTCTGCCTGAATGTCGGCATTTGCATTTCTGATGCTGATTTTTCGGACAGAGCGATTTTCATGACCCTGTTTTTCCGCAGCACCGCCGCCTTCATCGGCGCGAACGCCCGCTGGCTTGCCGGCGGTTTCCTGCTCACGATGTTCTCCTCCTTCGGGCAAACCTTTTTCATCGGTCTGTCGGGTAATGCCCTGCGCGAGACCTTTCACCTGTCGGGTGGTGCGTTCGGCGGCCTCTACATGCTGGCAACCCTTGCCAGCGCGATGACGCTGCCCTGGCTTGGCCGCACGCTCGACCTGATGCCGGGCTGGAAAGTCGCCTTCTTCACCATTCCCGCCCTTGCCTTTGCCTGCGTGCTGCTGGCGCTCGCCCCCAACATCGTGGTGCTGACATTCGCGCTCTATCTGCTGCGCCTCTTCGGGCAAGGCATGATGACGGAAACCGCCTTTACCGAGATCGGGCGCTGGTTTGTTGCCAGTCGCGGCCGGGCGATGGCGCTCATCGCGCCGGGCCAGCAGGCGGGCTCGGCCATCCTGCCGGCACTCGTCGTCATCATCGATCAGGCAAGCGGCAGCTGGCGCACGCCCTGGTTCGCCTCGGCTGCATTGTTGCTGCTGGTGGGCCTGCCGCTCATCGTCTGGCTCATGCGTATCGAGCGGGTGCCGCAGTCGCAGGAGGTTGCCAGCGGCAAGCTGCGCACCGCCCGTGACTGGACGCGGTCAGAGGTTATCCGGGACCCCATCCTCTATCTGCTCCTCAGCGGCACACTCGCTCCGGCTTTCATCGCCACCGTCATCTTCTTCCATCAGGGTTATCTCATCGAGTTGCGCGGCTATGACCCGCTGGTCTTTGCCGCCGCCTTCACCCTCATGTCGGTCACCACGATTATCTTCGGGCTGGTCTGCGGCCATCTGATTGACCGGTTCGGCGCCGTGGCGTTGATGCCGTTTTTCCTCATCCCGCTTGCCGTCGCTTCTGCCGGTGTCGCGCTCATCACGCCGGTCTGGGGCATCTATGTCTTCATGCTGCTGCTGGGTGTCAGCAACGGCTTCACATCTACCCTGCTCGGTGCCCTGTGGCCGGAGGTGTATGGCCTTGCCAATCTCGGCGGCATTCGTGCCATCACCGTCTCCGGCATGGTGCTTTCCACCGCCATCGGGCCGGGCCTTACCGGCTGGCTGATCGATTTCGGCGTCTCGCTGCCCACGCAGATGCTGTTCATGGCGCTCTGGTGCGTGCTGGCCTCGGCAGCACTCACGCTGGCCGTCCGGCGCATCCGCCAGCGGGAGGCAGCGGTCTTCGCCGTCTGATCTTGCTGTCCTCAAGGGCCGGGCGGGAACCATCGCAGCGATGGTTCCCGCCCGGCTGTCAGTGTTGCTCAGGCCGTTGCTGCCATAGTTTCCGGCTGGTCCAGTCCGGCCTCGGTGCCCAGAATGTGCCAGTGCTCAAGCTGCTTGTAGACCACCACCTTGTCCCGCAGGCTCTCACCCTGCTGCCGGCAGAAGGCCTCCAGTTGTTCCCGCGAGCCGATCAGTTCCACGCACAGCGTCAGATCAGGATTGCCGACCTCGCTGTTGGTTTGTTCCAGGCCACCGTGATTGCTGAAGCCGTAGTGAGTGTGATGGGCAACAGCATTGACGATACCGGCAGCCTTGGCGGCCAGAACAAGCTCACGATAGAGCGGCCGCGCCAGCCATCCGCCCAGCCTCCCGCCGCCGCGTCGCTTTTCACCCGGCTTCAGATAGATGCGGACCATGCCCACTTCCTTGGCCGCGACGGTATGCTTGAAGGTCATTCTATGATTTTCCTGATGGTTGCCGGCCGTCGGCCGTCTGGTGTTGCGGGAGAAGAACGAAAGGGCGGGCAGGGGCCGCGCGACAGTCGGAACTGCTCGTATCTGGCGCAGGGCGATATCCGGCCCCAGCTCGTCGGTTGAAATCTTGGGAACCGCCAGACGCTGGGCGAGATAGATGCCGGAATGACCGCTAAAAGCGTAGGCGACGAAGCAGGCGACGGCGATATAGGGCGTCTGACCGGCGCCAAACAGTTCGATGCCCATCAAAATGCAGGCAAGCGGTGTGTTGGCGGCGGCGGCAAAGATCGCTACGAAGCCCAGACCTGCCATCAGGTCTGTCGGTGCATGAAGCAGGCTGGAAAGCGCATTACCAAGCGCGGCACCGATGAAGAAGAGTGGTGTGACTTCTCCGCCCTTGAAGCCGGTGCCGAGCGTAACCACCGTGAAGGCGAGCTTGGAAGCCCACGCCCACGGATGAATATTACCAGCCTCGAACAAGGCAGGAATGGTAACAGAGCCCGGTCCCTCTGCCAGAATGCCAAGGCCCAGATAATCGCGCGTGCCGAAAAGATAGACGAGAGCGATAACCAGCGCTCCGCCAACGCCTGGCCTTAACCAAGCTTGCGGAATAAACCGCTTGGCGATGCCGGAGACGGCATGCGTCAGTTCGGCAAATAGCAACCCGCCCAGTCCGAAGATGATCCCGGCAATAACCACCTTGCCCAAAAGCAGTGGATCGACATGGAAATTGGCTGGCAAGGCAATGGTATAGGCGGTGTGCTCGATGCCCCAAGCCTGGCATATCCAATCACCAAGCAGCGCTGCGATCAGGCAAGGCAGCACAGCCTCGTACTGGATGCGCCCCACGCTCAGCACTTCCAGCGCAAAGACGGCACCGGCGATTGGCGTGCCAAAAACGGCGCCGAACCCGGCGGCAATGCCGCCCATCAGCATCAGGCGTGTCTCTGCCGCATCAAGGCGGAAGAGCTTGCCGATACTGCTCGCCACACTGCCACCCATCTGCACCGCGGTGCCCTCGCGCCCGGCGGAACCGCCAAAGAGATGCGTCACGACGGTGGCGATGAGGATCAGTGGAGCCATCCGGCGCGGAATGCCGGCGCCAGGCTCATGGATTTGGTCGACGATAAGGTTGTTGCCGGCTTCCGCCGGCCGGCCGAGCTTCCAGTATATCCAGCCGATTGCCATGCCGGCCGGCGGTAGGCCCCATAGCAGCCACGGATGGTCGAAGCGCAGCCGCGTTGCCGCGTCGAGCGCCCACAGGAAAACTGCGCAGGCACTGCCTACCAATGCCGCCATCGGAAGGATGATCAGTGCCCACCGCGCCAGCGCGATCAATTGTGTCCAGACGGTGGAGAGATGAAGCCGCACAATCAAGGCAGCCTCCCGCTCGCGCCGGCGAGGCCATAAACTTCAGGCGATATCAGCAGCACAGACAGACTCCTACCCTCGTTGCGAGTGGTAGGAATCATCAGCCCGTTTTACCGGGCGGTTTGATCGCGGGGTAGCACGATCCGGCAGAAATCCATTGCCTCTCCGGCTCGTAAACCGCCTGCGGACGCCTGTCAATACGGCGGTGCACAACATGGTCTTGTAGTCAGCTGGAGTTAACCATGCCGATGCACGGCGAAAGCTTTTTGGACAAAAATCATAATATGGGATAAAAAGCCTATATCGTGATTTCTGTCAGGAGGAGACCCCATGCGCTTGTCCATTGTCAGGCCCGGCCACCCCGCCAGTTCCGATGACGCCGAACCGGGCCCCGCACCCGCACCTGAGCTCGGCCCGGACCTCGCCGCCGGTGATGCCGGTCTGAAAGAAGGTAACTCCCCGCTGCAGGATGATGACGAAGAGGTTGATGATCCGCAGAAGATAGGGGCGGTGCTACGAATAAACGCCCGGCAGCGCAAATTTTGCGCGCTCTATTCCACCGGTTTCTATTCCGGCGCCCAGGCCGCGCGCCTTGCCGGCTACTCTTCCCGCAGCGCGCGTTTCGCAGCCTCCAGAATGTTGGCAAATGATGAGATCTGTGTGGAAATCTCCCGGTACGCAGCAACAAAAGCCGACCTTGTGGCCCGCGAAGAGCTTCTTCTTGCCGAGCGCCTCTATGCCCTCTCCGAAGCGGCTGAAATTGCGGGAGATTTTCGGGCGGCTGTAGCGGCCCTGGGGGTGCGGGCGCAGATGCTCTCCCCGCGCAGGGGCGGCCGGTGATGGCCGCAGAGGCGCAGGGCCATAGATGTTTGTGGTCCGGCCCCCTGCCATTGACAGGACAAGCCTTGCCGGTGTCACCATGCGGGGCTTTTGATTTGTTGCTGAGCCACCGCCATGCTGGAAAGCCTGCATCTGCCCCTCATCCTCTCCGCGGCCTTTCTGGCAACCGCAAGCCCGGGGCCGACCACGCTTGCTCTTGCCGGCACGGCCATGCGCGACGGGCGGCGGTCGGCGCTGCTTCTGGCTTCCGGCGTCATGACGGGGTCGCTGTTCTGGTCCGTGAGCGCGGCTTTCGGCCTTGGCGCCATCATGCTGGCCAATGCCTGGGTCTTCGAGATCATGCGCTATCTGGGCGGCGGTTATCTGCTGTTCCTGGCCTTCAAGTCCGCCCGCAGTGCGCTGAAGCCCGGTGCCGCACAGCCGGTTCCATCTGCTGCCCCGGGTGTGGTGATGGACCCTGTGCCGGCCCGGCGGGTCTGGTCGCGCGGGCTTGCGCTGCACATCACCAACCCCAAGGCCATCCTGTTTTTCGGCTCGCTCTACGCCATCGGCGTGCCGGCCACCGCCCGGCCGCTCGATCTGGTGACGATCATCGCGCTGGTCGGGCTGCAGAGCGCCTGCATTTTCCACGGCTACGCGCTGCTCTTTTCCAATGCGGCGGTGGTGCGGGGCTATTTCCGCCTGCGCCGCTGGTTCGAAGGGGCGTTCGCGCTCGCCTTCGGTTTTGCCGGCCTCAAAATCCTGACCGCCCGCCTGCACTGACGCAGCCGGGATTTTTGCTTTTCTGCCAGACTTTTAGGCGTTGTTTTGCCCCGGAGCCGGGGCCCATGTTCCCGGCCTGTTCCGGCATGGTTGTTGCGCCGCCGCCCGGGCTTGCCTATCAATCAGGAACGTCAGGATTTTAGCGCCTCGGGGGAGCCGCACCGTTCCATGATTGCCCGCCTTAAAGGTCTTGTTGATTCCGTCGATGAGGATTTCGCCGTCATCGATGTCGGCGGTGTCGGTTATCTCGTCCATGCCTCTGCCCGCACTCTGCGCCGCCTCGGCGCGGCTGGCACCGGCGTGGCGCTGGAGATCGAAACCCGCATCCGCGAGGACGCGTTCGAACTCTTCGGTTTTATTGACCGTGGCGAGCGCGACTGGTTTCGCCTGCTCACCACCGTGCAGGGCGTCGGCGCCCGCGTCGGCCTTGCCATTCTCTCGGTGATCGAGCCGGGGCAGCTTACCGCCGTCATCGCGTCGAAGGACCAGAAGACGCTGACCGCGGCCGATGGCGTCGGCCCCAAGCTGGCGGCCCGTATCGTCAACGAACTGAGCGGCAAGGTTGGCAGCCTGTCGCTGGGCGGCACCGGCGGCGTGACCGTGGCCGATGTTTCCCCGGCCAAGGGCGGCGCGGCGACTGACGCGGCTGCCGCCGCCGGCCGGGTAGCGGAAGATGCCGTCTCCGCCCTCGTCAATCTCGGTTACAAGCGGGCAGAAGCCTTTACCGCCGTTATGGCGGTGCGCGGGCGGCTGGGGGAGGGGGTGTCGCTCGATGCCCTTATTCCGGCAGCCCTCAGGGAGCTTAGCACCCAATGAGCGGGTTTGACCGGGACGGGGAACGGCTGATCGACGGCGAGCGGCAGGAGGGCGATCCCGATGCCTCGCTGCGTCCGCTCAGCCTCGATGATTTTACCGGCCAGGCCCGGACGCGCGAAAATCTGCGCATCTTCGTGGAAGCGGCCCGCACCCGCGGGGAGGCGCTGGACCATGTGCTGCTGTTCGGCCCGCCCGGCCTTGGCAAGACCACCCTTGCCCAGATCGTGGCGCGCGAGCTTGGCGTGGGCTTTCGCGCCACCTCGGGCCCCGTCATCGCAAGGGCGGGCGATCTTGCCGCGCTGCTCACCAACCTGCAGCAGCATGATGTGCTCTTTATCGACGAAATCCACCGCCTGAACCCGGCGGTGGAAGAAATCCTCTATCCCGCCATGGAGGATTTCCAGCTCGACCTCATTATCGGCGAAGGGCCGGCCGCGCGCTCCGTACGCATCGATCTGCCGCGCTTCACCCTCATCGGTGCCACCACCCGCTCGGGCCTCATCTCCCAGCCGCTGCGCGACCGTTTCGGCATTCCGCTGCGGCTTGAATTCTATACGCCGGAGGAGCTGACCGGCATCGTCAGCCGGGGCGGGCGCGTGCTGGGCATGGTGTTGTCGGACGAGGGCGCGGCGGAGATCGCCACCCGCTCGCGCGGCACGCCGCGTATTGCCGGGCGCCTCTTGCGCCGGGTGCGCGATTTTGCGGCTGTTGCCGGGGCGGCGGTCATCGATGCGCGGGTGGCCGATGCCGCGCTGCGCCGGCTCGATATCGACGAGCGCGGATTTGACGCGATGGACCGCCGTTATCTTGCCTGCATGGCGGAAAATTATGGCGGCGGGCCGGTTGGCGTGGAGACGATGGCCGCCGCGCTGGGCGATCAGCGCGACGTTCTGGAAGATGTTATTGAACCTTATCTGATGCAGCAGGGTTTACTCATGCGGACCCCACGCGGGCGTATGCTGGCGGCCTCGGGGTACCGTTATCTGGGCCTTGCCGTGCCGCATCACCTGACGCAAGGCGGCAACACAGCTGCTGCATTGCAACAGGGCGACTTGTTTGGCGCCGCGGGGCCTGATAACAGCAGCAAAACAAGCGGTGGGGATGCCGCTGGGGGCGATGAGGATTACTGATGGAACTGACCGGCGGCGCTTTTAATGCCGGACACTTCGAAGACGGTGTCCACTGCCTGCCTTTACGCATCTACTACCAGGATACTGACGCGGGGGGCATCTGCTACCACGCGCGCTATTTCGACTTCGCCGAACGTGGCCGTATGGAAATGCTGCATCAGCTGGCGATGCAGCCGGAAAGGCTGGCTCAGGAAGAAAACATGGCTTTCGTCCTGCGCCACGCGGATATCGATTGGCTGGCGCCTGCGCGCCTTGCCGATCACGTCACCGTGGCCACGCGGGTCACGCATCTGGGCGGGGCGAGCCTCAAGTTCCGGCAGGACGTGCTGAAGGGCACCGGCCGCGGGAATGCGACGCTTCTGGCCTCCATGCGCCTGTCGCTGGTGTGTGTCGACACACGCACACTTGCAGCCCGGCGTATGCCCGAAATGCTGCGTGCCGCGCTGCAGCCATATTTGTTCGATGAAACACCGCCCAGTGCCCCACAAGGGGCTATGGCGTCGGCGCCCTCGGGGGAGTTGTAATGGAAAGCAGTGTGATCGATACGGTCCAGATGGCCGGAACGGCACCGCACAGCCTCAGCATGTTTGCCCTGTTCCTGCAGGCAGACATTATCGTCAAAGCCGTGATGCTGGCCCTCCTGGGCTGCTCCGTCTGGTGCTGGGCGCTCATCATCGACAAGTCGATGCGCATGCGCCGCCTGCGCGGGCGTGCCGACGGGTTCGAGGAGCGTTTCTGGTCCGGCGGCTCGCTGGACGGGCTTTATGACAGCATCGGCGCCGACCCGGCCGATCCGATGTCCGCCATCTTCGTGGCCGGCATGAAGGAATGGCGCCAGGGCACGCAGAAGGGCCTGCCGAAATCGGCCGAACTCAAGGCCTCGCTGCAGCAGCGCATCGAGCGCGTGATGCAGGTGACGATGGACCGCGAGCTTGCCGACGTCTCCAAGCAGATGACCTTCCTCGCCTCCCTCGGGTCGACGGCGCCGTTCATCGGCCTGTTCGCCACCGTCTGGGGCATCATGAACAGCTTCCAGTCGATCGCGGCGTCCAACAATACCTCGCTCGCCGTCGTGGCGCCGGGTATCGCCGAAGCGCTGTTCGCCACCGCCATGGGCCTTGTTGCCGCTATCCCGGCGGTGCTGGCCTACAACAAGTTCTCCAGCGATATCGGCCACTACACCGACCGGCTGGATAACTTCTCCATCGAATTCAGCGCCATTCTCGGTCGCTATCTCGAGGAGCGCGCCTGATGGGCGCTGCACTGGCCGGAGGCGGCGGAGGCGGGCGCAAGCGCGGCCGTCGGCGCACACGCGCCGCCGCCATGAGCGACATCAACGTTACGCCGCTCGTGGACGTGATGCTCGTGCTTCTCATCGTGTTCATGGTCGCAGCCCCGCTGCTGACCGTGGGCGTGCCGGTGGACCTGCCGCGCTCCAATGCTCCCGCGATTGCGGAACAGACCGAGCCGCTCGTCGTTTCCGTCAATGCCCAGGGCGAGATTTTCGTTCAGGAGCAGAAGGTGGAAATCGCCAACCTGGTGCCACTATTGCAGGCCATCATTGGCGAGAAGCCCGACCAGCGCATCTTCGTGCGCGGCGATGCCAACCTCAATTACGGCCGGATCATGCAGGTGATGGGCGAGGTAACCAGGGCCGGTTACAAGCGCGTCGCCCTTGTGGCCTTGCCGGAGCAAAAATGATCCTCGTGAACGTGCAGGCTTGCCGGGGTAAGCCCCCAGCGGTGTTGGAGATGACGGCTCGATGCGTCGCGGTCTGAACACTTCTGTCATTGCCTCGGTAGTCCTGCACGTTCTCGTGTTCCTGCTTTCGATCTTCGGCCTGCCGTGGATCGACAAGCCGGTGGAACTGCCGCAGCCGGTCGCGGTCGAGATTGTCGACATCTCGGAGATGACGACGCGGACCGCTGACGCCAACCCGACCCCGGCTCCCAAACCCGACAAACCGCCGGAGCCGGTAAAGACGCCTCCGCCGCCGCCCAAGGCTTCCACACCGCCGCCGCCGCAAGCCGCGCCGGAAACGCCGCCCGCACCCAAGGCCCCGCCGGAGGACATCAAGGCGCCGGAGCCGCCGAAGGTGGAGCCGATCCAGCCGCGTGAAGCACCCAAGCCCCCCGATCCGGTGAAGCCCCTGGAGCCGGCGCCTGCGCCCACGCCCACACCGCCCCCACCGCCCAAGCCGGAGCCGAAGAAGGAAGAGCCGCCGAAACCGACGCCGCCCAAGCCGGCGCCGGCCAAGGAGGAGCCGAAGAAGCCTGCCGAGCAGCCCAAGAAGGAACAACCGGTCAAGACGGCCGAAAAGCCGCCTGAGAAGCCGAAGGATACCTCGCAGAATTTTGACTCTCTGCTGAAGAACCTTCTGAACGTGCCCGATCAGGCCAAGACCGATCAGCCGACCAAGGCCAATGCCAAGCCGACACAGACGGCGGAAGCACAGCCCGATGCGCCGCTCGCGAACCGGCTTACGATGAGCGAGACGGATGCAATCCGGGCGCAGATGGCAAAGTGCTGGTCTATTCCGGCGGGTGCGCAGGGTGTCCAGGATATGTCCGTGGATATCCAGATCACCCTTGATTCCGAGGCTAGGGTAAAGTCAGCGACGGTGGTAAACAGCGCCCGGATGGCCACGGACCGCGCTTATCGCACCCTGGCCGAGAGTGCTATTCGCGCGGTTTCAAACCCGGCGTGCCAGCCGCTGAAGCTGCCCAAGGACAAGATCGAGACCTACCATTCGTTCATTATGGGGTTTGATCCGCAGGATGTGCTTTAAGGCGACTAACTGCCCGGTGTAGCGGGATTGCGCAGCAGCGCATCCCGTTCGCCAGCCCGCAAGACTGCGGGGATAAAATTGCTCCTTGCCGCGTTTAACCTTCGTCTTCAATCCAAAGGACATGTTCTGACGCCATGACCGACCCGACGATTACCGCGACACGCCCAGCCGTTCGCGCCGCCATCGCGGCCGGATTGTCCGTCACGCGCCGCCTTGGTGCGTTTGTGAGTTGCCTGTGCCTGCTGGGGGCCGGGCTTGCTGTCTCGATGCCGATGCTGGCGGCGCCGGCCGCGGCCGAGTTGCGCATCGACATCACCAAGGGCAACTTTGACCCGATGCCCATCGCCGTGACGCCGTTTTATGCGACCGGCCCGAGCGAGCAGGATGTCGCCAGCCAGATCACCGGCGTGGTCAGTGCCGATCTGGAGCGTTCCGGCCTCTTCCGTCCGGTGAACCCGGCAGCGTTTCTGCAGGACAGCGCCAGCCTTCAGGCCGGCCCGCGATTTGCCGACTGGCGCGCTGTCAACGCGCAGGCGCTGATCGCCGGTGCGGTGAAGTCGCAGGGCGATGGTCTCATCCGCGTCGAGTTCCGCCTGTGGGATGTGCTCTCCGAGCAGCAGATCGCCGGCATCGCCTTCTCGGCCTCGCCGCAGGGCTGGCGCCGCATTGCGCACAAGGTGGCTGACGAGGTTTACAAGCGCATCACCGGTGAAGAAGGTTATTTCGACACCCGTGTCGTCTATATCGCTGAAAGCGGCCCGGCCAACCGCCGGATCAAGCGCCTGTCGATCATGGACCAGGACGGTGCCAACAACCGCTTCCTGACCGATGGTACCAATCTGGTGCTGACGCCGCGTTTCTCGCCGACCGCGCAGGAGATCACCTATCTCTCCTATGTCGGCAATGTGCCGCGCGTTTACCTCTTCAACATCGATAACGGCCGCCAGGAGCGTCTGGGTGATTTCCCGGGTATGAGCTTCGCGCCGCGCTTCAGCCCGGATGGCAATGCCGTGGTGATGTCGCTGGCCCAGGACGGCAATACCGATATCTACCGCATGGATCTGCGCACCCGCCGCATGGTCCAGCTCACCAACCACCCGGCAATCGATACGGCTCCCTCTTATTCTCCGGACGGCCGCAAGATCACCTTTGAGTCTGACCGCAGCGGTACCCAGCAGATTTATGTGATGGATGCCGATGGCGGTAACCCGACCCGTATCAGCTTCGGCCAGGGCCGCTATGCTACGCCGGTGTGGTCGCCGCGCGGTGACCTCATCGCCTTCACCCGCCTGTTCCAGGGTGAGTTCTATATCGGCGTCATCCGTCCGGACGGCACCGGCGAGCGCATGCTGACCCGCGCTTTCCATGCCGAAGGCCCCACCTGGGCGCCGAACGGCCGTGTGCTAATGTTCTTTGAGGAAAAGCCGAGCGGTCAGGATGACCGTGGCCGTATCGCCAAGCTCTACTCGGTTGACCTGACGGGCAACAACCTGCGCCAGGTGGAAACACCGCAGGATGCGTCCGACCCGGCCTGGTCGCCGCTCATTCCGTAAACCGTGGCCCTGAAGGGGGAAACCGGCGACGGGGTTTGTCGCCGGCCTCCCTTGAAGGGACAAAGCCAGTTTGACCACCCGCGCCGTCGAAAGCGCATCTGCCAAACCACCAGCCACCCGGGGCGACAACGCTTTCCGGTTCTTTCGGGGGAAGACAATGAATCTCAAGTTTCTCAGCATGGCCGCTGCCGTCCTGCTGCTCGCCGCCTGCTCCAGCGATGGCGAGGACAGCTCGCTGGCAGCCAGCGATGGCGGCTACAATTCCGGCGCCAATGCCGGCTCGAACTACGGCGCCAACGGGTCCGATATTTCCAGCTCGTCCATGCAGGGCAATGTCCAGCCGGGCAGCCAGGAAGACCTCGCCGTGAATGTCGGCGACCGGGTGCTCTTCGGCTTCGACCAGTACAATGTCTCCTCCGAAGGCCAGCAGATCCTGTCGCGCCAGGCCGAGTGGCTGCGCCGTTACCCGTCGATCTCCGTGACCATCGAAGGCCATTCGGACGAGCGCGGTACGCGTGAATATAACCTCGCGCTTGGCGATCGCCGTGCCACCGCGGTCAAGAACTACCTGATTGCCGCCGGTATCAGCGGGAGCCGCATCTCGACCGTCAGCTTCGGCAAGGAACGTCCGGCGGCCGTGGGCAGCAATGAATCTGCCTGGGCGCAGAACCGCCGTGCGGTCACCACGATCAACTGATAGCGCCTCCGGCTGTTACAGTTTGCAAGGCACGGCACCGGGAGCCTTTCCGGTGCCGTGTCGTTTTGGGAAAAGGGCAGGGGCCGGCGTCACTCCGGCCGTCAGGGCTGGTCAAGCTGCCGGGTTGATGGCAGTTTTGCGCCATCTTTCCGGCCCAGAAGGCATGCCAGTGTAGGCTGAATATTCACTGGCGGCCGGCGGGTTGCCCTTCGCCATGCGGCACCAGATGAGAGCAAGGGAGTCGAGTTGTTATGACCGCTTCGTTTCGCATGAGGCATCTTCCGGCGCTGCTGGCCGTGCTGCTGGCAAGTTCCGCCGCCGGCCTGGTTGCCCTGCCGGCCATGGCGCAGGATGTCGGCACGCTGTCTCGCCGCGTCGACACGCTGGAGCGCGACGTGCGCGTGCTGAACCAGCAGGTTTACCGTGGCGCCGGTGCCAGCACTGACGGCACGGCTCCGGTGGTTCCCTCCGGCAGTGCCGCCAGCCAGGAAATCCGTCTGCAGCAGATGGAAGGGCTGAACCAGCAGCTGACCGGCGAAGTCGAGGAACTGCGCAATCAGGTACAGAAGCTGCAGCAGCAGCTCGACACCATGAAGAGCGATGTCGAGTATCGTCTGAGCGCGCTGGAACAGGGTACGGCCGGCGGTGCTGCCGCCGCAGCCGGTGCGACCGCTGACACAGCCAGTGCGGCCCAGCCCGCCAATCCGGGCGGTATCACGCCGCCGCCTTCCGGCGGGGGCCAGCCGGCGCCGCTCGCACCCACCAGCCTCGGCTCCATTTCGGAGACGACGGCGAGCGGCGATGCCGCGCGTACCGCAAGCGCTGCCGCCAACGATCCGGCCGGCCTCTATAACTCCGCCATCGAGCAGCTGCGCTCGCGCGATTTCGCCAATGCCGAAGTGTCGTTCAAGGACTTCCTCGCCAAATATCCCAACCATGATCTGGCCGCCAACGCCCAGTACTGGCTGGGTGAGAGCTATTATGGCCGCAATGATTTCCGCAGCGCGGCCCTGACTTTTGGCGAGGGGTACCAGAAGTACCCGACCAGCCCCAAGGCGCCGGACTTCATGCTGAAGCTCGGCCTGTCGCTGGCCGGCCTCGGCCAGAAGGACAATGCCTGCGTCACCTATGCCAAGCTGATTTCCGACGTGAAGAACGCCCCGCCGGGTACCATCAGCCGCGCCAAGGCGGAGCAGCAGAAGCTGGGCTGTTCGTAACGTGACCGCCGGTCCGGTCAGCGCGGCGGAATTTGCCGCGCTCATGGACCGGTTCGGCCCCTTCGAGCGGCCGCCGCGCCTTGCGGTGGCCGTCTCGGGCGGGGCGGATTCCACGGCGCTCGCCTGGCTGGCCAATGGCTGGGCCCGCAGCCGCGGTGGCGATGCCGCCGCCTATATCGTCGATCACGGTCTGCGCCCTGAAGCGGCGGAAGAAGCCGCGCTGGTTGCCCACCGTCTCTTCCGCCTGGGGCTCCAGACCCGCATTCTGTGCTGGCAGGGCGACAAGCCTTTCAGCGGCATCCAGGATGCTGCGCGGCAGGCCCGCCACCGCCTGCTTGGCGAGGCCGCGCTTGCGGACGGGCGCCTGCATCTTCTCCTTGCCCATCATGCCGGCGATCAGGCCGAAACCGTGCTGATGCGCGAGTTGCGCGGCAGCGGTCCGCTCGGGCTTGCCGGTATGAGCGCCATCGTCGCCCGGCCCTGGGGCCGGTTGCTGCGCCCGCTTCTGGGCATCCCCAAAGCGCGCCTCATCGCCACCTGCCTTGCTGCCGGGCTGGAATGGGTGGAAGACCCGAGCAACAGCGCTGAAAAATTCGAGCGCGTACGCCTGCGGGGTCGTCTGGCTGCGGGCGATCCAGCTTTTCCGGCTCCCGAGGCCCTGCTGGCAGGCGCTGTTGAAGCGGGCCGTAACCGCCAGTCAATTGAAGCTGCACGGGCGCGCTTGCTCGCAGCCTGCGGTCATTTGCATGCGCAAGGCTGGGCGGAACTGGAGCCCGATGCCCTGCTGGAGAGCGGGGGAGGCGCGGCTGTCGATCTGCTTGCCGCTTTGCTGGGGGCGATCGGGGGCGATGCCTATCCGCCCGGGCGGGAGGCGGTGACCCTTGCCCTTGCCGACCTCATGGCCGGCAGAGCCGCCACCCTTGCCGGCTGCCTGTTACGCCCGTTCCGGGGCGGGCGCTGGCTGATGACGCGGGAGGCGGGACGTTTTGTCCTCCCCCCCTTGTCGCTGGCTGCCGGGCAGACAGCACGGTGGGAAACACGGTTTGTCGTAACCGCACCGGCCGGCCACGCCGGCACGGTGCTTTCAGTCGAGGCAGCACGACAGCAAAGCCTGCTTTCCGGCGCCTGGGCCGAATGCGCCGCCGGCAGCGGGCTGGAAGAATTGCCGGCCGATGTTGCCGCGACATTGCCGGTGCTGATGGAGGAGGGCGGATCGCTGTTCTTGCCGTTTTTTGTACCGGATCCGCACAAAGAACGGTTCGGCTGCCGGTTTTTGCCGCAAAGCCCAGTCGCCAGCACGCCGTTTGCCATTGTATAGTGCGCGCTGAACCCTATTTATGGTCGGGTAGGAAGGAAGCCCGCTTGCGCTGGTAAGCGCAAGCCCTGACAGACGGCGCAATTCTCTGGCGCCGCCCTGGCCCGGCAAAGGACGAGACGACGTGAACAATATCGGCAAGAACCTTGCTCTCTGGATCATCATCGGCTTGCTGCTGATCGCTCTGTTCCAGCTTTTCCAGGGCAGCGGATCGCATACCAGCCAGACTGGCATGCCCTATTCCGACTTCATCAGCGAAGTGCACAAGGGCGGCGTCTCAGATGTAACCATCAAGGGTCAGCAGATCAGCGGTACTCTGGTCAGCGGCAAGCCCTTCGCCACTTATGCTCCCAATTATACCGACGTTGTCTCTGTGCTGCAGGGCACCAACGTGCGCTTCTCCGCCGTGCCGGATGACAGCAACGTGCCCAGCCTCTTCAGCGTTCTGCTCAGCTGGTTCCCCATGCTGCTGCTGATCGGCGTGTGGATCTTCTTCATGCGCCAGATGCAGGGCGGTGGCGGTAAGGCCATGGGCTTCGGCAAGTCGCGGGCCCGCCTGCTGACGGAGAAGACCGGCCGCGTCACCTTCGCTGATGTTGCCGGTATCGACGAAGCCAAGCAGGAGCTGGAAGAGGTCGTGGAATTCCTGCGTGACCCGCAGAAGTTCCAGCGCCTCGGCGGCAAGATCCCCAAGGGTGTGCTGCTGGTCGGCCCCCCGGGTACCGGTAAGACGTTGACCGCTCGCGCGGTTGCCGGCGAAGCCAACGTTCCTTTCTTCACTATCTCCGGCTCCGACTTCGTCGAGATGTTCGTCGGTGTGGGTGCCTCCCGTGTCCGCGACATGTTCGAGCAGGGCAAGAAGAACGCTCCCTGCATCATCTTCATCGATGAAATCGATGCGGTGGGCCGTCATCGCGGCGCCGGTCTCGGCGGCGGTAATGACGAGCGCGAGCAGACCCTGAACCAGCTGCTGGTCGAGATGGACGGTTTCGAGGCCAATGAGGGTGTCATCCTCATCGCCGCCACCAACCGCCCCGACGTGCTGGACCCGGCGCTGCTGCGTCCCGGCCGCTTCGACCGTCAGGTCGTGGTGCCGAACCCGGATGTCGCCGGCCGTGAGAAGATCCTCAAGGTGCATATGCGCAAGGTGCCGCTGGCAGCCGATGTGGATGCCCGCGTGATCGCCCGCGGCACCCCCGGGTTCTCCGGTGCCGATCTTGCCAACCTTGTCAACGAAGCCGCCCTGATGGCCGCCCGCCTCGGCAAACGTGCCGTCGGCATGGCCGAGTTCGAGAATGCCAAGGACAAGGTCATGATGGGGGCGGAGCGCCGCTCCATGGTCATGACCGAGGATGACAAGAAGCTGACCGCCTATCATGAGGCTGGCCACGCCCTTGTCGGCCTGCACATGCCGGCCTGCGATCCGCTGCACAAGGTCACCATCATCCCCCGCGGCCGTGCGCTGGGTGTGACGATGAACCTGCCGGAGCGTGACCGCTGGAACATGTCGCGCATCGAGATGATCTCGCGCCTCGCCATGATGTTCGGCGGCCGTATGGCCGAAGAGCTGGTCTTCGGCGAGGACAAGGTCACCACCGGTGCCTCAAACGATATCCAGCAGGCAACCGGCCTTGCCCGCCGCATGGTCACCGAGTTCGGCATGTCCGACAAGCTCGGCCGCGTGCGCTACTCCGCCAATGAGCAGGAAGTCTTCCTCGGCCATTCCGTTGCCCAGCAGCAGCATATGTCCGAAGCGACCGCCCAGCTCATCGACGAGGAAGTGCGCCGCTTGATCGAGGATGCCGAGGCCAGCGCCCGCCGCATCCTGACCGAGCACAAGGACCAGCTCGAAGCCATCACCCAGGCGCTGCTCGAATATGAGACGCTGTCGGGTGACGAGGTGGACAAGCTCCTGAAGGGCGAAAGCATCGAGCGTCCGCTCGATCCGAATGACACGCCGCGTCCCTCCGCTCCGGAGCCGTCGCGGGATGACCGTCCGCGCCGTACCTCGGTGCCGACGAGCAACGGTCCGGAGCCGCAAGGCACCTGACCTGCCAGATGAAGGGGGCAGTCCCGGTTTTGGGAATGCCCTCGGAAGACCCCGGTTCCGGCCCTTCTGAAAGGAAGGGCCGGAACTTTCTTTTAAGGCCCCGGTGCCGCGTGATGCCGCCCGGGTGATTGTGGACGTACCGCCTTGCAGATCCTCGGCCATATCCGCACAGCTCTTGCCCAGGGCGCGCGGGTCTATCTGCGTCCCGTCGGCCTGTTGCCGCCCGGTGTCGGTGGTCCGGCCCTGCGCATGGTGGCGCCCGGTCCGGCCTTCGCCGCTGCCGAAATCATCCTGCGCCGTGCCGGTCGCATCGAGCGCCACACCGTTACCGCCCTTGCGCTGCGTGAGCTGATCGCGCCGGAAATTCCGGCCCTGCGCCTGCTCTTGGACCGGCTGGAGAGCCGCCGTGCCCCGATACCGGGCGTGCCGTCAGACCGCCCGTCCGTCATGGGCATCGTCAATGTGACGCCGGACAGTTTTTCCGACGGCGGAGACAGTTTCGAGATCAAGGCCGCCATCGCCCGGGGCGAAGCGCTAAGGGAAGCCGGGGCCGACATTCTCGATATCGGCGGTGAATCCACCCGCCCGGGCGCGGACGTCGTGTCTCTGGCCGAAGAACTACGCCGTGTGGTGCCGGTCGTCGAGGCGCTGGCCGAACGCGGCGCCATCGTGTCCGTCGATACCCGCCATGCAGGGGTGATGCGGCAGGCAGTCGCCGCTGGCGCCGCTATCGTCAACGACATCTCGGCGCTGGAGGGCGATCCGGAGAGCATGGACGCCATGGCGGCCTGCGACGTGCCGGTTGTACTCATGCACATGCAGGGGCAGCCGGGTTCGATGCAGGAAAACCCGGTTTATGAAGCCGCTGCGCTCGATGTTTACGATTATCTCGATGCCCGCATTGCCGCCTGCGAGCGTGCCGGCATCGCCCGTGCCCGCCTCGTGCTCGATCCCGGCATCGGCTTCGGCAAGACGCTCGCGCACAATCTGGATATCCTGGCTCACTCGTCCCTCTATGCGACGCTTGGCCTGCCGGTGCTGATCGGCCTCTCGCGCAAGCGCTTCATCGCCGCAATCAGCCGGGGCGAAGCGCCGAAGGACCGGCTTGCCGGGTCTCTGGCCGCAGGGCTGGAGACACTGGCGCAGGGCGCGGCTATTCTGCGTGTTCATGATGTCGCGGCGACGGTGCAGGGGCTGAAGGTAGCCCGCGCCATTGCCGGCGGCGCGCGGGGCGAGGCGGGGGTCTCTGCCCGCCTTGACGGTATGGGCGAGACAATAGGCCGGATATATCCGGGGGGAATGGATCAGTGACACGCAAGCTTTTTGGCACCGACGGCATTCGCGGCACCGCCAATATGGAGCCGATGTCGGCGGAAACCGCGCTCAAGGTGGCCATGGCCGCCGCTGCCGAGCTGACCGCCGATGGCAACCGTTATGGCCGCGTCGTCATCGGCAAGGATACCCGCCGTTCCGGCTACATGCTGGAGACGGCGATGACCGCCGGCTTTATTTCCATGGGCATGGAAGTGACGCTGGTCGGCCCGGTGCCGACGCCGGCTGTTGCCGTGCTAACGCGCACCTACCGCTGCGATCTCGGTGTCATGATCTCGGCCTCGCACAATCCGTTCGAGGATAACGGCATCAAGATTTTCGGCGCCGATGGTTACAAGCTCAGCGACGAGATCGAGCGCGGTATCGAGGAGCGTATTTTCTCCGGCGAGCCTGCGCGCCTCGTCAAGCCGCGCGACCTTGGCCGCGCCATGCGCCTTGAGGATGCCAGCGGCCGTTATATCGAGTGGGTCAAGGCGACCTTCCCGCGCTCACTGCGCCTCGATGGCCTCAAGATCGTCGTCGATTGTGCCAACGGCGCCGCTTACAAGGTCGCGCCCGCCGTGCTGCGCGAACTGGGCGCCGAGGTGATCGCCATCGGCGTTGCGCCGGATGGCTTCAACATCAACAAGGAATGTGGCGCTACCCACACCGCCCAGCTGGAGCGCCGGGTGGTGGATGAGGGCGCCGATATCGGCATCGCGCTTGATGGTGACGCCGACCGGCTGATTGTGGTGGACGAGACCGGCCGCCGCGTGGATGGCGACCAGATCATGGGCCTTACCGCCCTTGCCCTGCAGCGCGATGACCGTCTACGCGGCGGCGGTGTCGTGGCGACCGTCATGTCCAATCTCGGCCTTGAGCGCATGCTGGAGGCGGCGGGGCTCCAGCTGCTGCGGGCCGCCGTCGGTGACCGCTACGTGCTCGAGATACTGCGCCGCGACGGATACAATTTCGGCGGCGAACAGTCCGGCCACCTCATCTTTTCCGACTATTCCACCACCGGTGATGGCCTGCTGGCCGCCCTGCAGGTGCTGGCGGAGCTGGTGCGTTCGGGCAAGCCGGCGAGCGAACTCTGCCATGTCTTCGAGCCGGTGCCGCAGCTGCTGCGTAATGTGCGTTTCAGCCAGGGCGCCCCGCTGGAGGAAACCCGCGTCAAAACCGTCATCGCCGATGCCGAAGCCCGCCTCAATGGCAGCGGCCGCCTGCTCATCCGCAAGTCCGGCACCGAGCCGCTCATCCGCGTGATGGCGGAAGGCGACGACAAGGCACTGGTGGAAGCCGTGGTGGCGGACATCGTTGCGGCGGTGGAAGAGGCGGCGGGAGCTTAAGCGCCGTTTCCATTCGGAAGGTTTCGCCAATCTCTGTCTGCAATCAGACTCATTACCCCCACCGGCCCTGACGGGCACCTCCCCGAGAGGGGAGGGTTGTTTATCCTTCCCCATTTGTGGGGAAGGTGGGCGCAGCCCGGATGGGGGTAACGAGGTGCAGCCTTCGCCGGCCTCCCCTTACAGCCCCAGATCGTCCGGCGAGCGCGCCGGGCGGGGGCGGTAGACGGGCAGGGACCAGTGCCAGTGCATGGCGGCGAGGCGCAGCGTCAGCGTGGCGACAAAGCCCGTGACGGTTGCGAGTTCAAGCGGCAGGCCGGCAATGTCGCCCAGCACATAGATGGCGGAGCCGGCGAGCGCGGCGCTGATATAAATCTCCCGCCGCAGCACCACCGGGCTTTCTCCGCCCAGCACATCGCGGATGATGCCGCCGAAGGTTGCGGTCATCACGCCCATGGTGATGGCGATGATCGGGCCGACACCGGCGGCAAGGCCCTTCTGTGCGCCGACCACGGCGAAGAGGGAGAGCCCCACCGCGTCGAGCAGCATCAGCAGTTTCAGCCGCGATTCCGGCACGTGAGCGATGAAGAAGGTGATCGCGGCGGCGATCACGCACACCACCAGATAGGCCGGCTGGCTGATCCAGAACACCGGCAGTTTGCCGAGCAGCAGGTCGCGCAGCGTGCCGCCGCCGATACCGGTCACGGCGCCCAGCAGGGCAAAGCCGGAGATATCCATCTGCTTGCGCGAAGCAACCAGCGCTCCGGTGATGGCGAAAACGGCGGTGCCGCCCCAGTCGAGCACGGCGATCAGATACTGGAACATGGAATAATCCCGGCAAGGCTCCGCCCCCTGCCCCATCTGTCGGAGGCGGGGGGACGGGCTGCTACTGTGCCTTCAGATGACGGCTTTGAACAATGTCGCCTGGCCGGCGAGGATGTCGGCGATGATACGCAGGCCTGTTTCTACCTGCTCGCGGCTCTGCGGCTGGCTGAGGCTGATGCGCACCGACTGCTCCGAGGGGGCGTGGCCGACGGTGAAATAGTCGGCCGGCGTTACGCTCACGCCGCGCCGGCGCGCCTCGGCAACAAACTCCTCGCGGCGCCAGGGCAGCGGCAGGCGCAGCCACAGATGCTGGGCCTTGGGTTTGGTCAGGTAATCGAAGCCGGTCAGAAGGTCGGTCGCAATCTCCTGGCGGGCGGCAGCCTCTTCCTTCTGGCGGTCGGCCAGCTTGTCGGCCTCGCCGGATTCGATGAGGCGGGTTGCCAGTTCGCTCATCACCAGCGAACCCATGGACTGGCTGACCAGCATCGCCGAATCGACCCGCTCCACCAGCCCGGGCGCGCCCACGATGTAACCGACGCGAAAGCCGGTGGCGATGCATTTGGACAGGCTGGTGATGTAGAGCGTGATGTCCGGCGCCAGCGTCGCAAGACGCGGTAGCTGCTCGTCCGGCAGAAAGCCGAACACGTCGTCTTCGATGATTTGCACACCGTAGCGCCGGCAGATCGAGGCAATCTCGATCCGCCGCTCTTCCGGCAGAATGGCCGTCGTCGGGTTGTGCAGGGTCGGCACGGTGTAGAGCACGCGCGGGGCCCGCTGGCGGCAACAGGCGTCCAGCGCGTCGGGAATCAGCCCGTGATCGTCATAGGCCAGCCCTTCAAGGCGCAGGCCCAGCGTATTGGCCAGGTGCCGCATGCCGGAATAGGTCAGCGTCTCCGTCGCCACGAGGTCACCCGGACGGCACAGCGACAAAAACGCCGTCAGCAACGCATGCTGGCCGCCATTGGTCATGCGAATCCAGTCGGGCCGGCGCGGCAGGTTGAAGCGACGCTCCAGCCAGTTCGCGGCCGCGTTCATATGTGCGGGCGGCAGGGTATTGTTGCTGTAATCCATCAGCTGGTTGAGGTCGGCCTGTGCCGTTACCTCCTGCAGCATCTGCTTGAGCGAGTCGGCAACGCCGGGAGCGCTCGAGACATTGATGCCCAGCTCCACCAGGGCGCCGGTGCTGCTGCGGGAATAGCGGATGGCGGTGCGGTTGCCGCTTTCCTGGTCGCGCACATAGGTGCCGCGCCCCACTTCCCCTTCAATCAGCCCGCGCCGCTCAGCCTCGGCATAGGCGCGCGTCACCGTGCCCACCGTCACGCCCAGCTTGTAGGCGAGGTCGCGGTGGGTCGGCAGGCGGGTGCCCGGCGGCAGAACACGGTCGGAGATGTCGCGTGCGAGTGCATCTGCGATAGCCCGGTAGCGGGGGCCGCCGATGGCGGAGATGTCGGGTGTCCAATTTGTCATGGTGACAATATTATAATTGCACCGCTTTGTGTGCAAGCGTAGAACATATTGTATCGATTGTTTGAGATCGCCACCAACCTGAACGAGGCTAAAATGAGCACAATGAATGTTGCCATCGCCAATCGTTCGCCCCGTTCACTGGCTGCGGGGCGTCCGCTGGCCGTGGTTACAAACTGGTACAATCGTTTCCGGCAGCGGGTTCATCTTGCTGATCTGGACGCTCACATGCGCCGTGATATCGGCCTGAGCGAACACGATGTCGCTATTGAAATCGCCAAGCCTTTCTGGCGCTGAGGCAAACCGCGTAAAGCATGCATTTTGCGCAAATTGTATCAGTGACAAATATCTTGCGAGCTGAATTTGCACCGGCAGTTGCCCCTCAGGCTGCCGGTGCAATTGTTTTGTGCCTGCCCCGTTGCTCCGTGTGACGGAAGGGTGACGATTTCGTTGCATTGTTCTGTTGCTGCACCGCAGCGCCCCGGCGCATAGTTAGTTTCCGAAATTCGCCGGATACCGCTTTCCCGCTGGCCATGACCCGGCCCTTGGGATGTCTTGCCCGCCTGAAGCCGTTTTACGGATCGCAGGGCGGGAAGGGGCGGCCGGCCAGTATTGCGGAGGCGGCGATGGCGGCGTTGGAGCAGTCAGGGGAGGTCGAGCTTGCTGTCGAGGTGATCGAGGCAACGACTCCCAGCGATTTCGCCGCGTTCCGCAGCCTCTATCTCGATTACGCGGCCTCTGCCGGTCTTCCACCCGCACAGCGCGACTCCGAATTTTCCTGTCTTTCCTCTGAATTCTCCTCCCCAAAGGGGCGCTGGTTTCTCGCCGAGTCCGGCGGGCAGGTTGTCGGCTGCGTCGGTGTGCGGCTGCTGCCGGGCGGTGAGGCGGAGCTGCGGCGGCTCTATGTGCGGCCGGCTGCACGGGGCGGGCGTATCGGCTGCGAACTGGCGCGGGCTGGTGTCGAGGCGGCCCGCGAACTGGGTTTCGATACGCTGGTTCTGGCCAAGGCCGACACGATCAGCGCAGGCCTCGTGCGCCGTATTGTGCGGGATTCCTGCCCGGGAATTTCCGTTCTCACCAACGCCTGAAATCCCCGTTTTTCACTCCCGCCTCGTGATTGCGCTGCAAAAACGCGCAACAAAAGCCCCCTTGACGCGTCCTCGCCGTCTCCATAGTTTCCGCGGCGGGCCGCCACTCCCCAACGAGTGGTAACGACATAAGGGGTTTCTTCAATGAAGCCGCTCGAGATGCCGGTGAACCGGCCGCACGCACCCGAATTTTCTTCCGGTCCCTGCGCAAAGCGTCCTGGCTGGACCGCTGATGCTCTGAATGCCGCCACCCTTGGCCGCTCGCATCGCTCCAAGCCCGGCAAGGCCAAGTTGGCCGCGATCATCGATCAGACCCGCGAAATTCTTGGCATCCCCGCCGACTACCGCATTGGTATCGTCCCCGGTTCCGACACCGGCGCTGTTGAAATGGCGCTGTGGTCCCTGCTCGGCGCCCGCGGCGTTGACCTGCTGGCCTGGGAAAGCTTCGGCAAGGACTGGGTCACCGACGTGACCAAGCAGCTGAAGATTGCCGATGTGCGCACCCTTCAGGCCGATTACGGCAGCATCCCCGATCTCTCCACGGTGGATTTCGACCGCGACGTGGTCTTCACCTGGAACGGCACCACCTCCGGCGTGCGCGTCCCCAACGGCGACTGGATTGCTGCGGACCGCAAGGGCCTGACCATTTGCGACGCAACCTCCGCCGCTTTCGCCATGGACCTGCCGTGGAACAAGCTGGATGTCGTCACCTGGTCCTGGCAGAAGGCGCTCGGCGGTGAAGCTGCGCACGGCATGCTGGTGCTGAGCCCGCGCGCTGTGGAGCGTCTGGAGAGCTACACGCCGGCCTGGCCGATGCCCAAGCTTTTCCGCATGACCAAGGGCGGCAAGCTCGTTGAAGGTATCTTCAAGGGCGAGACCATCAACACCCCGTCCATGCTGGCTGCCGAGGATTGTCTCGATGCGCTCGCCTGGGCCAGGTCCATCGGCGGCGCCAAGGGCATGATTGCCCGCTCCGAAGCCAGCCTTGCGGCTATCACCGCCTGGGTTGAGAAGAGCGACTGGGCGTCCTTCCTTGCAGAAACCGCAGCGATCCGCTCCTGCACCTCGATCTGCCTTACAATCAAGGATGCCTGGTTCCTGGAGCAGGATGCCGATACTCGCGCCGCGCTGGCCAAGTCGATCGCCGACAAGCTGGACAAGCAGGGCGTGGCCTATGACATCGGCGCCTATCGCGATGCCCCGGCGGGCCTGCGCATCTGGGCCGGCGGCACCGTCGAGCCGTCCGATGTCGAGGCGCTGCTGCCGTGGCTCGACTGGGCCTGGGCATCGGTGAAGACCGAAGCCCTCGCCAAGGCTGCCTGAGCCAGTCCTTCTCTTCCTGATTTCCGTCTGTTGCGCTCCTTGCCGCCCGTTCCGGCGGCGGCAAGGGGGCCGCATCCCCAGATTTGACGCTTGCCGCAAAGGGAGCCACCCATGCCCAAGGTCCTGATTTCCGACAAGATGAGCCCGCGCGCCGCCGAAATTTTCCGCGAGCGCGGCGTTGAGGTCGATGAGAAGACCGATCTCACCCCCGATCAGCTGAAGGCGATCATCGGTGAGTATGATGGCCTCGCTATCCGTTCCGCCACCAAGGTTACCGCCGAGATCCTCGCCGCTGCCGGCAAGGGCAACCTCAAGGTCATCGGCCGCGCCGGCATCGGTGTCGACAACGTCGACATCCCCGCCGCCACCGCTGCCGGCATCGTGGTGATGAACACGCCGTTCGGCAATTCCATCACCACCGCCGAGCATGCCATCGCCATGATGTTCTCGCTGGCGCGTGACATTCCGCTCGCCAACGCCTCCACCCATGCCGGCAAGTGGGAAAAGAACCGCTTCATGGGCGTGGAACTGACGGCCAAGACCCTCGGCATCATCGGCTGCGGCAACATCGGCGCCATCGTTGCCGACCGTGCCCTTGGCCTGAAGATGAAGGTCGTTGCCTTCGACCCCTTCCTCACCCCCGAGCGCGCCGTGCAGATCGGTGTCGAGAAGGTGGAGCTGGAAGACCTGCTGCGCCGTGCCGACATCATCACCCTGCACACGCCGCTGACGGATGCCACCCGCAACATCCTCAATGCCGATACGCTGAAGCTCACCCGCAAGGGCGTTCGTATCATCAACTGCGCCCGTGGCGGGCTTATTGATGAAGTCGCGCTGCAGGCGGCGCTCGACAGCGGCCAGGTTGCCGCCGCCGCGCTCGACGTGTTCGCCACCGAGCCGGCCAAGCAGCATCCGCTCTTCGGTTACGAAAACGTCATCTGCACCCCGCATCTCGGCGCCTCCACCGCCGAAGCGCAGGAGAATGTCGCCCTGCAGGTGGCCGAGCAGCTTGCCGACTATCTGGTGTCGGGCGCCGTGGTCAACGCGCTCAACATGCCCTCGGTCAGCGCCGAGGATGCTCCGAAACTCAAGCCCTACATGCAGCTTGCCGAGCAGCTGGGCAGCTTCGCCGGCCAGATTTCGGAGACGGCGGTCAAGTCGATCAACATCTCCTATGAAGGCCGTGTGGCCACGCTCAACACCAAGCCGCTGACCGCTCTCGTGCTGGCCGCCCTGCTGCGCCCGGCGCTGGAGACGGTCAATACTGTGAGCGCTCCGGCGGTTGCCCGTGACCGCGGCATCGATGTGAGCGAGACCAAGCGCGAAATCTCGGCCGACCTGCAGACCCAGATCACCGTCACCGTGGTGACCGAGCAACGTACCCGCTCGGTCTCCGGCACCCTGTTTGCCGGCGCCCCGCGTGTGCTCGAGATCGAAGGCGTGCCGGTCGAGGCCGAACTCACCCAGCACATGCTCTTCGTGCGTAACGAGGACAAGCCGGGCTTCATCGGCGCGCTCGGCATGACGCTCGGCAATGCCGGCGTCAACATCGCCAACTTCAAGCTCGGTCGCGTGCCGGGAGCCAACAATGCGGTCTGCCTTGTCTCAGTTGACTCGGTGGTGCCGGAGCATGTGGTCAAGACCATCGTCGGTCTTCCGCACGTCACGCTGGTGAAGCCCCTCAGCTTCCGCTGATCTCACCTGCTTGCTCAAAAGCCTTCCGGCACTTGCGCCGGAAGGCTTGAAGGTCTACCAACGGCGCGGCTTTTGGAAAAAGGGCCGCGCCGTTGGCGCGTCCCGCCGGCGCGTCCAAGGATACCCATGCCGCACGCTGCACTGTTGCCCCACGGCCTTCCCGATCTGCTTCCGCCCGATGCTGCGCACGAGGCGGATGTCATCGCACAGCTGCTCGCGGTCTTTACTGCCCGCGGATACGAGCGGGTCAAGCCGCCGCTGGTGGAATTCGAGGATACGCTGCTGGCCGGCACCGGCGCGGACCTTGCCGACCAGACCTTCCGCGTGATGGATCCTGAAACCCGCCGCATGCTGGCCATGCGCGCGGACATGACGCCCCAGATTGCGCGCCTTGCGGATTCGCGCCTTGCCAAGGCGCCGCGCCCGCTGCGGCTCAGCTATTCCGGCCAGATTCTGCGCGTCAAGGGCACCCAGTTGCGTCCGGAGCGCCAGTTCACCCAGGTGGGCGCGGAACTCTTCGGCTCGCGCAGCGTCGGCGCTGACGCCGAGGTTATCCTGATGGCGGCCGAAAGCCTCGATGCGCTCGGCCTGCGCAATCTCTCGGTTGACCTCAACCTGCCGACCCTCGTGCCGGCGATCGTCAATGCGCTTGATCTTGAAGGCGATAGCGCGACCGCCCTGCGCCATGCGCTGGACCGCAAGGATGCTGCTGCCGTCGCCGCCATCGGCGGTCGTGCTGCCGAGCTCTGCGGCTCGCTGCTGCGCGCGACCGGCGAGGCATCCCGCGCCCTGTCGATGCTCGAAAAGCTGGAGCTTCCGCCTGCCGCGGCCGCGGCGCGGGACGATCTGGCCGAGGTGGTGCAGCGCATCAAGCGCGCTGCACCCGATCTGGCGCTCACCGTCGATCCGGTCGAAAACCGCGGCTTTGAATATCACAGCGGCATCAGTTTCACCCTTTTTGCCCGCGGTGTGCATGGCGAACTGGGGCGGGGCGGACGTTATGTGAGCCATGGCAGCCGGCATGAGCCTGCTACCGGCTTTACCCTTTTCATGGACTCTGTCCTGCGCGCGCTGCCCGAGGCGGTACGCTCTGACAGGCGTCTTTATATTCCGGCCGAAGAGGCCAATGGCCCCCTTCCGGGGCAGCTCCGGGCAGCGGGATGGGTCACCATCTGCGGCTTTGACCCGGTAGCCGATGCTGCCGGCGAGGCGCGGCGGCTTGAGTGCACCCATTATCTGGATAAGTCCGGAACCCCCCTTCCGGCAGGAGAGAACTGAATGGCGAATGTGGTTGTTGTCGGCTCCCAGTGGGGCGACGAGGGCAAGGGCAAGATCGTTGACTGGCTGTCGAGCCGCGCCGATGTCGTGGTGCGTTTCCAGGGCGGTCACAATGCCGGTCACACGCTGGTAGTGGGCGGCGAGGTCTACAAGCTGAGCCTGCTGCCCTCCGGCGTCGTGCGTCCGGGCAAGCTGTCGGTCATCGGCAACGGCGTGGTGGTCGATCCGTGGGCGCTGCTCGCCGAGATCGAGCGCATCGGCCAGCAGGGCGTGAAGATCACGCCGGAAACGCTGCTGATCGCCGAGAACGCCGCCCTCATCCTGCCGGTGCACCCGGCGGTCGACAAGGCGCGCGAAGCCCTGAAGGGCAAGGCCAAGATCGGCACCACCGGTCGCGGCATCGGCCCGGCTTACGAAGACAAGGTGGCCCGCCGCGCCGTGCGCATGTGCGACCTTGCCGACGCCGAAGTGCTGAAGGCCAAGGTCGAGGCGCTGCTCGAATATCACAATGCCCAGCTCACCGGCCTTGGCGCCGAGACGCTGGACCCGGCCGAAGTGCTGGCCCAGCTCCAGGAAGTGGCGCCGAAGGTGCTGCCCTTCATGGGCGTGGTCTGGCAGAAGCTCGACGAGATGCGCCGCGCCGGCAAGCGTATCCTGTTCGAAGGCGCACAGGGCGCCATGCTGGACGTTGACCAGGGCACCTATCCCTACGTCACATCCTCCAACACCATCGCTGCACAGGCGGCCACCGGTTCGGGCATGGGCCCGGGCGCGCTCGGCCAGATCCTCGGCATCACCAAGGCCTACACCACGCGTGTCGGCTCCGGCCCGTTCCCGACCGAACTGACGGACGAGATCGGCGAGTTGCTCGGTGCCCGCGGCAAGGAATTCGGCGTGGTCACCGGGCGCAAGCGTCGCTGCGGCTGGTTTGACGCCGTGCTGGTGCGCCAGTCGGTCAAGGTCAACGGCATCACCGCCATTGCCCTTACCAAGCTGGACGTGCTGGACGAGCTGGACGAGCTGCGTATCTGCGTTGGCTACAAGTACAAGGGCGAGGTCATCCAGCACCTGCCCGCGCTTGCCCGTGCGCAGGAAGAGGTGGAGCCGGTCTACGAGGTGCATGAGGGCTGGAAGTCCAGCACCTATGGCGCCCGCAGCTGGGCCGACCTGCCGGCACAGGCCATCAAGTATGTGAAGCGTATCGAGGAGCTGATCGAGGCTCCCGTCGGCCTGCTCTCCACCAGCCCCGAGCGTGACGACACCATCCTGGTGCGCGATCCGTTCGAGGATTGATCGCCGTCAGAGCGTGAAAAGAAGAGGGGCCGGCTCATCGCCGGCCCCTTTTATATTGGCGCTCCAGATCTCCCCCCACCCGTGGGGGAGATGGCACGGAGTGCCAGAGGGGGATGTTGGCGGCCCCATATAAGGCTCTGACGTCGAAGGTTTTTCCGCCCACATCCCCATCCGGGCTTCGCCCACCTTCCCCACCTCGTGGGGACGGCCTTCAATCCGTAAAGTTGATCGACTGCAACCCCGCGCGTTTGCGCAGGTCATTGGCGTTGCGCACATAGATGTCGCGCGGCTGCAATCCGCAGAAATGGCAGATGATGCCGCCCTGGATATGCACTTCGGCAGACCCCACGCCCTTTACCATCATGCAGGTGCCGTTGATCACGTCGACATGGTAGTCGGCGGTCGAGGGGGTGGTTGCCTGCAGGCGGTTCAGCCGGTCGGTGACGGGGAAGGGATGCAGGCCGAGCCTGGCCATGGCGTAGGAGAACAGCGGCTCGTCGGCATATTCGCCTTCGAACTTGTAGGGGTAGCTGATCTGGTCCTTCTTGTCGGTGGCGAGGCAGTCCATGACGATGTCGTAGAACTGCTGCAGCACCGGCCCCTGCTCGAAATAGAGCACGCCGCCATTGAAGCCCGGCATGTAGGAAACGCCGTAATTGGCGATCACCTTGTCGATGTCGCAGAAGCGGTTCTGCCAGGCGACGAAAGCCTTGCCGCTGGTCAGGTTGTTGCCTTCGACCGTAAAGGGCGTGCCGCGCAGCCGGTTCCAGAACTGGTTGACGCCGGAGCGCATCATCAGCGTGTCGCAATCGACATACATCGTGCGCTCGAACGGGCTTTGCAGAAGCCCGTGTGCCTTGTTGGAGGCGCCACGCAGGCCCTTGTCGTCGAGCGTCACCACCTTGTCGAAGAAGGGGGCGATATCGGCGGCGATGGCTTGCGGAATGTTGGTAAGCAACGCGATCGGCCGGTCGTCGTAACGGCGGATGGAAAGCGCCGCGTTCACGGCCATATGCACGTAACTGACCCGGTCGACCGCGATCAGCAGATACCCTTCGCTCATTCTCCCCCCTCTGGCATCTCCGGCAAGGGCTGCTGCTGGCCCCGATGCCGCCGCAAGAACCCTATCGCAAGCGCCCTTGCTTTCCGAACGGTTTGTTGGAGGTGGTCCGGCGGGCAGGGTGGGTTGGCTTGTTCATTGCATCTGCATGGCTTAGCTTTAATGAACAGGGCCGTGACCCCGGCAAAAAGGGCCGGCCTGACCAGCGGGCGGAGTATTTTATGGCAACGGCAACAGCCGATGGCGTCGATCTTCTCG
The DNA here is from genome assembly GCA_030657355.1 of Radicibacter daui. Lineage (GTDB taxonomy): Bacteria > Pseudomonadota > Alphaproteobacteria > Radicibacterales > Radicibacteraceae > Radicibacter > Radicibacter daui. The sequence continues at coordinate 1,243,053 of CP131056.1, forward strand.
GCAGATACAGAATTCTGCTGAGCCAGCCGCTTGCCGCCTTCAATACCCCGGGTGCGGATGCTTATGCCGCGCGCATTACCGGCGGGCGCAACAAGGGCTCCAACGCCATTGCCTTTGTGCTCACCACCAACATGCCACCGCGCACCGACCTTGGCCCTTCCATGCGCGCCGCAGACCCTGCCGGCCTTATGCAAGCCTATGAATGGGGCCCCATCGAGTGGCCGCAGACCGGTGGCCGGCGCATGGCCTTCATCTATGAACGTCCGCAGGGCCGGCGCCTCTTCCGCGCCATGAAGGACCAGCGCGAGCCGATGAACGAAGATGTCATCGTGCGCAGCATCATGACGCCCTTCGGCAGTTTCATGCGCTATGTCAGCGGGCGCAATCTCTGCCACAGCAAGGTGCGGCCCACCAACATGTACTGGCGCGATGCCGCCAGCAGCGAGGTCATTCTCGGCGAGTGCCTGTGCACGCCGCCCGGTTATGGCCAGCCCATCATGTTCGAGACCATCGAGCGCTCGATGTGTACGCCGACCGGCCGTGGCAACGGCTCCACCGCTGACGATCTCTATGCCTTCGGCGTGTCGCTGCTGATGCTGATCTTCGGGCGCAATCCCGTTGGCCACCTGCGCGATGACCAGATTCTCCAGCTCAAGATGGAGCGCGGCTCCTATCCGGCGCTGGTCGGCGATCTGCGTGTGCCGCTCAACCTCATCGAACCGTTGCGCGGCCTCCTCATCGACGATCCCAAGCAGCGCTGGACGCTGGATGAGTTTGAGATGTGGCTGAGCGGTCGCCGCCTCAGCCCCAAGCAGGCCCAGGTGCCCCGGCGCGCCGGCCGCCCGTTCGAGCTGGCCGGCAAGGTGTGCTGGGATCTGCGCTCGCTGGCGCTGGCCATGACGCGCAACGTCCAGCAGTCCGCCGTGCATCTGGAAGCCGGCGATATCGACCGCTGGCTGCGCCGCTCGATGAGCGATGACGACAAGGCCGAACTGGTCGAGACGGCCATCGAAAGCGCGACCTCCACAGGCCGTGGCGCTTCGACGGAAGATCGTATCGTGGCCCGTGTCGCCATCGCGCTCGATCCGGTGGCGCCCATCCGCTTCCAGAATCTCGGCACCATGCCCGATGCCGTTGGCACCCTGCTCGCCCAGCTGATGACGGAGCAGAAATCCGTCCAGCCGGTTGCCGAGCTGCTGAATGCGCAGCTTGGCATGTACTGGCTGTCGATGCAGTCGGAAGGCAGGCTCGACTATGCCCCCATCGTGCACACCTTCGAGCAGTCGCGTGTCTATCTCGACAAGCCGCAGCCCGGCCTTGGCATCGAGCGTGTGCTCTATGACCTCAATCCGGCCATCCCCTGCATCAGCCCGCTGGTGGAGGACTATTATTGCCTTGAGCCGCAGGACCTGCTGCGCGCACTCGACAATCTTGCCCAGACCGAGGACCGGCCGAAGGAACCGTTCGACCGGCACATTGCGGCTTTCCTGATGGCGCGCACCAAGCGCCTTGATGATCGCACCATGGCGCTGATCGCCAGCGGCGATCCCAGCCGGCGTTATCTGGCCATGCTGGCGGTACTGGCCGATGTACAGGCCCGCAATGGCCCGGAATCGCTGCCGAACCTCGCCACCTGGATGTCCGAGTTGCTCGACCCCATCCTGTCGCGTTACCGCAATGCCTATTTCCGCGAGGAGCTGAAGCGCGAAGCGCAGCGTATTGCCGCCAAGGGCGATCTCAGGCGCGTCAACGCCCTGATCGACGATCCCAAGGCGCTAGCGCGCGACGAGGCCGGCTTCGAGATGGCGCAGAAGGATTTCGGCAATGTCAGTACCGAGATCGGCCAGTTGCGCTATGAGATCGAGGAGGATCCGTCTTCCTCAATGGACCTTGGCCGTCAGGCCGCCGCGGTCGTTTCTTCTATTCTGGCGATGAGCTGTGTGCTGCTGGTCGCCTTCGTGATGGTGCTCTGATAAATGGCCGCGAAGAAGCCTCCCGCCAGAAAGAAGAAAAAGGGCCGCCGCCTGCGTCGCAGCCGCGCCTTCATCATGGTGATCCTGGCTGGTATCGGGGCGGTCTTCATCCTGCCGACCATCCTGCTGACCGCTGTTGGCATGGCGCCCACGGCCATCACCTGGGTCGCCGAGAAGACGGACAAGCGTTATGCAGCGGTGACCGTGGGGGCGATGAACGCCGCCGGTGTGCTGCCGGTGCTCATCTTCCTCTGGCGACAGGGCCACACCTTCGCCGTCGCCGTCGACCTGATGCTGGAGCCGCTGGCCTGGTTGTCCATTCTGGGCGGCACTGCCATCGGGCTTGCCTGCTTCAAGATCATCCCGCGCCTCATCCTCAAATATATGGAAGTGCGCTCGCGCGTGCGCATCGGCACGCTCAATAACCGCCAGAAGCTCTTGGTGGAGGAGTGGGGAGCGGAGGTGGCCGGCGAGGATGAGGATGGTGTCCCGCTCTGGCGCCCCTATGGCGAGGAAGGCGACGAAGGCCTGCCGGGCGACGACTGGGAGCCCGGTATCGCTCCCAAGGCCGGGCAGAAGCCGAGCGCGCAAAAACAGGGCTCCGCGGCCTGACGGCCGGGAGCCCTGCTCAATACATCAACATCTGAAAGCAGGAAGCTTCAGCCCTCGACGGTGCCGGCAGCTTCTTCCTGCGCCTTCAGGCGCATGGCCTTCTGCAGCTTTTCAAACGCCCGCACCTCGATCTGGCGCACGCGCTCGCGGCTGATGCCGTATTCCTGGCTTAGATCCTCGAGCGTGGTCGGGTTATCCTTGAGTCGGCGTTCGGCCAGAATGTGCTGCTCGCGCTCGTTCAGTACCGACATGGCCGATTGCAGCATGGCGCTGCGGCGGGTCATTTCCTGCCGGTCGGCCAGTTCGTTTTCCTGGGTGGCGCGCTCATCCACCAGCCAGTCCTGCCACTCACCCTCGCCATCCACGCGCAGCGGCGCGTTCAGCGAATGGTCGGGCGCGGCAAGGCGCCGGTTCATGCTCACCACATCGTCTTCGCTGACATCCAGCGTCTGGGCGATCTTGGCCACCTGCTCGGGCTTCAGATCGCCCTCGTCGATGGCCTGCATCTGGCCCTTGAGGCGGCGCAGGTTGAAGAACAGCTTCTTCTGGGCCGCCGTGGTGCCCATCTTCACCAGCGACCAGGAATGCAGGATGTATTCCTGAATCGCGGCGCGGATCCACCACATGGCATAGGTCGCAAGACGGAAGCCGCGATCGGGATCGAAGCGCTTGACCGCCTGCATCATGCCGACATTGCCTTCGGAGATGAGCTCGGCCAGCGGCAGGCCGTAGCCGCGGTACCCCATGGCAATCTTGGCGACAAGGCGCAGGTGGCTGGTTACGAGCTTGTGGGCGGCGTCAACGTCGCCATGCTCGCGCCAGCTTTTGGCAAGCATGAACTCCTCACCCGGTTCCAGCATGGGGAACCGGCGGATTTCCTGCAGATAGCGGGTCAGATTGCTGCCGGCATCCAGGGCCGGAACCGGTACACTCGCCATTGCCTTCACTGCTCCTGTTAGACCGGGATCATAGCCGGAAGGCCGGACCCCGCGCTACGGTATTTGCCGTAAGCGTCTTGGTATTTGCCGATCATGACCAGAAGGTGGCAGGGGGAATATGTCCACCCTCACACTCCCGCCGGACCGCTTGGCCCGGCGTGATCCACCTCATAATCGGGGGAGGAAAAGCCTTCGGAAACTCAGGCTTCCCCTTTTTCCAAGATGGTGATGAGGCGGCTCATATCAAGGGGAAGCGGGCAGGAGAACTGGCGTTCCTGCCCGTCTGCCGGGTGCAGGAAGCGGATTTCCGCCGCATGCAGTGCCTGCCTGCCAAGGCAGGCGGCGGCCTCCGCCGCTGCGGCGCCCAGCCCTTTTACCGGGCGCGACTGGTTGCCATAGACCGGGTCGCCGATCAGCGCGTGTCCGATATGGGTCATATGGACGCGGATCTGGTGCGTGCGTCCGGTCTTCAGCCGGCATTCCACAAGGCAGGCCTTGAGCCCTAGCGGTCGGATGACGCGGTAGAGCGTGACCGCTTCCTTGCCGCCCCGTGTCACCACCGCCATCTTCTGCCGGTTTGACGGATGGCGACCGATCTGGGTTTCGATGCGGCCTTCGCGCGGGTTCGGCAGCCCCCAGACGATGGCCTGATAGGTGCGCGAGAGCGAGCGGTCGGCAAACTGGGCGCTGAGCGCCTGATGCGCGGCATCCGTCTTGGCGACTACCATCAGGCCGCTGGTTTCCTTGTCCAGCCGGTGCACGATGCCCGGCCGTGCCACCCCGCCGATGCCGGAAAGGCTGTCGCGGCAATGATGGAGCAGCGCGTTGACGAGCGTGCCGTCGGCATTGCCGGCGGCGGGATGCACCACCATGCCGGCAGGTTTGTTGATGACCAGCAGCCAGTCATCCTCATGCAGGATGTCGAGCGGGATATCCTGCGGCTGCGGCAAGGCAGGGGCGGGGGCCGGTACCTCCAGCACCCAGCTCTGCCCCGGTTTGACCCGGTGGGAGGCGTCGTCTATCGTCCGCCCGTCTACCGCAAGCTGGCCGGCGTCGATCAGCGCCTTGACGCGGGAGCGTGACAGGTCGGCGGCCACGGCTGCCAGGGCCTTGTCCAGGCGCTCTCCTGCCGTCTCGGGGCCGAAAACGCCTTCCAGCCTGCCGGTTCCATCCGGTGACGCGGCGGAGGGTCCCTCCGTCTCGTCCCAGTCTTCCAGCTCATCGATCGGAGCGTCGGTCATTGCGGATAGTCATTTTCCTGATGAGCGTCGTCGGCGTGGTCATCGTCGCCGGTTTCGGGTTCCTCGGTTACGAGGTCTATAACAGAGCCTCCCACCCTGAGCGAGCCGCACAGGAGCATGGGGCCGACGAAGGCAGCAATGCCGGGTCCGCCATCAGCGGTGTAAGCCTTCCGGCGGGCGCTACCATTGGCGAAATCGTGCCGGCGGGCATCCGTGTCGTCGTGCGCGTGGTGATGCCCGATGGCTCCAATGCCCTTTACATTCTTAACCCGGCAACCGGCGAGCTCAGCCGCGCGGTGTCAGAGGTTCCGGCCCCATGATCTTCAACAGTGATAATGTCGCCGGCGCTGCGCCGGAGATTGTTGCCGCCCTTGTCGCCGCTGCCACCGGCCCGGCCATGCCCTATGGCGCCGACCCGTGGACGGCGAGCGTTGAAAAGAAGCTCGCCGCGGCGTTCGAGACGGACGATATCGCCGTCTTTCCGGTGGCGACCGGTACGGCGGCCAATGTTACCGCGCTCTCGGCCATCATGCCGCCCTGGGGCGCCGTGCTTTGCCACGAGGCGAGCCATATCAACGTAGATGAGAGCAGCGCGCCGGAATTCTATACCGGCGGCCGGCTCGTCGGCTTGGCCGGAGAGGGTGGCAAGCTGTCGCTGGAAACGGTGGAGCGGGCCTTGCGCACCATCGGCCAGCGCGGCGTGCACCAGGTGCAGCCCCGCGTGCTGAGCCTTACCCAGGCAACGGAAAGCGGCACGGTCTACACGCCGGACGAGATCCGCGCGCTCAGCAGCCTTGCCCACGAAAAAGGCTGCAAGGTGCAGATGGATGGCGCCCGTTTTGCCAATGCCATTGCCCATCTGGGCTGCAGCCCGGCGGACGTGACCTGGAAAGCCGGTGTTGACGTACTGAGCTTCGGCGCGACCAAGAACGGCTGCATGGCGGCGGAAGCTGTCATCTTCTTCGGCAAGGACAAGGCCGGGGACTATGCCAACCGCCGGAAGCGTGGCGGCCATCTCTTCTCCAAGATGCGTTTCATCTCCGCCCAGCTTGATGCCTATCTGGAAGGCGGGCTGTGGCTGAAATTGGCCCGCCACGCCAACGACAAGGCGGCGCGGCTGGCAAAGGGCCTCACCGCCCTGCCGGGTTTCGGCCTGCTGTGGCCGGTGGAAGCCAACGAGTTGTTCGTAACCATGCCCCCCGCGGTCATTGATCGTCTCTCCACCACCGGAGCCGGTTTTTACCGCTGGGACGAAGGCAGCATTCGCCTCGTCACCTCCTTCGCCACCACGGACGAGGAGGTCGGGCAGTTCCTGTCGGTCGCCGCCACCGCTGCCGGAGCTGCTGCCTGATGCGTCCGCTTGCTGATCTGAAGGCCGGCCTTGCCGCCGGTTCGCTTTCCGCTGAAGGGCTGCTTGCCGGATGCCGGACGGCGATTGCCGACAAGGCCGGGCAGGGCGCCGTCACCTTTACCCGGGTTTATGGCGGGGCTGCCAATACCCTCTCCGGCCCGCTGGCGGGCATCCCGCTCTCGGTCAAGGATCTGTTCGACGTTGCCGGCGAGGTGACGACCGGCGGATCGAAGGCGCGGGAAGGGCAGGCGCCGGCCGGTGAGGATGCAGAGGTTGTGCGCCGGCTGAAGGCGGCCGGGGCCAGCATCGTCGGCAAGACCAACATGACCGAGCTTGCCTTTGGCGGCATTGGCATCAACCCGCATTACGGCACGCCGCTCAATCCGTGGGACCGCAAGACCGGCCGCATTCCCGGCGGCTCGTCCTCGGGCGCTGCCGTTTCGGTAACGGACGGAATGGCCGCCGCTGCCATTGGCTCCGATACCGGCGGGTCGGTGCGTATTCCGGCGGCCCTGTGTGGCCTTGCCGGCTTCAAGCCCACGCAGCGCCGCGTGCCGCGCACGGGTGTGCTGCCGCTCTCGCGCACGCTCGACAGCATCGGCCCGCTGGCGCCTACCGTCGCGTGCTGCGCCCTTCTGGATAGTGTTCTCTCCGGCGCGGCCAGCGGTGTTCCTGCTGCGGTATCGCTCAAGGGTCTGCGTCTTGCCGTGCCGCAGAACTATGTGCTGGACGGTATGGATGATGCCGTTTCGGCCGCCTTTGCCGAGGCGCTGCTCAAGCTGTCCGATGCCGGCGCGGTGATCGAAGAGATGCGCCTCGCCCCTCTTGATGAGTTGCGCAACATCAATGCTCGCGGCGGCTTCAGCGCCCCTGAGCTCTACGCCGATATGCACGAGTTTCTCGATGCGAGCTGGGACAAGCTCGATCCGCGTGTTTCGGCGCGTGTCATGCTGGGCAAGAGCGCGACGGCTGCCGACTATATCGACCTCAAGCGCCTGCGGGCCGGGTTCATCGCGGCCATGGGCACTGCGCTGGTGCCCTATGATGGCTGGCTGATGCCGACGGTGCCGGTGGTGGCGCCGGCCGTCGCGCCGCTGGCGGTGGATGACGAGGCCTATCGCATCGCCAATCTTGCCATCCTGCGCAACCCGTCGGTGATCAACATGGTCGATGGCTGCGCGATCACCATCCCCTGCCACCGGCCGGGTGAGGCTCCGGTGGGGCTGTCGCTGGCCGGTCAGGCGATGCAGGACCGCCGGATACTGGCGATTGGTCTTTCCATCGAGGCGGCCCTCAAGGCGGCCTGATCGGTGAGTGAAAGGGACAGGGTATGAAGCCGGGTCGCACCAACAGCCTTCTGGACGTCTCGGGCATCGCCGTAGGCAATGCCGAGGATGAAAAGGTGCTGACGGGCGTCACCGTCATCCTGCCTGACCGGCCGATGATTGCTGCCTGCGATACGGCCGGCGGCGGGCCCGGTTCGCGCGAGACGGCACTGCTCGATCCCGAAAGCACGGTCAAGATCGTCCATGCCATCGTGCTCAGCGGCGGCTCTGCCCTTGGCCTTGATGCCGCCGGGGCTGTTGCCAATCGCCTGCGGGCGACGGGGCGGGGCCTCGATGTCGGCGGCGCCATCGTGCCGCTGGTGCCTTCCGCTATCATCTTCGATCTCCTCAATGGCGGTGACAAGGCCTGGGGGGAGGACGCCCCCTACCGCCGGCTGGCCCTTACGGCGCTGGAGACTGTCAGTCACGATGAGCTTCGCCTCGGCAATGCCGGGGCCGGCATGGGGGCCAAGGCCGGCAAGCTCAAGGGCGGGCTTGGCAGCGCGTCGCTGGTCGATAGCGCCGGCATTACCGTGGCGGCGCTTGCGATTGCCAACCCGCTCGGCTCGGTTGCGATGCCGGAAAATGAGTGCTTCTGGGCCTGGCCCTATGAGCGGGACGGTGAGTTTGGCGGACGGTCACCGACCGGCAGGCCGCTTGCCGATCTGGATTTTGCTTTCAACGGCCTCCAGCCGGCGCAAAACACGACCCTTGCCGTGGTGGCGACGGATGCCGCGCTCGACCGCATGCAGGCCCGGCGCATTGCCATCATGGCGCAGGATGGTTTTGCCCGCGCCATCCGCCCGGTCCACACCCCGCTCGATGGCGATACCGTCTTTGTCCTTGCCGGGGGCGAGCGGCCGCTTGCCGATCCGGTAATCGATGTCGCCCGCCTTGGCATGATGGCGGCCGATTGCGTGGCCCGCGCCATTACCCGCGGCGTCTACGAGGCCCGCTCCGTTCCTGGCTGGCCGGCCTGGCGTGACCGTTTTTAAGCCTGCCCAAGGCAAGGGAGCGGCAATCGCGCGGCAAACGCATAGCCGTTTGTGCCGACTGTGAGCCGCTGCGCAGTTTGAGGTTGCAGGGATCCATGAGTGTCACGCGCCTCACACCCCGTCTGCGCCGGCTGTGGCAGGGTCGCGCCAGACGTTAAGATTCGATTACATCTCAGGGAATATCAATGGATCCCGTACACTGCCGCGAAGCGCGCAGTTTCCGCTCGCGCGCGCTCGATGTCATTGCACCGGGCAGCGTGCTTGCCGGGCTATGGCTCTGGTTGCTTGTTTTGGCCGGCTTTGCTGTTCTGTGCACAGCTCTCTTCGGTTGACGGGGTAGCGATCGATGTCCGCACAGACCCACTCGCAGACCAACCAGCGTATTATCCTGACCTCACGGCCCGAAGGGGCTCCAACCGCCGCCGATTTCCGGCTGGTCGAGGCACCGGTGCCGGAAATCTCCCCCGGCGAGGTGCTGCTGCGCACCATCTACCTGTCGCTGGACCCTTACATGCGCGGCCGCATGAGCGCTGCCAAGTCCTACGCCCCGCCGGTTGAGCTGGGGGAGGTGATGGAAGGGGGCACCGTCAGCATCGTCGAGAAGTCGCGCAATCACGATTTCCGCGTTGGCGACTATGTGCTCTCCCATTCCGGCTGGCAGAGTTACGCGGTCTCGGACGGCACGGGCCTGCGCCGGCTCGATCCGGCGCACTATCCGCTCTCCACTGCGCTGGGCGTGCTGGGCATGCCGGGCTTTGCCGCTTATGCGGGCCTCCTGCATATCGGCAAGCCGGAGCCGGGAGAGACAGTGGTGGTCGCGGCGGCCAGCGGCCCGGTCGGTTCTGCCGTCGGGCAGATTGCCCGGCTCAAGGGCGCGCGGGTGGTCGGCATTGCCGGCGGCGCTGCCAAATGTGCCTATGTGAAGGATGAGCTCGGCTTCGATGCCGTCATCGACCATCAGGCGCCCGATTTTGCCCAGCAGCTCAAATATGCTTGCCCGGGCGGCATCGATGTCTATTTCGAGAATGTCGGCGGCAAGGTATGGGACGGGGTGTTTCCGCTGCTCAACCGCTTTGCCCGCGTCCCGGTCTGCGGCCTCATCGCCCAGTATAACGGGCTGGAGGAGGTGGCGGCCGATCATGACCGGCTGCCCGGCATCATGAGCGCCATCCTGCGCAAGAGCCTGACGGTGCGCGGCTTTATCCAGCGCGACTTCTCGGCCCACTACCCGGCCTTTTTAAAGGAAATGGGCGAATGGGTGGGGAGAGGCGAGGTGCGCTACCGGGAGGATTTTGTCGACGGGCTGGAAAATGCCCCGGCCGGCCTCATCGGCATGCTGGCCGGGCGCAATTTCGGCAAACTGCTCGTGCGCGTCAGCGACGAGGCGTACTGAGATCCTGCAAAGACGGCCCGCCTTCAGGCGTGGCCGTCCTCGTCGATGACTTCCTGCAGGGCCTGACGGTTCTTGATGATGATCGACTTGCGATGCAGGTCGATCAGCCCCGCCCGGCGCCAGGCCTGCAGGTGCTTGTTGATGCTCTCGCGTGAGGTCGACATCATGTGCCCCAGCTCGTGCTGCGGCAGGTCGAGCCCGATGCGGATGCCTTCGTCATTCTCCTCGCCATAGATGTCGGCGAGCGAAATCAGCTTCTTGGCAAGGCGCGCCGGCAGCGACAGGAAAACGGCGTCCTCGATCTGGTCCGACGTCCAGCGCAGGCGCTCGCACAGCAGCTTCAGCAGGTGAATGGAAAGGCGCGGCTCGCGCTCCAGCAGGCCCATGAAGTCGCGGCGCAGGATCATCAGCAGGTCGCCGGCTTCCATCGCGATGGCGTCCGCCGTGCGCTCCAGTCCGTCCAGCAGCGCGATTTCGCCGAAGACGTCGCCGGTTTCCATGATGTTGAACACCACGGCCTTGCCGGTCGGCGAGCTCACCGAAATACGCACCTTGCCCGACAGCACACCGTAAAGCGTATCGCCCTCGTCGCCCTTGAGGAAAATGGTCTCGCCGGCATGCACATGGCGCGTCACCGTCATCGCCAGCAGTCGGTCGATGACATCCTCCGGCAGATCCTGAAACAGGTAGTGGCGAAGCAGCAGGTCTTTTTTGTTCATCGTGAGACCTTTGGGAACGGAACTGGCGAGGATCGCCCTGGTGCACGATTCGCCCGCAAATGAAACAGGCGAGGCCCGGCCCGGCAATCCTTGTTCATCATTTGGTATAGGGATTGGCTTTAAATGGCAATGTTGCCAAGGTTCAAACGGGCAGGATGGACCTTCGCGGAGCAGTCGACGCTTTCAATCGGGCATGAATTGCTTTTCCCTTGAGTTCGGTTTCTCCCCGCTGCCCCGGGAGAGGAACGGGATTTGACGGCAGCCCCACTTATCAGCAGGGATGGGACATGTACGGTACACGCAAGGCTTTCACCGCTGAGCTCCAGATGATGAAGAAGTCCGGTTCCTGGGGCGGTGGCGCACCGGCCATGGATATGCCGGTCCTGCCAGCCTTGCCGGCCGCTTCCGCGGCACCGGCCGCGGTTGCCGAGGTGGATTTCAGCGAAGTGCTGGCCGCCGTGCGCAACCTTGACCGCAAGTTTGAAAAGCATCTCAACAGCGAGCGTACCGACGTGGAGCAGATCCAGGTCGAGATCGCCGACATTTCCGGCCGTATCCGCGCCACCAAGGCCGAGATTGCTGCCCTGCGCCATCCGCTGGCGGCAGAAGACAAGTTTGCCCAGGCCTCCAATGAACTCTCCAGCGTCGTGAAATCGACGGAAGAAGCGACCGAAAAGATCATGGCCGCCGCCGAGCAGCTGGATGACATCATCCAGGAGCTGCGCTCGCAGGTGGGCGAGGGTTATGCCGGCGACCGCATGGGCGACATGGCCGATCTCGTCGTCAGGATTTTCGAGGCCTGCAACTTCCAGGACCTGACCGGCCAGCGCATCACCAAGGTCGTTCGCGCGCTTACCTTCATCGAAGAGCGCGTCGATTCGATGATGAAGGCGTGGAACGTCAAGGAGTTCGAGGCGCTGCCACTGCCGCCCAGCATCACCAAGCATGACGGCGATCTGGAACTGCACGGGCCGGAGGACAACGAGGTCCTGCCGGACAATTTCACCCAGGACGATATCGACGCGCTCTTCGCCTGAGCGCGGTTTCCCTGCTGGAAAGAAAAGGCCGCTTCCCGTCGGGAGCGGCCTTTTTTCATGCCGCGCGAAATCGCCGGCGGGGTCAGCCTTGCGGGCTGAGCCCGGCGGACCAGCCGGCAAGCACGGCGGCGTCGGCGGCCTCGCCGGCAAAAGCGATGGCCGTTCCTTCCGGGCCGGTGCGCACCACATGGGCGCCGGTCGTCATCTGCTGGTTCATCACGCTGATGGTTACCTCTGCCCCTTCGGCAAGCGGCAGCGGCGGCGTCAGCAGTGCGCCGCCGACGGAGATGTTGGCGAGGCGGCAAACATATCGTCCCTCCGCACCGATCACCTCGATCTCCGTATCGGCGGCAAGACGCGCAAAGCTGCGGCTTTCATGGGCCGACAGGTCCGGCATTTCCGGAGCGGGAGAGGCAGCCGGCGCCGGGGCGCTGCTGCGTTCGGGCTGGCGGAAGAGAGCGGGAAGGCCGGCCAGAAGTCTGAAAACGGATTTCATCTGGAAAGGGTGCTTCCTCTAGCGGGGCCCTGCCTGAGGCCCCGTCGGCGGGCACGGGCGCTCCGTCTAGTCCGGAAGGAAATAGACCCGGCAGGCGCGCGTTCTGTCATTCTCAAAATAGTAGTTTATGCCGTCTTTTGCCAGATTGTCAGGATCATAGAGGTTTTCCTGCCCCATGCGCGACCAGCCGAGCGCCTGCATGATGACGCCGCTGTGATAGAAGATCGCCCGGTAAAACAGCGGGATTCGCTCATTGAAGCGCGAGGCGCGGCAGGCGTCGGTCAAGGGCTGGCTGAAGATGGTGGTGGTCCGCGGTGCCCCGTTGAACCAGGCCACCACATTGCGGGACGGGCTGGGGGCCGGCGGCGGTGCAAACCCGCGTATCTGCCCGTCTGGCGGCGGGCTCAGATGGCCGGGCTCCGTCCGTATCGGGTCGTCGGCGCCCGCCCGGGCCGAAAGGCCGGCGATGGCGAGGGCGACGAGTGCCGCCGCCAGCATCTGCCTTCCGGTCATGATTGTTTCTCCAGCACCAGCTGGCTGAGGCGCAGAGCGGCATCGTCGGGGTCGACGGTGATGCTGAAACCAAGCCGGCGGGCCAGTGCCAGCATCGGCTCATTTTCCGCCAGCACTTCGCCATAGATGCGGGTGATGCCGCGCCGGCGCGCATAGTCGATCATGCGTCCCATCAGCAGCCCGCCGACGCCGCGCCCGTAAAGCTCGGGACTGATCATGATGGCATATTCGCCGTTCTCCCCGTCCGGGTCGGCATGCAGGCGCACCACGCCGATGATCTGCTCCTCCCCCACCTCCGTGCCCCGCACAAGGATGAGCGCCATCTCGCGGTCGTAGTCGATCTGTGTCAGGCGGGCTGCCATCTGGTGCGGCAGGCGCGTGATGGGCGAGAAGAACCGGAGCCGCACAGCCTCCGGCGGCTGCCGGGCGACAAAATCCTGCAGGGCAGGTTCGTCTTCCGGCCGGATCGGGCGCAGCATCAGCGCGCCGATCTCCGGCAGCGATACCTGCTCGATCATGTCGGACGGGTAGGGGCGCAGTGCCGGGCGCTTGTGGGGCGTGGGGCTGATATGGGCACTTGCCCCCAGCACCACCACCCCGTGCGGGCCGGCAAGCACCGGGTTGATTTCAAGCTCGGTCAATTGCGGCAATCCGGCAGCCATGTAGGAGAGTTTGACCAGCAGCAGCGCAATGGCATCCACATCCGCGCCGGGGCCGTGCCCGGCGCCATGCAGCAGCCGGCTGACCCGGGTGCGGTCGATGAGTTCGGCAGCCAGCTTCATGTTGAGCGGGGGCAGCGCCACGGCGCTGTCGTCGATGGCCTCCACCGCGCTGCCGCCATGGCCGAACAGCAGCACCGGGCCGAATTCCGGGTCCTGCGAGATGCCGCAGATGAGCTCGCGCACCTCTTCATGGTCGATCATCGGCTGCAGGAAATAACCGGTGATCTCGCCTTCGCTGCCGCCGGGCGCAAAAAGGGCGGCCATGCGCTCGGCCGCCGCCTGCACGGCCTCCGCTGTCGGCAGCCCCAGCACCGTGGAGCCGGGCGGGCGGCGCAGCGGCGCGCCGCGCAGGATGGCTTTCAGCGCCACCGGCCGGCCAATCGTCTCGGCCAGCGCGCGGGCATCTTTGACCGTCGATGCGGTAAATCCTTCCACCACCGGTATGCCGAAGGCCTTCAGCAGCTCTGCCACCTCCTGCGGGTCCGGCGCCAGCCGCTCTTCCGCGGCAAGGCGGGAGAGCAGGGCGCGGGCGCCCTTGATGTCGGGCAGTAAGGTCTCCGGCATCAGCGGCGGCGTTTCCATCAGCTGGGTGCGGCTGTGGTTCCACTGTACCAGATGCATGAAGCCGCGCACCGCGCGGGCAGGGGTAAAGAAGCAGGGGATGCCGCGCTTGTGCAGGCGCTCACGGGCGGTTTCGGCTTCCGGTCCGCCGCCAAGCCAGCTGGCAAATACCATCGGCTTGCGCCCGCGCTGCCCCGGCTCATGCCCGGCAGCAGCAGCCACCGCCTCGGCGGCGGCGATGGGGTCGGTCAGGCCGATGGGAGCGTGCACGATAAGGGCGGCGTCGGCCCCGTCATCCTCCCGCAGGGCCTCCAGCGCGGCGGCATAACGCGGCCCCTCGGCATCGGCCATCAGGTCGATAGGCTCGGACGGGCGATGGCCGCCCGGCAGGCAGGCGGCGATCTTGTCCAGAGTCTCCGGCTTCAGCGTCGCCATATGTCCGCCGAGGTCATAGAGGTCGTCTGCGGCCAGCAGCGCCGCACCGGCGCCATTGGCAAGGATGGCCACCCGCTCCCCGCTCACCGGCCCGGCATAGGCGAGCGACTGCGCGGCATCGAACATCTCTTCCAGCGTGCTGACGCGCAGCGCGCCGGCACGGGCAAGCGCCGCTTCATAAACAGCGTCCGATCCGGTCAGTTGCCCGGTGTGGGAGAGCAGGGCAGCGCGCGTTTGCCGGTGGCGCCCGGTGCGCAGCACGATGATAGGCTTGGTACGCGCGGCCGCGCGCGCGGCCGACATGAATTTGCGCGCATCCCCTGCCGTTTCCACATGCATCAGGATGGATTGCGCCATCGGGTCGAGCGCCAGCCTGTCCAGGAGGTCGCCCATGTCGACGTCGGACGCATCGCCCAGCACGATCATCTGCGAAAAACCGACGCCTCGGCTTGTCGCCCATTCGGCAATGCAGGCGCCGAGCGTGGCGGACTGGGCGATCAGCGCCATGCGGCCGGGCCGCGGCGCATGTTCCAGCAACGAGGCATTCAGCCCGATAGCCGGCACCACGATGCCGAGTGCCGCCGGGCCGGCAAGGCGCAGCATGTAGGGCCGCGCCGCTGCGCCGAGCGAGGAAAGATAGGCCGGTTTGTCCTTCGGTTCGAGCGTGGTGGCGCTGAGGATGACGGCGCCGCGCGTGCCGGCCGCTCCCAGCCGGTCGAGGCGCTTTGCCATGCGAGCCGGATCGCCTGCCAGCACGGCAAGGTCCGGCGTCTCCGGCAGATTGCGCCCCCGCGCCACCGTGGGCAGGAAACCTTCGACATCGCCGCCCGCCGGGCCGGCCAGCATCAGCTTGCCGCGAAAGCCGCCCTTGCGCAGGTTGTCGGCCGCCCGGCGCCACAGCCGCTCGGGCGCCGTTTCGTCGAATATGAGCGCGACGCTGCGCGGGGCCAGCAGGCCATCGAGATTGCGTATGCTCACCGGCAAGGGGCCTCGTTGCGGGCGAGCGCCGTTTCGGAATGGCGCTCGGGGATGTTCGCCGCCAGTGTCGCCCATCAGCCGGGGCGCCGACAAGACCGCGTGATTCCGGGGAGTTGGCCGGACAGATGGCAGGCGCGTCCCCTGCTTCGGTCACGAAATTGTGTAGCGGCGGCCGGAGCTGTAACAGCCATGTCACTGGCCCTGGTGCGGTGCAGTGATGTTAGAGTTGCTGCCGCGCTCCGGCGCCGCCGGATCCGCCCGACTGGACGATAACGGGAGCCAACCCATGAAGCGCAAGGCCGCAGCCTTTCTGCTAGTGCCGTTTATTGCCGCCCTGACGGCAAGCCAGCCCGCCCTCCTGCATGCCGAAGATGCGCCGGACAGCCCGCAGGCGCTGCGCAAGGCCGAGATGGAGTTCATGAAGGTCAGTCTCGGCAGTATTGTTGCCGTGACCAAGGGGGATGTGAAGCCGGCAGACCCTGCCGATTTCCTCACTCGCCGGGCCGATGCGCTCTATGGCGTTGCCCGCAATATCCCGACGCTTTTCCCTGAAGGGTCGGAAGGCGGCAAGGCCAGCGCCGATATCTGGAAGGATTTTGACGGCTTCACCGCCAAGGCCGATGCATTGGCCGTTGCCGTTGCCGATCTGCGTCAGGCCGCATCCACCGACGATGTTGCTGCGGTGGGTGACAAGCTGAAGGCCGTCGGCGGCGCTTGCGGGGCTTGCCACAAGCCCTATCGCGAGTAACCGGGCGCAACCGCAAACAAAAAGGGCCGGGAAATTTTCCCGGCCCTTTTTGCTGAAGAGGTCGTGCCTTTACGGCGTGCTCCACACCAGCCACATCACCACGGTCGGAACGGCGGCGACCAGCAGCGCGATCACCAGCTTCACCGGGCTCGGGCGCCCGGTGTCCGGGATCAGGTCGCCAGGGCCGGCATGGCGGGTGCCGACGACCATCGGCGTCACCAGATTGGTCTTGAGCCGCAGGCGGTAGAACAGGATGGCCGCCAGATGCACGACGATGGCGGCGATGATGAGGTTGAACCAGAATTCATGGAAAGCGGTGAGCGCGTCGCTGGCCTGGTAACCGACATACCCGCTGAGCGGCCCGCCGCTCATGATCGAATCATTGGAAAAGATGCCGGAGAGGGCCTGCAGCCCGACGGTGCCGATCAGCACCAGCGCCGCATAACCGCCAAGCGGGCTGTGCCCGTCCGAAGGTTGGAGCCGCGCCCTGGGAGACAGCATCTTTTTCAGGTAGCTCACCGCCTTGTGCGGCGTCTTGACGAAGCTGGCAAACCGCGCGGTGCGGGTGCCCAGCACACCCCAGGCGAGGCGGAAGACGATCAGGAAAAATGCCGCGAGGCCAAAGCGCATGTGCCAGTCCATGCTCTCCAGCGGCGTTTCCTTGGTGATCCAGGCGCCGGCGACGGCAACCACCAGCAACCAGTGGAACAGCCGCAGCGGCAGGTCCCAGACACGGACGAGGCGATCGGCAGGGGCTTTCATCTGTCGTTTCCTTCGGACGGCGCAGGAGGCGGCACAGGAGGCGGTTGATATCGCACAAGAATGACGATTGGCCGCGCCAAGTCCAGTCCTGAACGAGGCCGGCTTTCGCCGGCCCCCGTTCAGCGCCTGTCCGGGAAGATCAGAAGCTCAGGCCCTTGGCCTCGCCCATCGACACCATGACGCCGCCAATGGCGGTCAGGCCGCCTTCGCTGCCGTCCGTCGCCAGCCTTCCGTCGCCATTGGCATCGGCGCCATCGACGACCTTGGGGGCGTCAGTGGTGACGGTGCGGGCGAAGGCTGCCGCCGATTTTGTGTCCTTGGCGTTGAGGATCGCCTCGGCCAGCAGCTTCAGCTTCACCGACCGCTCAAGCGCGTTTTCAGCGCTGGCGACAACCTGCCGCGCCTGCGCCCGGATGGTTTCGGTGGCATCGCTGCTGCCGGCGATCAGGCCGCCGTTGGTGATGATGCCCTTGATTGCCGGGATAAGGCCATACCCCAGCTCGCTGTCGCCCGGCTTGCCGGTTGAGGGGTCAAGCGTGTGCAGCAGGTAGGCGGCCTGGTCATGCATCCAGTCCAGTTTGTCCGGCTGGGTGGAGATGGCGGCGGCATATTTGAGCGCGGCCTGCGCCTCGCCCTCGGCGGTCGGCAACAGTCCGATCCCCTGCGGTGTGCCACTGGCCTCCTGCATGATGCGTGTCATGTAGCCTACAACCTCGCCGGGTTTGGCGGGCGGCGCCTTGGTTGCAGCGGGCGCCGCGGCCGGAGCCTCCGCCGCGGGCGGGGCGGCGGGCTTGTTCGGGCTGGCGCAGCCGGCAATAAGGCCGGTCAGGAGCAGGGCGGGGATCAGGGCCCGGCAGGGGCGCGGCAGGACGGTCAAGATGGTCTCTCTTCATCCGGCGCCGGCAGCACCTTTTGGGCAGCCGGGCTGTTTGCAAGTCGAGGAGCGGGATGGCGGACTAAAGCCGCCGGTACCGTGGCGAGCCTTTCTGGCATCCTCATGGCGCGGCGGGCAACCGGTCTTGTTGCTCCCTCTGCCGAACGCAGGGGAGAGGCCTGCGGTTCACCCTTCAAAAGCCGGGCAAAAGAAAACCGCCTCCGGAGCGGCAGCTCGCGGAGGCGGTTCTTGTCCGGCGTCCGGCGCTCAGTGCGTGCGGGCGCTGTATTCAGCCTCGCGGCGCACGAAGCTTTCCTTGCGGCGGCTGGCAATCGCCGGTGCCTGGGTGCGGCGGAACGCGTGGCCGTTCTGGTCGAAGAGATGGGCCTCGCCCACCGGCAGGCCGATGGAGATGGTGTCGCCGATGCCGGCATCGGACTCGCCGCCGGCCTGCACAGTCACCACGAGGTCACGGCCAACCTTGATGTAGAGGAAGGTGTGGCCGCCAAGGCGCTCCACCACCATCACCTCGCCGGTGATCTGCGCCTCCGGAGAGCCGCCTTCCAGCATGTGTTCCGGGCGGATGCCGAGCGTCACCTTGTCGCCGACGCGGGCCGGGCCGGGCTCCACGGGAATGCGCGCGGTGCCGCCGCTCGGCAGGTCGACGGTGATGCCCGCTGCTTCCACCTTGCGCACAACGGTATCGACGAAATTCATCTTCGGGCTGCCGATGAAGCCGGCGACGAAGATGTTCTGCGGGTGATGGTAGAGCTCCAGCGGGCTGCCGATCTGCTCCACTTCGCCCGCCTGCAGCACGACGATCTTGTCGGCGAGCGTCATCGCCTCGACCTGATCATGCGTCACATAGATCATGGTGGCGTTAAGGTCGTTATGCAGGTTGGCCAGCTCGATGCGCATGGCAACGCGCAAGGCCGCGTCGAGGTTGGACAGCGGCTCGTCGAACAGGAATACCTTGGGGTCGCGCACGATGGCGCGGCCGATGGCAACGCGCTGGCGCTGGCCACCGGACATCTCCGCCGGCTTGCGCTGGAGCAGATGATCCATCTGGAGGATCTGCGCCGCCTTCTTCACCCGCTGCTCGATCTCCGCCTGCGGCATCTTTGCCAGGCGCAGGCCGAAGGCCATGTTCTCGTAGACCGTCATGTGCGGATATAGCGCGTAGGACTGGAACACCATGGCGATGCCGCGCTTGGCCGGCGGCAGGTCGTTGACCAGCTCGCCATCGATCCACAGCTCGCCGGAGGTAATGTCTTCGAGGCCGGCGATGAGGCGCAGCAGCGTGGACTTGCCGCAGCCCGACGGGCCGACGAACACCACGAACTCGCGGTCCTTCACCTCAAGGTCGACGCCGCGGATGATTTCCAGATCGCCGAAGGCCTTGCGCACCTTGCGCAGCGTGACGTCTGCCATCTCGTTTCCTCCAGTTCTTTGTCTCTTCGCGGCCGGGGCCGGGCCGCCCTGTTGTTTTTCGGAATAACGGAGCGGCGGGCGCTTGGCCAGAGACTGGTTCACACCGTCGCCACTGTTGGCTCAGCTTTCGCAGTTTTGCGTAGTTTTGCCAAGTTTTATCCTTTGACCGCTCCTGCGGTTAGTCCGGAAACGATCAGCCTTTGAAAGATGAGAACGAGGACGATCAGCGGCAAGGTCACGATGATGGAGGCCGCCATGATGGTGCCGAACGGCAGGTCGTACTGGCTGGCACCCGAGATCAGGGCAATGGCCACCGGCACGGTGCGCACATCCGGATTGAGGATGAAGGTGATGGCGAAGAGAAACTCGTTCCACGCCGCGATGAAGGCGAGGAGGCCCGTCGTCACCAGCGCCGGCCCCATGATCGGCAGGAAAATCTTGAAAAGGACCTGCCAGGGGGCTGCGCCATCCACCAGCGCCGCTTCTTCCAGCTCGCGCGGCAACTCGCGCATGAAGGTGGTGAGCACCCACACGGTGAAGGGCAGGGTAAAGATCATGTAGGCGAGGATGAGGGAGGTAAGCCTGTTATAGATGCCGAGCGCCCGCACCAGCTCGAACATGCCTGACAGTACCGCCACCTGCGGAAACATCGAGACGCCCAGCACCAGCAGCAGCAGGGCTGCCCGCCCGCGAAAGCGGATGCGCCCGAGGGCATAGGAGGCAAAGAGCGCAATCCCCAGCGACAGCAGCACCACGCTGACCGCGACGATGACGGAATTGAGGATGTTGAGCCCGAAGGGGCCTTGCGCGAAGACGCCCCAGTAGTTGGAGAGGTTGACCGGCGGCAGGAAATCCACCTGGAACAGGCCGGTGCCCGATTTCATCGAGGTCACCACTGCCCAGTAGAACGGGAACAGCAGATAGAACAGCAGTAGGGCGGAGAGGCCATAGAAGCCGATGGTTTTGGCCCGCCGGGCGGCAGGGGATGCCGAACGTGCCATGGTCACTTCCCTCCCGAGAGGTTCACCCGGCCGAACACGATATAGGCCACGGTGATGAGGGCGATGATGAGGAACAGCAGGGTGGAGGCGGCGGAGCCGAAGCCGACATCGGAAAACTCCACCAGCTGCTGGCGGGCATAGATCGACATCGACATGGTCTCGCGTGCCGTGCCCGTCATCACATACATGAGGTCGAAGATGCGCAGCGCGTCCAGCAGGCGGAAGATCACTGCCACCATGATGGCCGGCATGACCAGCGGCAGGGTAATCTTGAAGAAGACGGTGATGGGCGAGGCGCCGTCGACATGGGCCGCCTCATAGATTTCCCCTGGCAGCAGTTGCAACCCGGCAAGGATGAGCAGCGCCATGAAGGGCGTCGTCTTCCACACATCCACCATGATCATGGCGCCCATCGCCGTGGTGGGATCCGCCGTCCAGGCGATGCCGGCGGAGATGAGGCCCAGCGATTCCAGCCCGTGATTGATGACGCCGAACTGGTCGTTGAACATCCAGTCCCACATCTTGGCGGAAACGACGGTGGGGATGGCCCAGGGCACCAGCACGGCGGCACGCAAGAGGCCGCGGCCCGGCATGTTGGCGTTGATGATGAGCGCCACCACCATGCCCAGCACCGTCTCCAGCGCCACCGAGATGACAGAGAAGGTCACGGTGTTGAAGACCGAGCGCCACCACTGGTCGTCGATCAGCAGGTAGTAGAAATTATCCAGCCCGACGAAGCCGTAATTGCTCATGTCGGACAGGCGGGCGTCGGTGAAGGAAAAATAGATTGTCCGCCCCAGCGGCCAGCCGGCCACCAGCGCCATCACGATAAGGAGCGGGGTCAGGAACACCCAGGCCCAGCGCACGCGCGAGCGGGTAAGGCGGGAGGTCTCCGGTCTTGCGGCGGTAGCCGCGTCCGTGACGGTGATGGATGTCATATCAGGCCGCGCCTTCTCTCAGGAACGTGGGCGGGGTAGGTGCAGGGGCCGGGGAAGGCCGAAGGACAATCGCCCTCCGGCCTTCTCCCCGAAGCCGCTTACCAGCGGCCGCCGCGGCTGAGGCGCGTCAGCGTCTTGTCGAGCCCGGCGAGCGCTTCCTCACCCTTCTCGTCACCCACCAGCACGCTGTGGACGGCGTTGAAGAATTCGGTCGAGACCTGATTGTACTTCTCCGCCGTCACACCCGACGGGCGGGCAACGGCCGAGCGGAAGGTGGCTTCAAGGCGCGGGATGAAGGGCTGCGCCTTGGCGATGTCGGCATCCTTGTAGAGTGCCTCGACCGTTGGCAGCTTCGAGTATTTCATCGCCAGCCACTTCTCCATCTCCACGCTGGTGACGAACTTCACGAGGTCGATGGCCGCGTCCTGGTTCTTGGAATATTTGGAGACGGCGAGGTTCCAGCCGCCAAGCGTGCCGGATTCCTTGCCGCCCTGGCCTTCCATCGGCGGAACGGAGCGGACGTCGTACTTGCCCTTGATGGGGCTGTCCTCGCCATTGCCGAGCGCGAAGGCATAAGGCCAGTTGCGCATGAAGACGGCATTGCCGGCCTGCCACACGCCGCGCGCTTCTTCCTCGCCATAGGTCGGGGTGCCGGGCGGGGAGATGGTGTTGATCCAGCTGGCGGCCAGATCGACAGCCTTCGCCGCGGCCGGGTTGTTGATGGTGATCTTGCCCGACCGGTCGACGATATTGCCGCCGCCGGCACTATCGATCAGCTCAAGCGCCGAACAGGTCAGGGATTCGCTGGCACGGCCCTGCCACACGAAGCCCCACATATCCTTGTTGCCGGCCGCGCGCTCGCCGTCCTGGATTTCCTTGGCCGTGGCGGCCATCTCCTGCCAGGTGCCGGGGACAGGCTTGTGGTATTTGTCGAGCAGATCCTTGCGGTAATAGAGCAGGCCCGCATCGGTGAAGTAGGGGATGGCGACCAGCTTGCCGTTCACCGTGTTGGCGGCGAGAATCGGCTTGAAGAACTTATCGAGGTCGGCCTGGCTGAACTTGTCCTTCAGGTCGACCATGTGGTTGGCCAGCATGCCCGGCCAGATGATGTCGATCTGGAACACGTCGATATCGGCGGCGCCGGCAGCCAGCATCTGCTGGTAGAGCGCAAGCTGCTCGGTCGAGTTCTGCGGGGCCGGTACCAGCTCGACCTTGTTGCCGCTCTGCTTCTCGTAAAGGGCGATGGTTTCGCGCCAGGCGTCGAGGTCGCCGCCGGTGCTGCCGCTGGCCACATGGATGGTGGCACCCAGTGCCGTACCGGACAGAAGCGCCAGCGCAATGGACGCACCAAGGGCTGCGAAATGCTTGGTCATGGCCGTTTTCTCCCGATTCATCATTCTTGAGCCCACCTCTTTGAAGGGCAGGTCTCCGGCGCGTTTTACGCCTTATCGGAAAGAAGCGTAGGAACCATCATTTTGCTTTGGCAAGCGCAAAGTGCGCGGAATCGTTGAAGTTTTTATGAGACCCGAGGAATTGTAAGGGGTTACAATGGAGTGCCCGGGATTGCCGCCTTCGGTTGTAGGGCGGCGGCAGCGGATGCCTGATTTGCCGGGGGATGATTTTGCGACTCGCGGCCGGGCCAGCCGCGCCGGCAGGGAATTGAAGGCCTCTGCAAAAATCCGAACAAGGCGGTATGCTTTGCCGCAGGATGGCCGTTTTCGCGATGGAACTATTGCACTGCGAAAGCGGTTTTGTTGCCAGGCGGCAACCGTTCCTCGCGGTCGGCGTTTGCTCGTGGTCTACCCGTCGAGATTGCTGCGGCGTCGGCCTCCTATCGTGTAGTATGCGCGGCGCCGCCCGTCCGGGCGGTTGGCGCACTTACCCTGTCGAGTGTCTTACCTCCATGATGTCAACCGAGCGTCCCAAGCCGATCCGCAAGGCCATCTTCCCGGTGGCCGGGCTCGGTACCCGCTTCCTGCCCGCGACCAAGGCCATCCCCAAGGAGATGCTGCCCCTCGTCGACAAGCCGCTCATCGAACATGCGGTCGATGAAGCGCGCGCCGCAGGCATCGAGGAATTCATCTTCGTAACCTCGCGCGGCAAGACCGCGCTCGAGGATCATTTCGACGTCAATTTCGAGCTCAATGCCACGCTGGAAGCGCGCGGCAAGCAGGAGCAGCTTGACCTCGTCAAGCGCACCGAAATGCCGTCCAACCGCATGTTCTATACCCGCCAGAAGGTGCCGCTGGGCCTCGGCCACGCCGTATGGTGCGCGCGCCAGATCGTGGGTGACGAGCCGGTGGCCGTGGTGCTGCCCGACGACGTCGTGCTGCATCAGACCCCGTGCCTTGCGCAGATGGTCGAGGCCTATAACCAGATCGGCGGCAACATCGTCGCCGTGCTCGACGTGCCGCGCGAGAACACCAGCAAGTACGGTATCCTCGATATCTCTTCTGACAACGGCAAGCTGGTTGAAGTGAAGGGTCTGGTCGAGAAGCCCAAGCCCGACGAGGCGCCCTCCAACGTCGCCATCTATGGCCGCTACATCCTGCAGCCGCAGGTGTTCGACCATCTGAGCTCCCACCGCCGTGGTGCCGGCGGCGAGATTCAGCTTACCGACGCCATTGCCGCGATGATCGGCGAGGTGCCGGTGCATGGCTTCCGCTTCGAGGGCCGCCGTTTCGACTGTGGCGACAAGGCCGGCTTCATCACCGCCAACCTTGCTTTCGCGCTGCAGCGTCCCGAGCTGGTCGAGCAGATCCGCTCGGTGATGAAGGAATATAGCTGAAGCGCAGCTTTTCCTTTGCCCCGGCGGGCAAGCCGTTCAATTCTGCCGGTTGATGAATAATAGCGCCTCCACTTTCGGGAGGCCGTTCCTGCCTTGAGGACCGCACCCATGAGCACCGCTTACCGCTTCGATCCCACGATCCTGCGCGAGTACGATATCCGCGGCATCGTCGGCAAAACGCTGAACCCCTCCGACGCCGAGGCTGTTGGCAAGGGTTTCGGCACCATGGTGCGCCGCCGGGGCGGCAAGCGCGTGTGCGTGGGCTATGACGGGCGCCTCAGCTCGCCGGCGCTGGAAGAAGCGCTGGTGGCGGGTCTGACCTCGGTCGGCCTCGATGTCGATCGCATCGGTCTCGGGCCCACCCCGATGCTTTATTTCGCTGCCCGCGACAGCGAGGCGGATGCCGGCATCATGATCACCGGTTCGCACAATCCGCCCGAGTACAACGGCATCAAGATGATGCTTGGCAAGGAAGCGGTCTGGGGCAAGACCATCCAGGAAATCGGCGTCATCACCGCTGCCGCCGATTACGCCACCGGTACCGGCTCTTCCCGCAAGGTTGATGTGCGCGAGGCCTATGTCGAGCGCCTGCTGCGCGACTATGACGGCACCCGCGACCTCAAGGTGGCCTGGGATGCCGGCAACGGCTCTGGCGGTGAAATCCTGGAGATGCTGGTCAAGAAGCTGCCCGGTACCCATGTCGTCATCTATTCCGACATCGACGGTACCTTCCCCAACCACCATCCCGATCCGACCATTGAAAGCAACATGGCGGACCTCAAGAAGGTGGTGCTGGAACAGGGCTGCGACCTCGGCATCGGTTTTGACGGCGACGCCGACCGTATCGGCTGCGTCGATGAGACCGGCACCATGATCTGGGGTGACCAGCTGGTGGCGATCTACGCTTCCGACGTCTGCGCCACCCATCCGGGCGCGATCATCATCGGCGACGTGAAGTGCTCGGTCACCATGTTCGACGAGATCAAGCGCGTCGGCGGCACGCCGCTGATGTGGAAAACCGGCCATAGCCTCGCCAAGGCCAAGATGGCTGAGACCGGCTCGCCGCTCGCCGGCGAAATGTCCGGCCACATCTTCTTCGGCGACAAGTTCTACGGCCATGACGATGCGCTTTATTGCGGCGTGCGCCTCGTGAGCCTGCTCTCCCGCCAGGGCGGCAAGGCCAGCGACTTGCGCAAGCGTTTCCCGGAGGTGTTCAACACCCCGGAAGTGCGTTTCCAGATCGACGAGAGCCGCAAGTTCCCTGTCATCGACGAGATCGTGGCCCGCTGCAAGGCGCTCAAGGATGTCGAGATTGTCGATATCGACGGCGTGCGCGTTACCACCGCCGATGGCTGGTGGCTTCTGCGCGCCTCCAATACCCAGGATGTGCTGGTGACCCGCGCCGAGGCGCGCAGCCCGGCCGGGCTCGAGCGTCTGAAGGCCATGGTTATCGACCAGTTGAAGATCAGCGGCGCCCCGGTGCCGGACTTCAACAATCCGTCGGGCGGCCACTGAAGGCCGCAAGCCGGAGCTAACGCGGGAACGGAAACAGGAACGTATGAGCGGCGCTATCACCATCGATCAACTGCTGGCCGGTCTTGGCCAGCATATGCCGGTGGCCCCGGCGCCGTACAAGCAGACACCGGGCAAGACCGGCCTTGTCATCATTGATGAGGTCAACGGTTTTGCCACGGTGGGCTGCGGCCCGTTGGCCCCGCCCGTGCCCAACCCGCAAGTCACCCGGATGATCGCCGAAACCGACAGGCTAGCCCGCCGCTTTATCGCAGCGGGTGCGCCGGTTTTCGTGACGCGCGACGTGCATGAGGCCGACCGGCCCGAGCCGCCTTATCCCCCGCACTGCATCAAGGGCACGGGGGATGAAGAACTGGTGCCGGCCCTTGCCTGGCTGACCGGGACATCCGGCGTCACCATCCTCGACAAGGACTGCATCAACAGCTTCGTCGGTGCCATCCAGCCGGACGGGCGCAATCTGCTGCTCGACTGGATCACCGATAACGGTCTGGAAGCCGTCATCTATACCGGCATCTGCACCGATATCTGCGTGATGGATGCCGTGCTGGCACTGCTGTCAGCCCGCAATCACGGTATCGCCGGCAAGCTGCGCGATGTGGTGATCTATGAACCCGCCTGCGCCACCTACGACCTGCCGCGTGCCGTGGCGGATGACCTCAGCCTGCCGCCCACTGCATCGCACCCGCAGGCACTCGCCCACCATCTCGGCCTCTATTTCATGGCCTCGCGCGGCGCGGTGATTGCGTCGGATCTAGTTTAGCCGTCTCGCGAGTTCTTCTGAGAGAAGGGCCGATCCGTCGGTGTTGAGGTGCATGGGGTCACTAAACAGATGATATGCATTTTCAAACAATGGGTCTTCGTCCAGTTCGATCACCATTGCGCCAGTTAGCTTGCAATGGGTGGTTGCCCTTTTCCAGTAAGGCAGTGCCTTTGAAGTATAGTTTGAAATTTTCGTTCTGTATAAATCCGATAGTGGTGTTGAATAGATAAACAACTTAACCCCTGATTGGGCTGTGGTGTCGCAAATCTGTTCCAGGGCGGATTCGTTTTTATTCAAAGTGTCGGGGTTGAAATAAAGGCCGTCGTCAAGATCGCCAAATTCCATTTCAAACCAGCCGCTATTGGATAGCAGGCGGGCCGGATCGTCCGCTGTCGAGGGGGGCGGTGCGGGGAGAGGGACGTAGCGACTTTCCTGCAGTTGTTTGGGCGGCAATCCCAGAAGGGTGTCTCGCAGTTTGACAAGCGGTGCCTTCCAGCTATCCGCCCGCGCCAGCGGCAGCAACCGGCCCTGCACCATGTTGGACCAATCTCCGCCAATCGGACGCCAACCACGCTCCTGCGCTATTATCCTGTAGAATGACCGCCGCTGATAAGGTGCCCTCCAGGCATTATCTCGCAGGAGGCTAATGGGCGCCGCGTTCAGAAATATCGCGCCCGGCACATGTTTTCTTTTCAAGACTATTTCAATGAGCGCGACATTTTCGAGTAAATCCCTGCGCTGGAATGACAGATCAATACCCGCAATACCTATTCGGGAAAAATTCAGGGCCGAGGCTGTTGAGGCGCCAATATTTACAGCCTCAATACGTCCGGAATCTATTTCATTCATTCCGGCGCTTAGTATATCGCGCTCAACCTCATCCTCTGAGCACACATGAAGGCTGATATAATTCAATGTTAAAATGAGACCAATCGAAAGTGCCGCCGCAAGGCAATAGCGCCAGGGTTTGTAGGTCTTGTCTTTTTTCATGATCTAGAACTTGAAGTAGAGGAAGCCGCTTTGGCTCAGATTGGCCAGGCCCAATACACCGGCGGCAAAACTGGAAGCCATAACCCAGCGCACCTCCAGGCACATCGCATTGATAATATTTTTGGCAAGGCCGCGTGCCTCCAGCCATTGCCAGAGTTCCAGCAGGGCAATGGCGATTATCACAATCTCCAGATTGTATCGACTTGTGTAAATCATCGGATGGATGAGCGGCGCATCGGCGCCGAATGTCGCTATATGCGTCAGAACGGCCCACAACATATCAACGCTACTCCAGGTAAGAGGCATGCCGATCAGGAAAAAGACGATCGTCCAGACATAGAGTCTTCCAGCCCAGTCCCACAGAAAGCGCTGTGCCGGTGTACGAGGGCCAACATTGTTTCGGATGCGCCAGCGCGCCCATTTGCTTTCCGGTATCGCCAGCAGGCCAACCGTGCAGCCGGCGATGGCCCAGCCGAGCGTCGGGCCGTGCCACAGGCCGATCACCATGCCGGTAAGGATCAGGGCGGCAGGTCTGCTGCTGGCGACAGAGCCGTGTTTGGCGAGGGGGCGCAGCAGGTAGTCACGAAACCAGGCGGTTACAGTAATGTGCCAACGATACCAGAAACGCATTGTTGAACTGGCTGCAAACGGTCGATCGAAATTTGGGCTTAGTTTGATCCCGAGCAGCATCGCCGAGCCCAGGGCCATGTCGGCGTATCCGGACAGGTCGCAATAATACTGATAGACGGTGGCGGGTGCGGTCAGCAAAACCACCAGTGGCTGGTATTCCAGCGGGCTCTCTACGATAGGAGCCAGCACCCCACCCAGGCGATCGGAAATCACAAGCTTCTTTGCCAGCCCCAGCACGATCAGGAAATATGCGGGCCCGACGCATGACCAATCAAAATCTCGCGGCTTTCGCAGTTCCTTTAAAAGGTGCCCCGCCCGTTCGATAGGGCCGGCCAGAAGCTGCGGAAAAAAGGCTACATAGAGGGCGAAATAGCCTAAATGCCGCTCTGCGGGGATGCGGCGACGGTAGATGTCGATCGTGTAGCTCAGCGTCTGGAAGGTGTAGAACGAGATGCCAAGGGGCAGGGTTATGTCGAAATGGCGGAAGACTGTCGGGTCTGCGTTGAGCAGCCCTGTCGAGAGCCGGCAAATGGCATCCCACACGACGCTGGCATACTTGAAGAAAAACAAAAGGCCCAGGTTGACAGTAAGGCTGCAGCCTAAAATCAGATTTCGAACTCTTGTATTTTTTTCTCGCTCCATTAACAGGCCGGAAAAGTAGTCGGTTACTGTCGACGCTATTAATATGATTAAAAAATCAACTCTCCAGGCTGCGTAGAAATAATAGCTTGCTGCAAGAAGCAATGCCCACCGGAATTTATGGGGAAGGGTGAAGTGTGCTGCGACAACGAGGGGCAAAAACAATAGATATTGAAAACTATGGAATATCATTTTGGGGCTCGCGGTGATGCCGTCTTGTCAGGTTTCTCAATCTACGAGAAGGCCGCCGGAGCCTAGTCCAGTTTCTGCCAGCATGGTGTTGGCCGCTGCGCTGCGCCGCAAGGCGACCGAGAGCAGGCGTCGCAGTTTGCGCACATCCTCCGCCCGGGTGACGTCGTAAACGCGGAGTTTCGGATCGGAAAAATAGGCCATGAGTTCTTTGCGCGAGAGGTTGTGCGGATTGTGCGTTGCCATCCACTCGGCATCTGGCGGAGGGCGCCTGAAATGCCGCAAGCCGGGTCGTTCGAATGGCTTGTCGGCAACTCCACTTGCTGATCCCGGCTTGAGCTGGATGCGCAAGCCGCAGATATAGGCGACTTCGATACCCTTCTCGCAAGCGAAGGCGAGTGCCCGCTCCGGATCGTCGATAATCGGCTCGCCCTTGTCGTTTAACGACGTGTTGCACAGAACTGGAACGCCCGTCTGTTCCTCAAAAGCGCGCAGCAGGGCTGCAAGCGCCGGATTGTCGTCTTCTGTGACTGTCTGAACCCTCGCTGTGCCGTCCAGATGACAGACTGCGGGAACCTGTTCGCGGCGATGCGGGTGAACTGGCACGGCTTGCAGCATAAAGGGTGATTGCCCTGCCAGGGCAAACCAGTCCCTTGCTCTTTCTGCTATTACTATGGGGGCCACAGGCCGCCACCATTCCCGGCCCTTGATCCGGTTCAGCCGGTCCTTTTGGCCAGGGTGCCTTGGGTCTGCCAGAAGGCTGCGATGGCCCAATGCGCGCGGGCCAATTTCGGCATTGCCGTCGAACCAGACCAGGGGGGCCTTCAGGAGGTCCTTCACCATCTGTTCCGGTCTTGTCGCCTCGATGCTGGCAATGCGGGAAGAGAGGGCGGAAGTGGAAAGAGTCCGGGCAATGGCGTGATGGTCTCGTCCATAAAACGCGGTCCCGAGCCGGAATGTGATGTTTTTTTCAATCTGGTGCGCATGATGGAGACCCATGCCCAGCGCCATGCCGGAATCGTTGACGGCCGGGGGCGCCACAAAGCCCTTGAAGCCGAAGTGCCGCATCAACTGGCCATTGGTGGGGCAATTGAGGGCAAAGCCACCGACCATGCAAAGGTGGACGTCCCCAGGCTTCACGGCAAAGCGCTTTAGCGCCTGCTCCACAGTTTCTGTGACCATTGACACCGAAGCCGCCTGAACGACTTTTACCAGCGCGGCGGTCCGGTTTTCTTCCGGCGTGAGCAAACTGTCCGGATCACTGAATTGCTCAGGCGCGCCGTCCGCCAGATTGTCGATCTCGCGGGCCACATTATCCAGCCATTTGGCGGCGGCGAAGCGGTCATGGATTGAGTGTAATTTGGGCGGAGGCGGGAACAGTTCAGCGGGGATGCGTATCGTGCTGGCGCTGCCGAGGGCCATCAGCGTTCCTTCTGCCAGGCCGCATCGTTCCCGCATCAAGGCCCATAACAATGCCGGCGAAGGTACGGGGAAAGGTGTGATGGAGCCCCGATCGGAGTATGCGCCGACGTAGTGTGGTTTATCCCAGGCGTCTGGATCGGCAACATGGTCCGGCCCTGCATCCAGAGATAAACACAAAATCCTCTCATTCTGGAACAGGGCTGAATCTGTCAGCAGGCCACTATAGAGATGGCATAGAGAGTGATAGGCAATATCTTGGCCCGACAGAACTGTCGAAGGTGGGGTGTATGTATCGGAAAGCCCGGGTGTTCCGATAATTTCGTCCATATCTGACAGGGAAAGGCCTTCTTCCGCCAGGGCGATGTTGATGAATTCGTGTGCGGATTTAACGTCTGGAAAGGAAAGGGCATGACCCTTCACGCCGGTCAGTCGCTCAAATTCCCAATAACGTACGAGTGTTAACCGGTCTTCCTCTCTGTTCCACAATGCCATGGCCTGATCGTGCCGACGCGATATTGCATAGGCAGAAGTGAGGGGGCACACATCTGAATATATAGAAAGAAAAAACTTGGTCTTCATTGGTGACGTGTGCCCCGAGGAGATTGAAGATTTTTATATCGGATGGTTTCGTGTGGATTTTTGGGAGAAGTGGTTGCGGACCGGGGTTTCTATTTTTTTATACCTGTTTCATGTATTTGGTTATATTTTTGGTAGATGTTGTCGATTTTTTGTGTGGTAATATCATAATATTTTAATGATTTTTTGTTTCTTTGTGTATGGGTGTGGTGTTCACGTAATTTTTACGGATTTTTTTGTGTGATGTAAATTCTGATGGTACGGTGTTTGCTTGTGGGTTGTTATATTTTATGCAGATTTTCGTATTTTTTTGTTATTTTGTTAATCTTTTTATATCATTGCTCGCCGTGGCAAGCCCGTATTCTGTGCCTTGGGGCGTGCGACGCCAGTGTTGAATTCGTGAGAAGGTATTTCATGATCGGGACACAGCTCATTGCCATCGGGCGCTCCTTCCTGACGTCGGTTTATACGGCGCGGGATGTTGCCGGACGAGGTGCTGCGCAGGCCTGCGGCGCTGATATTGCTGCAGGGGACCCGTCAGTGCGGGTTGCTGTTTATGGATAGCGGGGCTGCCGGTCGGGCGGCGCGTGTGCGTGAGGGTGTTCGCCTTGTTCGTCAACACCTCGACGACCATCCCGAAATGCGGGGTGGCTACGAGGCTGCTGTACGTATTTGCCATATCTTCGCGCGCCCGGCGTTCTACGAAATCAGTGACCGCTGTAATCTGAAATGTGAGGGCTGTTATTATTTCGATCCGGCCACCTTCCGTGAGGGCGGCGGGCATCGTGGTCGGTTTGATTCCGAATGGGATGGGTTTCTGGCCAGGGAGCGCTCCCGGGGCGTGACCATGCCGTACTTTCTTGGTGCGGAGCCTGCCCTGGAGGAGAAGCGGCTGCTTGTTGCGGCACGTTACTTCCGGCGCGGCAATCTGGGCACCAACGGTACTGTCCGCCTGGACCCTGACATTCCGTTCCGGATAAGCATATCGGCCTGGGCGGCGGAGGAGAGCGACGATGCCCGGCTTCGTGGCGGCAGTGCCCTTCGCAAGGCTTTGCGCCTGTATCAGGGTGATAACAGAGCCATCATTCTGTATACGGTCAATCCGGCCAATATCGATCAGGTGCCGCTTATGGCGCGGATTTGCCGCGACTACGGACTGCCCGTCACCTTTAATCTGTGGTCGCCGACGACCAGCCTGCTGGGACGGCTGAAATCCTTTACCGGCAATGACGACGCGTTCTTCCGGATCAGCACGCCGGAGCAGTCCTTGCTCCTGAGCGACGGGGATCTGGATCGTGTCCGCGATGTGCTGGCGCAGGCTATGGATGATTTCCCGGACACGGTCATATACTCGGCGGCCTATAATCGCTGGTCTACTCGCAGCGGCCCGCTCTACGACCTTGATCCACAAACCGGCTTTGCGCAGGACTGCGGGTCAAGGATTGGCGGCAGCTTCAAGTATTACGGGATGGATCTGCAACCGCAGTCGGTCAAATGTTGTACACCCGCGGTCGATTGCCAGAATTGTCGTTTATATTCGGGTGGATGGTCGAGCCAGTTTTCACCGCGGCCCGAGCATATCGCGACCCTTTCCGGCTTTGCTGACTGGATCGGGATGGTGCTGACAATCGGCCGTATTTTCCTGCGCCCCGAGACAGATCCCGAGGTTTTTGGTGGCAGTTCTGTGCAAGGGAACGCGATGGAACTGGCCTGATGTCCACCCCTCCGGCGCTGAAACTACGCCCGAAAGCTGAAATTCGTCCGACCACGGCCTTGCGGGCGATGCTGGATGCGGAAGCCTACTGGCCGCGTGAGGTGCTGGAACATCCCTATGTGTTCCTTGAGACCACGACGGGCCCCCTGCTTTTCCTGACGGGTCCTGACCTGGTGGAAGCGGCGGTCAGGTCGGATGTCCGCGACCTGCCGCGCTCGCGGTTGCAGCAGCGCTTTGCCGGCAATGGCACCGGACGCGAGAATGTCATTACCGATACGGGGGTGCGCAGTACGGCCCACCGCAAGGCGTTGGCTCCGTTGTTTCGTGCACAGAAGCTGCCCGACTACTTTCCCTTTATTCTGGCGACGATCCAGAAGGTGACAGAACCCTGGTTTGAGGCAGCAGACCAGGAGCAGGCCATCGACGTAACGCAAGCTTCGGTTTGCGCTACCTTTGGTGTCGTCTGGCAGATCATGTTTGGCGAGGCCGGGAGGCCCGTCCCGCCGCCGGCCGTGTTCGAGATGGCCAGGACATTGTTCGAGGCGGGTGCGTCCGGTCGGCTGTCTGCCACCTCGGCGGCCATTCACCGGGCTGCGGAAACCAGTCTTTTGCTCCGGCCATCCAATCCGCTGGCTGAAGAAACGCCATTCCGGCGCACGCTGCCGGCGGACTTCCCGCTGACGCAGCAGGAGGTTGAAGACAATGCGCGTTTCCTTTTAACGGCTGGCCATGAAAGTACCGCCCTGACCATTACCTGGGCGCTATTGATGCTGGCGCTTCATCCGGCCCTTCAGTCAGCCGCCGCGGAAGAAGTCCGCCAGCAGGCTGGTTCAGGGCCTCTCGACATTGCCGCCTTGCGCCGGATGGCCCTGCTGGGCCGGATTCTGGACGAGACAATGCGGCTCTACCCGGCCGCTATTGTGGTCAATCGCGAGGCCCCCAACACCATGGAGCTGGCCGGTCTGGCCGTTCCTGGCGGCACGCAGATCGCCATCTGTTTTTATGGTTTGCACCGGCATCGCAGCTGCTGGGATCGGCCTGATGAGTTTGATCCTGACCGGTTTCTACCGGCTCAGGTGCGCTCACGTCATCCGGCGGCCTTTATGCCGTTCTCTGCCGGTCATCATAGTTGCCTTGGCGCACATCTGGCCTGGACGGAAGCCATGCTGATGCTGGCTACCACCCTGCGCGACCTCGAGCTTGTCGTTGAGGAAGGCGGGGTCAAGCCTTATGCCAACTACACCTTGCGCCCCGACAGGCCTGTGTTGTTGCGCTTTGCGCGGCGCGGTTGAAATGCTGGTGCCGGCCCCTGCCTGCCTGGGGTGCCCCGGCGTCACCATCCTCGATGAGGATTGCATCAACAGCTTGGTTGGCGCCATCCAGCCGGATGACCTCAGCCTGCCGCCCAAGGCTTCGTACCCACAGGCGCTCGCCCACCATCTCGGCCTTTATTTCATGGCCTCGCGCGGCGCGGTGATCGCGTCGTCGCTGGAGGAGGCGGGCGTCGGGCCCGTTCTATCGGCGATATCTCAGGGCATCGACGACCAGTCTGAAGGCCGGGGAGGCTTGCCTGCGGCTCGGGTAGTAGAGGTGGTAGCCCGGAAGGGGCGGCGTGCTCCCTGCCAGAATTTGCACCAGCCTGCCGCTGGTCAGGTGCGTTTTCACTTGATCAAGCGGCAGATATGCTAGGCCGAGATCCCCGAGCGTTGCGTCAAGAATGAGGTCGATGGTGTTGAAGACCAGCGGCCCGTCCACCCGCACGCGTACCTCGCGGCCATCCTCGATCAGGCGCCAGGCATTCAGGATGCCAGAGGTGGGCAGGCGCAGATTGATCCCGCGATGTTCGACGAGATGCCGGGGTTTTTCCGGCCATGCATGGCGGCTGAAATATCCGGGTGAGCCGACGATGGCCATGGGGATATCCGGGCCGATGCGCACGGCGATCATATCTTTGGCTACCTGCTCGCCCAGCCGCACACCGGCATCGAAGCGGTCGGCAACCACATCGGCAAGCCCGTAATCGACGATGATCTCTACGGTGATGTCAGGATAGTCGGTGAGCAGCCGGGTGAGAGCCGGACAAAGAATGGTCTTTGCCGCATGTTCCACTGTGGTGAGGCGTACCGTGCCAGCCGGCCTGTCGCGAAACTCGCTTAGATCGGCAATGCTCTGGTCAAGGTCATGCAACATCGGCGAGAGCGTGCGGACCAGCCGTTCGCCGGCTTCTGTCGGCGCCACGCTGCGTGTTGTTCTGGCCAGGAGCCGCACGCCCAGCCGTTCTTCAAGTCGCCGTACGATCTGGCTAAGCGCGGATTGCGAAAGGCCCAGTTTGGCCGCTGCCCGGGTGAAATTGCGCTCTTCGGCGACCACTACCAGAGCAGTAAGGTCGGCCATCTCCTCGCGCTGCATTTATTATCTCACTTATAGGTTTATGCATTTTTTCGCCATAGAGTGATAACCGAAGCGATCTTACTCTTCCAGTCAGTCGCACCGCCGGTGCCGATCCGATGTCAGGAGGAACCTCAAATGACCAAGGTCAGCTTCATCAATTCCAACAATCCGGCCGTCACCCTGTCGGCTGTCATCAACCTGCCAGAGGGTTTTGCCGAGGGGCGCCGGTACCCCGCCATTGTCGTGGCCCATCCCGGTGGCGGCGTTAAGGAGCAGACGGCCGGCACCTATGCGGCGCGGCTGGCAGAATATGGCTTCGTCACCATCGCTTTTGATGCCTCCTATCAGGGCGAAAGCACCGGTGAGCCGCGCCAGCTAGAGAATCCTTACGTCCGTACCGAGGATATCAGCGCCGTCATCGATTACCTGACGACACTGCCCTACGTGGATAATGATCGCATTGGCGCCATGGGCATCTGCGCGGGTGCGGGCTACACCA
This sequence comes from Radicibacter daui, assembly GCA_030657355.1. Taxonomy (GTDB): domain Bacteria; phylum Pseudomonadota; class Alphaproteobacteria; order Radicibacterales; family Radicibacteraceae; genus Radicibacter; species Radicibacter daui. The sequence continues at coordinate 1,278,227 of CP131056.1, forward strand.
TTAACGCTGCCATCCAGGATCGCCGCATCAAGGCAGTCGGCACAGTCAGCGCCGTCAACATCGGTGCCATGTTCCGCAACGGATGGGAAGGCACGGTCAAGGATATCGACGCGCTGCCATATATCGAGGCCGGCTCGGCAGCTCGCACCGCCGATGCTTCCGGTGGTTCTATCGCCACCATGCCGTTGGCGCCGCTCAAGGAAGAGGACGCTCCGAACGAGGAGCTGCGTGAGGCCTGGGAATATTACCATACCCCGCGCGCCGAATGTGCGACGGCCCCCGGTTTTGCGGCGCTGCGCAGCCTCAACCAGATCATCACCTACGATGCCTATCACATGGCCGAGGTGTATCTGACCCAGCCGCTCCAGATCGTGGCGGGCAGTGTCGCCGGCAGTAAATGGATGAGTGACGACCTGCTGCGCCGTGCCGCCAGTGGCGAGAAGGCCATGCACATCATCGAGGGCGCCAATCACATGTCGCTTTACGATGGCGCCGCTTACGTCGCTGAGGCGGTGACGGTTCTCGGCAAGTTCTTCAGCGGCAAGCTGGCTCCGGCAGTTAACCGGGCTGCGGCCGAATAGTCATCCGCTCGCAGCCGGCCCAAAATAGTTTAGCCCGGCGTGGTTATCCCCGCGCCGGGCGTAGCCTTGCGCCGAGCCAGCCGAGCAGGCGCCCGTCGATGGTGATGAGGCCGGCGCCAATTGCCGCCATGCCGCCGAACTGGGCCAGCGTCAGCCGTTCGCCCAGAAAGAGCGCGCCGAGCAGGATGGCCGAGACCGGCACCAGCAGTGTCACCAGCGCGACATTGGTGGCCCCGGCACTCGCCAGCAGGCGGAAGAACAGGAGATAGGCAAAGGCGGTGCTGAAGGCGGCAAGGGCCGCGAGTGCCCCCAATGAAACGGTGCCGGGCATCGGCAACTGCCAGAACCCGTCCACCAGTGCCGCCATCGGTAGCATGATGAGGCTGGAGCCGGTCATCTGCCCGAAGGCGACGCTCATCGGCGCCACGCCCATGCGGGCAAAGCGCCGGCCGAACACGGCGGCAAACCCATAGGAGATGGCGGCGCCAAGGCAGGCCAGCTCACCGGCAAGGCTGCCGGAAATACCGCTGCCGCCGAGCGCTGGACCGATCAGGCCGGCCACGCCGGCAAAGCCGATCAGCACGCCGGCCAGGCGCCGCGTCGTCAGCCGCTCATCCTGGGTGAAGCGGCTTGCCACCAGAATGGTGAAGAGCGGCGTGGTGGCGTTGATGATGGAGGCAAGGCCGGAGGCGATATGTGTCTGGCCCCAGAAGATGAGGGTAAAGGGCAGGGCGTTGTTGAGGAGGCCCATGATGAGGAAGGCGCCCCACACCCGCGCCTCCTTGGGCAGTGCGACCCCGCGCAGGCGCAGCACCAGCGCCAGCAGCAGCGCTGCAATCGCCACGCGCCCCAGCACCAGTGTCATCGGCGGAATTTCCTTCACCGCCACCTTGGCGAAAAAGAAGCTGCCGCCCCACAGCACCGACAGCAGCACAAGCTGCGCCCAGTCGCGGGCGCTCATGGTCTGGCGGATGGCGGGGGGGGAGGCGTTCATCTCTGGCGTTTCCCTTTTTATCGTCGGCCGTTGCCGCTGCTGCATTAGAAGCATCGCCGCCGGCTCTGCCACCTGTTTCTTGCGATTGTCGCGGGGGAGCGGTCAGCTGCGCCAGAACGGTCGGGCACTCTCCCGCCGGCCCTCGGCCGCACTGAGGCCGATATCCGTCAGCAGATGGTCGCTGAGGTTTGCCAATTGCCGGCGGGTACGGGCCCGGCGGCGCCACAGGGCAAGCCGCAGAATGAAACTCGGGAGGCCGCCGCCGAACGGCGCCCGCAGCCGGGAGGGCCTCGATTGCAGGAGGGGTCGTATCGGGGTGAGGGTCATGGCGGGGCCTCCTTCGGGGATGTGTGCCGCATTCCCGCGGCGCCAGCCCATCCTTGCCTCGAAGGGGCGGGAGATGTTTCGGGCATCTCCGAAGCTTTGCCGGGTGACGGCTGCCGCCGGTGGGCCCTATCCTTCATTCCTCCGCTGAAAGGGCCGGGCCATGATCGACAACGGACCGTATTTCGCTGAAATCGCCGCCCTGATGGGCGATCCTGGCCGCGCCAACATGCTGACGGCGCTGATGGATGGCCGGGCCCGCACGGCCAAGGAACTGGCCTTTGCTGCCGGCGTCACACCGCAAACGGCAAGCGGCCATCTTGCCCGGCTGGTGGAGGGGGGCCTGCTCGCCTGCGTGCAGCAGGGGCGCCACCGCTATTTCCATCTGGCCGATCCACTGGTCGCCACCACGCTGGAGACGATGATGACGCTGGCCGGGAAGGTGCGTGCGCCGGCACCGCGCTGGCATGGCCCCCGCATTGGCGCCGACCTGCATCGGGCCCGTTTCTGTTACGACCATCTGGCCGGCCAGCTTGGCGTGGCCATCATGGATCATCTCGGCCATGCCGGGCATCTCTGCACCCATGGCACCGGGTTCGGCCTCAGCGATAGCGGCGAGCAGTTCTTTGCCGGCCTGGGCATCGATGCCGCCGCCATCGCCCGCCAGAAGCGCTGTTTTGCCCGCCCGTGTCTGGACTGGAGCGAGCGCCGGCCGCATCTGGCCGGTGGCCTTGCCGCCGCGCTGGCCAGCCGCCTTGCCGATCTTGGCTGGCTGCGCCGCCAGCGGGAGGGGCGGGCGGTGGAGATTACGCCGATGGGCCAGATGGAGCTGCGCCGGGTCTTTTCCTTCACCATCGCCGAAGCGGCGTGACCCGCAGCGCTATCACCACGGCACCGTGCGGCCCAGATAATCAAGATATTGCAGGCCCGGCTTGCCTTGCTGGGCCAGAAGCACGTTCACAAGGCTCGGAATGCTGTCCTCGATGGTCAGCGGTGCATCGGGGCCACCCAGTTCGGTGCGCACCCAGCCCGGTGCCATCGTCACCAGTGTGCGCCCGGTGCCGGCCTGACGGGCGGCGAAACTGCGCATGAACATGTTGAGCGCCGCCTTGGTGCCGCGATAGAGCTCGCGCAGGCCGCGCTCATTATTGGCGATGCTGCCCTGGCCGGAGGACATCACCCCGATCAGCCCGGTTTCCGGCACCTGCTCCTCCAGTGCCTCGATCACCCGCATCGGGCTCAGGGCGTTGGTGATCATCAGCCGGGTAAAATCTTCGGTCGAAACCTCGCCGATGGTCTGCATCGGCTGCGGGTTTGCGGTGCCGGCATTGACGAACAGCATGTCGAGCCGCCGGCCGGCAAGGCGCTTCTTCAGCGCCGCCAGCTCTGCCGGCTTGCAGATGTCGAGGGTTTCAATCTCGACCTGATCCGGATGGGCCTCGGCCAGATCGTGCAGCGGTGTGCGACGGCTGCCGCGTACGGTGCCGATCACCTGCCATCCCTTGCCGACAAACTCGGCTGCCATGGCAAGGCCGAGGCCGCGCGAGGCGCCGACAAGCAGGAGGGTGGGGCGGGAAGAAGAGGGACGGGCGGTAGCGCAGGAAGGGGTCATGGCAGGGTGCCTTTATTTGCGGGGCCTGCCTGCTGATATGACCTCACACCGCCTTTGCACCAGACGCACGGAATGCAATAGATGTTTGCATGTAACGCCCTGCGTGGAATGTGCCGATGGATCAGCCCGAGATGCGGCCGGCCGTGGATCTCAATCTCCTCACCGCTCTTGATGTGCTGCTGGCCGAATGTAGTGTAACCAGGGCTGCCCGTCGGCTCGGTCTCAGCCCGTCGGCAATGAGCCGCACCCTGGCAAGGCTCCGCAAGGTTACCGGCGACCCGCTGCTGGTACAGGCCGGCCGGGTGCTGGTGCCGACGCCCTATGCGCGCGAACTGGGCGAGCGCGTCCATTCAGCTGCCCTTGAGGCACGCACGCTTCTGCGGCCGGCGATCACCCGGCTTGATCTGGCGACACTGGAACGGACCTTTGTCCTGCGCGCCGGCGGCGGGTTCGTGGAGTTACTGGCCGCCCCGCTGCTGGCCGCTGTCTGCGCTGCCGCGCCGCAGGTCAGCCTGCATTTTGTGCCCAAGCCGGACCGGGACGCCCGGCCGCTGCGCGAAGGGCCGATCGATCTGGAGATCGGCATTGTTGTCACCTCCGCACCGGAAATGCGCACCCAGCTGCTGTTTCGCGACCGCTATGTCTGTGTCGTCCGCAGCGGGCATCCGCTGTTGTCGGAGGGGCCGGTAACGGTAGAGGCCTATGCCGCCTGCCGGCATGTGGTGGCAATGCGTCCGGGCGAACAGGGGGAACCGATCGAGCCTCTGCTGGAGGAGCGGGGCCTCAGGCGGCGGGTGGCGGTCACCGTGCCGGGATATATGGATGCCATGCGCCTTGCCCGTGCCAGCGATCTCGTGGCGCTGGTGCCGCTTTCCTGCCTCGGTAACCCTTCGGCTACCAGCGAGGGGGCGGTGACCGGCCTTGCCAGTTTTGAGCCGCCACTGCCGCTCCCCGGCTTCAATATCTGCGCAATCTGGCATCCACGGCTGGAGGCTGACCCGGCCCATCGCTGGCTGCGGGAAACGCTAGTTGCCGTGTGCCGCAAGGCGGCTTCCTGACGGCATTGATGAAAAACCGACAGGGATGATGCTTGTCTGCCCGCCCGCCGTCTGATTTTGGCGCCATGGATTTACCTTAATCTGTCGCTCAAAATCCGAAGCGAGCAATTAATGATTTATAAATATGACCAGAGTACTCATTTCAAGTGATCATCCGGGTCGGGGGCAATAAATGCAGAGGGTGGAGTACACGCATTTTATGCCTTTTATTAATAATACCTTTACGGCCCGCCGTGCAGAGGCGCAGGTGGAGATGGATTTGCTCCAGGTATCTACAAAAACAAGCAAGCGTAACAATTACTTTCGCGAAAACCCTTTTACGCTTGTCTTTCGTTGTGCGTTGAAAGTCATTCTCCCACAGGGCCTGTATAACATGGCGACCGCCGGCTTTGAGCCGATGGATATTTTCATCACAGCCGTGGGGGCAGACGCAGACGGGGTCATCTATCACGCCGTCTTTGACTAGATATCGGGCGTTCGTTGTTCCGTTTATCCCAAAGGGAAGGATCGGGAGGATCCCATGTCAGAACCTTATGTCGGACAAATCATCTTCACGTCGTTCAACTACGCTCCACAAGGTTATGCGCTTTGTGACGGGTCAACGCTGACGATCACCCAGAATCAGGCGCTCTACAGCCTGATCAGCAAAAATTACGGCGGGGACGGGGTGACGACCTTCAAGCTGCCGGATCTGCGCGGTCGCGTTGCAGTGGGAATGGGAGTTTCACCGGTTTCGGGGGCCAGTTACCCGATCGCGCAATATGGCGGAGCCGAAGGGGTGGCGCTGACGGCAGCGCAATTGCCAGCACACAGTCATGGGGTCAACGTCAGCAGCAATGTGGGCTCCATCGCCGCCGCCAGTAATGTCCCGTCGACAACGGGCAAGAGGCCGAATCCTGGCAGTCCTGACCCGACAACCATGTATGCCGGTGCGACCAGCGCGTCGCAGCTGGTCGCCCTGGACGGCCGGACTGTTTCCGACACTGGCGGAGGGGCGGCTCACAACAACATGCAACCCTTCCAGGTGGCCAGCGCCGCGATCGCGCTGACCGGCTATTACCCTCAGCGTCCCTGAGCTGGTGGCGTAGAAGGAGAAGACATCATGAGCGATGCATATGTCGGCGAAATCCGCCTTGTTCCCTATCCCCATTCCAATCCTCCGGTCGGCTGGGCGTTCTGCAACGGTGCCGTTTTGCCGGTTTCCGGGAACGAAATACTGTTTACCCTGATCGGCGGTGCCTATGGCGGGAATGGCACAACGACATTCGCCCTGCCCAACCTGAATGGCCGCGTTCTGGTCGATCAGGGCGCGGGTATGACGGTGCCAAACACGACGCCCGCAGGTGGTCCCCCCCTGACCGTACGGACCGTGGGGCAGGCTGGTGGCGCGGAAGGGGTGGCGCTGACGGAAGCGACGATCCCTCCCCATGACCATTCCTTCTCTGCCACCACCGAGGCCAACAGCACCCAGACCCCCTCGGGCCTGTTCTATGGCAGTAACGCCGCCAGCACCTACAGGCGTTATGTGAATCCCGTTCCGGCTTCCCCGACCTTGCTGGCTCTGGACCCAACCACCGTTCAGGCGGCCGGAGGCAATGCGGCGCATCTGAACCTGATGGCCGGGCTTGGCCTGCGTTACATAATTTGTATCAACGGCCTTTTTCCGGTGAAGCCCTGACGAAGAAGCGGGAGGAACAGTCATGAGCACGCCTTTTATTGGACAGATCTGCTTTTTTCCCTGGAACTGGGCACCGCAGGGCTGGTTCCTGTGTGACGGAAGCCTTCAGTCCGTCCGGCAATTCCCGGCCCTGTATAGCCTGATGGGCACGACCTATGGCGGTGACGGCAGGGACACCTTTGGCCTGCCTAATCTGTCGGGACGTGTTCCCGTAGGCCTGGGGACGGCGCCGGGTGGTTCGGTGGCCTGGGTTCCGGGCGGTGCCTATGGCGTCGATACGGTGACCCTGAACAGCACCAGCTACCTGCCAAACCACACCCACAACCTTTCTTTTGTAGCTGCGCCATCGAACACGGGTACGGCCGTCGCCGGGGCCATGCTGGGCAACATCAGCCCCAACCAGTTCTGGGCGGCGACGCCAGCGGAGGCCAACGGCACTTTTAGCCCTGCGGTTATGGGGCCGGCCTATAGCACGGCGCCAACCTCGCACGAGAACCGCCAGCCTTATCTCGTGCTCAATGCCTGTATCGCCTGGGACGGGGAATATCCCGAATTTCCCTGATTTCATCTCCATGACTGCGGCCCTGATCTTTCCAAAAGAGCGACCCTCCGGGGCGGACCTGCTTGTGCCGGGCGTGCATCTGCGCCCGGCACGAACCATGGATCTCCCTTTCCTGCGGCGCCTGTACCGGATCGGACGCGAGGCGGAACTGGCGCCCCTCAACTGGCCAGAGGCCACAAGGCGGGACTTTTGCCGTGCCCAGTTCGAAGCCCAGCATCTGGACTATACGGGCCGCTATCCGGCGGCCCGTTTCCTGGTGATAGAGGCGAAACGGGAACCGGTCGGGCGGCTCTATGTGGATTTCGCGGGGCAGGCAGTCCATCTGATCGACATCGCCCTGCTGCCCTCCCGCCAGGGGCAGGGGATCGGCAGTCGTATCCTGGTGGCGCTGCAGGACGAGGCCAGGGAAACCGGCCGGGCGCTGCGTCTCAGCGTCGCCCGCACGAACGGCCGGGCGGCAGGTCTTTACAGGCGGCACGGTTTCCAGGCAGAGGCGGAAGGCCCGACACATCTGTCTTTGATATGGAGCTCGGCCGGATAGGGACAGGGCGGCTTGTACATGCCGGTGGTTGATGCAATAATTACATGAATATTCAAAGCTCAAGGGGAGTATTGACCGTGGACCGTGATGATCGGGGGAACCCGGACGCTCAGGGTGCGGAGACGCAATGTGGGACGCGGCGCGCCTGGCGTAAGCCAACCCTCGACGTGCTGCCGGTTTCGGCCACGGCCGGTGGCAGCGGTTCCACCTGTGAAACGACGAGTGTGTCGAACGCTTCCCAGTCGTCATAATACTTTGATCGCCCGGCACGATCGCCCGAGCCGGGTTGCGGCATGGGCCTGATATACGGGCTTGCCGGGCCGCAGGCCCAGGTCCGGGCGGTTCCGGCGTTTGTCGCCGGGTCAGGGGCTTCGGGTACCTTAAGCAGGTTGGGTGACGAAGAAGTCCTGTTCATCCAGCAGGGCGCGGTGGACACGCCGCAATCGGAGTTTGAAACCTGGCCACTTCGGGTGGATGGCGGGCGGTTTCTGCTGTGTTTCGATGGCCGCCTAGATAACCGGGACGATCTTGCGCGCCTGCTGGGCCTTGAATTGTCCGACACGATGCCGGACAGCACGCTTGTCTCCGCCGCCTGGACCCGGTGGCAAGAGGCGGCGCTGCATCGGATGCTGGGCGATTTTGCCCTGGCCTCCTGGGACAGCAGGCGCCGCGAACTGATCCTTGCGTGCGACGCCGGCACGGGCGGGCGTCCGCTCTATTATCATGAGATGTCCGGCCATATCGTCTTCGCGAGCAATCTGGCGTTGCTGCTGCGCACGCCGGGCGTTCCACGCGATCTCGATCTGCCCGTTATTGCCGCCTCGGCGCACTGGCAATGGCCCTCCGATGGCCGTACCTGGTACCGCCAGATCCAGCAGCTGCCGCCGGCAGGCCGGCTCCGCTGGTCTCAGGCGGGAAGCCAGGTTGAGCGCTACTGGCGACCGGATCTGTCGCGCCGGGTGCGTTTTGCCCGCGATTGCGAGTATGTAGAGGCCGCGCGTGACCTGCTGGACCAGGCCGTGGCGGCGCATTGCCGGGTGGCAGGTCCCCTTGTCTGCGAACTTTCCGGCGGCCTCGATTCTACGGCTGTTGCTGCTACAGCGGCCCGCCTCAATCCCTCCCGTCCCGTCCATTGCATCACGGTGGTGCCGGATGGGCAGGCACGACAGCTGCCGGAAACGGGCCGGGTCTTTCACGATGAATGGCCGCATGCCGAGGCGGTAGCGCGCCTTTATCCCAACATTATCCCCCTGAGAGTGGAGGCAACGGCTCCGACGGCCGCGGATCTGGATCCGGTTGCGCGTTTTGCCCGGCTCGGCTCTCCCGTTTCCAACCTTTATGACCGCAGCTGGTTCGAGGCGGGGCGGCAAAGAGTGCGGGGCCTGGGGGCCGGGACGGTACTGGCCGGTACCAGTGGCAACCTCACCCTGTCTCATGGCGGCCTGCGGCATCTGACAGATCTGGCCCGGCAGGGGCGATGGCTTTCGTTGTTCCGGCATGCCGGAGAACTTGGGCAATGGTCCGGGCTGCAAACGACGCGGTTGCTGCGTCAGGCCTTCCGGACGGCGTGGTGGCCTGATGAAGGCCCCGGCGATTTGGGGCCGGCGGTCGGTGAACTCCATCGCCAGCTGCCGTTAAAGCCGGATAATGCAGGCTCGCGTGATCTGCGTGAACGCCTGCTCCTGTTCGAGCGTCTGGTCGAGGGGAGGCGGATGGTCAGCTCGTTCGCGCGGCACTGGCAGGGGATCGATCTGCGCGATCCACTGGGGTACCGGCCGTTGCTGGAGTTCTGCCTTGCCATTCCCCCGGCCCAGTATCTGGCGCAGGGCATGCCGCGCTCTCTGGCGCGGCGGGTTCTGGCCGACCGGGTGCCGGCCAACGTGATCGGAGAGGCACGGCGGGGGCGCCAGGCGCCAGAGCTATCGACAACGATCTGGAATAATCGGCAGTCCCTGCGCGCGGCGCTGGACGCTATGGCCCGGTCAGAGGCGGTGTCGGAGCTCCTCGACATCTCCTGGCTGCGCGCTACGCTCGACGGGCTGCCCTCCTCGGCAAGCCTGATCGGTCAGACCGATGCCATATCCCTGCGGCTTGCTGTGGCGGCCATGGCCATGGGCCAGTTTGTCCTGTGGGCTGAGGCGGGCATGCCGGGTCTGGAGATCACAGGTAACCGAGCCGTTCCATGACGTCCCCATGCCGCCGTTCGATGCGGCTGATCTGATCCGTCGTCAGCTCCCGGCGCCATTGGCCGGCCGTGCCGGCCCGGAAAAAACGCTCTGCCTTCATCGGGCGTTCAATGAAACCATTATCCAGCTCCTGTTGTTGCAGTTCCTGGAAACGGGTTGACCGCACAACGCTATCGATCACGGCCTCCGGGGCGGGCTGTCCGGCTGCGGCAGCCAGGCGCCGGATCGATTCTGCCGGATCGGCCAGCATCTCCTCATAACGGATCAGAAGGGGGGTGCAAGGGCCACGGTCGAGCCAGCTTGTGACATTGCTGCTCCAGTCGCTGACAAGCTGGCGGACCTGTACGTCCAGCCTGTCGCGGGAGGATGACAGCGCATAGCCGGGTGATTCCATCTTCCCGATCGCCTCGTCGATCGCGACACCGGCATGATGGGCCAGCGAGATGGCAACGTCGCGCGGGTCGCGGACGATATAGATGGCGCCCTCGGTGATGTCGGGCGGAAACAGGGGTGTTCCGTCACCGACCTCGATACAGGCCTCGTGCGTCTTGCGGAAGGCGGTGGCGTGCAGCGCCTGCGCCTGCTGCCGGTAGACATGAGGTCTCGCCGCCTCGATTTCAGCCTGGGTCAGGAGCGAACTGTCGATATCCAGCAAAATGTCGAAGTGCCGGCGGCTGGAGGAGATTGCATCCTCGATTCCGCCAAGCCGGTTGATATCGATATCCCCGCCGCCTGCCTGCAGTCCGGCAAGAACGAGGCGTACCCAGGTATTGCCGGATTTCGGAAAGGAGGCGATCCAGAAGAGACCGGGTTTCATGGCGGGCTGGCGGTTTGGCCGACCGTATCAAGTACGGCCGCAATGAAGTCGGGCAGGGCTTTGAAATTCTGCGGCCGCCGGAGCAAATAGTGCTGAACCTTAGGAGCGATGCGCCCGACATCCAGAAACAGGCGCTGTTCCAGCCCCATCCGTTGGGCTGCATGCAGGCGGTAGATCTGTGCCCGTGTCGCCTGGATTGCCGGAAAACCGGCAAGCCGCTCGACGACCGGTTTACCGGGAAGGCGGTGGACTCTCAGATGGAAGATTGTATCGAGCGGACGCGGCTCGGGCAGGAACTCCGTTCCGACGGTTCTTTCGAACTTTTCCAGCTCCTCGCTTGAGCGGATATGCCGGCCCGGCACAAGATCGAGCGCGGAGAGGCTGTCCTGCCACAATCCTTGCCGGGGCAGGGCCGGCATTACCATGGGGCCGTCCGGGGCGTGAGTGTCAATGACGGATACGTCATCGGCCAGCAGCCGGAAGCCCCGCCGCGACAGGGCCGCCGCCAGGGTCGATTTGCCGGTGCCGGAATCGCCGGCAAAAGCCACGGCACGGCCTGCGATTTCAACGCAGGCTGCATGCAGCGGAAACCGGCCGCGCTGATGGCAAAGCACGCCGAACACGGTACCGGACATGAACAGGGCAACATCCTGTTCCGTCCCTTCCGGTTCCGCTGAAACCGTGATGCGGTTGCCGTCTTCGATCAGGTAGGCCGCAATTCCGCGCATGGCATAACGGGCGGTCATTGCTCCTGCCACCTGAAGGAACGGACCCTGATAGGTGGTTCCGGCAAGCGTTTCCGGTACCGGTCCCTTGCGGATTTCTACATCGGCCGGTGCATCCTGCGGTCCCGGCCAGGGGAGAAAGCCCGGAAGCCGGATATCGCTGTCGAGGTGCAGGCCATAGGCGTAGTAGTGGAATGTCATCGCGTGTGTTCGCGCGCCTCAGACGATGCGGACGAGATCGGCCTCGACCATCTTGCGGGTAATCTCCAGGACATCGCGCTCGATCTCCTCTCGCGGGGCGTCGAACACTTCCACCAGCTCGTCGCACAGTTCGCCAAGCCGCTTGGCCGTCTCAAGCCGGCGCAGCGCCTCTGCCGCCGTCTCGTTGAGGTTGAGATAGACGCTGTTTTCCGTGTCGAGGATGACCATTTCGCCATCAGCGGAAACGGAGAGCAGGTCTGGCCTGGCCTGCACCCTGTCGTTCAACCCCAGCATTACGCTTTCCTTCCTGCCCCGTCGTCTTCCGGACTGTCGACATCGTAGGCGACCGGGTCGAACCGCAAGCCTTTGCCGCCGTTAAAGTCTTTATAGGTCTCATCCCCTATTTGGAAGGCAATTTGGATCAGGCGGAGCAGGGCGGCGGCATCGCGTTTTGCCTTGGGGTGGAGCGGTGGCGGCGGCGCGCGATACAGGGCGGCCAGCTCCTGTTCTATCGCCTCCAGGGCCGGGTCGAAACTGTAGCGATCCGAGGGGCCGCAGGACTGTTCGTAATTGGTGCAGCCGCGCCGGATTTCCATGCGGATGGCGGTGCCAAGGGTTGGTTCGGTGTCTATGGCGGTGCGCAGATCCCGATGAAGTTGCCGTGCCATCTCCAGACCATCGGCGTAGACGACGCCGAGATAGGTGTTGGGGGTACGGGCGTCCAGCGCCTCGTTGCGGACTTTGGTCGAGCAGGGAAGCGGTTCGAAAATACGTTTGAGTGCCATGAGGCCGCGTAAATCGGCAGGCCAGACGAGAATCTTGTAGCAGGACCGGCAGCCATGAGGCACCTGCGCACCGCCATAGGCGGCCTTGAACAGGAAGTCATTCAGGAACTGGCAAGGCGGGGGCGAAGGACCATACTTGATCAGTGTGGGCGTGTCGCTGGTCAGCAGGGATGTGCCTGGGTTCGGCGCAAGCCGGTACCGGCCATCCTCATCCACAACGATCCGGCCTTCTGCCATGGCGCGATCCAGATTTTCCTGAATGGTGCGCCCTGCAACCCTGAAGGAGGCCGTTTGCGGGCTGATCACTGGTTTTGTCCCCACCGTTTTTGCCTCATCTTCATTCCGGGCTCGGGCGTCAAACCATCGCGGCCGTTTCTGAGCGGTGCCGCTCGATCATTGTTAGGGGATTTTAAGCGGCCTTGCCCGGAGGGCACAAGCGCCGCTACGGGCAGTCGCGGCGAGGGCGATTGCTGGCGGATAACTCCTGGAATGAGAAAAGGCGAACCCTGAGGGTCCGCCTTTTTTGTTCGTACCGGTCGGAAAGGAGCAGGGGGTCAGCCCTGATCGTCCTTCATGACCAGGCAGTCATTGCCAACGCGCTTCAACTGGCGGCAGGCCTGCAGGGCTTCGGCCTGGTTGAGGCCGATGAAGCGGGCGCGGTAGATGTATTTGCCGCTCTTGAGCTTGCCCGGAACCACCTTGGGCTCGAAGGCGCCCAGGGTCGCCACCTTGCGGTGGGCGGTATCCAGCGCGCTGTTGCCGGAGGCACGGTCGCCGAAGGCGCCGATCTGGATCATGTAGGGGTCGTCCACCTCGGCATCGAAGGAACCGACCGGACGCGGCGGCGGCATCACGATGCTGGTATCGGCGCTGGCGACATCGAAGCTCCTGAGCTGCGGGGCCGGGGCCTGCCTGGCCACCGTCTCGTCGATGGTGCTCTGGGCACGTTCGACCGGCAGCGGCACGGCAGCCGCAGGGGCGGCGCTCGCCATCTGGGTGACCGGCAGCGACGGCGAGGTGCCGACCTTGTTCCACGAAGCGTCGAGCAGCTGGGCCATCTGCTTGTCGCGGATGTTGGCGGTCGGGCCACCCATCACCACGCCCACGAGGCGGCGGCCGTCACGCACGGCGGAGGAGGCGAGGTTGAAGCCCGAAGCACCGATGAAACCGGTCTTGAGCCCGTCCATGCCGTCATAGGAGAGCATCAGGTGGTTGTGCGTGGTAATGCGCACGCCGGCCACCGTCGCTTCGGTATCGGAGAAGTAGTGATAGAACTGCGGGAAATCATGGATCAGCGCCCGCGACAGCGTCGCGAGGTCGCGTGCCGTGGTCTTCTGGCGCGAGTTCGGCAGGCCGCTGGCGTTGGCGAAGGTGGTGCGGCTCATGCCCATGCGGCGCGCCTGCTGGGTCATCAGCTGCGCGAAGGCCGGCTCGCTGCCGCCCAGATTCTCGCCCACCACGACGGCGATGTCGTTGGCGGACTTGATGGTCAGGGCATGGATGGCTTCTTCCACCGTCAGCGTGCGGCCCGGGGCAATGCCGATCTTGGACGGCGCCTGGGCAGCAGCGTGGGAAGAAACCTTGAACGGGGTGGAGAGCGAGACCTGCTTGTGCTGCAGCGCATCGAACAGCAGGTAAAGCGTCATCATCTTGGTGAGCGAGGCCGGGTAGCGCGGCTCATCGGCGTTGCTTTCCGCCAGCACGCGGCCGGTGGCGTAGTCGATGATAATCGAGGCATCGCGTGCCGGCTGCGTCACCGGCTTTTTCTTGGCGGCCTCTGCCGGGCCGGAAAGGCTGAGAGTAAGGGCAAGGATGGTTGAAAGGACCAGGACGAAGACGCCCCGTTGGCTACGGCGATTAAGTGTCAGTGCCAAGGCGGCATCCCCTCTTTAACGATAGTCCTGAACCCGTATCCCGACCCATGCCCGGGTGGTGCCCAATTCCTGCTTTTCTGGAGCCACTATAAAAACCAATGATTCCAGTGTCTAGGCCTGCATTGTTCACACAACGCAGGAAAAAATCAAGAACCTGCCGCAATTATGGCAAGAGAAATTTGCCAAGCGGTTAACGCCATGTGTTCATCTTGAGGTCGGGCCGGCGGGTCAGGTGCCGGCCACCCGGCACATCACTGCTGGTCGGAGACCAGCGTCAGCCCGGGGCCATTGCCGGCAGCGGGACGCGGGTTCGGCAGCAGCGGCTCCATCCAGCCGCCCTCGGGCATGCTGGCCACCAGAGCCTTGATATTGCTGTTCCACCACTGGCGCTGCTCGACCATGTCATCGGCCTCGAACTGGGCCTGGCGCCAAGTGCGATCCTTGCTCATGCAAAGGATATCAAGCGGATAGCCGACATCGGACGCGCTGACGCGCGTGCTGTCAAAGCTGAGATAGGCGATCTTCAGCGCCATGGTCAGCGGCGTTTCCGGCGTCAGCGCCCGGTCCACTATCGGCTTGCCATAGGGGGTCGCGCCGATGGTGAAGTAGGGCGTGCGCTCATCCACGGCCACCCAGTTGCCTTCCGGATAGACCATGAAGAGCTGCGGTTCCTTGTCGTCTGCCAGCTGCCCGCCGATGATGGCGTGCAGGTTGAAGGGCAGGTTCGATTCCTCGAGGAACGAGCGGTCCTCCTCCGCCACCCTGCGCAAGATGCGACAATATGCGTTAAGCGCGTCCAGCACGGTATCGTAAGGCAGGGCACCGCCGTCATTCATCTCGCGCTTCCAGTAGGCGAGCACCTTGTCGCGCACGCTGCGCAGCCCCGAGCTCATGAAGAAGATGCGGTTCTTGCCTTCGCCAAGCAGCACGACCTTGCGGGCCACGGTTACCTGCGTGCCGGCGGTGATGCGTCCATCCGCCAGAACCACAAGGCCTTCATTGATCTTCATGCCGAGGCAGTAGGTCATCTTGACCGCTTTCCAGTGAGGGAGAGGGACCGGTCCAGGTCGGTCCATCCAGAGTATGTCCGCCACCTTGCCGCAGCTTGCAGGATAGTTGCACCAAAAAAGTGGGATAGTAACCGCATGGGTAATCACCACCTTGGGCTGGTGGCCGGCGTGCGCCTTTCGCAGGCTGGTGAAGAGCTTATTGTGCAGTGCACAAAATTATTGACAAATGGCCGAAATCGTCGGCATATTTCCTTATATTGCGATGCAACAAATCTGTGACAGGCAGTGCATCGCCCGGCCCGTCGGTTTCCCCGCCTCCTGAAGGCCCGGCAGCCGTCGCGCCCATCTGGCAATCGAGCCAAACCTGACCTTCCGGAGGAGTTTGCGACATGGCCACCAATACCCCCGCTACCGCCGCCACCGATGCGGCCGCCGACACCGTTATCGAGACGGCCGCCAAGGCAACCCGTCCCGCTGCCAGGGCCGCCGAGGCGGTGACCAAGACAACCCGCAAGATGGTGGCGGTCGAGACCGCTGCCGCCCAGGCTGCCGTCGATAATGTCGAGGCCGCGATGGAAGCGGCACGCGAGACGATGACCCGGCAGTTCGAGCAGTCCGTCGAACTGGCCCGCCAGCAGCTTGACCGCCTGCGCCAGCAGGTGGAGCAGAATGTCGCCGTCAGCCGCGAGCAGGCCGATACCCTGCGTGCGCAGGTGGACAAGTCCGCCAAGAGCCTGTTTGCCGGCGCCGGTTATGTCGGTGCTGCCGGCCGCGAGGGGCTGGAGGCAGTGACAAAATCCGGCGCCATCTGGAGCAAGGGCTTCGACGAGATCGGTGCGGCGATGGTCAAGTTCGCTGAAGCGTCGCTCGATCTCCAGGTCGAAACCTTCCGTTCCCTGCTCGGTGCCCACAGCCTGCGCGAGGTGTTTGACCTGCAGAGCGCCTATGCCCGCTCCAGCTTCGACAGTCTTATGAGCGAAGGCACGAAGCTCGGCGAAAATATGGTCAGCCTTTCTACCGCCGCCAGCGAACCGCTTACCGATCAGGTGACGGTGCTGGTCGATCTCTGGTCGAAGAAGGCCGCCTGATCCGCCTTGCCCGCAGGTATCTTGCCGGGCTGGCTGGCCGGGCAAGGTTGCGGGCCGAGGGGTTTTGTCAGCAAGGGCGCCTTTCCGGTTTCGGGAGGGCGCCTTTTTTGTCTTTGGGAGGGGCACCGGATGCACCGCGGCGGCATCCTTCGGGGTGCCGCGGCTATGCTTAGGGAGAGCTTGTTCACACAGACATTTTGGGGTGCTCTTTTAATCGTGCCCGGTTCACCTAAATCATGTTGGTATCGTGGTCAGCCGCCGGGGCTTCCTGCCTGAGATCGAAGGGTGAAGGGCAGCTCTTTCGCCCCCTGTTCAAGGGTGCCCGGCTTGGCTTACCATGACCTTCTGAACCTGGCTGGCGGCCGCCAGTCCGGATGCGGGATCGAGAGTAATGGAAGGCACAGCGGTAATGGTCGAAAGTCTCTCTGCCTCTGGCGTGGTGACGGCCTCTGGCGGAACGGACGGCGGTGGGTCGGATCGTAACGGCGATTCCGGCACCGGCGTCGTCATCAAGACGCGCGCCAAGACCAAGAAGCCGTCCATGTACAAGGTTCTCATGCTGAATGACGACTACACTCCCATGGAGTTCGTCGTTCATGTTCTGGAGCGGTTTTTCAACAAGAGTGGTGAGGAAGCCACCCAGATTATGTTGCATGTGCACCGGCGCGGTGTCGGCGTGTGCGGCGTGTTCACCTACGAGGTTGCCGAAACCAAGGTGAACCAGGTCATCGACCTCGCGCGTCAGCATCAGCATCCGTTGCAGTGTACCCTAGAGAAGGATTAGCGGCCCATGCTTTCACGGAATCTGGAGCAGACACTGCATCGCGCCCTGGCGCTGGCGAATGATCGCCGCCATGAGTATGCGACGCTCGAGCATCTGCTGCTGGCCCTCACCGAGGACCAGGACGCGATCTCCGTGCTCAAGGCCTGCAACGTCGATATCGGCAAGCTTTCCCGCGAACTCGGCGATTTCATCGACAACGAGATGGACGACATCGTCCTTACCCGTCCTGAAGATGCCAAGCCCACGGCCGGCTTCCAGCGCGTTCTCCAGCGCGCGGCCATCCACGTCCAGTCCTCGGGCCGGGAAGAAGTCACCGGCGCCAACGTCCTCGTCGCGCTGTTCTCCGAGCGCGAGAGCCACGCCGTCTATTTCCTGCAGGAGCAGGACATGACGCGTCTGGACGCGGTCAATTTCATCTCCCATGGCATCGCCAAGGCCCCGGGCTATGGCGAGACCCGCCGTGTCTCCGGCGCGGAGGAAGAGACCGAAGGCGGTGAGAAAGTGGTCAAGAAGGGCCGCGAGGCGCTGGATGCCTATTGCGTGGACCTCAACAAGAAGGCGCGCCAGGGCAAGATCGATCCGCTCATCGGCCGCGAGAGCGAGGTGGAGCGCACCATCCAGGTGCTGTGCCGCCGCTCCAAGAACAATCCGCTCTTCGTCGGCGACCCCGGCGTGGGCAAGACGGCGATTGCCGAAGGCCTTGCCCGCCGCATCGTCAACAAGGAAGTGCCGGAAGTTCTGGCCGACTGCACCATCTTCGCGCTCGATATGGGCTCGCTGCTCGCCGGTACCCGCTATCGCGGTGACTTTGAGGAGCGTCTCAAGGCGGTGATGACGGAGATGCAGTCCTATCCGGGCGCCATCCTCTTCATCGACGAAATCCACACCGTCATCGGTGCCGGCGCCACCTCCGGCGGCGCCATGGATGCGTCCAATCTCCTGAAGCCGGCGCTCGCCCAGGGCTCGCTGCGCTGCATCGGCTCCACCACCTACAAGGAATACCGCTCCTACTTCGAGAAGGACCGTGCCCTTGTGCGCCGCTTCCAGAAGATCGACGTCAATGAACCGTCGATCCCGGATGCGATCAAGATCCTCGAGGGGCTCAAGCCCTATTACGAAGATCACCACAAGGTCCGTTACACCCACGATGCCATCAAGACGGCGGTGGAGCTGTCGGCCCGCTATATCGGCGACCGCAAGCTGCCGGACAAGGCGATCGACGTGATCGACGAGGTCGGTGCCGCCCAGATGCTGCTGCCGGAATCGCGCCGCAAGAAGACCATCTCGGTCAAGGATATAGAAGCGGTGGTCGCCAAGATCGCCCGTATCCCGCCGAAGTCGGTCAGCCGCGACGACAAGGAAATGCTGCAGACGCTGGAGCGCGACCTCAGCACCGTGGTCTATGGCCAGGACGAGGCGATCCGGCAGCTCTCCGCCGCCATCAAGCTTGCCCGTGCGGGCCTGCGCGAGCCGGAGAAGCCCATCGGCAGCTACCTCTTCTCCGGCCCGACCGGCGTCGGCAAAACCGAGGTGGCCAAGCAGCTCGCCCATCTGATGGGGATCGAGCTCATCCGCTTCGACATGTCGGAATATATGGAGCGGCACACCGTCTCGCGGCTTATCGGTGCCCCGCCGGGTTATGTCGGTTTCGACCAGGGCGGCCTGCTCACCGATGCCGTCGACCAGCATCCGCACTGTATCCTGCTGCTCGACGAGATCGAGAAGGCGCATCCCGACCTCTACAACATCCTTCTGCAGGTGATGGACCACGGCAAGCTGACCGACCACACCGGCAAGAATGTCGATTTCCGCAACGTGGTTCTGATCATGACCACCAATGCGGGCGCCTCCGACATGCAGAAGCCGGCCATCGGCTTCGGCAGCCAGAAGCGCGAGGGCGAGGATCAGGAAGCCATCAAGAAGCTGTTCACGCCGGAATTCCGCAACCGTCTGGATGCGACCATTCCGTTCGCCAGCCTGACCCCGGCGACCATCCAGCGTGTGGTCGACAAGTTCGTCATGCAGCTTGAAGCCCAGCTCACCGATCGCCAGATCATCATCGAGCTGAGCGACGAGGCCCGTGGCTGGCTTGCCGAACGCGGTTATGACGAACTCTATGGTGCCCGCCCGCTGGGCCGGACGATCCAGGAGTACATCAAGAAGCCGCTTGCCGAGGAAATCCTCTTCGGCCGTCTCACCAAGGGCGGTACCGTCCGGGTCGAGATCAAGGACGACAAGCCTGCCTTCGTCTTCGTCGATCCGCCGAAGAACAAGGCCGGCAAGGGCTCCGTGCCCGAGATGGTCGAGTAAGACTTTCCACTGCCGGGCGCGATCGGCAGTGGATCGAAACCGGAAAAGCCCCTCGCGCCGAAGCGGTGCGGGGGGCTTTTTTATTCTCTCAGGCGAAAGCGGGCTCCCTTGGCCAGCATCACCGATCAGCGCAGCAGCATTGACCCGGAACGGATGGGGCAGGGGGACTTCACCTGTTTCTGGCGCGATTCCCGCTTTGGTGATCTCGAGTGCCTGCGCGCCGAGTTTCACAATCACGTCTATGCCCCGCATTCCCACGAAACCTTCGTCGTCGGTTTCATTGAGCGTGGGGCCGAGCTGTTTGAATGCCGCGGCGCCTCGCTGGTGGCGACGCCGGGCGATGTCAGCTTCGTCAATCCGCTGGAAAAGCACGATGGCGCGCCGGGTCCGGAGGGGTACGCCTACCGCATGCTCTACCCCTCGACCGATCTGATGCAGCAACTGGCCAGCGAGCTGATGGACCGGCCGACGGGCATTCCGTGGTTTCGACAGACGATCGTGCGCGATCCCGAAGCCGCGCGATTGCTGCTTGGCCTGCATGAAACGCTGGAGACCAGCGCCGACCTGCTCGCAAGGGACAGTGCGCTTTGCACTGTGATGGCAAAACTGCTGCTGCGCCATGCCGATCTGACGGCCGCCTTGCCCGCGGTGGGCGGCGAAAAAGGGGCTGTCGGCGCGGCAATGGATTTCATGCGTTCCCATCTGGACCGCTCGCTTGGCCTTGATGAGGTGGCGGCGGCCGCCGGGCTTGACCGTTTCCGCCTGATCCGCGCATTCCGGCGGGAGACCGGCTTTACGCCCCTTGCCTGGCTCACCAACCAGCGTGTCAACGCTGCCCGCCTGCTGCTGGGGCAGGGCGAAAGCCCGGCCGATGTCGCAGCCTCGGTCGGCTTTTTCGATCAGGCGCACCTGGGTAAGGCCTTCAAGGCCAGGATCGGGGTGACCCCCGGTGCCTATCGCAGCGCCTTTCTGGGCCGGGCAACCGCCTGACCCGGCGGGTTTTTGCCCGTTTGCAATCTGGTACAAGACGCCGCACCCGCCACCCCCTAGATCTGGCAGGCAGATAAAAGCCACCAGGGGTTCGGGTTTTCACCATGACGATGCGGGAGTTGCCGCCGGCCGGCCGCCGGGCGGATTTTTTTGACGGGGTGATCGCCGTGCTGCCGCTGCTGGTCGCGGCGGCGCCGTTTGGCCTGCTTGTCGGTGCGCTCGGCGTACAGAAGGGCATGTCCCCGGCCGAGATCACCCTCATGAGCCTCACCACCTTTGCCGGCGCCTCGCAGTTCGTGGCGGTGGAGATGTGGACGCAGCCTGTCCCGGTGCTGGGGCTCGCCATTGCCGTCTTCGTCGTCAATCTGCGCCATGTGCTGATGAGCGCGGCGATTGCGCCGCAGGTTCGCCGCTTCGGCCTGCTGCGTGCGCTGACCGGCCTGTTTTTCCTGACCGATGAAAGCTGGGCGCTGGCGCTGCGCCGCGCCAATGCCGGCCACCTCAGCCTTGCCTATTATCTCGGCCTGTGTGCTCCGCTTTACGGCACCTGGTCGGTCTCAACCGCCATCGGTGCCGTGGTCGGCGGCGTGGTCGACGATCCCGCCCGTTTCGGATTCGATTTCGTCTTCGTTGCCATCATGCTCTGCCTTGCCGGCGGCTTCTGGCAAGGCAAGCGCTCGGTCCTGCCCTGGCTCGTCAGCGGCGCCGCCGCCATCCTTGCCCATGAATGGCTGCCAGGCGTCTGGTACGTGATCATCGGCGCCCTTGCCGGCAGTCTTGTCGGTGCCCTGCAACCCGGCGCCGCCAGACAGGGCCGCCCGCTCGACGCGCAGGAGGCGCTGTCATGACCGCCGATCTCTTTACCCTCCACCCGACGGCGCTACTGGCACTTTCCGGCATGGCAGCGGGCACTTACCTCACCCGCATCTCCGGCTTCCTGCTGCTGGGGCATCTGCGCCCGCAGGGGCGGCTGGGAGCGGCGCTCGATGCGCTGCCCGGCGCCGTGCTCATCGCGCTGGTCGCGCCGCAGGTGGCGGCAGGCGGCGTTTTGATGTGGGTGGCATCGGCGGTTACCATTGTTGCAGCGCGGCGGCTTCCGACGCTTTTGGCCATCGTTGCCGGCGTTGCCACCCTCCTCCTGTTGCGGTGGGTTGTCGCATGAACCGCAATTAATAGTGCGTTTACCAATATATTGGCTTTGCGGCGCAGCAATCCTCCATATATAGTTTTCTGGTGAGGCTCTGGGAACCGCAGGATACCTGCCGTTTCAAGGCAGGTCCGGCGGGTGGGGGATGCGCCGCCGAGGGGATGCTCAAGGGTTTTCCGGCTTGCCGGAACGCCGATTGCCACGGCTTGCTTCACCACTCTCCAGCTTGGGCTTTGCCGGGGTGAAATCCTCATCCCCGTCACCTCCTTTTGGGCAAAGGAGAACCTCGTATGAGCGTTGAGTTCCAGCTGATGCTCGGTCTGGCGGAAGCCAGACTGGTGTTTGACGCAAGCGTTGCCGCCGGCCGGTCGCCACAGGCTGCGTTCAATTCGGCAGTGGACGCGTTTGAAGACCATCTGGACGAGGATGTGCTGATCGAGGATGTCGAGGACTTGCTGGTCGAGGCTCTCGAACTGGACGCAGGAGAAACACTTCACTGAACGCCCCTTCACAAAGCCGCCCCTCACCGGGCGGCTTTGTTGTTTTAAGACGTGCGATTGACGCGGCGGCCTTATCGTCGGTGCTCCCGGACGTTTTTATCGTGACCGAAATCGCGTCGCGTCTTGCCTGATGCGGCCCTGCTGGTTTGCCGCAGCTTTGCCGGGCAAGGGGGCCTTGCGTTCTTTCCCGACCTTCGGGGGCGGCTTCTCCAGGCATTTCCGAACAACAAGGCTCCGGAAGCGCGGTGATGCTCGTCACCGGCGTGGTCTTTGTGCTGTCGGTATTTCACACGAGTCTTTGCCGGATCGTTGCGCGGTGTCAGCCCGCGGTTCCGTACGAAAATCAATAGGATGTAACAAATTCATGTTGTTAGAGCTTGGGCGCAAATAGCTAATTTTTATGACATATATTCTGTAAAAAATTAACTACGGCAAAAATTTGTCAATTATATGGCGCCAAATTGACTTGAGTTTGCCGCGGCATTAAGTGAGATTGATTATCAATGTCGATGGGGCGCTGTCAGCGATACCCCTACGGTCTCGTTTTGTAAAACCTCAAATTCTGACGAAGGGCCCAAATGGCAACGTTCCTGGGAAGCACTGCTTTGCCGTTCACCCGACGGATCAGCCCGAGCGCCGGGAAAAAGCGCTGCCTGATCGCGCTTTTGTCCAGTTCAGCTCTCCTGGCGGCGCCGCAGGCACTGGCGCAGGCAGCGACGGACGATAACGCTGAAGCTGTGGTCCTCAGCCCCGTCGTCGTTACCGACGAGCGGGAGTCTGCGGTTGGGCCGGATACCAGCATCGTTGCCAAAAACACCCGCACCAGCAGCAAGACCGATACGCCCCTGCTGGATGCGCCGGCTTCGGTTTCCATCGTGACCGAAAAGGAGCTGGAGGAACGCGGCGTCAAGACCCTCGACCAGGCGCTGTCCTACACGCCGGGCGTCTATACCGACGTCTACGGGTCGGATAACCGCTATGACCATTACCTGATCCGCGGCTTCTACAGCACCGGGCTCAGCACCTATCTCGACGGGCTGCCGATGCGCGGCAACAATTTTACCACCGGCCGCATGGAGACATACGGCCTTCAGCGCCTGGAGGTGTTGAAGGGGGCAAACTCGACCCTGTTCGGTCTTTCCCAGCCCGGCGGCATTGCCAACGCCATCTCGAAGCGTCCGCAGCAGGATCTGAGTTTCGGGGAGGCCTATACGACGGTCGGCGAAAACAGCCATGTCGAAACCGGAACCGATTTCGGCGCCCCGCTCGATAAGGCTGGCATCTGGAGCTACCGTGTGGTCGGCAAGTGGCAGGATGCCGAGCAGGGGATCGAGGAAAGCCGCGACGACCGTGTCTATCTTGCGCCATCCCTGCGCTACAGCCCCTCGGTCGATACCGATGTCACTGTGCTGACCAGCTACAACAAGCGCAATGGCAGCACGTCACACGGCATTCCCTATGGGTCGGGCATCGATCCGGACACCTATCTCGGTGAACCGGATTTTGACCGGATGGATACGCTGGAGCGCAATGTCGGCTATGAGGTCCGGCACAATCTCGGCAATGGCTTCGAGCTGCGCCAGAATGCCCGCTTCACCGATCTCGATGTGACCTATGATTCCGTTTATGCCGGGTCGTCGGGTGTCTCGGCCGGTCGCTCGGCGCTGGCGATCGATGGCAACGCCAAGCGCTTCGACATCGACAACCAGCTGCAATATGACCGCAGCTTCAGCATTTTCGACAGCAAGACGCTCGCCGGCCTCAGCTATGAGCACGATGACCTGAGCGAACACCGCCGTGACGGTACGCTCGCCGGGATCGACATCGACGATCCCACCTATGTTGGCGTTGGCGGCATCACCTTCACCTCCGACTCCCAGACCGATGCCACCCAGACGATCCGCAGCAGCTACCTGCAGGAGGAACTGACGGTCGCCAGGCAATGGATCGTGACGCTGGGAGGGCGGTACGACCATGTCGACACCCACTCCTATACGGTGGCCGACTATGGTTCGGGCGATACCGTCACCGACGTTTCCGCGATCGATGAAGCATTCACCTCGCGCGCCGGCCTCACTTACAAGGTGACGGACGAGCTGTCCGTCTACACCAACTATTCGCAGTCTTTTCAGCCGATGGACGCCAACCGCTCCCTGCTGGTGGGAAGCGCCAAGCCGCAGGAAGGCGAGCAGTACGAGGTCGGCACCAAATTCGAGCCGGAGGGGCTGGATGCGCTCTTCACCCTCTCGCTCTTCGACCTGACACAGAAGAACGTCGCGCAGTACAATTCGTCCTACACGGCCCAGTATCAAGTCGGCGAAATCAATGTCCGCGGCGTGGAGTTCGAGAGCAAGTTCGCCCTCACCGACCGGCTCGATCTCATCGGCTCCTATGCCTACTGGGATGCCGAGATCAAGGACGATGTGGATACGAGCCTGATCGGCAATCGGCCTGAAACGGTGCCGACCAATGTCGCCTCGCTATGGGCGAGCTATACCGTTCCCGGCAATGATCCGGTTGGCGATCTGACCTTCGGTTTCGGCGGCCGTTATGTCGACGGGCTCTACGGCGACAATGCCAACACGGTGGAACTGCCGTCGCGGATCGTGTTTGACGCTGCCGTGACCTACAAGATCACCGAAAACGCCTCCTTCTCCGTCAATGCGACGAACCTTTTCGACCGTGTCTATGTCACGGACGTCGATACCTACAGCAACACCGCCTTCTATGGCGACCGCCGCGAGGTTCTGGCGACGCTTCGCTACACCTGGTAACGCCCGGAGCCCGGGCCGGGGCGTCAATCCCCGGTCCGGGTTTCGAGCCTGTCTGTTGTTCTGGAAGGGGAGCGTCGCCGATGACGCCTGTCACCTTCGGCCGCCGCGCCATGCTCGCCGGCCTTTCTGCAGCGCTGCTTGCGGCCAATGCCCGCCCCCGGCGGGCTTTGGCGCAGGATGCCCCCAGCTTTCCCAACGCGTTCGGAACGACGGTTCTGTCGCGGCCGGTACAGCGTGTTGTCTCCATCGGCTACACCACCCAGGATGCCCTACTTGCTCTCGGCATCGTGCCGGTCGGCATTCGCGAGTGGTTCGGCGACCAGCCCTATGGGGTGTGGCCATGGGCCCGCGCCCAGCTTGGCGCAGCGGCGCCTGTTTTGCTCAAGGGCAATATCGGTCTGGAGAAGGTTGCGGTTTTGAAGCCGGACCTCATCGTCGCGATCGGCTCCGGCATTAACGCTGCTGAATATGCCGCCCTTTCACGTGTCGCGCCGGTGCTCATGCAGCCGCCGGAAGCACCGGCCTATGGCATGGCGTGGGATCAGATGGCGCTGCTCATCGGGCGTGCCGTTGGCAAGGCGCAACGGGCAGAAGACCTTGTCGCGGCTGCCCGGCAGCAGTTCGCCGCCCTGCGGGGCAGCCATCCGGACTGGGTCGGGCGCACCGCTGTGGCCGCCTATCATTATGGCGGGGAGACCGGGGTTTTTGCACCCGCCGATACGCGCGGGCAGTTTCTCTCCCAGCTGGGTTTCCAGCCTCCTCCCGCCATGAAGCGGCTTGAGGAGGCCGGGGGCTTCTATCACAAGCTTTCGCCGGAAGACCTCTCGGCGCTCGAGTGCGACCTGCTGGTCTGGGTTTCTTCCTATGACAAGGCGCCGGACCTTGCCGCCCTGCCGATGCGCAAGGCCCTGAAAGCACATCTTGACGGACGCGAGGTGTTTGCCGGCGATCTGCTGGCCGCCGCCATGTCTTTCGGCAGTATCCTCTCCCTGCCTTTCGCTGCCAGCGAGCTTGAGGCTGACATCTCTGCGGCAGTTGATGGCGATCCGGAGACACCCGTCGCTTCGGCCGTCCGGGCCGGCCTCGCCCCATGAATTCAGTGCCGCCTTCATCCGCGCCGGCAGGCCGGCGGAGGCTGCCGGGTACGGGCTTTGTGCTGGTATCGGGCTGCGCCGCCCTGCTCGTTCTTTGCCTGCTCAGCCTTGCCGTAGGCGTACGGTCCGTTCCCCTGCCTGTCGTTGTGGATGCCCTGACGGCCTATGATGGCCGCCTGCCGGATCACATCGCCGTTCTTGACTATCGCCTGCCACGCACCCTGCTGGGGCTTCTGTGCGGGGCGGCCTTTGCACTGGCCGGCGCGCTGATTCAGGCAACGACGCGCAACCCGCTGGCCGATCCGGGTTTGCTCGGCGTCAATGCCGGGGCGGCCTTTGCCGTGACGCTCGCTGTCGGCCTTTTCGGATTTCAGTTGATCAGCCTCCAGCTCTGGTTCGCTTTTGCCGGCGCGGTCGCTGCCGCGCTGCTCGTCTATGCCATCGGCATGGCGAGCCGGGACGGAGCAACGCCGATCCGGCTCCTGCTCGCCGGTGTTGCCACGACGGCCGTGCTTCACGGTTTCGGCTCAGCCATCGCACTCTTCAACCCGCTGGCTTTTGACAGCATGCGGCTCTGGATGCTGGGGGCATTGGCGGGCCGGGACATGGCGACCGTCTCTGCCGCGGCGCCCTTTATTGCTGCGGGATTGCTCATCGCCCTCTCCATCGCGCCCGCGCTCAACGCGCTGGCGCTGGGCGACAGTCTGGCGCGTGGCCTCGGCACGCGGGTCGTGCGCACGCGCCTGCTTGCCGGTCTGGCCATCACTCTCCTGGCCGGGGCGGGAACGGCCGCTGTTGGCCCCATCGGCTTCATCGGTCTCATGACACCCCATGCGGCACGCTGGCTGCTCGGGCCGGACCAGCGCCGGATCCTTCCGGGCAGTCTGGTCTTCGGGCCGTGCCTCTTGCTGGCGGCCGATGTGGCCGGGCGTTTGCTGCTGCAACCGGGCGAACTTGAAGCCGGGGTGGTCACGGCATTTCTGGGGGCCCCCTTGCTGATCGCGCTTGTGCGCCGGCAGAAAGCGAGTGCCCTGTGAACCGTCTTCAGGATGTCGGCGACGGGTCGGTTGCGCTGGCCATGGCGGGTGGACGGTTGTCCGTCCGGCTCTCCCGCCGCGGGCTGCTGGCCTCTGGCCTCATGCTCGCGGCCAGTCTGGTTTTTGTCCTGCTTTCGCTTACCAGCGGCGACTATGCCATCACCCCTGGCGATGTGGTCCGCGTGCTTGCGGGCGGCGGGGATGACATGTTGCGGCTGGTGGTACTGGAGTGGCGCTTGCCCCGCGCTTGCCTTGCCGTCGTTCTCGGTATGGCGCTGGGCATCAGCGGTGCCATCTTCCAGTCGCTGACGCGCAATCCCCTTGGCTCTCCCGATATCATGGGTTTTTCCGTCGGCTCCTATACCGGCGTGCTGATTGTCATGCTGGTTTTTTCCGGCGGATATGCCGAAACGAGCGTTGGCGCGCTGGTGGGGGGGATCGGCACGGCCGCCGCCATCTACCTTCTCACCTGGCGTCGGGGTGTCGATGGCTTCAGGCTGGTTGTGGTCGGTATCGGTGTGGCTGCCATGTTGTCCGCTGCCAATGTCTGGCTGATCCGCAAGGCGGATTTGCAGGTCGCGATATCGGCGGCTCAATGGGCCGCCGGTTCGCTCAACGGTCTTGGGCGCGAGCAGCTGGCGGCGACGTCGTTCTGCCTTCTGCTGCTTCTGCCGGCGGTTTTTGTGCTGTCGCGCCCCATGCGCCAGCTGGAGCTGGGGCAGGCCGTCGCGGTGGCTTCCGGGGTGTTGCCGGAACGCACGCGGCTTTTTCTGGCGCTGGTCGGCGTCGCGCTTGTGGCCGTGGTAACGGCAACGGCCGGGCCGATCGCCTTCGTGGCCCTGGCGGCACCGCAGCTCGCCCGGCGCCTCTCGCGCTCGGCGGGCGCTCTGCTTCTGCCGTCGGCGCTGATGGGCGGGCTTCTGTTGGTGATGGCCGATTGGGCTGCGCAGCATGCCCTCGGTTTCCAGCTGCCTGTCGGCATCATGACCTTCAACATCGGCGGCCTCTATTTTCTGTGGCTGCTTGCCAGCGATGGGCGCAAATGACCGGGAACAGACTTCAGGCCCATGCCGTGACGCTGCGTTACGGCGAACGAACCGTCGTGCAGGACCTCTCGGTGACGATCCCGGACGGGTCCTTCACCGTGATCGTCGGGCCGAACGCCTGCGGTAAATCCACCCTGCTCAAGGCCCTCAGTCGGCTGCTTGCTCCCCGTCAGGGCGAAATCGTGCTGGATGGTGCCAACATAAGAAGCCTGCCGACGAAGGAGGTCGCACGCCGGCTCGGCCTGTTGCCGCAGACGCCGCTGGCCCCTGACGGCATAACGGTGGTCGATCTGGTGGCCCGGGGCCGCTATCCGCATCAGTCGCTTTTCCGCCAGTGGTCCGCCACTGACCGGCAGGCCGTGGCCGAGGCGATGGCTGTCACCGGTATCTCCGATCTTGCCGGCGAGCCGGTGGACCAGCTCTCCGGCGGGCAAAGGCAGCGGGTGTGGATCGCCATGGTTCTGGCGCAGGAAACGCCCTTGCTGCTGCTCGATGAGCCGACGACCTTTCTCGATATCGCCCACCAGATCGAACTGCTCGATCTGCTGGCTGGTCTCAATACGGCAGGGCGCACGGTGGTGGCCGTGCTGCACGACCTCAACCAGGCCTGCCGTTATGCCACCCATCTGATTGCCATGCACAAGGGCACCATCGTCGCCGAAGGTCCGCCGTCCGTGGCCATTTCGGAAGAGCTTGTTGCCACGGTTTTTGGCCTGCCTGCACTGATCATTCCCGATCCGGTAACCGGCACGCCCCTGATCGTTCCCCGTAATCCCGTCCGGCGCGGCAGCGGACTGACCGTGCCGGCCGATGTCCTTTCCCAGGATGGCGCACGCCCATGACCCAGCTTTCGAAATTCAGCCTCTCGGGCATTGCGCTGCCACAGAACGCCGAAGGCATGCTCGATGAAATCTGCGAGCATTTTGTCGAGCATTCCGAGGTCCGGCGCACGACCGGCGGGGCGTGGCTGAAGAGCGATATCGGCGAGGCCTCGATCAGGCTCGAGCAAGGCAGGCTCCTGATCGAGCTGGCCAGCCCCAGCGAGGCGGCGCTGCAGATGAGCCGTAACATCCTCGCCGAGCATCTTTATTACTTCGCCGGGGAGGAACCATTCGAGCTCAGCTGGTCTGTCCCCGCGCCGCCGGTGCCGCTGCCAAACATCCACGAGGTAACGGTCGTCAGCGCCGAGAATGTCACCCCGCACATGCGCCGGGTGAAGTTCGCCTGCGCGGATGTGGCGCCCTTTATCGGCGATGGCATTCATGTCCGGCTGCTGGTTCCGCCGAAGGGCAGGGCGCCGGTCTGGCCGAGTTTTCGCGCCGATGGCCGGATTGCCTGGCCGGAGGGAGAAGATGAGCTGCTGGTGCGCGTCTACACCATCCGCGCCGTCGATGTTGCGCGCCGCGAGCTCTGGATAGATTTCCTCCAGCACCCGGCCGAGGGTGTGCCGACGCCCGGCGCCGATTTTGCCCGTGACGTGTTGCCGGGCGAAAGGGTTGCTCTTATGGGGCCAGGCGGGGGCGGCATTCCGCAGTCGGCCAGAATTCTCCTGGCCGGAGATGAGGCAGCGCTTCCGGCCATGGCGCGTATCGTGGCGGAAGTTCCAGCCGGTACCCGCGTGCAGGCCATCATCGAGGTGGCGGATGCGGCGGAAGAACAGCCTCTTGCCTGTTCAGGTGAGCTCGATCTGCGCTGGTTGCACCGTGCCTGCTATCCGGCCGGGGGGGCCTCGGATGTTCTGGCCGGCGCCATCTGCGACGCCATCAGGGCGACGGAGAGCGATACCTATGTGTGGATCGCCTGCGAGCGGTCCGCCATACGTCCTGTTCGCGAGTTGCTGAAAGAGCGCGGGCACGACCGCAAGCAGATGTATGTCGCCTGGTACTGGGAGCGTCAGTAAGCCCGTGCCCGTCGCCTGCCCTCAGCGGCAGGCATCCGGTCCGCCACCCTCCGTGTGGCGGAAAGGGGACCATTCCCGCCGCATGGCTTCGATATCGGCCAGCTCAGCCCGTCTCTCGCGGGCAAGAAACTGTGCCACCGGCGCGGAGAGCGCCGGGTCGGCGATCAGGTGGGCGCTGTAGGTGGCAACCGGCAGATAGCCGCGCTGCACCTTGTGCTCGCCCTGGGCGCCGGCTTCCACGCGGGCCAGGCCGCGCTCGATGGCAAAATCGATGGCGCGGTAATAACACGCCTCGAAATGCAGGAACTTCACATGCTCAAGGCAGCCCCAGTTGCGCCCGTAAAGTGCATCGCTGCCGATGAGGTTGAGCGCGCCGCCGACAAACCGCCCCTCTTCTTGCGCCATCACCAACAGGATGCGGTCCGCCATGCGCTCGCCGATGAGGGAAAAGAACTCGCGGTTCAGATAGGGCCGGCCCCATTTGCGGCTGCCGGTATCCATGTAGAACTCAAAAAAGGCGTCCCAATGCGCCTCGGTCAGCTCGCTGCCGGTGATGTTCAGCAGCCTGATCCCGCTTTCCGCCACCTCGCGCCGTTCCTTGCGGATCGCCTTGCGCTTGCGGGAGTTGAGGGCGCCCAGAAAGTCCTCGAAGCTGCCATAGCCGTCATTGTGCCAGTGATACTGGTGGCCGATACGCTGCAGCCAGCCGGCAGCCCCCAGCGCCTGCCAGTCCTCTTCCTCCGGAAAAGTGATGTGGAGGGAGGAGGCGCCATGCACCTCCAGCGCCTTTTCAAGTCCGGCAATCAGGGTGGAGCGGGTGCCTTCCGGCGCATCCGGGGCGACCAGCAGGCGCGGGCCCGGCACCGGGGTAAAGGGCACGCAACTTTGCAGCTTGGGATAATACCGCCCGCCGGCGCGCTCATAGGCATCCGCCCAGCCATGGTCGAAGACATATTCGCCGGCCGAGTGGCTCTTGAGATAAAGCGGCACGGCGCCCACAAGGCGTCCGCTTTCGTCCTCCAGTACCAGATGCTGCGGCAGCCAGCCGGTTTCGGCGCTGACCGAGCCGCTTTCTTCCAGCGCCTGCAAAAAGGCATGGGAGAGAAACGGGTTGCCGTTACCGGCGCAGCGGTCCCAGTCGGCAGCCGGCACCTCGCTCAGCGCGGAGACAAGGCGCAGGGTTACTGCGGCGGTCTGGTCGGGCATGGGTAGGCGGCTCCTGCCGGGGCCTCAGGCCACGGTTTCAGGGTGGCTCCAGTAGCGTTCCGGCTTTTCCTGCGGATGGCTGAAGAGATAACCCTGCCCGGAACGCACACCGGCTTTCAGCAGCAGGGTCAACTGCTCTTCCGTTTCTACCTTTTCCGCGACCGCACGGATGCCAAGCTCGTCACACATGCCGGCAATGGCCCGCACGATGGCGCGGTCGCGCGGCGAGGCCGGCATCGCGTCGGTATAAAGCCCGTCGATCTTCACCATGTCGACCTCAAGCGCGCGCAGGTAATGGAAGGCGGCCGAGCCGGCGCCAAAATCATCAAGGCACACCTTGTGCCCGCGCCGGCGCAGCGCCTGCACCGAGCCGTTGACCTCGCTCAGCCGGTCGATGCGGTTGGTCTCCGTCACCTCGAACAGCAGGCGGTCGGCGCCCACCGGGTGGCGATCCAGCAACTGCAGCAGCGCGGCGAGGAAATTGCCGGACTGCATGGAATAGCCCGAGATATTGGCGGCGATCTTCAGCCGGCTTTCCGGGGAGCGGGCCAGCGTTTCAAGGATCTGCCGCACCACGTCGAGGTCGAATTCCTCGACCATGCCGATCTCCTCGGCAAAGCCGATCAGCGTCGCGGTCTCGGTGCCGTCGGTAAAGCGGGCCAGCGCCTCGACATGGTGGACCTGCCGGCTCTCCATATCGACGATGGGCTGGAATACCAGCGTATAATCCGTCCGCATGACATAGCGGCCGAAGGTGCGCAGCTGGCGCCCGCTTTCCACCGTCCGCGGATCCGTCGGGGCCGCATTGGGGCGCACCGCCTCTTCCGCCGTGCCGGGGCCGAGCGTTTCCACGCTGGCCGCCCGCGTCAGCGGAATGGCTGCGTCCAAGCGGGAGAGTACGGTCTTGAGGGCGGTGTCGACGGCGCCGACCGCCTCGCGCCCGGGGGCGCTGGCGGGGGGCGACAGGCTGAGGATCAGCGGGCGGCCCGGTTTGCCGTCGCGCCAGCTGCGTGCCAGCAGGCCCTGGATATCCTGCGAGACGGTGGCGCCATCGATGCCGGCGCCATGCAGCAGGGCAATGCGGTCATGCCCCACCACACCGGCCGCATCGCCGCCGGCGGAAAGCGCCTGTACGTAGGCACCGATTTCCAGCGTCACCTTGCCGATGGAATCGGGCGTCAGATAGGTGCGCGCC
Source organism: Radicibacter daui (assembly GCA_030657355.1). Classification (GTDB taxonomy): domain Bacteria; phylum Pseudomonadota; class Alphaproteobacteria; order Radicibacterales; family Radicibacteraceae; genus Radicibacter; species Radicibacter daui. The sequence goes on from CP131056.1 coordinate 1,310,246, forward strand.
TCGGCCAGCTGGCCAAGATCGATCAGGGTCAGCCAGGCCGGCGCCCCCGTCGCGCTGATGGCGGCCAGATGCGTGGCCGCCGCCGCCACGAAGGCGTCGCGGTCGAGCAGGCCCGTGTCCGGGTCGCGCGGATGGGTGGTGCGGTTAAGCGCGCCAAGACGCGGCGCCTGTGTCAGCGCCAGATGGAAGTCGCCTTCCGTCGCCGGCAGCCGGGCGCCGCTCAATACCAGCGGCGGGCTGGCGCCATGGGAGCTGAGCAGGCGCAGGCTGATCGGCGGCAGGCGCTCACCCAGCCGCAGGCGCGAGAGGGCGCGGGCCACCATCTGCCGGCGCGACGGTTCGACCAGATCGGCAAAGTGGCTGCCCACGATGGCGGAAAGCGGCATGCCGGTCAGAATCTGGGCAACGCTTTCCACCCCGCCGGTAAGGCCCGTTGCCTGGGCGGAGCGCACCCGGCCATTGGGGTCGAGCACCAGCGTCACATCCGTACACGCATCCAGGAAGGGATCGCGCGGCTGCGTCAGCGGGTCGACCATCGGCTCGGGGCTGCTCACCGGTATCAAGGGCAACTCACATGCGGCTCTGGGCGGGTTCCGGGTGGTTTCACCCGCCCCCTGGCAATGCCGTGGGGGCGGGCTTTTCTGGTTTGGGGCAGAGATCAGGCGATCTCGACCAGCGCATCAACCTCGACGCTGGCGCCGAACGGCAGGGCGCTGACGCCCACCGCAGCGCGGCTGTGGCGGCCCTTGTCGCCGAATACGGCCACCATCAGATCGGAAGCGCCGTTGATGACCTTCGGCTGGTCGCCGAAATCGGCGCCGCAGCTGACGAAGCCGCCAAGGCGCACGATACGCACCACGCGGTCGAGATCACCCTCCAGCGCGGCGCGGATCTGGGCGATGATGTTGATGGCGCACTGGCGCGCGGCGGCCTGGCCGTCTTCCACGCTCACGGCGTCGCCCACCTGGCCCTTCCAGCCCAGCGTGCCGTCCTTCATCGGCAGCTGGCCGGAGATCGACAGCAGCGAACCGGTGATGACATAGGGCACATAATTGGCGGCGGGCGCGGCTGCGACGGGAAGCTCGATGCCGAGCTGGCGCAGGCGTTCGTCGATGGAACCGGACATGGGGGCCATTTCCCTTTCTGACTTTCTTCTCGAAAAGCCCGGCAAACCTGCCGGAAACTCAAATTTCTGCCGGGCCCTGCATGCGCGGTTATGCCACCCGGCCGGGGTGTCACCACCCCTTGACGTTAACCTTATCGCTGCCCGTTGCGGGTGGCCAGCGCTAGTAACCTACCGGCAATAAAGCGCGACCAGATTACCGTCGGTATCGTCGGGGATTTTGACGGTGTCGATGGGGCGCCAGCCCGGCAGCCCAAAGCTGTTGCTGACAACAAGGCTGCCGGGTTGCAGCTCGGCCTTCAGCTTCGGGGCAAGTCGCGCCATGGCGGGCGGCGTCAGATAACAGGCCACAAGATCGGCGCCATGGAAGCTGAGCCGGTTAAAATCGCCGAAGATGATCTGCACATTGGGCAGGCGGTAGATAAGCCGCTGTTGCAGTTGCAGGAAAAGCCAGGGTAGCGGCGACAGCTCGACGGCAATCACCGGGCACTCGGGAAAGCGGATGGCGAGGGAGAAGGTCAGCGCGCCCCAGCCGGCGCCGGCATCGATGATGGTGCCGTCAAATTCCTCGGGCACGATCTCGACGGCGGCGGCAACCGCGCCGGGGGAGCTGGACTGGCTCGGCACGCCCGTCCACACCGTCGCCGCCAGTGTCGCCAGAATGGCGAGGAGGAGCGGCGCGGCAAGAAGGGCGAGGCTGAGCCAGAGCATGCGGCGAAGGGGAGTGGATGGCTGACGGGGCTGCCGTCAGCTCATCGCTTCCAGCTTCTTGCGGGTTTCTTCGATGCCGGCGATCTCGAAATTGAGGTCGCGGGCATAGGTCGGGTCGGAGCCCTGGGCAGCCTGCAGGCGGCTCTTCATCTGCGAGAGCACGCGGCGCAGGGCAAGCTCGGCCTCCTTGGCCTCGCGCGGCTCCATCTGGCCCATCTCCACCTGCTGCTTCATCATCGCGGTGGAGTAGGCGCCGTGGTCGCTCTTGGCCAGCTGCTCAAGGCGCTTGTCCATCTCCTGCCAGTGGCTGCGCCAGCGCTGCCAGATGGCAAGCAGGCGCTTGCGCGGCTTCTTGGCTTCTTCCTCAAGCTCCACCATCAGCCGCACATATTGCCAGATCGGCATGGAGAGGTTGGTCGGGCGCTTGCGCGGAGCAGCCGCGGCAACGGGTGCGGCGCCTTCAACCGGCGCGGCGGCGGCCGGGGTTTCGACCGGCTCGGCGCGCGGGGGGAGGGCCGGGGCCTTGGGCACCTGCAGGATCGGGCGCGCCGTGCGGGCGCGCGGCGGGCGCGCTTCACCTGTTCTGGCGTCACCACCGGCGCCGGCTGCGCTTTTGCCCTTGAAGCCTTCACCGCGCGGCTTGAAGCCACCTTCTTTGGACCCGCTGGCCCTGGACCCGCCAGCCTTGAAACCGCCTTCGCTCTTGAAGCCGCCCGGCTTGCCGCCGGCGGCGCGCGAGGCGCCGCTCTTGGCGCCGGCCGGCCGGCTGCCGCCCTTCGGGGCGCCGTTGCGGGTCTCGCCCTGGCTGCCGCCCGTGCGGCTCGCGGGGCGGGGGCCGCGCGGCGGGCGGCTGGGCGTCTGCTTGTCGGCCATTATGTCGTGGTCTTTCTGTCTATTCTTATAAAGATGGAGAAAGCGCCCGTCCTTCCGCCGCAGGGATGGGGGAAGGGGACCGGGCGCTTTATAAGGTTGCTCTAAAACTAGGCGCTTATGACGCTTCTGAAAAGTGTGGGGTCGTCAGGGCAGCCCTGCCTGCTGCGCCTTACGCCTCGCAGCTCGGGGCAGGAGCCCCGGCGCCGAACACCTCGTCCCAGGCAGCGCGCAGCGCCACATCCACATCGGCCATCGTCACCGGCAGGCCAAGATCGACCAGCGAGGTCACGCCATGCTGGCTGATGCCGCAGGGCACGATGCCGGTAAAATGGCTGAGGTCCGGCTCCACATTCAGTGCAATGCCATGAAAGCTGATCCAGCGCCGGATGCGCACGCCGATAGCGCCGATCTTGTCCTCGCGGCCCGGCCAGCCTTCGCCGCCCCGCGCCACCCAGATGCCAACCCGGCCCTCGCGCCGCTCGCCCTTTACGTTGAAGCGGTCGAGCGCCCGGATCATCCATTCTTCAAGATTATGCACGAAGCAGCGCACGTCGCGCCCGCGCCGGCGCAAATCCACCATCACATAGGCCACACGCTGGCCGGGGCCATGATAGGTGTATTGCCCGCCGCGCCCGGCGTCATAGACAGGAAAGCGCCCCGGCTGCAGCAGATCATCCGTCTTCGCGCTGGTGCCGGCGGTATAAAGCGGGGGGTGTTCCAAGAGCCAGATGAGCTCGCGCGCCCGGCCTTCCTGAATCGCTTCCACCCGTTCTTCCATGAATTTCAGCGCTTCGGGATAGTCGACCGGCTTATCGGAAATCAGCCATTCCGGCGCGTCTTCAACGCCAGGAACCAGCATTTCTGCGGTTTCGGGGGCTGTTTCGGGGGCTCTGGCGGCGCTCATATTCATCATCGTCATCGTTTCTTGAAAACGGGGCTTGCTACCCCGAAAGCCTTTTGCTATCTCCCTCCCGCACCGGGAGCAAGGGCGCTGACTACCAAGGCGCCCAACACTGTTTCCGGAGGCCATATGGTGCTGAAGTCGAAAGGCCGCAAGCACCAGTTCTGATAAGTGCGGTCGTGGCGGAATTGGTAGACGCGCAGCGTTGAGGTCGCTGTGGCCGAAAGGTCGTGGAAGTTCGAGTCTTCTCGACCGCACCATCAGAAACCCCGGATCACGTCAGTGAGGACGGGGCCAAACAAGGCAGGCCTTCGAGCCTGCCTTTTGTTTTTTCCGGCTCTTTTCGCCGGCTGCCGGCGTTGCCAGGCCCGCCGCGATCCTTTCACCATCCTTTCAGCCTTGTCCGCTGCCCGCATGCCTGCCTCGGGTCTGGCGCATGGCAGTGTGCCTGCTTTTGCGCCCCCGTAACCGCTTCCGGCCAGCGCCTGTGCGGGACTCGGCACTTTTGCTGCACTTGCACAATGGCGCCCCTGTCTCTTTTACGCAAAAAACCCGCAGGTTTCTTGGGCTGGACAGGGGGGCTCCATAAGGCTAGGCCTTGCGAAATAACGCTGCTCGCGAGCCCGCACGGAGCCGATAGGAACGATGAGCCAGAAAGCTGACAAGCTCAGGGAAAATGCCCTCCAGTATCACCGCAACAACCCGCCGGGTAAGCTGGCGATCGTTGCGACCAAGCCGATGGAAAACCAGCGCGACCTCGCGCTGGCCTATTCCCCCGGCGTGGCGGTTGCCTGCGAGGCGATTGTCGAGAACCCGGCCGAGGTGTTCAGCGTCACGGCGCGCGGCAACCTCGTCGCGGTGATCTCCAACGGCACCGCGGTGCTGGGGCTTGGCGCCATCGGCGCGCTGGCGTCCAAGCCGGTGATGGAAGGCAAGGCCGTCCTCTTCAAGAAGTTCGCCGGCATCGACGTCTTCGATATCGAGGTGGACGAGACCGACCCGGACAAGTTCGTCAATGTGGTTGCCCCGCTGGAGCCCACCTTCGGCGGCATCAACCTTGAAGACATCAAGGCGCCCGAATGCTTCTACATTGAAGAGAAGCTGCGCGAGCGCATGAACATCCCCGTCTTCCATGACGACCAGCATGGCACCGCCATCTGCGTCACGGCGGCGATCTTCAACGGCCTGCGCCTCGTCAACAAGAAGCTGGACGAGGTGAAGCTGGTCGCCTCCGGCGCCGGCGCCGCCGCGCTCGCCTGCCTTGACCTCCTGGTCTCCATGGGCATGAAGCGCGAGAACATCTGGGTCAGCGACATTGATGGTGTGGTCTGGAAGGGCCGCAACACCAACATGGATCCGCGCAAGGAGCGTTACGGCCAGGAAACCGCCGCCCGCAGCCTCGGCGAAATCATCGAGGGTGCCGACATTTTCCTCGGCCTTTCCGCCCCGCGTGTGCTGAAGCCGGAGATGGTGGCCCGCATGGCGGCCAATCCCATCATCATGGCGCTTGCCAACCCCACGCCGGAGATTTTGCCGGAAGAGGTCGCCGCCGTGCGCTCCGACGCCATCATGGCGACCGGCCGCTCGGATTATCCGAACCAGGTCAACAACGTCCTGTGCTTCCCCTTCATCTTCCGCGGTGCGCTCGATTGCGGCGCCACCACGATCAATGAAGAGATGAAGATCGCGACGGTGAAGGCGATTGCCGACCTCGCGCTTGCGGAGCCGTCGGATGTGGTGGCTGCCGCCTACCCGGACGAGACGCTGAAGTTCGGCCCCACCTATCTCATCCCCAAGCCCTTCGACCCGCGCCTGATCGAGAAGATCCCGCCCGCCGTCGTGCGCGCGGCGATGGAAACCGGCGTTGCCACCCGTCCGATCACGGACATGGCGGCTTATGTCGAAAGCCTGTCGCAATACGTCTTCAAGACCGGCATGACCCTGCGTCCGGCCTTCACCCGCGCCAAGAGCGATCCGCGCCGCGTGGTGTTTGCCGAGGGCGAAAATGACCGCATCCTGATGGCCACCCAGGTCATCCTCGATGAAGGTCTGGCCAAGCCGGTGCTCATCGGCCGCCGCGAGGCGATGCAGGAAACCATCGACCGCATCGGCCTGCGCATCCGCCCGGGGGTGGATTTCGAGGTGTTCGAGCCGGTCGAGTGCGACGCCTATGACCGTTACACCCGGCTTTATCACGAGCTGACCGAGCGCAAGGGCGTGACGCCCGACAACGCCCGCTCCTATGTGCGCACCAACCCCACCGTCATCGCCGCGCTGATGCTGAAGGCCGGTGACGTGGATGCGATGATCTGCGGTCTCGTCGGCCGTTACACCCGCCATCTGGAGCATGTCACCAACCTCATCGGCCTGTCCGACGGGGTGTCGGCGCCGGCGGCCATCGGTGGTCTGGTGCTCAATAACGGCACCATCTTCATCACCGATACCCAGGTGAACGACCAGCCGAGTGCCGAGCAGATCGTCACCCAGACGCTGCTGGCCTCCGACTATCTCCAGCGCCTCGGCATCAAGCCGAAGGTCGCGCTGCTCTCGCATTCCAACTTCGGCACCCGCTCCGATGATTCGGCGCGCAAGATGCAGAAGGCGATGCAGATGCTGTTCGAGCAGGCACCGAACCTCGAGGTCGAGGGCGAGATGCATGCCGACATGGCGCTGAACCCGGACGCGCGCGCCCAGATGTTCCCGAGCTCGCGGCTTGAGGGTGCGGCCAATCTTCTGGTCATGCCGGACCTTGATGCCGCCAACATCGCGCACAATCTCGGCCGCGCCATCGGTGGCGGTCCGTCCATCGGCCCGGTGCTGATCGGTGTGCGCCAGCCGGCGCATATCCTGACGCAGACCGCATCGGTGCGCGGCATCGTCAACATGGCCGCTCTTGCCTGCGTTGATGCCCAGATCGTCTCCGCCCGGGAGGAAGCCACTGCGGCATCCTGAGGCGGCCGACCTCCTAAACTAAATAGCCTGTTGCGCCGCCGGGGATAACGAGTAACAAACCGCCCGCAAGGGCGGTCCCCCGGCGGGGCCGCAGGAGGCCGGAAAAAGGCATTCCGGCAGATTATCTCGGGGAAGGGAGGGATCATGAACGATCTCAGCGACGAAGCACGGCCCGAAGCCCAGCCCGAAGATGCCTATGAAGCGCAGCGCACCCTCATCCGCTCGGTGGATGAGGCGCTGGAAGCCGGCGATACGGTCGCGCTCGAAGAGCTGCTGGCCGATGTGCACGCCGCCGACCTTGCCGACCTTTTGGAAAAACTGGGCCCGGACGGGCGTGAGCAGGTGGTCCACCATCTGCGCCGCCGCCTCGATCCCGAAGTGCTGACCTATCTGGATGGCGCCGCCCGCCAGGCCGTGGTCAAGCTGCTGCCGCCCATCGAACTTGCCGAGGCCATCAACGAGCTGGACAGCGACGATGCCGTCGATCTGCTCGAAGGCCTCGATGATGATGACCGCCTGCAGACCTTGCGCCTTTTAAACCCGCTGGTACGCGCGGCGGTGCTGGAAGGCCTGTCCTTCCCCGAAGGCTCCGCCGGCCGTCTCATGCAGAAGGAGGCCTTTGCCGTCCCGATGTTCTGGACGGTGGGCAAGACGCTCGATTACCTGCGCGCCGCGCCGGACGAGAACCTGCCGGA